>JAJFIX010000045.1 GCA_021774575.1 Alphaproteobacteria bacterium | reverse complement strand
GGTGCGGGCAGGGTCGGCATGACGTCCGGGTCGGCGCCGGTGAGCAGGGTGGACTCGGCCATCGGGCGCGGGGGCGCAGGTCGGGGCGCAGGCGCTTCCGGCTGCAGGGCCCGGCCGGACTTAAACGCGGAAGCCAGGCTTTTTACCGCCCCACCGAAGGCTTGCACCTGGGCCGCCTGCTCGGCGCCAAACTGGCCGGGGTTGGTTGCCAGTTGCTGGAGGGGGGTCTGGTCCTGGGCCGGGGTTCCCCGGCGACCAGGTACTCTAATGCGGGCCATGGGGTAAGTCCTTTTGTTGCGGAAAGAATAATTACTGTTGTTATTATCGCAAATAACGGATCATATCAAGATGTTTTTCACAGAAACTCGAACACCTCAACTGCCGGATAGTTCACGGGGGCCGACTGCGCGATCTAAGGGGGGCGATAGCAACTTGGGTTCACCCAGTATCGTGTCCACCTAATTTATGCCTCAAATTCTGGTTTATTGGGCAACAGGCGACGGTCGTGCTGCAATGCAAAAAATGGCCCAAACATGTCGCGTCCACGGTAAGTCACACGACAGTTTCTTGACAAACGGATCTGCCTGTAGGACCATAAGCATAATAATGCTCGAAAAGAGTATAAATAGACCCCATATGTTGTTTAGGGTTGGTCGAAAGAGGAAACTTGGCGATGTCCGAGATAATAACCGAGACAATGGTCGACACAATGGTCGACACAATGGTCGAAGCGGTATCTGATGTCGTATCCGGCGCGGTGATTGCGGCGCCTGGCCTTGCTTCCGGTGGCGTGCAAGGTTTGGACTATAGTCCTGAAGTTGCGACGCGGACCGCCGATCTTTACGGGCGGGTGGCGGCGGTCATTCCCGAATTTGAATGGCCGGTCATGGCGCCCTATATCGACGCGATTAACCGGCTGAAAGCCGAACGCAATGCGGTTATTTTAGCCCATAACTATATGACGCCGGAAATTTATCACTGCGTCGCCGACCGGGTCGGCGATTCGTTGGCGCTGGCACGCATGGCGACGGAAACCGATGCCGACATTATCATTGTCGCCGGGGTCCATTTCATGGCCGAAACGGCCAAAATCCTCAATCCGGAAAAGACGGTGCTGGTACCCGATCAACTGGCTGGCTGTTCGTTGGCAAGTTCGATCACCGGAGCCGACGTCCGCCGGCTGCGGGCGCAGTATCCCGGCGTACCGGTGGTCTCTTATGTTAATACAACAGCGGATGTGAAGGCCGAATCCGATTACTGCATTACTTCGGGCAATGCGGTCGAGCTGGTTAACTCGCTGGGTGTCGATAGGGTGATTTGCTTGCCGGATAAATATCTGGCCCAATATATCGCCTCCCAGACCGACGTTGAAATCATTATCGGCGAGGGCGCTTGTGAGGTTCACGAGCGCTTTACGGCGCAGGAGATTGCCGATTATCGCACCGGCCATGACGGGCTGGTGGTCATTGCCCATCCCGAATGCCCCCCTGACGTTCTTGGGGCCGCCGACTTTGTCGGCTCAACGGCCAAAATGAGCGATTTTGTCAAAACCAGGCATCCCGAAAAAGTGCTGATGGTGACCGAATGCTCGATGAGCGACAATGTCGCCCTTGAAAACCCGGAAACGGAGTTTGTGCGGCCCTGCAATCTGTGCCCGCACATGAAGCGAATTACCTTGGAGAAAATCCTGAATTCGCTGACATCCGGTACCCATGAAATCATCCTCGAAACCGAGCTGATGGATCGAGCCCGGCTCGCGGTGGAGCGGATGCTGGCGGTTAGTGGCTGACAGTTGGTAGCCGGGGCCGGGCCGTCTGAAAACAGAAAATGGGAATGAGCACGTGACCGAATTGCATGACAGCGAATTGGTGGTTATTGGGGCTGGCTTAGCCGGATTGACGACGGCGCTTGCGGCGGCCGGGGATGGGGCAAGCGGTCCGATTACCGTATTGACCAAGACCTCGTCGCTGGGCAGTGGGTCGAGCTGGTGGGCCCAGGGCGGCGTGGCGGCGGTTTGGGGTGAAGACGACGCGGTCACCACCCATATTGCCGACACGATGGCGGTGGGTGACGGCTTTGGCGATCAGTCCATTGCTCAATTGTTGGCGACAGATGGCCCACAGGCGGTGGCGGCGCTCATTGATCAAGGAATGGAATTCGACCTCGATGAGGACGGCCATATCGACCTAGCTCGGGAAGGCGGCCATAGTCGTCGGCGAATTTTACATGCCGGGGGCGACGCGACGGGGCGGGCGCTCACTCAATTTCTGCTGCACCTTGTTAGCCAGACGCCTGCAATCACGATTGAGTGCGCGGCGTTTGCCTGGGACATCGTTGTGCGCGACGGCAAGGTTGCCGGTTTGCTTGCCTATCACGAGGGGCGGGGCTGGGTCTTTCATCGTTGTGCCAATGTCGTCATTGCGGCGGGGGGCAGCGGTCAGCTTTTTGGCCGGACGACCAATCCGGCGGAAGCAACAGCCGATGGCATCGCTTTGGCCGCCCGGGCTGGGGCGGCGCTCAAAGATTTGGAAATGGTTCAGTTTCATCCAACGGCGCTTGTTGATGGACCGGTGAGCACTGATCGGACGCCGCTTTTGACCGAGGCTCTGCGCGGCGAAGGAGCTCAACTCGTTGACGAAACCGGGGCACCGGTGATGGCTGGTCTCCACCCTATGGGCGATCTGGCACCGCGCGACGTTGTGGCGCGGCAAGTTGCAAAGACCATCCGCGATGGCCATCAGGTGTTTCTCGACACAAGGTCGACCATCGGCGCGGCCATCGCCGAGCGATTTCCATCGGTGTATACCCAATGCCTCGAAGCCGGAGTTGACCCGGTTCGCGACCCGATCGGTGTTGCCCCCGCCGCCCATTATCATATGGGTGGTATCGAAAGTGATTGCGATGGGCGCACCTCGGTGCCCGGATTATGGGCCTGTGGTGAGGCCACCTGTTCGGGGCTGCACGGCGCCAATCGGATGGCTGGGAATTCGCTGCTTGAATGCTTGCTGTTTGGCCGACGGGTGGCAGCGGCACTTGGCGTGACGCCGATGTCGATGTTCGAAATTTCCGAATTGGCGCGACCGTCCGAACCGCCAACCTCGGCCACCAAACCAGTTGTTGCCGGCATTCGAAAACGCCTTCAGACGGTAATGTATGAGGGTGTGGGTTTGTATCGAGATGGAAATACCCTGGCCGCAGCGACCCAAGACCTCGCTCTGCTCACCGGTCAACTCGATAATTTGGACCAAATTTCCAGCGGCGTGCCTGTTGGAGCCCAAGCCTCGATCCGGGATTGGGGCGAGCTGCGCAATATGGCGCTTGCCGCTGGTTTGATCGCATGGGCGGCGTCCCATCATCGGGGCAGCCGTGGCGCCCATTTCCGCACCGATTTCCCCGGCCGGGCGCTCGACCGGCAACGCTGTGTGACCCTGGGCGAGATCAATGAACGCGCTGCCTGAACTCAACGTCATACAGATTGATCGGGTGATCGAAGGGGCGTTGGCCGAGGATCTCGGCAGCGCCGGTGACATCACGACCGATGCCGTTATTGGACCGGGGCACAACGCCGTGGCGCGCATTAAGGCGCGAAAACCCGGCGTCTTGGCAGGAATTGACATTGCCGCACGGGTTTTCGAAATGCTCGATCCCGCCGTTCAAATTGACCGGCCGATCATCGATGGCACGGCTTTTGCGGCCGGAGCGGATTTGCTCACCCTGCGTGGCAGCGCTCGGGCGTTGCTGACCGGTGAGCGCACGGCGCTGAATATTTTGGGGCGGATGTGCGGGATCGCCACCGCCACCGCGACCGCCGTTGGCGCCGTGGCGGGCACAAATGCGAGAATTGCCTGCACTCGCAAAACCATGCCCGGACTGAGGATGTTTGATAAATATGCCGTACGGGCGGGCGGCGGGATGAACCATCGGTTCGGCCTCTATGACGCGGTGCTGATCAAAGATAATCATATCGCCGTTGCCGGCGGGTTGGTTCCGGCGGTCAATGCGGTGCGGGCCCATGCCGGCCATATGGTGAAAATCGAGGTAGAAGTCGATACCATCGACCAACTTGGTGAGCTCATGCCCTTGGGCGTTGACGCCGTACTGCTCGACAATATGGATGTGGCGACATTAACCGAGGCTGTGCGGTTGGTCGGCGCTGCCATGCAAACAGAGGCGTCGGGCGGGATAACCCCGGAAACGGTCAAAGCGGTCGCCGCATCCGGTGTCGATTTGATCTCTATCGGTTGGCTCACCCATAGTGTGGAAAACCTCGACGTCGGACTCGATTTTGATCAGCTCTAAAATACGCTAAAGTGATATTTTGGAGGGGGATCCGATGAGCCATAGCACCGATATTGACCAACTTTTTGCCTTGGCCCGCGAACAAATGGACCGTGCCCACGCGCCCTATTCCAAATTTCATGTTGGTGCTGCTTTGCGCTCTGAATCGGGCCGTTTTTATGCCGGTTCGAATGTCGAAAACGCGGCTTACCCCCAGGGCTGGTGCGCTGAGCCGTCGGCGATTTCGGCGATGGTCGCGGCCGGAGATCGCCGGATCGAAGAAATCTTGATTGCCGGGGCGCCTTTTGACGAGACAGGTGGTTATCTCGACGCGGCCGATATATTATGTACGCCATGCGGTGGTTGCCGCCAAAAAATCCGCGAATTCGCCGCTGTGGCGACGAAAATACATATTTGCGGGCCAGAAGGTCTCAAACGCAGCTTTACGCTGGGCCAATTGCTGCCCTTTGATTTTGGGCCACAGAATTTATCGGGGGAGACACAGTCATGAGCGCCACCGAAGCGCCAAATGTTCATCATCTATCGCCGGTGCGAAATCCGGGGATGGCGCTCGAAATTGATTGGGTCGCCGATGTGGCTATCAACAAAAGCGCGGTGGAGCGACGCGCCGCGACCCTGGCCACCCGGCGTTCGGTGAAAAAAGAAGCGCAAGCCGCGTGGTTGCTGAAGGCAATTAGCTGCATCGATCTCACGACTTTGGCCGGTGACGACACCGCCGGGCGGGTCCAGCGCCTGTGTGCCAAGGCCAAACAGCCGGTGCGCGCGGACCTGCTGGAAGCGCTCGGAATGTCGGCGCGCGGCCTGCGGACCGGGGCCGTTTGTGTCTATCACGAGATGGTCGAAACCGCTGTTGAGGCGCTTGACGGTACAAGCATCCCCGTGGCCGCAGTCTCGACAGGATTTCCCGCCGGTCTTTCGCCACTGGCGACGCGGATTGCTGAGATCGAAGCATCGGTCGCGGCCGGAGCGAAAGAAATCGATATTGTGATAAATCGCGGCCATGTCCTGACGGGAAATTGGCAGGCACTCTATGACGAAGTTCGGGCCTTCCGCGAGGCGGTCGGCGAGGCGCATCTCAAAACCATTCTCGGGACCGGAGACCTGGCGACATTACGCAATGTCGGCAAAGCCAGTTTGGTTGCGATGATGGCCGGCGCCGATTTCATCAAGACGTCGACGGGTAAGGAACCGGTCAATGCGACCTTGCCGGTGAGCTTGGTGATGGTTCGCGCCATTCGCGCTTATCAGGAGCGCTGCGGAGTGAAAATCGGCTTCAAACCGGCCGGTGGAATTTCCGCCGCCAAAGATGCGCTGGCCTATTTTATTTTGATGCGCGAAGAACTGGGCCGCGACTGGCTGGAGCCCAACTTATTTCGTCTTGGCGCGTCGAGCTTGCTCGGTGATATAGAACGCCAGCTCGAACATCATGTCACGGGCCGCTATTCGGCGAGCCATCGTCACGCCGCTAACTAGGTTAAGGAGTAATCTCACTGTGAGCGTTGCCGAATTTTTTGACTCGATGGATTATGGACCCGCACCCGAAGGAACCGGTCCGGTCGACGCCTGGCTCGACGAGCGGGGGCGCAACTTTGACCATTTCATTGGCGGGGAGTGGGTCGCGCCGACCTCCGGCGAGCGCTTTGAAAGCGTCAATCCGGCGACCGGAAAAACATTGGCGCGTATCGCCCAGGGCACTCGGGCGGATGTTGATGCCGCGGTTGCGGCGGCGCGGAGCGCCCAGCCCGGTTGGGCAAAACTCTCGGGACATGGTCGCGCACGCGTACTTTATGCCTTGGCCCGATTGGTCCAAAAACATTCCCGCGCCCTGGCGGTTCTCGAGACCCTCGATAACGGCAAGCCGATCCGCGAATCTCGCGATATTGATGTGCCTTTGGTGGCGCGGCATTTTTACCATCACGCCGGTTGGGCCCAACTGCACGACGACAGCTTTGCCGATCATCAGCCCCTGGGTGTGGTTGGCCAGATTATCCCGTGGAATTTTCCTTTATTAATGCTGGCATGGAAAATTGCCCCGGCCCTGGCGGCGGGTAATTGCGTTGTGCTGAAGCCAGCCGAATTCACCAGTCTTAGCTCGCTGATGTTTGCCGATCTCTGCAAACTTGCCGGTGTGCCTGATGGGGTGGTGAATATTGTCACCGGCGATGGGGCCACCGGCGAATTGATCGTCGGCCATCCGGGTATCGATAAAATTGCCTTCACCGGCTCGACGGATGTCGGCCGGGCCATTCGCACCGCGACCGCCGGGACCGGTAAAAAACTCACCCTGGAACTCGGCGGAAAATCGCCGTTTATCGTTTTTGAAGATGCCGACCTCGATAGCGTGGTCGAGGGTGTTGTCGATGCGATCTGGTTCAATCAGGGGCAGGTATGTTGCGCCGGGTCGCGACTGTTGGTTCAAGAATCGGTTGCCGAAACTCTCGAGGCTAAACTTAAAGCCCGCATGGCCAAGCTGACCGTTGGTGATCCACTGGATAAAGGCGTTGATATCGGCGCAATTGTCGCCCCGGTTCAATTGGAGCGTATTACTGAGCTGGTCGACGAATGCCGCCGGGCCGGCGGCGCGGTCTGGCAACCGGCTCTAAACTTTCCGGCAGGGGGGCTGTTTTATCCGCCAACCCTGATCTCGGGCGCGGCACCGGCAGACAAGGTTATGCAAGAGGAGATATTTGGGCCGGTGCTGGCGATGATGAGTTTTCGCACTCATGGGGAGGCCGTCGCCCTGGCCAATAACACCCGCTACGGCCTCGCCGCCAGCGTTTGGTCGGAAAGCATAAATCTTGCCCTTGATGTTGCGCCAAAATTGAAGGCCGGGGTGGTCTGGATCAACAGCACAAATCTTTTCGATGCCGCTTGCGGCTTTGGCGGATATCGGGAATCGGGTTTTGGCCGTGAAGGCGGAATGGAGGGAATGTACGCCTATTTGAAACCGAATTGGGAGGCTAAGTTGCCCCTCTATGAGGCGACAAAAGAGCGTTCGGACGTCGATCAGCACGCGAAGATGTCACCGGAGGTATCGCTGGATAGGACGGCAAAACTATATATTGGCGGCAAGCAGGCTCGTTCGGATTCTGGATATAGTCGACCCGTGCTTGCCCCCGACGGCGCTCTCATTGCCGAAGTCGGCGAGGGCAATCGCAAGGACATACGCAACGCCGTCGAGGCAGCGCACAAAGCATCGGGTTGGGCGACGATGGCTGCCCATGGAAGGGCGCAAATAATTTATTATATTGCGGAAAATTTGGAGGCTAGGGCTGGTGAATTTGCTGGCCGAATAGCTGCGATGACCGGCGCCACAAAACCGGCGGCCCGGCGTGAGGTTGCGGCGTCGGTTGAGCGATTATTCACCTATGCCGCTTGGTGCGATAAATATGACGGGGCGGTCCATGCGCCGCCCTTGCGCGACGTGACCTTGGCGATGAACGAGCCGCTGGGGGTCATCGCCATCACCTGCCCCGACGAAGCGCCGTTGCTCGGCATGATTTCCCTCCTCGCCCCGGCCATTGCGATGGGTAATCGCATCGTCGCAGTGCCCAGCCAAACCCACCCGCTGGCTGCGACCGATTTCTATCAAGTCTTGGAAACCTCGGATTTACCCGCCGGTGTGGTCAATATCGTCACTGGCGATGCGACCGAGTTGACCCAAACATTGGCGGCCCATGACGGTGTCGACGGTATTTGGTATTTCGGCACGGATCCTGGTGGCGCGACTAGCGCTAAAGTCGAGGCCGGCTCTGTCGGCAATCTGAAACAGACATGGGTTAATGACGGTCTGCGGCGCGATTGGACCAAGCAAGGCCAGGGCGTCGGGCGCGACTTTTTGCGCCGAGCAACCCAGGTGAAGAATATATGGGTGCCTTATGGCGAATGAGGGGGTGGCAAAATTTTTGCCCCAGGAATTAATCCGAAAAAAGCGCGACGGTCATGCGTTGGCACCCGCCGAAATCGAATTTTTTGTCGCCGGACTAACCGATGGGTCGATCAGTGAGGGGCAGGTCGCGGCCTTCGCGATGGCGGTTTATTTCAACGGCATGACCATGGATGAGCGGGTGACGCTGACCAGAGGCATGACCGGCTCCGGCGATACAATTAATTGGGCGCCGCTAAACTTGCCGGGCCCCATCGCCGACAAGCATTCAACCGGGGGCGTTGGCGATAAAGTCTCTCTGATGCTGGCGCCGATACTGGCGGCCTGCGGCGCCTTTTGCCCGATGATTTCCGGGCGTGGGCTTGGCCATACCGGCGGCACCCTCGATAAGCTCGATTCAATCCCCGGCTATAATACTGGGCCGGATTTAGAGAGCTTTCAACAAGTCGTGCGCGAAACGGGGTGCGCCATCATTGGTCAAACGGCAGAACTGGCACCGGCCGATGGACGGCTTTATGCCATTCGCGACGTCACGGCGACTGTCGAATCTATCCCACTGATTACTGCGTCGATTTTGTCGAAGAAACTTGCCGCTGGGCTCGACGCCTTGATCATGGATGTGAAATTTGGGTCCGGGGCCTTTATGCAGGCGCGAGAAGATGCGCTGGAGCTGGCCCAGTCGATCGTTGATGTCGGCAATGGCGCCGGCACACCGATCCGAGCGCTTATGACCGACATGAACCAGGTCTTGGGGCGTGCCGCAGGTAATGGGGTTGAGGTTTTGGAGGCCGCCGATTATCTAGCGGGCCGAGGCCGCGACTCGCGGGTCCATGAGGTAACGGTCGGGCTGTGTGCCGAGGCACTGATCTTATCGGGTTTGGTTCCATGCGCGGAGGATGCGCGTTCGAAAGTGGAACAGGCACTTGACTCGGGTGAGGCGGTGGTTCGGTTTGACGCGATGGTGAGCGCACTCGGCGGACCTGCTGATTTTGTCGCCAATGCTGCAAGGTTAATCGAAATCGCTCCGGTGTCGGTACCGGTCTATGCCACGCACGCCGGGCATGTCGGGACCATCGATACCCGCGGTGTTGGTCTGTCGATCATCGCCCTTGGTGGAGGTCGCACACGGGCCGATCAGTCTATTGACTATGGCGTTGGTCTGACCGAAATCGCCGGCATTGGAGAAGAAGTTGGGCTTGAGGCGATGCCGCTCGCGGTGGTGCATGCCCGCAATGAGGACACGGCCGAGATGGCGGCTGCACAAATCCGCGCGGCGTTCACCATTGAAGATGCGCCGGGCAAGGTAGGACCGACCATTTGGCGCAAGGTCAGCAAGGAAGATAAATGATCGACGGACTTCCAAAAGCCGAACTTCATGTTCACCTTGAAGGCGCGGCGCGCCCCGTTTTGGTGCGGAAACTGGCGGCGAGGAACGGCATAGATCTGGATGACGGTTTGTTCGATGCTGAGGGATCATACGCTTGGTCGGGATTTCTGGACTTTCTTAGAGTTTTTGATGCGGCTGCATTGGCGATCAAAACGGCGCTAGATTATCGCGATGTTACCTACGAATATCTCGGTCAATTGGCGGCTGAAGGCTGCGTTTATGCCGAATTGATGACCTCACCCGATCACGCGGCGGCCGTTGGCATGAGTTATGCCGACCATGTTGCCGGCACGGTCCAGGGCATCGAAGATGCGAGGGCCGATTTTGGCATCGAAGGATTTATCATCGTCACATGTGTGCGCCATTTTGGCGCCGAACAGGCGTTGAAAATGGTTCGCGACGTGGTGGCCAATCCCCATCCGTTGGTTGTTGGGTTTGGCATGGGCGGCGACGAGGCAGGTTTTCCACCGGGCCAATTTGCCGAGGCCTACCGCATTGCCGCCGAGGAAGCCGGGTTGGCTCTTACCGTACATGCGGGCGAGTTCGATGGTCCGAGCGGTATCCGAGAGGCATTGGAAAACCTAGCGGTCCGTCGGCTTGGGCATGGGGTGCGGGTGATCGAAGACGATGAGCTGGTCGCGGAAATCGCCGAGCGGGGCATCGTTCTGGAATGCTGCCCGACAAGCAACTTGGCAACCGGTGTTTACGCCGATATTGCCGATCATCCGTGGCTCAAATTGCGCGACGCGGGGTGCATCGTAACCTTAAGTTCCGACGACCCGCCCTATTTTCATACGTCTCTGGGAAACGAATATGACGTGGCGGCTCGTCATTTTGGGCTTAGCGACGCAGAGCTTCGCGACGTGACCAAGGCGGCCATTGAGGCCGGGTTCGCCCCAGCCGACAAGCGGGCGGAAATTCTTCGAAAGGCTAGCCTGTAGGGCTGTCGACTCATTGGTTCCAGGTGTAAGAAAGATCTCATGACTACACATCCAGATTTTCCGAACTTGGTCGTTCTAGATCATCCCCTCATCACCCATAAACTCACCTTCATGCGTGATGTGTCGACGCCGACGGTGTTGTTTCGCCTGCTGCTGAAAGAAATTTCGCAGCTCATGGGGTATGAGGTGACGCGCAATTTGGCGCTCACCGAAAAGAAAATTACCACCCCTGTCTCCGAAATGACCGGCCAAGTGATTGCTGGGCGCAAGCCGGTGATTATTTCTATTCTGCGAGCCGGTTTGGGAATGGCCGAAGGCCTGCACGAGCTCATTCCGTCGGCGCGCGAGGGACATATTGGTCTGTATCGGGACCCGGAAACCAAACGACCGGTGGAATATTACGCCAAGATCCCCAACCCGGAAGGACGGAAGTTTTTCGTCGTCGATCCGATGTTGGCGACCGGCTATTCGGCCGTGGCGGCAATTGACGTGCTGAACAAGAAGGGCGTGAAAGACTCGCAAATCTCATTCCTGGCCTTGGTTTCGGCCCCGGAAGGGGTGGCTGTTTTTCATGAAGCCCACCCTGACATCACTATTTATACCGCGGCATTGGATGAACGGCTAAATGAGCACGCCTATATCGTGCCCGGGCTCGGTGACGCCGGGGACCGATTATTCGGTACAAAATAGAAGAATCATAGAATAATTCGACGAATAACAGCCTTATTTAGGCCTATTTCGGTGGGCGACTGTAAATTGCCGCTGATTTGTGATATAGCAGCGCCGATTTATCGATCTGCCTGAGAATGCCGGACCAGTACATGGTGCGATCTAGTGGTCGCTGGAAGGCGCGGGGTGGGTGACAAGAACAGTTGATTATGTCGAAACCAGAATTGGGAAAGCATGTCTAAAATTAAAGTGACGGACTTCGAGGACGGTGATTTTGTCGTTTATCCGACCCATGGTGTTGGCCGGGTGACCGGGGTTGAAAAGCAAGAATATGGCGGTGAAAAACTAACCTTCATCGTTATCCATTTTGAACAAGAGCGTATGACGCTTCGAGTGCCCGTACAAAAGGCCGAGGAATCCGGTCTGCGTAAACTTTCAAACCGCAAGGTAATCGATACGGCGTTGAAGACCTTAAAAGGTCGCAGCCGGGCCAAGCGGACAATGTGGAGCCGCCGGGCGCAGGAATATGAGGCGAAAATTAATTCCGGTGATCCGGTGCAGATTGCTGAGGTCGTGCGCGACCTGCATCGTGGCGACGACCAGCCCGACCAATCCTATTCGGAGCGGCAAATGTATCAGGCTGCTTTAGAGCGATTGGCGCGTGAACTGGCCGCCGTCGAGCAAATTGACGATGAATCAGCATCCGAAAAGCTGGAAAAACTTTTGAAAGCTGCCTGATCGGCTTTGCTCGATAGGGCCGGGTAATGACAGTGCGGGCTCAATGCTGCTAACTTTGTCCAGACTTTGAGCTACCCCGATATAGGGCCGAACCATGATTGAGAGCATCGCAACAGGCGAGGATGATGTCGCGACCTTCCGCTGCGTGACCGCGGGGGTCGAGGTCAGCGTAACGCCGACTTTTCTTGAGCAACGCTCGGACCCTGGGGCTGACCTTTACTTTTGGGCCTATGAAGTGACGATCCATAACGGCGGAGAGGATCCCGTTCAATTGAAATCCCGCTATTGGCATATTACCGATGCCGGTGGCGTGGTTAATGAGGTGCGGGGCGCTGGGGTCGTTGGCAAACAACCCAATATCGATCCTGGGGAAAGTTTTGAATATGTCAGCGGCACGCCGCTTAAAACACCCTCGGGGCTCATGCTTGGCTCCTACACGATGCAAACCGTGGACGGGACACTGATTGAGATAACGATACCAGCGTTTTCTCTCGACAGCCCCTATGATATCCAACTGCTTAACTGACCGAGCACGACTATGACGGTTCAGAAACCGAAAACGATCCACGCGGCTACACCAGAGCGTCAGGCAGCCGAAGAGGCCGTGCGAACGCTGATCCGCTGGGCCGGGGATGATCCGGACCGCGAGGGCTTGGCCGGCACACCGGATCGGGTTGTTCGCGCCTATCAGGAATTTTTTTCCGGTTACGATGATGATCCGGTCGCCTATCTCGGGCGCACCTTCGATGAAACCGAAGGCTATGACGAGATGGTTGTGCTGCGCGATATCGGCATTTCGTCTCATTGCGAGCATCATTTGTTGCCGATTATCGGTGACGTTCATATTGCATACCTGCCCCGGCGGCGGGTCGTCGGTATCTCCAAACTCGCCCGGGTCGCAGAAGCTTATGCGCGCCGATTGCAAATTCAGGAAAAAATGACGGCCCAAATCGCCAATTGCATTAATGAAGTATTGAAGCCTAAGGGCGTGGCCGTGGTCATTGAAGCGAGCCACGAATGCATGACTACAAGGGGGGTTAATAAGCCGGGCACCAGAATGATCACCAGCCATATGCTGGGCGCCTTTCGTGAGGACGCGAAAACCCGCCGTGAGTTTCTGGCACTTATCGGGCATGGCGGACATCTGGCTTAACCGCTGAAATGTCTTTATATTCGCCGGGCAACTGGCATAGAGACGGATAATAGTGCTCGATTTACGTCCCATACTGCATATTAACGGCATTCTACTGACCACGCTGGCGGTGGTGATGGTGATCCCGGCTGCTGTCGATGCATCCTATGGCGACGATAATTGGCGGGCTTTTCTCGCCGCTTCGGGCCTGACATTGTTTGTTGGTGTTGGTCTGATTTTCACCATGCGCGGCGACAATGTCTCGATCAATATCCGCCAAGCGTTTGTGCTGACGGTGACGAGTTGGTTGTTTCTGACTTTTTTTGCCGCGCTGCCCTTCGCCTTTTCCGACCTGCGATTGAGCTTTACCGACGCGTTTTTCGAAGCGATGTCGGGCATTACCACGACCGGTGCGACGGTGCTGACGGGGCTGGGTCGAATGCCCGAAGGGGTGCTGATCTGGCGCGCGCTTTTACAGTGGCTTGGGGGCATCGGCATCATCGTTATGGCGGTGGCGATCTTGCCGCTGTTGCATGTTGGCGGTATGCAACTTTTTCGCACCGAAAGTTCCGATAAATCGGAGAAAGTATTACCGCGCGCCACGCAACTTGCCGGTGCAATCGGGTCGATTTATGTGGTGCTGACCATGGCCGCGGCGATGTGTTATCTGATTGCCGGCATGTCCGGTTTCGATGCAATCGCCCATGCGATGACGACCATTTCGACCGGTGGATTTTCAACACGGGACGGCTCGATCGCGTCGTTTGGCAATGCGGGCATAGAGTTTTTTGGTGTCGTCTTCATGATCGTTGGCTCATTGCCCTTCGTTCTATATTTGCAGGCCGTACGCGGACAACCGAGATCGCTCTTTCGCGACAGCCAAGTGCAATGGTTTCTGGCTACGGTGCTGGGTGTCGTTGCCTTGGTTTGGTTGCTTTACTGGATCGGCAATGACGTGACGATGGGGCGAGCTTTGCGCGTATCCTCGTTCAACGTCGTCTCGATCATCACCGGCACCGGCTATGCCAGTTCGGATTATTTTCGCTGGGGCCCTTATGCGGTGACAATCTTTTTTCTGGCAATGTTTCTTGGCGGATGCGCCGGGTCGACGACATGCGGGGTCAAAATCTTTCGGTTTCAGGTGCTCTATAAAACCGGGGCGGTGCACTTAAAAAGACTAACCCGGCCCCACGGTGTCTTTATCGCCTACTATAATAATCGCCCGATCACCGATGACGTCGCGACCTCGGTGATGAGCTTTTTCTTTTTCTATGTGCTGGTCTTTGTATCGCTGTCGGCGATGCTGGGCGTGATCGGTTTGGATTTTCTGACGGCTGTCTCGGGTGCGGCGTCGGCAATTTCAAATGTTGGTCCAGGTCTGGGCGAAATTATTGGCCCCACCGGAACCTATGCGAGCTTGCCCGCCGCCGCCAAATGGACGTTATCGGCGGGCATGCTATTAGGGCGTCTTGAATTATTCACGATCTTAGTGCTTTTCGCGCCCTCCTTCTGGCGTGGCTAAAGCCGTTATCGAGTGAATGCCCCAAAATAGAGATCGATATTTTTTTCCATCTCGGCGTTCAGGTCGACCATCATCTGGTCCATCATCTGGTACCAGATCGCCGTGCGCTCGTTGACGCTGATGTTTTCCAAAACGGTCTGAGACCGGTCGACCTGTACGTCGATCTCGCCCGTATCGTCGCCTCGGGTGATGGTCAGGCGGACCGCCAATCGTCCGTCATATTGGTAAGCGAGTTCATCCTTGAGCCAGCCCGTGACGCCGCCTTTAGTTTCCAGTTTGGTCTCGATGACCGAAGCGTCTTCGATAACGAATTCGGCGCGGCCGATGACCCCCGACGGCGATAGCCGTTCGTCAGCCCAGCTGACGGCTGCGGCCGATAAGGTGACGGGGAACTCGTGATCGACATTGGGGCTGGTCAATGGTTCGCGATAGGTGGAGGAAACATTTACCTCCGCGATCGCCAGCTCGATAGGCCCAAGAGCGTTAAAATCAGGAGTTGGAAATTCAACGGTGGAAAGTGGCGCGTTGCTGCATGCGGTCAAAACGAGCGCGAAAAGGGCGAAACCGGTGCGAGTGAGGGCTGAGGAATTCATGATCGGACCTACCTGTCATCTTGTGCCGGAGAGAGAATAGAGGGCCGACGCCCGTCTCTGCGGCGCTGTTAAATAATGTCGAGACTGTCGGGAGAGAAGGCGCGGGTCTCATTGCAAAACTCGCAGGTGACCTCAATGCGGCCATCTACGGTCATGTGGCGCCGGTCTTCTTCGGGGAGCCCCTCAATCGCCGTTTGCATGCGGTCTGCCGAGCAGCGGCATTTGCGGGCCCAGGGCCGGGTCGGTGACACGGTTAACCCTTCCTGGTGAAATAGCCGGTGCAGATATCTGTCGGGGCCGAGCTCTGGGTCGAGAAGTTCGTCTTGTGTGCCCGTTGCCAGGAGCATCATCGCCCGGCGCCAGGGGTCTTCACCGTCATCTGACGATAGCTGTGGTAAGGCGTCCTCGGGAAGCTGCTGGAGCAACAGTGATCCGGCTCGCCATTCGCCGTCTTGATTGGCCGCGGCGAGCACGATAGCTGTATCCATTTGTTCGGATTTTCGGAAATAATGGTGGGCGCAGTCGGTCAGCGTGTCGCCGGTCAATTCAACCACCCCCTGATAGCGATTCTTGTTCGGCCCCATATCAACGGTGAGGGCGAGGTGTCCCTTGCCTAAGAAGTCGGGAATGGGCCTCGTATTTTCTGCCGAAATATCGGCCAGGGCCTGTTGGTCGAATTTGGCATAGCCACGAAGATCACCGGTACTTGTGGCATCGGCGATAATGAGGGGCACGGGCCCGTCGGCCTGGATTTGCAAGGTGAATATGCCGTCGAATTTAAGACCGCCGGCAAGCGAAGCTGTCAGCGCCAGGCATTCGCCGAGTAATATCCCGACCGGCTCGGGATAGTCGTGGCGCGAAATTATATCGTGGGCGACCGGTCCAAGTCGCGTGAGGCGGCCGCGCATCGATGGGCCGTCACCGCTGAGGCGGGCGTCGTCCGGCCTTAGCTGAAAGGGCTGCATGATATCGACATTGCTCATCTTATTTTACTGCCGTTCCACGCAGGCACCAGGCAAGGATCTCTTTTTGGACATGAAGCCTGTTCTCGGCTTCGTCCCAAACAACCGATTGGGGGCCGTCGATAACACTGGCCGTCACTTCTTCACCCCGATGAACCGGTAGGCAATGCATGAAGATTGCATCGGGCTTGGCGCGCGCCATGAGGGCATCATTGACCTGATATGGTGCCAGTAAATTATGCCGGTTGGTGCTGTCGCCGTCACCCATCGAAACCCACGTGTCGGCGACAACGCAGTCGGCGCCGTCGACCGCCGTATCAGCATTTTCCGTTACCGTGATGCGTGCACCAGCTTTTTGCGCCCAGTTGACGATTCCGGGTTCGGGTGCGAGTTCGGCCGGCGTGGCAACCCGCAATTCAAAGCCGAAATGAGCTGCGGCGTGGATCCACGATTGGGCGACATTATTTCCGTCGCCGATCCAGGCGACGACTTGGTTTTCCGCCGCGCCCCGCTTTTCTTCCAGGGTCAATATATCGGCCATCACCTGGCAGGGATGGGACCTGTCTGTTAGGCCATTGATGACCGGCACGCTCGCATATTCGGCCATTTCCTCGATGTTTTCGGCTTTGTCGGTACGCATCATTATTACATCGACGAAGCGCGACAGGACCCGAGCGGTATCGGCCACGGTCTCGCCATGACCGAGTTGCATGGTTTGCTGGTCAAGCACGATCGCATCGCCACCGAGTTGTCTAGCCGCCACCTCAAAGGAAACCCGGGTGCGGGTCGAGGGCTTGGAAAAAATCATCGCCAAAATCTTGTCGGTCAGCGGCAGGTCGACCGCAGCGGGGTTCTCCTTGGCCGTTTTCGAAGCCTCGATTATCGATCGTAAATCAGCCGGGGCGATGCGGTCGAGATCGAGGAAATGGTTTATGATGGTGTCGGGCATGAATTAACTCCGCGCCGCGCAGGCTTGGCCGATTATGGCTAAGGCTTCGGCGATCTCTTTTTCCCGCACAATCAATGGGGGCAGGAGGCGGATTACATTGTCGCCTGCCGGTACGGTCAATAGGCCGAGCTCCGTCAACTCGCCAACAAATACACCATTTGGTATGTCGGCTTTTATATGCAAGCCGACCATTAGGCCGAGGCCTCTGACTTCATCAATGATGGCGGGGTATTTTTCGGCGATATCGGTGAGGCCGCGTTTTAGGGTTTCGCCTGCCACAGCGACATCATCGATGAAATCGTCTTCGAGCAGGACATCGAGGGTCGCATTGGCAACGGCCATGGCCAACGGGTTGCCGCCGAAGGTGCTGCCATGACTACCCGGCGTCATTGTGGCTGCCACTTTTTCGACGGCGAGAACCGCGCCACAAGGAAAGCCGCCGGCGATGCCCTTGGCGGTGGCCATGATGTCGGGGGTGATACCCGCATGCTCGTGGGCAAAGAGTTTGCCCGTGCGGCCAAAACCGGTCTGGACCTCATCTAAAACCAGGAGCAAACCAAACTCATCAGCGGTTTGGCGCAGCGCCTGCATATAGCCTTCGGGCATGGCGCGAATGCCACTTTCACCCTGGACCGGCTCGGCAATAATTGCTGCTGTTTCCGGGGTAATTGCGACGCGCAGCTCGTTGACATTGCCAAACGCGACCTGGTCAAATCCATCTATTCCGAGGTCTCTATCCGCCGGTCCAAATCCGCGCGTATGTTTGGGGTTTTTGGCGGCGGCCAAGGTGGCAAGGGTTCGGCCGTGAAAAGCACCCTCAATTGTGATCGCCCGAAACCGCTCCGGCGCGCCGTTTTCAGCGTGGTAGCGTCGTGCGGCTTTGATCGCGCCCTCCATTGCCTCACCGCCGGAATTGCAAAAGAACAGCGCATCGGCAAAAGTGGCAGCGGCGATCCGCTCGGCAAAGCGCGTTTGCTCGGGGATTTCATAGAGATTTGAAACGTGCCACAGTTTCCCCGCCTGGCCTGCAAGGGCGGCAACCAGATGCGGGTGCGCGTGCCCGAGACTGTCGACGGCGATCCCTGCCGCAAAGTCGAGATAGGTCCGTCCATCGGTCGCCGTTAAATAGGCGCCTTCCCCTCGCTCAAAAGCGAGGTTCGTCCGACCGTAAGTGGGCATTACTGCAGACATCGCGAAACTCTTTCATGTTTTTTTTAAACAGAGCAAAAAGCAAAAGAGCAGCCACGCCGTTATCGACAGGCCGCCCCTATATTCCTGGTGTTTATAGCCAATTTCGTCGGCGAATACGAGCCCTAGCTCTTCAGCTTATACCCGCGCCGGAGAATTTCATAACCGACCCCACCCAAAACGCCGATTGAGCTGATAATGATGGCCACACCGATCACTAGGTTGGCCTGGCCTTGGCCAGTTAACCCGTGGCGAATGCCGTCGATGACGTAATAAAGCGGGTTGAACTGAGCGAAGAACTGCCATTTTTCCGGTAGTTGATCGAGGGAAAAAAAGACGCCGGAGAGAAATACAAAAGGCAAGAAAGCGAAAGATTGCACGGCCGATATATGATCCCATTTGTCGGCCCATATTCCGGCAATAAGAGCTGCCAGGCCGATCATTGCCGCGCCGCCAACGGAGAAAAAAAGCAAAACCAGAGGATGGTCGGGCAGGCCCAGTCCGAATAATTGCAGGATCAGCCAAACAGCAGAGCCGACAATGAGTGCCGAACAGGTTGCCGACGCTGTGTAGGCGAAGAGGGCTTCGAGGGGCGAGAGCGGTGCGGCGACGATATCGCGAATAATGCCTTCTACCTTGTCAAAGACAACGGAAAAGGCCGAGGTTTCGAAGGCGCGCTGTAAAATGGTCGATCCGACCAGTCCGGGCAAAAGAAAGCTGACAAAATCTGGGCGGCCAGCCATCAGGTGCGGATCGGCACCGGTCAAAACCACTGAGAAAACGGCAGCAAATAAAAGCGCTTGCAGAGCATGGGCGCCAATACTGACTGGCCAATATTTTAACGTACGTAACATGTCACGCCGCCATAGCGTGTAAGCCCCCATCAGGTTCCAGCGCTGAAAGCGGCGGGCCGCCAGTACATGTGCGTTTGGGGTGGTCATGCTTTTAATTTATAGCCCGTCGCAAACATGCGATAGACGATACCGAGCAGCACAATATTGACCCCGGCGACAACCGCCATGCCGAAGAGTGGATTGGCGTCTGCGCTGCCGATAAAGCCGTTGCGAAACCCGTCGATCAGATAGAAGAACGGATTGAAATGGGCAACAATTTGCCAAATTTCAGGCAAGCGCTGGGTTGAATAGAAGGTTCCAGAGAGAAAGGAGAGCGGCATAATGACAAAATTGGTAATCGCCGCCATATGGTCAAATTTGTCGGCCCAAATGCCGCCGATCATGCCAAGTAGCGCAAGCATCAGCGACGCGGCGGCGGCGTGATAGAAGATGAGGCCGATATTATGCAGCCCCATCGGATCGATCGGTACCATGAAAATCATGAAAATGCCTGCCGCCAAGCCAACAATAACGCCGCGTGTCATGCCGCCACCGGCAAAGCCCAGCGTGAGCTCCAACGGTCCCATCGGCGGCATCAGAACGTCGATGACATTGCCTTGGATTTTGGAAATCATCAACGAGGATGAGGTGTTGGCGAAAGCGTTTTGAATGATCGCCATCATGATCAGCCCCGGCGCCAGAAAGGCTGCAAAGGGCACATCGCCGACCATGCGCGGTCCTCTTACCCCGCCCAGCGCGATGGTAAAAATGGTGTAAAACAATAATGTTGTGACCACCGGCGCCATAATTGTCTGGGTGAAGACCTTCATGAAACGCTTCACTTCCTTCGAATAAAGCGTGTGTAACCCGCGCCAGTTACAGACGCCGAAGGAACGCACTGTAATGTTGGGCAAGGTCTTACCTCTCGTCGTTTCCGCCTCGCTTGTGCCGGTCACAAGGTCCGTCATATGACTCTCCAATATATCGTCCCGGTATGTTCATGATACCAGAGAAAAAGGGAACTTAAGGATGGCGGCACAAGGACGCAAGGCCGCGCGTATACCCAAACCGATCAGTCTTGAACGTTTGCAATCATATGGTCTCTGGTATTTATCGCGTTACGCCAGCTCGACCAGCAATTTAAAGCGCGTCCTGGCGCGTCGGGCCGAGAAAGTTGGCCGCCATCATCCAATCGATCGGGCAACAGCTACCGAAATGATTGATATCGTCGTTGAAAAACTGGAAACCGCCGGGTTTCTCGACGATGGCGCTTATGCCGAGTCTCGAACCCGCAGTTTGTATCGCGGTGGTGCCTCGCGCCGCAAAATAGCCGCCTATCTGGCACAAAAGGGTGTTGATGGGGCGACGATTGCGGCGTCCTTTCGCGCCCTCGAAGAAGAGATTGGCACTGATCGAGACCTCGATCTCCATGCGGCGCTACGCTACGCAAAACGTCGGCGGCTCGGCCCTTATAGGGAGAGCGCAAAACGAGTCGAACGCAGAGACAAAGATATCGCCGCCTTGGCCCGGACCGGGTTTTCCATTGATATCGCACTAAAAGTCATCGATGCCGATGATTTGACGGAGCTTGAGGAGGTTACGCGTTCACCTTTTTGAGCCGTTTTAATAATCCGCCGTGTAGTTCACCATTGGCGGCGAGCACATCGCCGGTTTCCATCATTTTCTGACCTCCGTCGAGATCGCTGACAAATCCGCCCGCCTCGCGGACTAACAATAGGCCGGCGGCGATGTCCCAGGGGCCCAACCCCCGCTCCCAGAAGCCCTCATAGCGGCCCGAAGCAACAAAGGCGAGATCTAGTGCGGCCGAGCCGAAACGGCGAATGCCCGCAACCTCGCCCATGATCGAAATAAGTTCTTTGATATATTGGTCGGATTTACCGTGACCTTTAAACGGTATGCCGGTGGCAATGACCGAGTCGGCCATATTGGCGCGGCCGGAAACACGTAAGCGGCGGTCATTGAGATAAGCGCCGTTATTTCGTTCCGCCCAATAGAGATCGTCAGTCAGGGGATTATAAACAATGCTGGAAACGATGGTGCCTTGACGTTCGACGGCGATGGAAATTGCAAAATGCGGAATGCCGTGTAGAAAATTCGTGGTTCCGTCGAGCGGGTCGACGATCCAACGTGCTTCGCCGTCACCGTCTTTCAGCTTGCCGCCTTCTTCACCCAAAAATCCATAGGCCGGCATCGCCCCGGTCAATTCTTTAAACAGCGTTTTCTCGGCTTTTAAATCGGCGGCGGTAACAAAATCGGCCGCGCCCTTGCGGCTGACCTGCAATTGCTCGACTTCGCCGAAATCTCGGGTCAAGGAGCGGCTCGCCTTGCGCGCCGCACGGTCCATAACATTGATAAGAGGAGGTCTGATCACTTTTTAGTCTTTCGCGCGCTCGACATAGGTGACATCGGCCGTGGTCACGACGATGCGGGTTCCGGCTTCAATATGGGGGGGGACAAGGACCCTGACCCCGTTATCCATGACCGCCGGCTTATAGGAAGACGAGGCGGTCTGTCCCTTGACCACGGCGTCAGCTTCCGTCACCACAAGGGTCACACGTTCGGGCAACGAGACGCCAATGGGCCTGTCTTCATAACTTTCAATTTCGACCATCATGCCATCTTGTAGAAACGGAATTTGGTCTTCGCCGATCATGTTTCCATTGACCGAAATCTGCTCGTAGCTTTCTTGATCCATAAACGTATATTCGTCACCATCGGCAAAGAGAAATTGATATTCTTTTTGATCCAGGCGCACGCGCTCAACGGTTTCAGACGAGCGAAAGCGTTCATTGAGCTTGGTGCCGTCGCGAATTTCCTTCAATTCGACCTGAAGAAACGCGCCGCCCTTACCGGGTTTGACGTGTTGGGTTTTGACCGCCCGCCAGAGCCGGTTTTGATGTTCAATTACATTGCCGGGGCGGATTTCGTTGCCGTCGATTTTCATTTATGCCTTCCGGTTAGCTGCGCTCTAAATAATACGCCCGGGGGCGGGCGGAGCGAGATGCTATCTATCAACTTCCGGGCCCGGGTGCAACGTGCACGTCGTTGTTTATGGTGTTGAATATGGTATTGAATGAAGCAACGGCTGCCTTGGGTCCCTCTTCATGTTCCCAGACCCCGGAAGAGACTGCGAGAAAATCTGCGCCGGCTCCGACTAACTCACGACAATTTTTTGTTGTGATGCCGCCGATCGCCACGCAGGGAACCTCGATAAAATCCTGCCACCAGCCCAATATCTCCGGCTCGGCGACGGTTTTTGCCTCCTTCGTGGTGGTCGGGAAAAAAGCACCAAACGCGATGTAATCAGCCCCCGCCGCCGCCGCTTCCATGGCAAGGTGACGTGAGTCATGACATGTCACGCCGACGATGGCTTGGGCGCCGACCACTTTTCTTGCGTCATCCAGCGACATATCTTCCTGGCCGACATGGGTTCCGTCGCAACCGAGTTCTGCCGCCAAGTCGGGTCGGTCATTTAGCAGGAAAGCGACATCGTGCTCGCGGGCAATCGGCATCAGGGTATTTACGGCCCGGACGATGGTCGCGTCGTCAGCGTCTTTCAGGCGCAGTTGAAAACAGGCGACGTCGCCGCCTTCCAGCGCCTCTTTTAGGCGTGGCGCGAACTGGTCGGGATCGATTGACGGCGGCGAAACGAGATAGAGACGGCATTCACTCATAATCGTTTCCTCAGCCAGGTTTCGCAATTTGATTGCGGATCGCCGACCCCAATAAGGTCGAGGCTAGCGCCGTGCGCAGGCTTGTGTAGTCGCGCCTTCAATTTCTTTGCAATCGCCGCCACCTTGTTGCTGGCCTTCCCGGTGAGAGAAATATCCGTCACGCCGAGACGCAATGCCGTCAAGGCGTCGCCGGGCCGGTCGCCGCAATCAAGAATTGCGTACAGACCGATGTCGGGGTGATCCTTGGCGGCATCGTCAATCACATTTTTAAACCATTGTGGCCCGGCATATCCCGCCGCGCCAGGCGCGCTCGACACGATGAGTTCATCGTGGCCAAGCGCCGCTGCGGCGTCGAGCGCGGCGCGAATATGGGCCGGTTCGTGCACAATGATGGCCCGGCTGGCCGGAACGATATCGTTTTTCTGTTGGCCGGGCCTGGGCAGGTGATTAGCCCAGCTTGCCCATCGCCACAGCGGTATCGCTGAGCCGCGATGAAAAGCCCCATTCGTTATCGTACCAGCTCAATACGCGCACCAACTTGCCATCGGTCACCTGGGTCTGGGTGAGGTCGAAGGTCGAGCTCGAAGGGTTATGATTAAAATCAGTGGAAACGAGGGGTTCGTCGTTGACCGTGAGGATCCCTTTCATCGGCCCTTTGGCCGCCGCCTTCTTAATGGCGCCATTGATCGCATCGACGTCGGTCTTTTTGCCTGCCTCAAAGACCAGGTCGATCATCGAGACGTTCGGGGTCGGCACGCGTATCGCCGTACCGTCGATCTTGCCGGCAAGGTTGGGCAATACCAGCCCGACAGCTTTGGCTGCACCGGTCGAGGTCGGGATCATCGACGTCGCGGCACCACGGGCCCGGTGGAGATCCTTGTGCAGTGTATCAACGACCGCCTGATCGCCAGTATAAGAATGAACAGTGGTCATAAAGCCGTGCTTGATACCGACTTCTTTGTCGAGAACGGCGGCAACCGGCACCAGGCAATTGGTGGTGCAAGAGGCGTTGGAAACGACCTTATGAGATTTGCGCAACTTTGTATCGTTGACGCCATAGACCACTGTGATATCAGCGCCGGTCGCCGGGGCCGAGATCAAAACTCGCTTTGCGCCAGCCTCAATATGCTTTGCCGCGTCCTCGCGCTTGGTGAAAATTCCGGTTGCCTCGATAACCACGTCGATACCGAGTTCTTTCCACGGCAATTTCGCCGGATCGCGCTCAGAGAGGATTTTGATGCGGCCGCCACCGGGCTTCGTACCAAGGTCGATCCAATCTTTGCCGGATTTAATCTTGCCGGGAAATGGCCCGTGGACACTGTCATATTTCAGCAAATGGGCATTGGCATCGACCGAGCCGAGATCGTTAATGGCGACAAATTTAATATCGCGCCGTCCGGCCTCAAACGCTGCTCTGAGAGTCAGACGTCCTATTCTGCCAAAACCATTTATTGCTACACGCACCACCATTTTTTCCTCCGTGAACTGAATACCGTTGGGTTATTTAGGCGACAGGTCTATATGGCGCAACACTTTTAGCTATTCTCGGCAATCGCCGTTTCGACGCGGTCGGCAACCGCCGAGGCCGTAATGCCAAAATGTTGGTAGAGTTCCGGGGCTGGGGCCGAGGCACCGAAGCCGGGCATTCCAACGACCAGGCGTTCGTCGCCGGTATAGCGGGCCCAGCCGAACGGGACCCCAGCCTCGACCGCGACCCGTGGGGCATCACCTAAAACTTCGTCGCGATAGCCGGGCGCTTGGGTGTCGAAAAGTTCCCAGGACGGCATTGAGACAACGGCGACATTAATGCCTTTTTCCGCTAACGCCTCGCGCGCTTCCAAGGCCAGGGCAACTTCCGAGCCGGTGGCCAGAATTGTCGCTTCGCGCGGCCCGTCTGACTGGGCCAATATATAGGCGCCCCACGATGATAGGTTTTCGGTCCCGACGTCTTGGCGTAGCGTTGCTAGGTTTTGCCGGGTCAAAGCCAACACCGACGGACCGTCTCCATGCACCGCATGTTGCCAGCACTCGGCCGTTTCAATCGCGTCGGCGGGACGGAAAACGGTCAATCCGGGGATGGCGCGCAGGCTCGCCAGATGTTCGACCGGTTGATGGGTTGGGCCGTCTTCGCCAAGGCCAATCGAGTCATGAGTCATAACATAGATGACATTTAGGCCCATCAGTGCCGACAAGCGAATAGCGCCCCGACAATAATCGGTAAAGGTCAAAAACGTTCCGCCATAGGGAACAAAACCGCGATGCAGGAATAAACCGTTCATGATCGCCGCCATCGCGTGTTCGCGCACACCGTAATATATATAACGACCGGAAAAATCCGTTGGGCCGACAGGCGATGTCGCTGCAGTCTTTGTATTATTCGACCCGGTGAGGTCCGCCGAGCCACCGAGCAGTGCCGGCATGGCTTCGGTCATCAGTTCGAGCACCTGCTGACTGGCCTTCCGGCTGGCAACCGGTTTGCGTTCACTATCTTGCTCTTTTTTATAGGCGAGGATCGCCTCATCTAGGGTCGCTGGGACAACGCCATTTAAGGCGTCCTCGAAGTCTTGACGTTTATCGCTGCTTTGCAGCCGGTTTTGCCAGGCCGCCCGCTCGTCCGCACCGCGCCGGCCGACTTCAGCCCAGGCGTTTTGGATATCGTCGGGAATTTCAAACGGGGCGTGGGGCCAGTTGAGCTCGTCACGAACCAGGGCGATTTCCTCGGGTCCCAAGGGGGCACCATGGACACCCGACGTGCCGCCTTTGTTCGGTGAGCCAAAACCAATCACTGTTTTTGCCGCGATTAAACTGGGGCGATCTGTTTTCTTGGCGTTGGTGATCGCCGCATCAATCGCTGCCGGGTCGTGGCCGTCGATGGCAACGACATCCCAGCCCGACGCTTTAAACCGAGCCAACTGATCGTCGGAGGTGGTCAGGGAGGTGGCCCCATCGATTGAGATGCCGTTATCGTCGAAGAGAATAATCAATTTGGCCAGTTTCAGATGCCCGGCCAGCGAAATCGCTTCCTGACTAATGCCTTCCATGAGGCAGCCGTCACCGGCAAACACATAGGTGAAATGGTCGACTAAATCGGTGCCGAACCGGGCCGCCTGCAGACGCTCGGCAAGAGCCATGCCGACGCCGTTGGCGATACCTTGGCCCAGGGGGCCGGTCGTCGTCTCGATACCTTTGCCGTGGCCATATTCTGGATGACCGGCGGTCAAACTGCCGAGCTGGCGAAAATTTTTGATCTGATCCAGGGTGAAGTCGGCGTAACCGGTTAAATGCAGCAGTCCATATAAAAGCATCGACGCATGACCGGCTGAGAGCACGAACCGGTCACGATCCGGCCAGTCAGGGTCGCTCGCGTCAAATTTCAGATGCTTGGAAAACAGCTCCGTTGCAAAATCAGCCATGCCCATCGGCGCGCCGGGATGGCCCGAATTTGCTGCCTGAACGGCATCCATCGCCAGCGCCCGAAGCGCATTTGCCATGGTCCGTTGGCTGGGGTCTGCTTGTGCGGTCATTCTTTCGGCTCCTTCGATACGCGCTAGAGCGCGCGAGACTGCGCCTATGGCGGCGTGGCGCAACATGCCCCCGGGCCGGACCGGCGTCAATCTTCGATTTTGCCGCTAAAATTCGCGCGACCGTGACCCCTGCTGTGACCCCGGTTGACCATATCTTCGTGCTGGTCGTAAAGTCGGGTAGGTGGATCTAAAGAATGACTGGGTGGGCTTAGAAATAATGAGCGAAGAACAGAGATTGCTGGAGACAAAGAACCGGTTGGATATAGCCTTGAACCGGCTCGAGACGGCTGTTGCCGCTCGAGTGCAAGCTGGCGACCAAGCAGGCACCGACACCAACACCAACGATGCCGAGCTAGCGCGATTGACGGTGGACCTTGCGACGGCCCGGGCGCGCCACGATGATTTGCGATCACAAACCGATACCGCTGCCGACCGGCTCGATGGCACCATCGGTCGGTTAAAATCAATTCTGGAGAACTGATATGGGTGAGGTTTCAGTTAATATTCACGGCCGCGATTACCATATCGGATGTCAGGACGGGCAGGAGGAGCATCTGGTCAAGCTGGCCGCCTTTTTGGATGGCAAAGTCAATGACCTGGTTGAATCCGTTGGCAATATTGGCGATATGCCGTTGCTTGCCATGGCCGGAATTCTGGTCGCCGACGAATTGGCCGACAGTCGGCGTGATCAGGGCGAAGCGAACACCGACGGCTCCTTAGGTCAAATCCAAGTCGCCCAGGAACGCGCGGCGACCGTAGATTTGCTCGACGCGATGGTTCTGCGCATCGATAGCATTGCAGCGTCGCTTGAACCCACCTAATATCAATTTGGGCGGTCGCTGGCCGTTTTGTTAGGCAGCAAAATTTTCCCGGGGGCCTTACCGTTCACCAGGGAGCTGTCCCTGCCTGGGGCCGTGGTCCCGGGCATATGGCGCCCACCTGCTACTGCAGGCCTCGGTGGAGTTGTTTTGCCGACGGATGTGCCGGCGCCGCCCGCTATTTTTCCAATCAGGCAGGTCATGTGAGTAACAAAAGCGCGCTTCGCGTGACTGCCAGAGCGGTCAGAAAAAATTTGCACGGCGCTGACAGTCATGCCGGGGAGAAGGCCGCTGATCTGTTGGCCCGGTCTTTGTTCGGCCGGTCTTTGCACAACCAGTCGATGGCGGGGGGCAAAGTCTTTTCCGGGTATATGCCGATCAATACGGAATTTGACCCGCGACCGATCATGGATTTTTGCTTGGAGCTGGGCCTTAAAGGGGCGCTGCCGGTTATTGCCGATGAGGAAAGGTTGGTTTTTCAGGCCTGGACGCCGGAAACGAAATTGACGCAAGGCGGGTTTTCGATTCCCATTCCCAATCCGCCAACGTCTATTGTCTTGCCGGATTTTCTGTTCGTGCCATTGCTGGCGGTTGATAGGAAAGGCTGGCGTGTTGGCTATGGTGCGGGCTATTACGACTATGCCTTACGGGCTTTACGGAAACAGAACGCACCTGCGCCAATAGCCGTTGGTGTGTGCTATGATGGTCAACTTGTTGACGCTGTGCCTCATCACGATGGGGACGAACGCCTCGACTGGATTTTGACGGAAACTCAACTGATTGAGAGTGGACGCGAGTGAAAATACTTTTTTGCGGCGATGTATTCGGCAAACCGGGGCGCCAGGTGCTGGCGCAACATTTAGGCGACCTCCGGCGTGACCTGAAACTCGATTTCATAATTGCCAATGGGGAAAACGCCGCCCATGGGTTCGGCATTACGGCCAAACATTGCGCGGAGCTATATGCCGCCGGGGTTGATGTCATTACCACCGGTAATCATGTCTGGGATCAGCGTGATATCGTCCAAATAATCGATAGCGACAAACGTTTGCTCCGTCCCCTTAATTTCCCACCACGCACGCCGGGCCGCGGAGCAACTGTGATAGACGTCGGACATGGCGGCAAAATTCTGGTGATTAATGTTATTTGCCGCTTGTTTATGGGGCTGGCCGACGACCCTTTCCAGGCGTTGGAGGAGGAGCTTAAACAGCACAAATTGGGCCGGACGGTTGGGGCCATTATCGTGGACGTGCATGGCGAGGCGTCGTCGGAAAAAATGGCCATCGCCAATGTGGTCGATGGCCGCGCCAGCCTTGTCGTCGGTACCCACACCCATGTTCCGACCGCCGATACTCGAATTTTACCTGGGGGCACCGCCTATCAGACCGATGCGGGCATGTGCGGCGTTTACGATTCGGTGATTGGCATGAAAAAGGAGACATCCATCGCCCGGTTTGTGTCCAAGCGTCCAGGGGAACGATTGAGCCCGGCTGATGGCGAAGCCAGCTTGTGCGCCGTCTATGTTGAAACCGATGATAGGACCGGGCTGGCTGTCCATGCAGCGCCGCTGGTGCTGGGTGGGAATCTGGCACCTCGTTGGCCGATTGACGGTTCACGCCGATAAAAACATTTTCACTGCGCCGAAAGCTTGGCCCGAGAAACCGGTTTCGACGGCCCCAGTCGACGTGATAGGAAACATTTGTGACGCGGTGCGTCATCAAATGATATAGCAGGCGGAATTTTCCACCTCCAGACGTGAAGAAAGGCGCCAGGAAATGGCCGGCCATTCCCAATTTAAAAACATCATGCATCGCAAGGGCGCGCAGGACAAAAAGCGCGCCAAATTGTTTGCCCGTCTTGCTCGTGAAATTGAGGTTGCCGCCCGCATGGGCGCGCCGGACCCGAGTCAAAACCCGCGATTGCGCAGTGCGATTTCGGCGGCGCGATCGGGCAATATGCCGAAAGACAGAATCGACCGGGCGATTACAAAAGCCAGCGGCGGCGATGATGGCACGGTACTCGAAGAAATTCGCTACGAAGGCTATGGGCCCGGCGGCGTTGCCGTGCTGGTCGAAGCGGTGACCGATAATCGAAATAGAACGGCGTCTGAAGTGCGGTCGGCTTTTGGTAAGTTTAGCGGCAATATGGGCGAAGCCGGAAGCGTTGCGTTCATGTTCGATCGCATTGGGCGGCTGGTTTATCCGCGCGCGGTGTCGTCCGATGACGATATGTTCGAGGCGGCATTGGAAGCCGGTGCGCAAGATGTGTCGTCGGGCGACGATGGGCACGAGATCACCTGCGATCCTGACGATTTCCATCAAGTGCGAGAGGCTCTCGAGCAAAAATTTGAGGCGCCCGAGCAAGGCGAATTGATCTGGCGACCACAAAATTCAATTGAATTGGATGAGCAAAAAGCCTCGACCCTCCTCAAAATGCTAGATGCGTTGGAGGAGTGTGACGACGTGCAAGCTGTTTCGGCCAATTTCGACATCTCCGAAGAGGTGCTGGCAAAGCTAGCAGGCTGAGTATGGGAGCAGAACGGACACGTTTTTTGGGTCTCGATCCCAGCCTTCGGGCGACCGGGTGGGGATTGATCGATGTGACCGGCAATCATTTCACCCATGCCGGGCACGGCGTCGTCCGCCCACCGGCCAAGGGCGGTTTGGCCGTGCGCCTGCAGGTCCTATATAGCGCTTTGACCGAGATCATCGCTGAATTCGCCCCCGATCAGGCAGCGGCGGAAGAGACTTTCGTCAATGTGAACGGTAAATCAACCCTGGCCTTGGGGCAGGCACGGGGGGTGGTGATACTGGCCCCGGCAATGTCGGGGATCCCGGTGTTTGAATATTCGGCCAATCTCGTCAAGAAATCGGTTGTTGGATATGGGCATGCGGATAAAACCCAGGTGGCGACCATGGTTGGCCATATTTTGCCCGGCGTTGACCTTGCCGGCGGCGATGCGGCCGATGCGCTGGCCGTCGCGATTTGTCACGCCAACCATGCCCATGTCCGCCAATTCCAGGGCGTTGCCTGATGTTTGCTAAATTGCGCGGCCTGCTTGACGAGCGCGGAGCCGATTGGCTGGTGCTTGATGTCGGTGGGGTCGGTTATCTTGTCTCGTGCTCGGCTCAAACATTGGACGCCATTCCCCCGGTTGGTGAGGCGACGACGTTGCTCATTGAAACTCATGTGCGCGAGGATCGAATTCAACTATTTGGGTTTGCCAATGACGTCGAACGCCAATGGTTTCGGCTGCTGACAACGGTTCAAGGTGTGGGCGCGCGGGTTGCCCTTGCACTGTTAAGTTCGGTTGCGTTGGACCAACTCGGCGGAGCTATTGCCGCACAAGACAAAACGGCTCTGACCCGTGCCGACGGTGTCGGCCCGAAGCTCGCCTCGCGTATCGTTTCGGAATTAAAAGATAAGGTAGGACTTATTGGCGGGCCAGCGTTGGTCGCGGCAAAATCCGCGCCGGGCGGTGGTGAGCCGGGGACCGCCACCTCCGAGGATGCGGTGTCGGCTTTGGTCAATCTCGGCTATGGCCGCGCTGAGGCCTTCGGTGCCGTAGCCGTTGCTCTGCGCGACCTAGGTGCCGAGAGTTCCGTTGATCAACTGATCCCAGCGGCACTCAAGGAGCTTGCTCGGTGAGCGCGGATCAGGCAACCGATGAAGAGGGCCGATTGGTGGACCCGAATGATGCCAGCAGCGATGCCGGTGAGCACGGGTTGCGCCCGCAAAAACTGGCGGACTTTATCGGTCAGAAGATTTTGCGCGAAAACTTGCAAGTCTATATTGCCGCCGCACGGCGCCGCGAGGAGGCAATCGACCATGTCCTGTTTCATGGGCCACCGGGGCTCGGCAAGACGACCTTGGCCCAAATTGTTGCCAAGGAACTTGGCGTTGGATTTCGGGCGACTTCCGGCCCAGTAGTTACCAGGGCCGGTGATCTTGCCGCTGTACTGACAAATTTGCAGCCCCACGACGTCTTGTTCATCGACGAAATTCATCGACTAAACGCTGCGGTCGAGGAAATACTCTATCCGGCAATGGAAGATTTTCAGCTCGATTTGTTGATCGGCGAGGGCCCGGCGGCCCGCTCGATGCGGATCGATTTGCCGCCTTTTACCCTGGTTGCGGCAACCACACGGACCGGCTTGCTGTCCAATCCATTGCGGGATCGCTTTGGCATCTCCCTGCGGCTCAATTTTTATTCGAGTGAGGAGCTTTCCCATGTGGTGAAGCGGGCTGCCGGGATATTGAACACCGGCATTACCGAAGAGGCGGCGATGGAAATTGCTGGCCGGGCCCGTGGCACGCCGCGCATCGCTGGCCGCTTGTTGCGGCGGGTTCGCGATTTTGCCTTGATCGAAGGCAACGGCGATATCGAGCGGCAAACGGCGGACGCCGCTTTGACCAGGCTCGAGGTCGATGCCAAGGGGCTGGATGCGATGGACCGGCGTTATCTGGCCTGCATTGCGGAAAAATTCCAAGGTGGTCCGGTCGGCGTCGAGACCGTGTCGGCGGCCCTGTCCGAGGAACGCGATACCCTTGAAGACGTGATCGAGCCTTTCCTTATGCAGCAGGGCTTCGTCCAACGCACGCCACGGGGGCGCTGCCTTACCGACGCCGCCTTCGCTCATTTAGGTTTGAAGCCGACGAAAAGCGGCCCACCGGACTTATTTTCCAGCGGTGAGGACCCGGCATGACTATTTCTGCCTCGGTATACGCCTCGATTTTGGCAAAAACCGCTTTGCCTGGCCGTCTAGAAAAGGGCGGGCATGTTTTGAGTGTCCGGGTCTATTACGAGGATACGGATGCGGCGGGCCGAGTGTATTACGCGAATTATTTGAAATATGCCGAGCGGGCGCGGACTGAAGCGTTGTTTGCCCTCGGTTGGAACGTCGGGCGCCTGGCCGAGGAAGACGGTTTTACCTTTGTTGTCCGGCGCTGCGAAACGGATTATCTTGCGCCTGCCGGGCTCGGTGATATTGTTGAGATCCGCACCTGCGTGACAGAGGCTCGAGGCGCTGGGTTCACGATGACCCAAGTGGTTTCCTCTGATACGCAGGAACTGGCGCGGTTGGTTGTTGACCTGGCTTGTATTGGTAGATCTGGCAAACCAGTACGTTTGCCGATCTTGCTGAAGGAGGCCTTGGCCGGTCTCCATTGAATTGCCACATAAGATTGAGCATATGCGAGAGATGTTTCGCCTGCTCGACTGGCCCGCTTAACTGGCCCGCTTAACTGGAATGTGGCGGATCGAAATTGAAGGTTTCGTGAGGATCCATGGAAACAGTCGCTGATTTTACCATGCTGGGCATTTTCGTGCGCTCCGGCGCGGTCATAAAATTGACCATGTTCATACTTTTAATCGGGTCCGGTTGGAGCCTGACGGTGATGATCGAAAAATGGCTACGGCTGCGCAAGGTAAACGCCCACGCGGCCGAATTTGAGGACAGTTTTTGGGCCGGTGGGTCGCTCGAAGAGCTGCACGCACGTATCGGCGAGCACCCGTCCGACCCGATGGCCTCGGTATTTTCCGCGGCAATGGCCGAATGGCAGCGATCGACATCGCGGGGTTTAGTGGCCACCGAGCATATGCGCGCAAATTTGCAAGAACGGATTGAACGGGTGATGGAAGTCACTTTGGGGCGCGAAATGGAGCGGCTGGAGCGTCATATGGTGTTTTTAGCCACCGCTGGCGCCGTTGCACCATTTGTTGGCTTGTTCGGCACGGTTTGGGGCATCATGAATAGCTTCCAAGCAATAGCGGGTGCAGACAGTACCAATATCTCGATTATTGCCCCTGGCCTCTCCGAGGCGCTGTTTACGACGGCCATGGGGCTGGTCGTCGCCATTCCGGCAATCGTTGCCTATAACCGTTTTCAGCGCGACCTACAGCATTACTCGCAGCGAATTGAGGCGTTTGCCTCTGAATTCACCGGCATTCTGTCGCGCCAGTTGGACGAGCGGCCGTGATCGGAGGGAGCGCTTAAATGGGCTATTCCGCCACAGAGTTGAAGCGCCGCCGGCACGCTCGCAGCCAATTGATGACGGAAATCAATATGGCGCCGTTTATCGACATCATGTTGGTGCTGGTGGTGATCTTGATGGTCGCCGCGCCGGTGTTGAAGTTTGGTATGGAGGTCAATGTACCCGAAGCGGCCCTCGACCCGATCGAAAATACCCAAGATCCGCTGGTGGTCAATATTGACGCCCAAGGCGTTGTCCATTTTGGCGATACGCCAATTGCTCAAGACGTGATCTTGACGCGATTGACCGCAATGGCGGTCGAAAACGACCAAATTCAAATTTTTCTGCGCGCGGAAAAAAGCCTAGCCTATGAGCGGGTAATGGAAGTCGTCGATATGATCAAGCAATCGGGTTTTACCAAGGTCGCGCTGATTACCGACCCGTCGGACGGTTAAGGGGCGGTGCGATGAAGGCCGGCCTCACATCCTCAATATTCACCCATGTCGGGGTGATTTTGCTGGCCCAATTTGGCTTGCCGGGGATGTGTTCCAAGACCGAAGTCGTGGCCGATATCGTTCCGGTAGACCTGCTAACGGCAGCCCAAGCCGAGGCCATGATGCGGCCGGTTGAAGCCGTACCCGATACGCCCGATGACCCGGTACCGCCCCAGCCCGAACCAGAACCCGAACCCGAACCAGAGCTCGAACCAGAGCCTGAAGAGGTGGTGGAATTACCGGAACCAGAGCCGGAGCCGCCAAAACCCGAGCCTGAGCCCGAACCGCCACGCCCTGATGAAGTTGTTTTGGTCGAGGCCCCGGACGAGAACGAAAGTGAACCGGTGGAGGCAGAGGCCCCACCGGAAATACTTCCCGATCGACGACCGCCGCCCCCCGAGATCATTGAAACGGCGGAGGTGACCGAGGTGGGTTCGGATGATCCAACCCAAGATTGCGACCCCGACGACTTTATTTGCAGCCTGGCGGCAGAAGATCCTGAAGAGGTCGCCGTCGCTGCGCCCGATACCCAGGAAACCGTGGCGCCCGCCGGACTAACGTCGGCGGCTCGCCAGTCGCAGCTCGATCAAATTCGACGGATGATCATTGATCAGGTCTCGGCCTGTTGGGCACCGCCGATCGGAGCGCCCATGGCGGAAGATTTGGTGGTGCAAATCCGGGTGCGGCTTAACGTGGACGGTGGTGTTGAAACCGTAAATATTGCCGACCAAACGCGGATGAACGAGCCCTATTTCAAGGCGGCTTCGGAAGCGGCCATGCGGGCCATTCTCAATCCGGATTGCAATCCACTAGACTTGCCGACGGATCAATACGAAGATTGGAAAGATTTAAAAATTACTTTTAATCCGGCGGAAATGCTGAACTAGAACGTGTTCTTTTTGTCGGCCCGGCTACGAAATCGGCGCGGCTAGGGTCAAAGATATTTTGGGATGGAAAACTGATGAAACGATTGGCGACAGGTTTACTGGGATTGGTTCTCTTTGTTGCGCCCCAAATTGCCTGGGCGCAACTCTCGATAGATATCACGGATGGAATCCCCGCACCGGTGACAATTGCCTTGCCGGATTTCTTTTCCGGGTCCGATCAGGTGGACCAACTTTCCTTGGAAATTGCGGAAGTCGTTCGCGCCGACCTCGAAAGTTCCGGCTTGTTTCGCGTTGTGGACCCGCTTTCCTATGCCGGTGACGCTCCGGCGAATTTTAACGCTGTTCCCAATTATGATGCGTTTCGAACGATCCGGGCGCAGGCCTTGGTGGCGGGCGAAACCGTCCTGAGTGGCGACGAGTTGACGGTCAGTTTTAGGCTGTGGGACGTATTTGCTGGTGAAACTATGACCGGACTCCGCATGTCGGCGGGCTTGGCAAATTGGCGTCGAATCGCCCATAAAATCGCCGATGCCATCTATGAACGGATTACCGGAGAAGTTGGATATTTTGATACGCGGTTGGTGTTTATTTCTGAATCGGGTCCAAGAAATCAGCAGGTAAAGCGCTTATCGATCATGGATCAGGATGGGGCCAACCATAAATATTTGACCCAGGGCGACACATTGGTTCTGACGCCGCGTTTTTCGCCAACCCGGCAAGAAATAACGTATTTGGCCTATTATGACGGCAGGCCGCGGGTCTATCTGTTCAATATCGATACCGGCGAGCAGGAATTGCTGGGGGATTTCCCCGGCATGACTTTCTCGCCGCGTTTTTCGCCTGATGGTGATTCGGTGATCATGAGCTTGGCCGAGCGTGGCAATACGGATATTTATGTGATGGATCTCCGGACGCGTAATTCGGTGCGCCTGACCAGAAATCCGTCGATCGACACCCATCCAAGCTATTCACATGACGCCAGGCAAATCGTTTTTGAGTCGGATCGCAGTGGGTCCCAGCAGTTATATGTCATGGATGCCAATGGCGGCAACCAAGAGCGAATTAGCTTTAGCGATGGCCGTTACGGCACGCCGGTCTGGTCGCCCCGGGGCGATCTCATTGCCTTTACCAAGATTGCCGGTGGCCAGTTCCATATCGGCGTGATGCGCCCGGACGGCTCCCGGGAACGAATTTTGACCTCTGGGTTTTTGGTCGAGGGGCCGACATGGTCGCCCAATGGCCGGGTGCTGATGTATTTCAGTCAAAGCCCGAGCGACCGCTTAGGGCGCGGCGGTGGCAGTCAGCTCCATTCCATCGACCTGACGGGCTTTAATGAACGCCAAGTTCAGACACCTGTCGACGCGTCGGATCCGGCCTGGGCGCCGGTGGCCCAGTAAGGGCTACCAGCAAAAATAAGGCAGGACAGCGTCGGGTAAATCCTGTGAGCCGTTGAGCAAGTTTGCCAACTTGTCCGGCGCGATGGTTTTGTCTTCCGGACCCAAGCCGAGCGTTGTCGCGTGTATCCCGCCGCCAATCAGCAGTGTCCCCATGCCGGCTTTCTTTCCGCCCGCAATATCAGTGTGCAGCGTGTCGCCCACCATGATCACGCGATCCGTGCCCGAAGCGCCGAGCGCCGCCAGGCACGATGAAAATGCCCGCCGATAGGGTTTGCCATGCCAGATGACCCGACCGGCAAATTTATCTTCGTAAGCCCGTGCTATCGCACCGGCGCACAAATAACTCCGGTCACCGCGCATGACCGAAAGGTCCGGGTTGACGCATATCATCGGTAGTTTTTGTTCTGCGGCTTGGCTCAGCAGGCCCATTTCGTCTTCTACTCGGACCGACCGCGTGTGCGGGGCCGTGCACAGGATAAAAGTCGCATCACGGAGATTGTCTGCTCGCTCGAACCTCGTGCCAGGTCCGATATCGTCGAAATGCTCCGGTCCCAACAAGTAATAACGAGATCCGATATCGGTGTATCCCGGCTCTTGGGTCAGCGCCTCAAAGGCTTCTTCGCCCGATGTTCGCAAAAGATCGTACATATTTTGGGGCAATCCGTAGCCCGCAATCCGTTCGCGAACCGAGGAGACGCGCGCCGGTACATTTGAAAGCAGGGCGATTTTTCCGCCGGTGCGGCGAATTTGATCCAGGCAATTGAGGGCATCGGGATAGACCGAAACGCCGTCGTGCAACGTACCCCAAAGGTCGAGTATAAAATAATCATACTCGTGCGCAATACTTGAAAGCCCGGCAACGACCGGCGGAAGTGATGTCGGCATTTTGGTAATTGGTCTTGGGCTTTCAGTTGTTTTTTGTAGCGATCTAATGTTTTCGCTCAGTCAGCGAAAATTCCTCGGGCTCACTATATTTTGACGTTCGATGTGCGGTGGTTGAGCGCCTGGGTGGCAATTCTTGCAATTCCGCCTTCGCACCTCGCGCGCGTGTGTCGACCGCAGGCTTTGCTGACCGGTCCTCGATAAAATGCACAAGCAAATCGTGCAGGCCTTGAATGTCCGCGACGGTTTGGGTGACGCGACGCTCGTTTTCGGCGGCATCTTCCCTTCGGGCGGTGGTCGATGCGACAACGGATTTGGCAAGACTATTTACTTCGGCCTCTAATAGGCTGGCCCGCCTACTCATCCATTCGTTTGCCGTATGCAGACGGCGGATACGCTCGGATTGAGAAATATAAAAATGTATATTGGCGGCCGTCAGCGCAGCCGTAATGCCACCGATAATCGCGATATCGGGCCGCAGCCACCCGACCATGTGTGGCAAAAAAATAGCGCCTGCCGCCGCAGCGGCCACATAGCCGAAACTGATAACAAAATGGATCACCAGAACCCTCCCCCCGGATCCTTCACTCTTTACGGGTAAATTAGCCCCGGTTACCCGAGTTTGGCAAGTCTTGGGATCTTAGCCGAGTCGCTGGGCTGGGGCGATATCGTCCATATGGTGGTCAATTTTTTTGCTATTAGCGTAGGCCGGTTGACAGCCCAATGACAGACAGGCCAGCCCGGCGCCAACTGCGCCGCGTCGCAGGGCGTCAGCCAGGCCAAGCCCTTGGTCCAAAGCCGCGGCCATTGTTCCGGCAAAGGCATCACCGGCGCCGGTGGTGTCGACGGGATCAATGGGCAATGCCTCGACGGTCCAGACTTCGTTGGGGGTGGCGGCCAGTGCGCCCTTTGAGCCGAGGGTTACGACGACGGTTAGATCGAAGCGCTGGGCCAGGGTTCGAGCGACGGTCATCGGGTCGCCGCCGTGAAGACTCTGCTGCGTCGCGATCATGTCGGTCTCGATTTCATTGACCACGAGAATGTCGAGCTGTTCGAGGCAGGCCGTCGGTACCTCTCCGGCCGGGGCCGCGTTGAGCATGGTTTTTGTGCCGTGCTCATGGGCGCGGGCGAGGAGCGCCCAATTTTCCTCGGCCGGAACTTCCATTTGCAAAAGCAGCATGGTTTTAGGGCCGAGCAAGGCATCGGGCAATTGCCCGGCGCTGATTTGGCCGTTGGCACCGCTGGCCACGGTTATGACGTTCTCGCCCCTCTTGTCGACCCAAATGGCGGCACAGGCGGTGGGTAAATCGCGTCGAGCAATATGAGTTAGGTCAATACCCACCGGCCCCATCAGTGCCGTCGCCCGTTCGGCCCAGTCATCGTCGCCGACACAACCGACCATCGCCACACTGGTGCCACCGGCTCGCGCCGCCGCTACGGCCTGATTTGCCCCTTTGCCACCCGGGGCGAGTTCATACGACGGCGTCAATACCGTCTCGCCGGGGCGCGGCAAGTGGTCGACTTCCATGAACATGTCGACATTGAGAGATCCGAATACAATAATCATGACCCGATAATAGAACTCGGCCGCACTGATTTGGAGTGTTTTGATTCGACTCCGGCGGCGATTTTAAGACAAGGGTCAACTCAGCCTAAGAATGAAAGTTCAAGCGCATGCGCGAAACTGATCCGATCGCCCGCCGCACAGCGGAAATATTGCTCGATATCGAGGCCGTCTCCTTTCGCCCGGCCGACCCGTTTACCCACAGCTCGGGTCGGATGAGCCCCAGCTATATTGATTGCCGCAAACTCATTTCGTTTCCCGATGAACGTCGAGAAATTACCAAGATGTCGGTGGAGCGGCTGGCGAGCGATCTCGGCGCCGCTTCGGATGAGTTGCCCTATGATGCAATTGCCGGTGGCGAGACAGCGGGCATTCCATTTGCCGCCTGGATTGCCGACGCGGTCAATTTGCCCATGCTTTATGTGCGTAAAAAGCCCAAAGGGTTTGGCCGGATGGCCCAAATCGAAGGGGACATGGCGCCGGGTTGCCGGGTGCTTTTGGTCGAGGATTTGGCCACTGACGGCGGCAGCAAGGCAATCTTTATCGACGCGATCCGCGCCGCCGAGGGCAAGGTAGACGCGACTTTCGTCGTTTTTCACTATGGTATATTTGCTCAGAGTACGCAGGGTCTTGCCGCTCTCGGGGTTCGTTTAAGCGCCCTTGCGACCTGGTGGGATGTGCTCGCTGTCGCCAGGGAACGCCAGAGTTTCTCGTCAGCGGAATTGACGTCAGTGGAGGCATATTTGACCGCCCCGCTGGATTGGCAGCCGCTTTAAATCAACAGTCAGATTGCTGGCCAATTTGCCAATTGTCGCGCTTCGGGCCGGGCCTATACTATTGCCCAATACTCACTTTGGCTCGCGGAGGTCACATGATGCGCGCAAGAACGGGATTGGCAATGTTGGTGGCGCTCGGTTTTGCGCTGAGTGCCTGCGGTGACAAAGAGCCCGAGCATAATGAGCTGATAATCGGCATCGGCCAATTCCCCGAAGGATTCCACCCAAACCTCTTTTCCCATGTCGCGCAATCATTAGTGCTGGGGGCGACCCGCCGGCCGTTTACGGCGTTTGCCGCTGATTGGGAACTTGTCTGCATGCTGTGCACAGCCTTGCCAAGCATCGACGAGGGCACGGCGCGACCCTGGATTTCGCCGGACGGTGCCGAGGGTTGGGAGTTGGATTACGAGATCCGCGCCGACGCTGTTTGGGGTGACGGGACGCCGATCACGACGAAAGACGTGCAGTTTACCTGGGAAGTCGGACGCACGGCCGAATCTGGTGTCGTCGGCATCGAGTTCTACAATCAAATGGAGGCGCTGGTCGTTCACGATGACCGGCGGTTTACTTTTTATAATAACAAGCGCAATTGCGATTATCAGGGGATCAATGACTTCGGGCTCATTCCCGCCCATATCGACGAGGCAAATTTTACCGAGCCGCGGGAATATAAAAATCGCACGGCGTTTGAAACCGATACGACAAATCCCGGTCTTTATTTCGGCCCCTATGTGATTAGTGCAGTTGAATTTGGTGCCTCCATCACCCTGGAGCGCAATCCTCATTGGTGGGGCGAAGCGCCTGCTTTCGACCGAGTGGTGTTTCGGATCGTCGAGAATACAGCGGCGCTTGAGGCCAATATTCTTTCCGGGGATATCGACTATATCGCCGGTGAAGACGGGGTCAGCCTCGATCAGGGCTTGGCCTTTGAGGCCAATCACGGCGACGATTTCAACGTGGTTTTCAAGCCGGGACTGATTTACGAGCATATCGATGTGCGCCTCGATAATCCGATCCTGGCCGATCTGCGGGTGCGCCAGGCGCTGATGTATGCGATCGATCGCGAGGGGATTAGTCAGCAGCTTTTTCAAGGACGCCAGCCCGTGGCTCATACTTCGGTCAATCCTCTCGACGCCGTTCATTTCGACGACGTGGCGAAATATGATTTTGATCCGGCCCGGGCCGCAGTTTTGCTCGATGAGGCGGGTTGGACCGAAATAACCGACGGTGTTCGCCATAACGAGGCGGGCGACCCGCTGGTCGTTGAAATCATGACGACCGCCGGCAATCGGGTGCGCGAGACCGTCGAACAGGTCCTGCAGAGCATGTGGGGCGAGGTCGGGGTTGATTTGCGCATCCGCAACGAGCCGGCTCGGGTCTTTTTCGGTCAAACCACCCGCGAGCGCCGGTTTCCCCAACTGGCGATGTTTGCCTGGGTATCGAGTCCGGAAAGCATCCCGCTGGGGACCCTCCATTCGACGATGATCCCGACCGAGGAAAATAATTATTCGGGGCAAAATTTCACCGGCTATATCAACGCCGAAATGGATGATGTTATTGACCGGTTGCAGGTCGAATGCGGCGAGGATGTACAGACCGAACTGTGGAACCGCCTGCAGACCCTTTATGCAACCGAGTTGCCGGTCCTACCCCTCTATTTCAGAGCCAATGCGTTCATCCTGCCCCATTGGTTGAAAGGCGTCGTGCCGACCGGTCATCAGGATCCGAGCACCCTGTGGATCGAGACCTGGACCGCCGAGGCGGGCGAATAGGGATGGCGGCATGGCCCGCTATCTGATCGGACGGCTGGCCGGAATTTTGGCCGTTTTGGCCGTTATGTCGTTTGTTATTTATGGTCTGATGGGGCTGATGCCCGGCGATCCGATCGATTTGATGATCCAGGCAAACCCGCAGCTCACCCCAGCCGACGGGGCGCGGCTAAAGGCCCTCCAAGGGCTCGATCTTCCGGTATGGGAGCGCTATGCCAATTGGCTGCGAGCCGCCGTCAGTGGCGATTTCGGCTATTCACGCAATTACCATAAGCCGGTCTTTGAAATCTTGGCACCGCGCTTGGGAAATACGCTCATTTTACTGGGGGTGAGCATCGGCTTGGCTATTTTGCTGTCGATACCGTTGGGCGTCTGGGCGGCGATGCATCCCCATAGCCGCAGGGATCACGCGGTCAATATGTTTTGCTTTGCCGGCATTTCAATTCCTCCCTTTTGGTTTGCCATCCTGTTAATCTTGGTTTTTGCTGTGGGGTTTGACTTAGTGCCCGCCAGTGGCGTGGCCTCGATCGCTGGCGGTGGGTTTTTTGATCGGCTGCATCATTTGGTGCTGCCAGTGACAGCGCTCACCTTGGCAAGCCTTGCCGGGCATACCCGCTATATGCGGGCCTCGATGATCGAGACTCTGCGCCTTGATTTCATGCGCACGGCCTATGCCAAGGGCGTGTCGCCGACCCGGGCGATTTGGGGCCATGGCCTACGCAACGCGATGCTGCCTTTGGTCACGGTCATCGCCCTCGATTTCGGCGCTCTTTTTTCCGGAGCCCTCATTACCGAGCAGGTATTCGCCTATCAAGGGATGGGGCGCACGATCTACGACGCGATCATGAATAATGATTTTAACCTGGCGATGGTTGCGTTGATGCTGGCGACAATCGTCGTTTTGATAGGCAACTTTCTCGCCGATCTGTTTTACGTGGTGCTCGACCCCCGGATCAGCTATCGCGATGTCGGCGCCATATAATGCGCGCGATAATCGGGCACTATCATCCGGCTCGCCTCGTTTGGCAGCGTTTTCTCGGCCATCGTTTGGCGGCGATCAGCGCCCTTTTTCTCATTTGCCTGGCCAGTCTTGTGCTGGCGGCGCCACTCATTGAGCTGGCCTTTGGTCTCGATCAGGCGCGGGTTGATATATTCAATAATTTTGCCGCCCCCAGTGTGCAGCACTGGTTAGGCACCGACGAGATCGGCCGGGACGTGCTGTTGCGCCTGCTGGCCGGTGGGCGGGTATCTTTGCTGGTCGGTTTGGTAGCGGCTTTTGCCGGCTCGATCATTGGTACCTCTATTGGGCTTTTGGCCGGTTACTATGGTGGGCGGACCGATACAATGCTCATGCGTCTAACCGACAGTGTGATTGCCTTGCCGCTGTTGCCGCTGCTGATCATCCTGGCCGCTGTCGATCTGACCAAATTGCCGCTTCCGGCGGGGCTCGCCCAGTCGGACGCGGTCAGCCTGTATAGGGTGATTTTAGTGATCGCGCTGTTCGGCTGGACGACCGTCGCCCGATTGGTGCGGGCCGGGGCCCTGACTGTGCGCGCCCGCGACTATGTAACGGCCGCGGCGGCTCTGGGGGTACGCCCCCGTGCGATCATGGTGCGCCATATTCTGCCGAACATTATTTCACCGGTGATTGTCGCCACGACTTTGAGTATCGGCGCGATTATCCTGCTCGAGTCGGTCCTGAGCTTTCTGGCGTTGGGCATTCAACCACCGATGACCAGCTGGGGTAATATGCTAACAAATGCCCAGGATCTGCTCTCGACCAACATATTTTTGGCCGTTTATCCGGGTTTAATGATTTTTGTCACGGTCATCGCCTTTAATTTTCTTGGGGATGGGTTGCAAGATGCCCTTGACCCACGGGCCATACGGCGGTAATGACCTGCGTCCGTGTAATTTTCGCCAATCGGCGGCACCCAATAATAAGTATGCGGATTTTTGGCAGAGGAGACCCTAGCCATCGTTCAAGTAGTCGTTCGCGACAACAATGTCGACCAAGCGTTGAAGGCTTTGAAAAAGAAGCTGCAGCGTGAAGGCGTCTTCCGCGAAATGAAGCTGCGCCGCAGCTATGAAAAACCATCCGAAAAACGCGCCCGCGAAAAGGCCGAAGCCGTCCGCCGGGCCCGCAAGCTCGCCCGCAAACGCCGCGAGCGCGAAACCTAGCCGCACACTTGGCTATCCGGTTTGGCCGGATTTTGGATTGAAATAGACGCGCCGCACTTCGCGGGCGCGCTTTTTCGTGTGTGCTAGCTAGTTTTCTAGGCCAGTATAATTTACTGGTCGCTCAACCGGCGAACGGGTCGCGGACCAAGATCGTGTCTTGGCGTTCGGGGCTGGTGGAAAGCAGGGCCACCGGGGTTTCGATCAGCTCTTCGATCCGCCGGACATATTTGACCGCCGTTGCCGGCAGGTCGGCCCAAGACCGGGCGCCGCGGGTACTGTCGGTCCAGCCCTCCATGGTTTCGTATATTGGCGTTACATTTTCCTGGGAGGCCGGGGCGGCGGGCAAACGGTCGATCCGCTTGCCATCCAGTTGATAGCCGATGCAAACCTTGAGCTCTTCCATGCCGTCGAGTACGTCGAGCTTGGTCAGGGCAATACCGTTGATCCCGCCGATTTTGGCCGCCTGGCGAACCATCACCGCATCGAACCAGCCGCAGCGGCGCTTGCGCCCGGTGACGGTGCCAAATTCATGGCCTCGCTCGCCCAGGCCTTGGCCGACCTCATTTTCCTGTTCGGTGGGGAAGGGGCCGGACCCGACACGGGTGGTATAGGCCTTGGTGATCCCCAGCACATAGCCAACAGCGTCGACACCAACGCCGGCACCGGCGGCTGCTTGACCGGCAACCGTGTGGGATGAGGTGACAAAGGGATAGGTGCCGTGATCGACGTCGAGCATGGCGCCTTGGGCGCCCTCGAAAAGTATTTTCTTGGATTGGCTGCGGGCCTGGTCGAGGAGTTGCCAGACCGGGCGGGCGAAGGGGAGTATTCTTGGCGCAATGTCTTTTAGCGCCGCCAGCAAATCGGCGGCTTCAACCGGTTCGGCCCCAAGACCTTTGAGCAGTGCGTTGTGGTAAAAAAGCAGCTGATCAATCCGGTCTTTGAGTGTTGCGGGATGGGCAAGGTCACAGAGGCGGATCGCCCGGCGGGCAAATTTATCTTCATAGGCTGGGCCGATGCCCCGCCCGGTCGTGCCTATTTTTTTGCCACCGCGCGCTTGTTCGAGCGCCTGGTCGAGGTGGCTGTGTAAGGGCAGGATCAACGACGCATTCTCGGCGATGGCCAGCCGGTCCGGAGTGATTACCAAACCCTGCTTGGCGACAGTCGCAATTTCATTCAGCAGCGCCCAGGGGTCGACAACGACCCCATTGCCAATGACACCCAGCTTGCCCGGCCGCACGACGCCCGACGGTAGCAGGCTAAGCTTATAAACCGTTTCGCCGATAACCAGCGTGTGCCCGGCATTATGGCCACCTTGAAACCGCACGACAATGTCGGCGCGCTCAGACAACCAATCAACGATTTTTCCTTTTCCCTCGTCGCCCCACTGGGCGCCGACGACAGTGACATTGCTCACTTGTTTTGTCCTCTAACCTATTTCAATCGGCTGTTTCTCGCTGGTCTCGAAAATATGAGTGCAGCCGAGACGCTTAGCCTCGGTCGCCGGATCTTCGTCGGGCGCCAGCTCGGCAATGGTGGTCCAGCCCTCTTTGCGCAATGTTGCGCCGATAAGCGGGTCGCTGCCTTGTGGCAAATAGACGGTTTTTGCTTGGGCGGGCGATGGTGTTATAGCGCGGCGTATCGTATCGAGGAAAATCGTTAGCCCCGTCGCATGTTCCCCGGCGGCTGTGACATAGCGGCCACCCCGGCCGAGCTCGCCTCGAACCCCGGCGAGGAAAATCGTGAAACTAACACCGGTCTGGTACTCGAAACCTCGATATTCGACCGGGTCGAGGGTGAGGGCAAGATCGGGACGGTGTGCCCGAACACCCTCGGCAACGGCACGCAGTCGTTCGATTTCGGCTTTAGCCGCGTCGGGCAGGGCAATTCGGCCAAGTTTTGCCAGCGCCTCGTCAACCGGGCCAGTGGCCGCGATCAGATAGGAAAGAATTCCAGCGCTTTCTCCCGCCAAAGCGGCAACCCCAACTTGGTCCTTATGGTCCAGCGCGGCGCGCAGTTGGGAAATTTTGCCATTCTCGGCATCAAGTGCGGAAATGACACTGCCGACCAAAGCCGGGGAATTGAGGTCGATGGTGATACCCTCAATTCCGATTTCCGACAGCGCGTCGACGGCCAGTATCAGAATCTCGATATCCGCCGCGATATTGTCTGGGCCAATGAGCTCGGCGCCCGCCTGGGCAAATTGCCGCTCGGGCCGGAGCTGACTACCGCGCACGGTCAGCACCTGGCCGCCATAGGAGAGCCGCAACGGCCGGGGCTGGCGCGATAGCCTAGTTGCGGCAATGCGGGCAACTTGGGGCGTCATGTCGGCGCGAATGGCCATCATGCGGCCGCTGGTCGGGTCGATCACCCGGAACACATGATCATCCATGCCGGGACCGCCGGCGCCAATCAAAGCTGTCTCATATTCCAGCATTGGCGGGCTGACCCGCTCATAACCGTGGGTACCGAAAGCCTGGGTGAGGGTTCCGACAAGCGCCGCCTCGTGGGCCGCATCCGGCGCCAACACGTCATGCAGTCCGGCCGGTAGCAGGGCCTGGTTTTCCCTGTCTTCCATGATCAATCCTGGGTTTGTTCCGTAGGCATCTGGCTCAGGGTTCTCTTACAGTATCATATCATAGGGTGCCAGCCCGGCTATCGCCGGTCAAAAGGTCAGCGTCGCCGCTTGGGTCACATTCGCCAGTGCTCCGACCTTTTTCAAAACATCGTCGGGCACTTCCTGGTCGATCTCGACCAGCGCAATGGCATCACCACCGGCGGTCTTGCGGCCAAGGTGGAAGGTGGCAATATTGAGCCCGGCATCGCCCAGCACTGACCCGAGGTCGCCGATTAATCCCGGTTTGTCATCATTGCTAACGTAGAGCATATGGGCGCCGAGCTCGGCTTCCATTGGTATGCCCTTGACGTTGACGATACGTGGTCGGTCGCCGCCGAAAACCGTCCCGGTGACGGACCGGGTCTGGGTTTCCGTGGTCACGGTCAGCCGGATGAGATTCTGAAAATCACAGGGCCGGTCATGCTTGATCTCGGTTATTTCGATGCCCCGCTGCGCGGCAACGGCTGGAGCGCTAACCATATTGACCGCCTCTAAGAGCGGCGTCAGTAAGCCCTTGATTGCTGCCGAATTAAGCGGGCGTGTGTTGAGTGTGGCGGCCTCGCCTTCAAATTCGACGGTAACTTGTTTGAGTGCCGTTTCGGTAAGTTGCCCGGCAAAACTGCCTAATTGCTCGGCAAGTTGCATATACGGTCGCAGGCGCGGCGCTTCCTCGGCCGAGACCGCCGGCATGTTGAGGGCGTTGACGACGGCACCGGTCAGCAGATAATCGCTCATTTGCTCGGCGACTTGCAGCGCGACATTGACCTGGGCTTCGGTCGTAGAGGCGCCGAGATGCGGCGTGCAAATGACGTTTGCGGCGGCGAGCAACGGATCGTCGGGGCTCGGCGGCTCCTGCTCGAACACATCGAGAGCCAGGCCGGCAATATGGCCGGAGTTTAGGGCTTCAAGGGCCGCCTTTTCGACAATCAGACCGCCGCGCGCGCAATTGATAATGCGCACGCCCGGCTTGGTTTTAGCCAGGGCCTCTTTATCGAGGATGCCTCTGGTTTGGTCAGTCAGCGGCGTGTGCAGGGTGATAAAGTCGGCCCGGCCCAGTAGCGTGTCGAGATCGACTTTTTCAACCCCCAGCTCCTCGGCCCGCGTGTCGCTCAAGAAGGGGTCGAATGCGACAACCCGCATTTTCAAACCACGGGCCCGATCGACGACAATGGAGCCGATATTGCCGCAGCCGATCACCCCGAGTGTTTTTGCCGTGAGCTCGACGCCCATGAATTTGGATTTTTCCCATTTTCCGCCACGGGTCGTTTGATCGGCGGTGGGAATTTGTCGGGCCAGGGCCATCATCATGGCAATGGCGTGCTCGGCCGTTGTAATGGCATTGCCGAACGGGGTGTTCATCACCACAACGCCCCGTGCCGTTGCCGCTGCGAGGTCGACATTATCGACGCCGATCCCGGCCCGGCCGACGACTTTCAGCCGCTCGGCTGCCGCAAGTATCTTCTCGCTGACCTTGGTTGCCGAGCGAATGGCCAATCCGTCATAGTCGCCTATCCAAGCTTCGAGCTCATCTTTCGACATGCCTGGTTTGACGTCGACTTCAATGCCGCGTTCAGCAAAAATCGCGGCGGCGCCCGGATCGAGCTTGTCGGAAATTAAAACTTTCGGCATGGTTTTCCTCTAATTCTCTTTTATCTGGCCCCAGGCCCAATCCAGCCAGGGCAGCAAAGCGGCAATGTCGGACTGTTCTATGGTCGCCCCAGCCCAGATACGCAGTCCTGGCGGAGCATCGCGATAGGATCCGATATCGAATGCCGCGCCTTGGTCTGCCAGCAATTTGGCTAAAGATTTGGCCGTTTTTGCCTGGGTCTCTTGGTCGAGGCCTTGAAACCAGGGGTCGGTGATGGCCAGGCAGATGCTGGTGCTCGACCGGGTCGCGGCATCTTGGGCCAGGAAATCGACCCAGGGCGTCTTCTCGACCCAGGCGCCGATGGTGGCGAGATTGCTCTGGCTACGCGCAACCAATGCCGGTTGGCCCCCCAAGGATTGCGCCCAGGCCAGCGCGTCGAGCTGATCTTCGACGCACAGCATCGATGGCGTATTAATCGTTGCGGCTTTAAAAATGCCTTCAATGAGTTTGCCGCCCTTGGTCAGCCGAAATATTTTTGGCAGGGGCCACGGCGGCGTATAGCTTTCCAGTCGTTCGATGGCGCGGGGGCTCAGAACCAGCATGCCATGCTGGGCCTCGCCGCCCATCACTTTCTGCCAAGACCAGGTCACGACGTCGAGCTTGTCCCAGCTCAAATCCATGGCGAACGCTGCCGATGTTGCGTCGCAGATCGTCAGGCCGGTGCGGTCGCTCGCGATCCAATCGCCATTGGGGACGCAGACCCCCGATGTTGTGCCGTTCCAGGTGAAGACGACATCCCGGCTGAAATCAACTTCGGCAAGGTCCGGCAGGGATCCATAATCGGCGGTAAGAACCCGCACGTCGTCAAGATTGAGCTGCTTTTTTATGTCGGTAGCCCAGCCGGCGCCAAAACTTTCCCAGGTCAAAACATCGATACCGCGGGCGCCCAGCAGCGACCATAAGGCCATCTCGACCGCGCCGGTGTCGGACGCGGGAACAATGGCTATTCGGTAATCATCGGGAATGGCGAGGATCGCGCGGCTTTGGTCCAGTACGGCCTGGAGCTTTGCCTTTGCGGTCGCACCGCGATGAGACTGGCCGAGGCACGCATCTTCAAGCACGGCGACCGACCAGCCCGGGCGCTTGGCGCACGGACCTGAGGAAAAGAGGTTATTCGCCGGATAGATGCCCGGCGGCGTTGATATATCTGTCATTTTTCTCCGCGTCCCTCACAGAACGCCGCGCTCTCGTTGGGGAGGCGTGGCCCAGGCGGGACAATAGGGTCTTCTGGCGCTGCGTCAACTGCTTCTTGGGCCAAGGGAAAAAATGTCTTAAAACAGGCGTTCAATTAGGAGGATATTTTATGTCGGATATGATCCGCACTTTGGTTATGCGCACGCCCGGCATCGCGTCTCAGGACGGCGATGGGGTGAAACTGATGCGCATTGTCGGGACCCGCGAGCTAAATATGCTCGATCCGTTTCTGCTACTCGATTGGTTCGGCTCCGATGAGCCCGACGATTATATCGGTGGGTTTCCCGACCATCCCCACCGGGGGTTTGAGACCGTGACCTATATGATCGAAGGCCGGTCTCGGCATCGCGACAGCGCGGGCAATGAGGGGGTGATCGGGCCGGGAGATGTGCAATGGATGACCGCCGGTCGTGGCATCATTCATTCCGAAATGCCGGAACAAGAAGAAGGACGGCTGGCCGGTTTCCAGCTCTGGGTCAATTTGCCGGCCGCCCGAAAAATGACCGATCCGGCCTATCAGGAAATATCGGCTGGAGATATTCCGATCCAAATAATAGCCGGCGGCACGATCAAGGTGATTGCCGGGACGACAACGGGCGGCACGACCGGGCCCGGCACGGCAATATCAACCGACCCACTCTATCTCGATATCTCTCTCGACGAAGGGGCGGGGTACGATCAGCCGGTGGCCGATAGCCATAATGCCTTCATTTATGTGATGTCGGGGTCGGTCGGAACTGGCGATGACCGGGTGTCGGCGGGTGAGCTGGGCGTTTTGAGCCCGGCTGGCAAGGCAGTCTTTGCCGATGCTGCACCCGAAACGCGGTTTTTACTGATTGCCGGCAAGCGCCTCAACGAGCCGGTCGCCCGTGGCGGACCGTTTGTGATGAACACCAAAGCAGAAATTCTCCAAGCCTTTGAAGATTTTCAAGACAACAAATTTGTCGCCACCGGCAAATTCTAGAGGCCGTAATACCAAGGGGCAAACAAACTGAATGTTGCCCAAACGACGATTACCAGCGGCACACCGGTGCGGGTGAAATCGAGGAACCGGTAGTTGCCCGGCCCCATCACCAGAAGATTGGTCTGGTAAGCAACCGGCGTAGCAAAGCCGCAATTGGAAGCAAAAATTACCGCGACGGCGAAGGGGATCGGGTCGACGCCCATCCCCTGGGCGACCCCAATGGAAATGGGGGTGAACAAAACAGCCGTGGCTTTGGCGCTGATCAAGTTGGCCAGTATCGCTACCAACAGGAAAAATGCCGAAAGCGCGACGGCAGGGCTGACCCCCGATGCCGCCTGCAGAAATAGCTCGGCCAAGAACGCGTCGCCGCCAGTTGCCTGCATTGCCGCGCCAAGGGCCAAGGCCGTTGCGATGAGCATAACAATAGTGCGGTCGATCGCGCGCGCCGCTTGTCGGACGTTGAGCACCCCCGACGCAATCATGAGTACGGCGCCAACAATTGCCGCAGTGACAATTGGCAAGACGCCTGTCGAGGCGGTCGCGATCACCCCGAGAAAAATAAATCCGGCGCGACGTGCATGTTGGACAGCGGGCAGCGACGAGGTCGACCATTGGATGAGTAGCAGGTCCGGGTCATTGCGCAGGGCATCAATATCGCGTTGCTGGCCTTGCAACAGCAGAATGTCGCCCGGCGCCAGCCGAAAATCAGACATCTGCCGACTGATGATCCGGGACCGCCGCTGGATGCCGAGCACCACAACGTCGCTGCGGTGGCGAAAGCCCATCATTTCTAAGGACATGCCGACTAGGCGTGAAGACGGACGGATCATAGCTTCGATGATGACCTGCTCGGTGTCGCGTCGTCGTTTCTGCCGTTCCCCATTTTCTCCGTTGTCGGCAGCGCCGACCGGCGCCAGCCGCCCGGCGGCGGTTCCAAGGGTGTCGGTAAGCGCCTTGCGGGTTGCAGCGATGACCAGAAGATCGTCTTGGATGAGGCTGAGGTCGTTATCGAAGGGAGGTGTGAAGGATTTTGAACCGCGGCGAATTTCTTTGATGGTTAAATCAGTAAGGTCTGGAAAAAACCCGCCGCGTGGCCGCAGTCCGTCAAAAGGTGAGCCCTGAGCCACCGAAATTTGCGCAATAAATTGTTTGCCACCTTGGCCTGGGTCAAGCTCCGGCCGCTGGCGCTCGGGAGTCAATCGCGGGGCGATCAGGGCGACATAGACAAAACCGACCGAGGCGACGACGATACCGGGTATCGTAAAATCGAAAAAACCAAACCCCGCATGGCCAAGATCTTTGAGCAGGCCCGAGACCAAAAGATTTGTGCTGGATCCGATCAAAGTGATCATGCCACCGAGGATCGAGGCAAAACTCAACGACATCATCCAGCGCGACGACGGCACACCCAATTGATTGGCTAAGACCTGTATCACGGGAATGAAAATGACGACGACGGGTGTGTTGTTGAGGAAACCCGAGACGATCAGAACGAAGACCAGAGCCAGAACTGGGGCAAGGAATGCACTGCCCCGACCCAAAGAAAAAATCAAACCGGCCACTCGGTCGAGAACGCCGGTTCGCGACAGTCCTTCGCCGATCACCAGTAATGCCAATATGGCGATCAGGGCCGGATTGGCAAAACCCGCTAATAAATATTTCGGGCCGAGCAGGTTTTGGCCGTCGCTGCCGATTACCGGGAGGAGCTGAAACACCAGCAACAACAGGGCCAAGATACCCAACGAACTGGTAACGAACGAAATGCGGTCGGTGGCGTAGACGATGAGGGCAATGGCAATGACCCCAAAGGCAATCCACATCTGAAAACTCTGGTATAAATTAGGGTCAAAATATTGGCCAAAATCCAACATCATTTAGGGTTTCCGGTGCTGCCAGGCGCAGTCTTGAGAATGCTCAATGTGCGATAAGTGCATACAATTTCGTCCCGTTGGTTTCTCACCGTTATGGCCATGCGCAAAATCCCGCGATCGGGCTTTGACCGAGATGGGCGGGCTTCGAGAACATCGGCCTTTGTATGCAATTCGTCTCCCGGTCGGACCGGAATAAGCCAGCGAACCTCATCGAGCCCTGGGCCGCCCATGCTTGATTCGACAATCAAGCCGAGGCGGGCAAATTGGGCAAAGGCGATGGCAATAGTTTGAAACCCGCTGGCAATTAGACCTTCATAAAAACTAGATTTTGCCAATTCCGGGTCCACATGAAATGGTTGCGGGTCGTAGAGTTTGGCAAAGGCAATAATTTCCGCTTGGTTGAGGATAACGGGGTCGGTTTTAATAATCTCTCCGACTTTGAATTCGTCTAAGTAACGTGTCATCCTCTCTCCTACTCTCCTATCCCAATTCCCAATACATGGGTAAATTTGCTGATTTGTCCCACTATTGCCAATTCCGTCGGATCAAACAATGTCAGAACATCGCTATCCCTTACCGGTTCTTATTGGCGACTATATACGTGCCATCATTGGCACCATACTCTGCGGTTTGCCGGCGCTCATGATTCCTCCCCATCCGATTGCCACGTCCTTACTCGCCTTTCTGACAATCGTATTTATTGTTTATGGGGTTCGCACCGGATTGCGACAGGCCACTTCGATCACCTCGGACCAAGATGGGTTGCGTATCGACGGGGTCAAGCACGTGGTTAACCCATGGATATTGCCCTGGTCCGAGGTGACGAGCCTCCGATTGGCGTTTTTTCCGACCCGGCGCAGAAAAGGCGAAGGCGTGATGGAGCTGACTTTACAGTCGGGCAACCGTCGTCTGAAACTAGACTCAAACATCGGCGGCTTTCTTGATATCGCCAACCGCGCGTATCACGAGGCGTTGAGCCGGAAATTCGATCTGGCCCAAGCGACCATGAGGAATTTCCAAATACTAGATATCAGTGGCGCAAGTCCGGCGCACGGCGAGAGCTGGGGGCGTCCCGATAAATGGCTCGATCAAAGTCAGTGATAAACGGCTAGGGGTTTAGTTTATACCCGCCGGTTTCGGTGACAAGAAGCTGGGCCTTTGAGGGATCGGTCTCAATTTTTTGCCGCAACCGATAGACATGGGTTTCGAGCGTATGGGTTGTCACACCGGCATTATAACCCCACACTTCGTTCAGCAGGGTCTCGCGACTGACCACCTTATCGCCGGACCGGAATAGAAATTTCAAAATTGCGGTCTCTTTCTCGGTCAACCGAATTTGTTTCTCGGTCGCGACATCGGTGAGCATCTTGGTTGCAGGCTGGAATGTGTAAGGGCCGATGGTGAATACAGCGTCCTCGCTCTGCTCATGCTGGCGAAGTTGAGACCGCAGTCTTGCGAGCAACAGATTAAGCCTAAAGGGCTTGGTGATATAGTCATTGGCCCCCGAATCAAGCCCCAAAATTTCATCGGAGTCGGTATCTTGGCCAGTCAACATAATGATCGGCGCCTTGATGCCGTTGCGGCGCATCAGGCGGCACAATTCCCTTCCGTCGATATCGGGCAAGCCGACATCTAGAACGATCACATCGAAATAATCGGATCCAGTGATTTCCAATGCGTCTTTTCCCGATCCGACTTCGGTTGTTTCAAACTCTTCATGAAGACGTAGCTGTTCAGCGAGTGAATCGCGTAAGACAACGTCATCTTCGACCAATAGTATTTTTTTGCCTGTAGTCATTTTCCGGCCATTGTTTGCTCAGGGAAATCCAAGATACAATAATAGGTGTTACTCTAATTTAATACGAATTCCAGAGTTTCAAGGGGCATGTTGGTTCGTCGCCACTGCAATCAACCTAGAATATCAGCCTTGTAAAGTAATCGCAAAACGGTCTTTCTTACGGAAAATTTACTTCCGGTTAGCTGAGAGAGGATTTTGACCATCGCCCAAGATAGACCAACTCAAGGTGCGCCGCTGGTACCGGGCAATTTGCGCGCGGTTGAACGTGCCATTGGGGATTTGCGCCGAGGGTCACCGGTTATCGTGCGGGCGGGCACCGAAGCGGCGATGGTTTTGGCTGCCGAAGGCGTATTGGATGAAAATTTGACCTATTTACGCTCTATTTCTGCAACCCCTCCGTCCCTCGCGATCACCTCTCGGCGCGCCAAATATCTGGGCTACGGTGTTGAAGATACCGGCGCATCGGCCATCCGGGTGTCCCTTGCCGGCGGAGTTTCGGCTGCCGACGTCCGCAATATCGTCAATCCGGCAATTCCCAACCGGCAAGATTTACCGGCACCCCTCGGATTACGGGCGATTACACCGGACGGCCTGGAGGCTGCCATAGTCGAGCTGATTAAGCTTTCCGCTCTACTCCCCGCCGGGGTTTTGGTGTCGATACCTGATCAGCGTAAGGCCTATTTAGACGAATGGGCCTTGGCAGAAAATGTTTTGGTCATCGAGGCCGACGATATCGCCACTTTCCGAACACGTGAAGCCAAGGCGTTGACACGAGTTGGTGAAGCCGAAATCCCGCTTCTCGAAGCATCGAAAGCCAAGGTCATCGCGTTTCGCCCGCCAGACGGCAGTATCGAACATTTGGTGATCGTCGTCGGCGACCCCGATCCGGGCGCACCGACTTTGGTGCGCGTCCATTCGCAGTGCTTTACCGGGGATTTGCTAGGGTCGCTGCGCTGCGATTGCGGCGATCAGTTGCGCGGGGCGATTGCCGAGATCAACAAGGAAGACGGTGGATTGCTGGTCTATCTCTCCCAAGAAGGGCGCGGCATCGGCCTGGTCAATAAGCTCCGCGCCTACGAGTTGCAAGACGAGGGTCTCGATACTATTGAGGCCAACGAGCAGCTTGGGTTTGCTGCCGATGAGCGTATTTATCAGCCTGCTGCCGAAATGTTGAGCCAGCTCGGCTTTGACAAAATTCGCTTAATGACCAACAACCCAGATAAACTGGAAAGCCTGGCAAAATGGGGTCTGGAAATTGTCGAACGGGTGCCCCACAGCTTTCCCAGCAATGAACATAACCGGCGCTATCTCGATACCAAACAGCAGCGTGCCGGGCACTTGCTGTAAGGCCTAACCCGCCGCAAGGTCGACGGTCAGGGTTGCGGGTGGTTGATCGCCGCCACTGCCGAAGGTGCCGACCCAAATCGTGTAGCGCCCGGCTGCTGGATTGCTGAAATAGACCGCCGGGTCTAGGTCAAAGAAATCATCGTTGCAGAACCACTCGCCGTCGGGTCCGAGAATGATGAGGGTTGTATCGGTCTCCGACGTAATCCGGACCTCGAAATCCTCTCCGGCCACCGGAGTATCAATATGGGCCGTCGGCTGGCTGGCGTCTATATATCCGGTGCAGGCCGCGCCGAGTTCGCTAACTTCGTCGCCGCCACCGGCAAAGATCTGGTGGATCGCCGGTTGGCCGAAAGCGATTTCCGAGAGCAAAATATCGCCAACTTGAGAGAGATTGTCCGGTTCGGGCACGACCCCCCTCAAGATGCCACCCTCGGAAACGGATAATCGGGCGGAAACAGTGCCAATATCGCTGAATGTGCCTGCCCAGACCGTGTAGCGCCCGGGTAACGGAGCTTCGATTGTGACTTGAGGGTCGCTGCCAAACTGATCGTCATTGCAGAGCCATTCGCCGTTCGGTGTGAGGACGGCGAGCACGGTGTCATCTCCGGAGCTGAGATCGATGCTGAAACGCTGCCCGGCGGGCGCATTCTCGATATGCAGGGCGGGGCGCCCGGCGGTAAAGTTACCCGAGCAAAATGCAAGAAATTCGGGAATTTGGTTGGCCCCACCGGCACTGACAGCCAGTTCGATCGGACCATCGGGCAAGCGCGTATCAAGGTTGATAATACCGCCTTGGGCTGGGGCGTCGGCGCTGGGAATTTGTAAATTCGATTCCGGTGGCAGCCCGTCTTCGGTTAGTGCGAGCACGGCGTTGCCGGTTCCGCCAGCGATCGTGCCTACCCATATGGCATATTGGCCCTGCGCCGGGTTGAGAATGCTGATCAGCGGCGCGTCGCCCAGCCCGGTATCGTTATTGCATTGCCATTTCCCATTGGGTTCGCGGATCAACAAAAGGGCACCCACTTGGGCAAACGCCATGAAATTCAAACGTTCGACGGAGGGGTCACCCTGGCGATAATCGACAGTAACATCGGGTTGCCCATAGTCGATGGCGCCGGCGCAGAACAGGTCGGGCACCGCGATAAAATCGGCTCCACCGGCTTCGACATCGACCCTAAATGTATCGGTGAACGCGCCATGGCGCCCGACGACCGTGGCAAATAGCGGTCGCGCGTTATGATCCGGGAACAGTTCGACGGATTTTACTTGAGCATTCGCTGTCAAACTCGATGCCACGGCCAGCGGAAGGGCAAAAATGAAGGTGAGGGGGCTGAAAATTCGGCGCATCGGGCTGCTCCTATTTTTGCGTGCCTACTGACGAAATCAAGCAAAGAGCATAGGGCTCAAATTGTGGCGAAATTAAACTTTCGGAGCTATTTACGCCGAAATTCATGGGCCGGGAACGCGCCCAATATTTTTACCTCTTCGGAAAAATAATTAAGTTCGGCAATTGCTCTGTCCACGGCCGGATCGGCGGGGTTGCCTTCTATTTCGGCGTAGAAGCGGGCGACGTTGAAGCGCTCGCCGGAAATATAACTCTCCAATTTAGTGATATTGACGCCATTGGTGGCAAAGCCGCCCATTGCTTTGTAGAGCGAAGCGGGTACCGAGCGTGTTTGGAAAATCATTGCGGTCATGCAGGGGCCCGACTTGGGGTCGGGATCCTGGCGGTTTCTCGACAATATGACAAAGCGGGTCGTGTTGCCGATGCGATCCTCGAACCGTTTGCGCAACACCTCGAGACCGTAAATCTCGGCCGCCAACGGCGGACTGACGGCGCCGATGCTCTTGTCACCCAGCTGGGCGACGTCTTTGGCAGCGCCGGCGGTATCGGCATGGGCAACCGGGTCCAATCCGAGCGCCTTAATTTGCTCCCGACACTGGGCCAAGGCTTGGATATGGGAGCGAACCTCGCGCAATCCCTCTAGGGTGGCCCCTTTGGGCGCCACCAAGTCATATTCGACCTGCAAGAAATATTCAGCAGTGATGAATAAGGGGCTTGCGGGTAACAAGTGATGGATATCGGCAACGCGCCCGCCCAGGGAATTTTCGATCGGGATCATCGCGAGGCCCGCCCGCCCGTCAATAACTGCAGAAAAAGCGTCATCGAACGTGTCGCAGGCGAGGGTCGGCCTCTCCGGATAACAATTCTGGCAGGCAATATGGGAGTTGGCGCCGGGCACGCCTTGAAAGGCAATCGCGGTGTCTGTCGCGGAATTCATGCTGTTCCTTTCCGCCGGATAAATCTTAGGCGGCCAAGAGGTTGCGGGCTTTTTCCAGGTCGTCGGGAGTATCGACACCCAGCGGGACACTGTCAACGAGGCACACATCAATCCGCATGCCCGCCTCCAAGGCGCGGAGTTGCTCCAAATGTTCACGCTTTTCCAGCTGTCCCGCAGGCAGGGTGATGAATTTCGCCAGCGCCTGACGACGATAAGCGTAAAGCCCGATATGATGAAAATGATCGCCATCGCCGGCCGGTACCGTGGCGCGGCTAAAATAAAGGGCGCGGGCTCGTGTACGGTTATCTTCCAAGGCAGCGCAGACTTTGACCACGTTTGGGTTATCGCGCTCTTCTTGTTGGACAATCCGCGCGGCGATTGTGCCGATGTCGGCACCATCGTCGAGCGCTGTGACGGCGGCCCGGATAGCGTCGGGGTCTATGGTCGGCAAGTCGCCCTGGAAATTGATCACCGTATCGTAGCTGCCGTCTGGATCAATTTCGGCCAAGGCTGCGTAAATGCGGTCCGAACCCGATGGAAGGTCGGGGTCGGTCATGACCGCTCGGGCGCCGGCGCCTTCGATGGTGTCGTATATTTCTCGGTCCCCGCAGGCAACGACGACCGGGCCAAGGTCCGCCGCTATCGCTCGGTCCCAGCAATGCAAAATCATCGCCCGCCCGTGAATGTCGGAGAGCGGTTTACCTGGGAGCCTGGTCGCGGCCAGCCGCGACGGGATCATTATGATGGTAGGCATGGATGGTGTCCTCAGTGGCGTCGAAAAGTCGCCCGACCGCCGAAACCCGTCATATTATGTTATGCTGCGACCTAACGACGCGTGATAAGCTATGGGCTGGCCGGGATTGAGCGGCAAAGATATATCTCCCGGTGCGTCGCCGACAAGTAGGCACGGATACCAAGACAGTTTCCAGAGGGCTCGAATTTATGGATCAGAGAAGCAAACCCACCGGACTTTGGGGCAAAATTTCTTGGGCCCTTGTTGGGGCGCCAATGGCGTTTTTCTCGGCCGAGTATAAGGCCGTCGGCGCAGGGCTGGTGGCGCTGCTGGTTGCCGTTTTCATTGGCCAGGTCGGAAATCATGTTTTCGAAGCTCACGAGCTAGAGGAAAACGCCTACCCAATTCACGTCGCCGATGCCGAATCGTCAGAAGGTGGTCAGCAGGCGGCGGTCGAAACCGTTGATCCCGTTGGGCCGCTGCTGGCGGACGCAGATGTGGCTGCGGGCGAAGGCGCTGCCGCCAAATGCGCCAGCTGTCACACGTTCGACGAAGGTGGTGCAGCCAAGGCTGGGCCAAATCTTTATAATGTAGTCGGACGCGACCGGGCATCGGTCGAAGGGTTTGGCTATTCCACAGCAATGACCGAAGCGGGCGGAACCTGGGATTTTGAGTCGCTCAATCTCTTCTTGAAAAAGCCCAGCGATGTGGTCCCGGGAACGGTCATGGGCTTTGCCGGATTACGCTCGGCAAGCGAGCGCGCCAATTTGATTGCCTATATGCGCACCCTTTCCGCCGAGCCGGTTGCTCTGCCCGATGGGGCTGCCGCCCCCGTGCCAGCCCCCGTGCCAACCGAAGAAGCTCCGGCACAGGTCGAAGAGATCCCCGTTGTCGAAGCGCCCGCAGCCAGCGAACCTGGCGTCAGTGAAATTGCGGCGCGGGTCGGCGCCGGCGACCCTGTCGCTGGTGAAGGATTGGCCGGGGCCTGTATCGGCTGTCACACGATTGAGGATGGCGGCGGCACCCGGGTTGGTCCAAATCTCTATGGTATTGTCGGCAGCGACATCGCAAGTGTGCAAGACTTCAATTATTCCGATGGCATGTCCAGCGTTGGCGGAACCTGGACCTATGAGGCCCTGGACGCATTTATTGCCGAGCCCAGGGTTTTTGCGCCGGGGACGATTATGGGCTTTGGCGGGATGCGCCGAGCCGAGGATCGTGCGGATTTGATCGCCTATTTGCGCGGCAATGACGATGCACCGGAGCCGCTGCCCTAGGGTTGTAGGCCGGAGTTTTTCGACCGGGACTGGACGAATTGCATTTGGATGAACGGTGATGGCAGGTGGCGTGCTGGATGACTTCGTTGCCGCCGCGGCCGAATTGGCCGAGGCCAGCGGACCAATAATCTCCGAGCTGTTTCGCAAAAATATTGCCGTTGATCGCAAGGCCGACCGGACCCTGGTTACCCAGGCCGACCGCGACGCCGAAACGGTGATGCGCGAAATGATAGCCGTTGGTTTTCCCGAACATGGATTTGTCGGCGAAGAATTTGGCGCGGACGGCGAAAATAGCGAATATGTCTGGGTGATTGACCCGTTGGACGGCACCCATGCTTTCATTTCCGGTCTGCCGACTTTCGGAACGTTAATTGCCTTGTGTCGCCAAGGTGTGCCGATCGTTGGCGTTATAAACCAGCCTGTTTCGGGTGAGCGCTGGCTCGGCGTAGAGGGCAGGCCAACCCAGTTCAGGCAGGGTTCTGAAGTAGGTGAAGCCCGCACCCGTGTTTGCCCAAGCTTGGATGATGCAATTTTATATGCAACCTCACCGGCAATGTTTTCAGACGCCGGTGCCGCCGCTTTTGCTGAGGTTTCGTCGCACTCTGCCGTGACCCGGTTTGGCACCGATTGCTACGCTTATGGCTTGGTCGCCAGTGGGCATGGCGACTTGGTGATTGAGGCGAATATGAATATCTATGATTATCTTGCCCTGGTCCCGGTGGTTGCCGGGGCCGGCGGTGTCATCACCGATTGGCTGGGCGCGCCGCTGACGATGGGATCGGGCGAGACGGTTATTGCCAGCGGCGATCGGCGCCCCCATGCGGCCGCATTACAAATATTGAGTACAGCGGCAAACTAGGCGTTAAGGTAGTCCGAACGGCTGCGTTGATGACTCACGGTGTAAGCTGGTAGTTTGATGGCCGTTCTTCCCGTAAAGCTGGGCGGGCGTCGAAATTTCATGCCAAATTTGCGCCGGAGGTGGGTCACATGATGAAATCAATTATCAAGACAGCGGTATTGGGCGCGGTTCTTGCCGCTGGATGGACTGGGGTGGCGCTCGCCCAAGGCGGGACCAATGGGCCTGCTCACGGTATCGCGATGCACGGCACGCCAAAATATGCCGCTGGATTTATCCATTTTGATTATGTGAACCCAGACGCACCCAAGGGGGGCGCGGTGGTGCAATTTGGCGGCGCGACATTCGACAGTTTAAATCAATTTATCGTCAACGGTGATCAGGCGACCGGATTGGGGCTGATTTACGATACTCTAACCGTTGCGGCAGCCGACGAAGCTTTCACCCGCTATTGCTTGCTCTGTGAAACCATCGAGGTCCCGGAAGATAGGTCTTGGGTGGAATTCGTTATTCGCGAAGACGCTAGGTGGCATGATGGCCTGCCGGTTACCGTCGAAGATGTTATCTTTTCCTACGATATTCTGACGACTGCCGGGCATCCGTTTTACCAGTTCTATTACGGCGATGTGGCAGCGGTCGAGAAAACTGGAGAGCGCGCTGTCCGGTTTAGTTTTTCCGATGTGACAAACCTCGAATTACCGCTGATCGTCTCTGAATTGACCATTTTGCCCAAACATTATTGGGACGGACGGGCGTTTGACGATTCGACCCTGGAGCCGCCCTTAGGCAGTGGCGCCTATCGGATCGCCAATGTCGATGCCGGGTCATCGATCACGTATGAACGGGTCGAGGATTATTGGGGCGCAGCGCTGCCGGTCAATGTTGGGCAGGGAAACTTTGGCTCAATTCGCTACGAATTTTTTCGTGACCCGCAGGTGGCGCGCGAAGCGTTCAAAGGCGGCGATATCGATTTCTGGGTGGAAAATCAGTCAAAGGCCTGGGCGACCGCCTTCGACACCCCAGCCGTCGAAAACGGACTAATTCTAACCGAAGAGGCCAAGCATAATCGAAGTGCGGGCATGCAAGGCTATGTGATTAATACGCGCCAGCCAAAATTCCAAGACCCACGAGTTCGACAGGCACTCTCCTATGCCTTTAATTTCGAGTGGACGAATAAGGAGCTTTTTTACGGCGCCTATACACGGACCGATAGCTACTTTGAAAATTCCGAACTGGCGAGCAGTGGACTTTTGGCCGATGCGGGTGACGAAGAGCGTGAAATTTTGGAAAGCTATCGGGGACAGCTTCCTGAAGAGCTTTATACCGAAGTATTTTCCGTTCCTTTCTCCGGCGCCGATGAAGATAGTGACCGGGGAAATATCGCCCTCGGCAGTGATCTTTTAACTGCCGCCGGCTGGGTGGTGCAGGATGGGGTTCGGGTCAATGAAGAGACCGGCGAGCCACTGGCTGTTGAAATCCTGCTTGTCAGCCAGCAGTTCGAGCGGATCGTCAATCCCTTTGTTGAAAATCTCAAGCGCATGGGAATTGATGCGTCGGCCCGGCTGGTCGATGTCGCTCAATATACGCGCCGGATCGAAGAGTTTGATTTTGACACGATGATCACGACCTTTGGTCAGTCCCTCTCTCCAGGCAACGAGCAACGCAATTATTGGGGCTCAGAGACAAGGGATCTCAACGGTTCGCGAAATTTGGGCGGGATCAGCGACCCGGTCATCGACGAGCTGATCGAATTGGTCATCAGCGCGCCGAGCCGTGAAAGCCTCGTTCAGCGGACCCGCGCTCTCGACCGGGCGCTGCTTTGGGGACATTACGTCGTGCCCAATTGGCACGTTCCCCATGATCGGATCGCCTATTGGGATAAGTTTGGCAAACCCGGCATCTATCCGGCGCGCGGCGTTCAGTTCGGCGCATGGTGGATCGAGGAGGCCAAGGTAACCTCCCTCGAAGGGCGCCGCGCTGACGCAGGTGGTGACGGCGCAACCACCGTGGCGGAAAATGGAGGCACGCAAGACGCGCAAGACGGGGCGGTGGCAGAAGAACCTGCCGCCACCCAGGAGGTAGAGGAGGTCGCCGAAAATGGCGACGCCGCTGACGCCGGTAATGACCAAGCCGAGGACAGCGGTTTGAACATGGCTTGGATCGCCGGTGGCGTGGTGGTGTTAATCGGGCTGATGTTAATGATCCGTAGGCGTAAGAGCAGTTGAAGGTGATACGTCCAACAAACAAACCCAACATTTTTGGACCGTCCGACGCAGCCGAGGGGCGATCACCTTAAATGTATGCATATATAATTCGTCGGCTGCTTTTGATGATTCCGACGCTGTTTGGGATCATGCTGCTTAATTTCGCGATTTTCCAATTTGTGCCCGGTGGGCCGATTGAGCAGACGATTGCCCGGCTTCAAGGAAATGCCGTCGGCATAGAAGATCGCATCGGTGCCGGGGATGGCGGCGACATCATCGACGATGAATTTGACGCCAAACAAGGTGGCGGTGGCGGTCAATCGAAATATCGCGGCGCTCAGGGCCTGCCGCAGGAATTTATCGAGGAGCTGGAGAGAAAATTCGGCCTGGATAAACCCTGGTACACGCGACTTTTCATCATGGCCGGTAATTATCTACGCTTTGATTTTGGCGAAAGCTTTTTCAAAGACCAGCAGGTCGTCGACTTGGTCATCGATAGATTGCCGGTTTCAATCACCTTGGGGCTCTGGACGACGATTTTATCTTATTTGATCTCGATACCCTTAGGGGTCGCCAAAGCCGTTCGTGACGGCAGTCGCTTCGATTTGTGGACCAGTGCGGCCATTATTTTCGGCTATGCGATCCCGTCGTTTCTATTTGCTCTGTTGCTCATAGTTCTGTTCGCCAGCGGTACCTATTTTGACTGGTTTCCCTTGCGCGGACTTGTCTCAACAGGGTGGCAGGAAATGGGCTATTTTGAGCTCGCCCTCGATTATATGTGGCATATTGTTTTGCCGGTTTCAGCGCTCATTCTTGGTGTTTTCGCTGGCGCAACAATGCTGACCAAGAACTCCTTTATCGATCAGATTAATCAGCAATATGTGCTGACGGCGCGATCAAAAGGACTTTCTGAGCGCAGCGTGCTTTACCGTCACGTTTTTCGTAACGGCATGCTGATTATCATTGCTGGGTTCCCGGGCGCTTTCATCGGCATGTTCTTTACCGGCGCCTTTTTGATTGAGGTTATTTTCTCCCTCGACGGTCTTGGCCTATTGGGGCTCGAAGCAGCCCTTAACCGTGATTATCCAATTATGTTTGGCACACTTTATGTGTTTTCGCTGATCGGCCTGCTGGTCGGGTTGATCACTGATTTGACATATACTTTTGTTGATCCAAGGATCGATTTCGAACGGCGGGGTGCCTGACGATGGCCACCGCAAATAGGTTCGGTAAGAAAATCTTAGGTTTCTCGGTTACACCGTTGACGTCGCGGCGCTATGCAAATTTCAGGGCAAATCGGCGCGCCTATTGGTCGTTCTGGCTGTTCCTGGTCATGTTTCTTGTCGCTCTGCCGGCGGAATTTATTGCCAACGATAGGCCGCTTCTGGTGCGATTTGAGGGCGCCTACTATTTCCCGATCGTTGTGAGCTATCCAGAAACCGCGTTCGGCGGCAGCTTTGAGACCGAGGCCAAATATGACGATCCATACGTCGTAGACTTGATCGAGCAAGGTGGCTGGATGGTGATGCCGATCATTCCATATAGCTACGACACGCATATTTCGAATTTGCCATCGCCGGCGCCTTCGCCACCGAGTGCCCAGAACTGGCTCGGCACCGATGATCAGGCTCGCGACGTTGTTGCCCGGCTGCTCTATGGGTTTCGGATATCGGTCTTGTTCGGCCTGATTCTTACTGTAATTTCGAGCATCGTTGGAGTGTCGGCGGGCGCTGTGCAGGGTTATTTCGGTGGCTGGCTCGATCTTATATTTCAGCGTTTCTTGGAAATTTGGAGCTCCTTGCCGAGCCTATATATTATCATCATTGTTTCAGCGGTTTTGGTTCCGGGCTTCTGGACATTGCTGGCGATCATGCTCTTATTCAGCTGGACTTCTCTGGTTGGGTTGGTCCGGGCCGAATTTTTTCGCGCCCGAAATTTCGATTATGTTCGGGCGGCGGAGGCCCTTGGTCTTTCCAACCGTAAAATCATGTTCCGCCACGTCTTGCCCAACGCGATGGTTGCGACATTGACATTTTTGCCGTTTATCACGGCGGGGGCGTTGACGGTATTGACTAGCCTCGACCTCATCGGATTTGGGCTGCCCCTTGGCTCGCCCTCTTTGGGGGAAATGCTACGCCAGGCAAAGGCCAATATGCATGCGCCTTGGCTAAATTTCACCGCATTTTTCGCCATTGCGGCGATGCTGAGCCTGTTGATTTTCATTGGTGAGGGGGTGCGTGACGCCTTTGATCCGCGCAAACAAGTGACAGGAGGCAGCGCATGACCGACGCCGGTTCGATCGGTGAAACGCTGCTTTCCGTGACCGACCTCTCCGTCGATTTTTCGACAATGGGGGGTACCGTCTCGGCCGTGCGCGGTATCGATTTCGATATTCGAAAGGGCGAAACGGTGGCGCTGGTCGGCGAGTCCGGCTCGGGAAAATCGGTCACCGCGCTTTCTATTCTGCAGCTCCTGCCCTATCCGACGGCGAGCCATCCGTCGGGCAGCATCAAATTTGCCGATACCGAGTTGGTCGGCGCCGGGCAGGCCGACCTGCAGAAAATTCGCGGCGACCGGATTTCGATGATCTTTCAAGAGCCCCAGAGCTCTCTCAATCCGTTGCACAATGTTGAACGCCAAGTAAGCGAGACCCTGATCATTCACCGAGGCTTGAGCAAGGCGGCGGCACGGGTGCGGACCCTTGAATTGTTGAAGCTGGTTGGTTTGGCCGATGCGGAGCGACGCCTGACCGCGCTGCCTCATGAGCTTTCCGGCGGGCAGCGTCAGCGGGTGATGATCGCGATGGCACTAGCCAACGAGCCCGATTTGCTGATTGCCGATGAACCGACAACGGCGCTGGATGTCACGATACAGGCGCAAATTCTAGAACTACTGGAAGAGTTGCAAAACCGTTTTGGCATGGCGATTTTATTCATCACCCATGACCTCAGTATCGTGCGCAAAATCTCCGACAGAATTTGCGTGATGAATGATGGAAAAATTGTCGAGCAGGGAGAGACAAAGACCATCTTCGACACGCCGCAAGACCCTTACACAAAAGAACTGCTCTCGGCCGAACCAAGCGGTGAGCCGAATAAGGCCAAAGACGGTGCCCCAGTCATCATGGAGGCCGACGATCTCAAGATCTGGTTTCCAATTAAAAAAGGCCTGCTTAAAAAAACCGTTGATTATGTTCGCGCTGTCGACGGTCTCAGTCTACAGGTTCGCGAAGGCCAGACCGTCGGGGTTGTTGGCGAGTCGGGGTCGGGCAAGACGACTTTGGGGCTTGCCTTGTTGCGGCTGATTTCGTCGAAAGGCCCGATCACTTTCAGGGGCACAGAGATTTCCGGGCTACGGCCCCGCGAAATCCGGCCTCTCCGGTCGGATATGCAAATCGTTTTTCAAGACCCCTATGGTAGCTTGTCGCCGCGCATGTCGATTGCCCAAATCATCGAGGAAGGGCTAAAAGTCCATAATTTGGGTGATGATGCCCAAGAACGGGACGCGATGATTGTCGATGTAATGAAAGAAGTCGATCTTGATCCCGAAACCCGGTTCCGTTACCCCCACGAATTTTCCGGTGGTCAGCGCCAACGGGTGGCGATTGCCCGGGCACTGGTCCTGAAACCGCGCTTTGTCGTGCTGGATGAGCCGACCTCGGCCCTCGACCGGTCTGTGCAGGTTCAAATCATCGATTTGCTGCGCGATCTGCAGCGGCGCCACAACCTTGCTTATCTTTTTATCAGCCATGATCTGAGTGTCGTTCGGGCGATCTCGGAACATGTGATTGTCATGCGCCGAGGCAAGGTTGTCGAGCACGGGCCGGCAGCGCAAATTTTTGACGCTCCAAAGGAAAACTATACCAAAGCACTCATGGCTGCCGCCTTCGATCTGGCGGCGGTCGAGGGTGTGGTTGGAACCTGAGGTGGGCGCCACAATGGCCTTGCTGTTTCAATCGGCGGTCGACAACGCCAATTGGTGGGTGACGGAACTAAAACGGCGCCTACCCAATTTGGATTTGCGGGTGTGGCCCGAATGTGGCGATCCGGCCGATATTGATTATGCGCTGGTCTGGAAGCCGCCTCTCGGCTTGCTGGCTGACTTGCCAAATCTCAAGGCAATTCTTTCTCTCGGCGCTGGGGTTGATCATATTTTTGTCGATCCGGAGTTGCCGGTGGATGTTCCGGTGGCGCGGGTCATCGATGATCGTTTGACCGCGGGCATAGTTGAATATGGGCTCGCCACAATCTTGGCGGCCCACCGGCGCTTTCCCGAATACGCGCAAAACCGGAATAAGGGCGAGTGGCGAATATTGAGCCAGCGCACGGCTGAAGAGACACGTGTCGGTATTCTTGGCCTTGGGGTCCTTGGCACCTCGCTGGCGCAGGCCTGCGTCGGTCTTGGTTTTCAGGTTGCCGGCTGGTCGCGGACATCGCGACGCGACCCTCTACCCGGCGGCTTGGTGCATCACCACGGCAATGACGGGCTCGAGAATTTATTGGCGAAATCGAACATTCTCGTCTGTTTGCTGCCATTGACACAAGAGACGGAAGATATTCTCAACCGAGACAATTTTGCTCAATTGCCGAAAGGCGCCTGGGTCATCAATATCGCTCGTGGGGCGCATATCGTCGATGACGACCTCCTCGCAGCCCTCGATAGTGGCCATTTGTCGGGGGCCTATTTGGATGTGTTTACCGTTGAGCCGTTGCCCCAAAACCATCCTTTCTGGCGACACGAAAAAATTATCCTGACCCCCCATATCGCCGCCGTCACCGATCCGCGCAGCGTTGCCGATCAGGTGGTGGAAAATATTCGCCGGGTTGAAAATGGCGAAGTGATGCACAATCTAGTTGACCTAACACGTGGCTATTGACGTCGCTTTACTTCGGGCAAGAGCGGCACGTGAACAGCCCTGATCGCTGAATGCGTTGTTTTTCAACAACATAGAGCCTGGCTGTGGTAGGTTAGGAGGGGAAACGGTTCAGGTCCGCCTGGCTAAAGGCGTCGGTCGCCTAAATTACATGGGCGAATCGAGGGTGAAGGGCGGCAAGAAAAGGGGCGTATTATGTCTGTATCGCGTATTGGGGCCATTATGTTGTGGCTGGTTTTTGTGACGTGGTGGGCGCCTGCCAACGCCCAATTTGGCAATCTTAACGGCCAACTTCCGAGTATTTTTAGCGAGGTGCAGAGGATCCAGCTGATCGCCGGTGGTGCGTTGATTTTCGAGGATGGCGATACGGCGGTGGTCGGCGATTTGACGGTGCAACTCTTTGGCATCAAGTCGTCGGACCTTGATGAGCAATGCACGCAATCACGGGCCGATGAGGCGAGATGCGGTCTGTTGGCGCTTTCGGCGACGCTGCGACTTGTCAATGGAGTCGAGCCGGTCGATTGCATCATTATCGGCGCAGGTGCGGATAATTTGCTGTTTGCCCGCTGCCTTTCCGATGATTTCGCCGAAGCGGCGGACGACCTTGATCGCGAGTCGAATGATTTAGCCGAGATACTTGTTTTGACCGGTTGGGCGCGCGCTGACGATGATAATTTCGAAGGGCCGGAAATTGGTCGCTATAAGGTTGCCGAACTTGCTGCCCAACAAAACGGTACCGGTTTTTGGAATTGCGAAGAGTCGACGCCCCGCAGCTGGGCTTCAGATAAAAACCGGCTATGTAATTAGGCTGGGTAACCAGGCGGTCTTTATTTCTTCTTTTTCGGGGTTTTGAGTATATAGCGCGTTTCCAGCATATCGTGGACAGCCCGCATGGCCATTGCCTCTCCGCCTTCGGGGCGGCCGGGGCGAGAGGCCTGGTTCCAAGCCATCAAATCAAAATGCACCCAGGGAATGCCTGGCTCGATAAAGGCCTCGAGAAACAGGGCAGCGGTGATGGCGCCGCCAAACCCGCCTGGACTGATATTGTTGAGATCGGCGATTTTCGATTGGAGTTGACTGCGATAGGGCTGGTGGAGAGGTAGTCGCCAGACCGGGTCGGCGGTCCTTTCGCCGGCGGCCAGAATATCGGCGGCCAGCCTATCGTCATTGGCAAACATCGCCGGCAGTTCGGCACCCAGGGCGACCCGCGCCGCGCCGGTCAGAGTGGCAAAATCCAGGATCATTTCCGGTTTTTCGCTCGCTGCCTCGGCCAAGCAGTCGGAAAGAACCAATCGGCCTTCGGCATCGGTATTGCCAACCTCGACCCTGATCCCTTTTCGGGTTGTCACAATATCGCCCGGTCGAAACGCGTTACCGGCAACGGCGTTTTCTACTGCCGCAATCAGCACCCGCAACCGAACCGGCAAGTTTGCCGCCATGATCATCGAGGCTAGACCCAAGACGTGGGCAGCGCCGCCCATATCCTTTTTCATATATCGCATGCCGGCAGCACTTTTGAGATCCAGCCCGCCGGAATCAAAACATACCCCCTTGCCGACGAGGGTGATTTTGGGTGCCCCCGGCTTGCCCCAGGTCAAATCGATAAATCGGGGTTCATCCGTGGCCGCCCGGCCTACGGCATGGATGGCTGGATAATTCATTTTTAGGAGCTGGTCGCCGATGACGAGCTTGGCCTTTGCGCCGTGCTTGCGCGCCAGCGTTCGCGCCTCCGTTGCGAGCTCTGATGGGCCGAGGTCACCTGCCGGTGTGTTTATTAAATCGCGGACCAGCGACGTTGCATCGAGCGCGGCGATGACGGCTTTCCTGTCGGCCGACTGGGGCCAAAAAAGGTTCCTCGGTTTGACAGTGGATTTTTTATAGCGGCCGAAATGATAGGCGGCCAAGGCCCAGCCAAGGGCGGCGGAATAGGCTGTCTCGGGTTTGGCCAGATTCCGTCGACCAAACGGCTCGATCAGTTCATATGCACCCGGCGCCATTGCCTGGGCCAAGTCGCTCCACGGCCATGGACCGCGATCAGTTGGCAGGATGAAGAGCCCTCTGGTTGCTCCCTCACCATTGGGCAGCAGGGTTTTTGCGCCTGGGGCAGCCTGAAAGTCGATATTTTTTAGCCAGCCTCGCGCGGCGCCGGTTTGGGCTTTAAGCCATTTCTCAAAGTCTTTTTCTGCGACAATATCAATTGGTGTGATATTTGCGGGCTTGCGAGTGACGAGGGTGCTGGCGACCAATGATCGTCTCCTGATTTTATCGTATTCTATGGTACGGCGATGGACCGCCCGCCGGGGGACGGTCTATACTGCGGCGCGAATTCGAGGGTGTCTATGGTGAACAAAAAAGAAGCGGCAATGAAAGCCTGGGTGGAAAGGGCCAGCAAGGAGCTGGGCGCCCCGCCGGGAAAGATAATCTACACCGCGACCGATCTCGATGGCCTCGATTGGCTGGATGATTTGCCTGGAGAGCCGCCCTATATCCGTGGACCGCGCGCCACCATGTATGCCGGTCGACCCTGGACGATCCGCCAATATGCCGGGTTTTCGACGGCGGAGGAGTCCAATGGGTTTTACCGGAAATTATTGGCCGGTGGCCAAAAAGGATTGTCTGTCGCTTTCGATCTGCCGACCCACCGCGGCTATGACAGCGATGCGCCCGAGGCCGGGGACGATGTCGGCATGGCCGGTGTGGCAATCGACGGCGTCGAGGATATGAAAATTCTGTTCGATGGTATTCCGCTGGACCGGATGAGCGTGTCGATGACCATGAATGGTGCGGTGTTGCCGGTTTTGGCCGCTTTTATCGTTGCCGGGCGTGAACAAGGTGTGGCTGATGCTGCTCTCAGCGGTACCATCCAAAATGATGTTCTCAAGGAATTTATGGTCCGCAATACCTATATCTATCCGCCGGGACCTTCCATGCGAATAGTCTCCGACATCATCAGCTATACCGCCGCCAACATGCCGAAATATAATTCCGTATCGATTTCCGGCTACCATATTCACGAAGCGGGAGGTTCGCTGGTTCAGGAGCTTGCCTTTACTCTCGCAGATGGGCTCGAATATGTCCGCGCGGCAATAGGTCGTGGTCTTGACGTTGATGATTTTGCGCCACGTTTGAGTTTTTTCTTTGCCGTCGGCACTGATTTCTTTCGCGAGGCGGCGAAATTGCGGGCGGCGCGGTTGCTCTGGTCCCGGTTGATGGAAAAGAATTTTTCCCCCGGCAATCCGCGCAGTCTGGCATTGCGTACCCATTGCCAGACCAGCGGTGTGTCTCTCGCCGCTCAAGATCCAACAAATAACATCGTGCGCACCGCCTATGAGGCCATGTCGGCAGTATTGGGCGGCACCCAATCCTTGCACACCAACGCATTTGATGAGGCATTGGCGCTGCCGTCCGAGGCCTCGGCCCGGGTGGCTCGCAACACCCAGCTTATCTTGCAACATGAAACCGGGGTAACCGATGTGGTCGACCCGTTGGCGGGCTCTTACTATGTCGAAAGTCTGACATCTGATCTTGCACAAGGCGCGGAAAAACTGATTGCCGAGATTGAGCAAATGGGCGGCATGACCGAGGCCATACGTACCGGCTGGCCGAAATTGCAGATCGAAAAATCAGCACTACAGACCCAGGCCAGGGTTGACCGGGGCGAGGACGTCATTGTCGGCGTCAATCGCTATCGCGCCGAGACCGAAACAGAAATTGATATTTTGAAGGTCGATAATAAAGTAGTGCGCGAGGGTCAGATCGCCCGACTGGAGAAGACCCGGAGCTCGCGCAATGACGCGCGGGTTGCTCGTGCCCTGGATGCTTTAAGGCTGGCCGCTCGCGAAGAAAGCGGCAATCTGTTGGAATTGAGCATCGAAGCGATGACAGCGCGCGCCAGTTTGGGCGAAGTCTCCTTCGCGCTTGAGGAGGTCTATACCCGCCACCAAGTCCAACCCGAACTGCTTTCCGGCGTCTATGCCAAAGCCAATGAAGGCGATGCGGGCTTTGAAACATTGCGCGGCGATATTGGGCGTTTTGCCGTTGAAGAGGGCAAGAAGCCGCATCTTTTGGTCGCGAAATTGGGCCAGGACGGTCATGATCGAGGCGCGCGGGTGATCGCCTCGGCCTTTGCCGATCTCGGATTTGAAATCGAAGTTGGGCCGCTCTTCGATACACCGGAGGCGGCGGCCAGGCAGGCTGTTCAAACCGGCGCGCACGCCATCGGTGTTTCAACCTTGGCCGGTGCTCATGGAAGTATGGTACCGGCTCTTGTATCGGCACTAAAAGACCAAGGCGGCGAAGACATCGTCATCGTTTGCGGCGGCGTCATTCCGCCCCAAGATCGCGAAGGTTTAAAGGCCCACGGTGTGGCGGCAATTTACGGACCGGGAACCCATGTCCAGGCGGCTGCCGAAGACGTTCTTGCCCTAATCCGTGCGTCCTTGCATCGAAATCGATAATCGTTACCAGCCTTCCAGCCTAAACTGAACCGGGTTTTCATGTCGCGGACATTTGTCATTATTTTCACCGGCTTGCTGATGTCGATGAGCGCTTTTTCCATCGATATCGTGTTGCCCGCCTTTCACCAAATGGCGGAAAGTTTGGATGCGCCGATATCGCGTGTTCAACTGACCGTCATTCTCTATACGCTCTCCTTTGGGTTTGGGCAGATCCTGTTTGGCTCGATTTCCGACCGGTTTGGCCGCCGACCGGCGCTGCTCTTTGGCATGGGCATTTATCTTGCCGGTGCTTTGCTGGGCTTGCTTGGTCCGACAATTGAAATCGTTATCGCCGGGCGGATGCTGCAAGGTCTTGGCGGGGCGACGGGCCAGGTGGTTGCCAGGGCGATATTGCGCGATCTTTATTCGGGGCGGGAATTGGCGCGAGCGATGGCTATGGCGTCGGCGGTGTTCGCCTTTGGGCCGCTGGTCGCGCCACTATTGGGCGCCGGGTTAATTGCCATCGGGAGTTGGCGTCTGGTGTTCCTGGCGATGGCGCTTTTTGTCATTTGTCTTGGCTGGTGCACGATATTCATTTATCGCGAAACATTGGAGCGGCGCGACCCGGACGCTCTGAAACCGGCCCGGATCGCCTATGGCATTGGGCGGATTATTCGCCATCCTCAGTCGCGCTTTTATACGGTTTTGACGGCGCTGGCCTATATTACGATCATTTCCTATATCGCGAATACGTCTCGCCTCTATATCGAGGGGACGGGCACATCGGAGACGGTATTTGCCGTATTATTTGCGTTGACCGGATTTGGCATCATATTGGGGCAATATCTGAACGGGCGGGCGATCCATCGTTGGGGGCCGGCTTGCGCCATTTGGGTGGCATCTATCGCGCAACTCGCCGTTATGGTCTCTTTGGCGTCATTCACAGCGGCGGGGTTATTCACAGCGACGGTTTTCACTGTGCACGCCTTTGCCTATTTCATGTGCTTTCAGACGATCAATTCCAACAGCGCCAGCTTGACCCTTGACCCACATAAAGATATTGCCGGTCTTGGGAGTTCGTTTTTTGGCTTTGCCGCGCAATTTACCGGGACCGTTGTATTCATGGTGTTCGGCCTGCATTATCAGGGCTCGCCAATGAAATGGGTGTTGGAAATGGTCGCGGTTTCGGCGCTTATGGTTATTGCGTTGGTCGGACGCGAGATCCTGGGGCGACGTCCAGAGAAAGAGTAAATGGGGCTTTCCGGGAGCCCGGCGCATGAAGTAGAGTTCAATTTCAATTTCGATAGGTGAAACGGGGATTTCCATGGTTGCGGTATCAATGATTGTGAACGGCAAGGATGTTTCGGGCGATGTGCCGGCAAACACGCTGCTGGTCGATTTTTTACGGACGACTTTGCGCCTCACGGGAACCCATGTCGGCTGTGACACCAGCCAATGCGGGGCGTGCGTCGTGCATGTGAACGGCTCATCAATGAAGAGCTGCTCGATGCTTGCGGTCGAGGCCGATGGGGCGCAAATCGCGACCATCGAAGGGGTCGCCGACGGCGAGAAGCTGCACCCGATGCAAGAAGCGTTCCGCGAGCATCACGGTTTGCAATGCGGGTTCTGCACGCCAGGCATGGTGATGAGCGCCCTCGATTTGGCCGAGAAAAACCCAAATGCCGGCGATAAAGAAATCCGCGCCTGGTTGGAGGGCAATATTTGCCGCTGCACCGGCTATCAAAATATTGTCGCGTCGATTGGCGCTGGCATTAAATCCATGGCGGAGTAACAACTCATGTACACATTCGACTATCAGACCGTGGCCAGCACCGCCGATGCCAAATCCATCTATGATGCGAAAGAAGACCCCACCTACCTTGCCGGTGGGATGACGTTGATACCAACCTTAAAACAGCGTTTGGCAAATCCGACCGACCTGATTGACCTCAAAGGAATCGGCGATTTGGTGGGGATTGCCGAGGCTGGTGACGGCGTTGAAATTAAGGCGCTGACCACTCATGCTGCCGTCGCCGGGTCCGATCTAGTCAAAGCAAAAACCCCGGCTTTGGCGGCGTTGGCCGGCGAAATCGGCGATCCGCAGGTGCGTAATCGAGGCACTATCGGCGGCTCGGTGGCCAATAATGATCCTTCGGCCGACTATCCGGCAGCTTGTCTGGGGCTTGGCGCAACGATTGTGACCGACCGCCGTGAAATTGGTGCCGACGATTATTTCACCGGCCTTTTTGAAACGGCTCTGGAGCCCGGCGAGCTGGTGGTTGCGGTGCGGTTTCCCGCCGCCCAGGCAACGGCTTATCAGAAATTTCCTAATCCGGCTTCGCGGTATGCGATGGCTGGTGTTTTTGTCGCTAAAACCGCAGATGGTGTGCGGGTCGCAGTCACCGGGGCCAGTCAGTCCGGGGTGTTTCGCTGGACAGCGGCCGAAGAGGCCTTGGCCGGTAATTTCACCAAGGATGCGGTCGCCGGGCTTTCCCTTGATGGCGACGATATGATTTCAGATATTCATGGACCCGGCGACTATCGCGCCCATCTCATTGGCGTTTTGACCGGCCGGGCAGTTGCAGCGGCGGGCTAATACTGATCGCTGCTGAACAATTCCGTGGACTGATAGCGCTCGGCGCTTGATGGCAGGATAACGGTGATCAGTTTTCCCACCATTTCCGGGCGGGTGCCGACGCGTAATGCGGCTGTCAGGGCCGCCCCCGACGATATTCCGGCTGGTATGCCTTCAAGGACGGCGCATTTTCGCGCCATAGCGAAGGCCTCGTCATCGGTTACTTGAATTATCTCGTCGATTTGATCGCGCTCTAAAATTGCCGGAATGAAGCCTGGGCCCATGCCTTGGATCTTATGTTTTCCCGGTTCGCCGCCCGATAATACTGGGCTGCTGGCAGGTTCCACCGCAATGGCTTTTAGGTCGGGATTGTATTTTTTGAGTTGGCCCGTGGTGCCAGTAATTGTGCCGCCAGTGCCCGACCCGGCAACCAGAATATCGACGTTGCCGCCGGTGTCGCGCCAGATTTCCTCGGCAGTCGTGCGGCGGTGAATCTCTGGGTTTGCCGGGTTTTCAAATTGCATGGGCATATAGGCGTCGGGCAATTCTTCGACCAATTCCTTAGCCCGGCGGATCGATCCAACCATCCGTTCCGCCGCCGGGGTCAATTCGACCTGGGCGCCTAAATGGGCGAGCATTTTGCGCCGTTCGATCGACATCGAATCTTGCATGACGATGATGCATTTAAAGCCCTTGGCGGCACAGGCAAAGGCGATCCCAATGCCTGTATTGCCCGAAGTCGGCTCGACAACAACTGTATTGGGGCCGATTTTGCCGTCGCGCACACCTGCCTCGACCATGGCGACGCCAATGCGATCCTTGACCGAGCTTAGGGGGTTAAAAAATTCGAGCTTTGCGACGATTTTGGCGACACAGCCGGCTTCATCCGCCAGTTGGCGAATACGTACCATCGGCGTCGCGCCGACAGTTTGGGTGATGTCGTCGTATATTTTACCGCGGAATTCGGTCAAGGAACGATGCTCCGGTTGGCGGCAATACTTATTGTGCCACGTCTTTTTTTGAGGTGCTATCATAGGCGGTCGTTTTTACGTTTTCGCCTTTGGGACCGGTGGGGTCGGGCGGTGTCGGTGTGTAATGGTCCGGCGCCGGTTCTCCTCTGGCATGACGCGCCCGCGCCTGCGCGGGTGTTTCCATCTTATCCCATTGGGCGAGGGCGGCTTTGCGATCAACCGTTTGGGGTCTATTGTCATTGGGGATGGGCATCACATTGGCGGGATAAACGGCCATTTTTTGTTTGGCCGGATCAATATTGCGCGTGACGTCGATGTCGCGTCGATTGACCCCTTTCGGCTCGACGCAAACCCCATCCACCACTTCCAGGTCGAGCCACCATTTTTTGGTCGGATTACGCTTGCCGTTGCCGACCCAGTCATCGAGCTTGACGGCAATGGGCACCAAAATAGGTTTGAGCCATCGCGCATTGACGCCGCACCAACTCGCGACCCGGGTCATCAGTGGGCCGTCGGCAGTGGTGACCTTATTGAGCGGGCACGTCTTCATGCAGCGACCACACGCCGATCCCCGCGCATTGGTCAGCCGATAGCGGCCGCAGCGCTCGACATCGGTTTTCCATATCTCATAGCCGTTAAACATGATTTTGTCGCCGAGGGGGATGGCATCGCACGGGCATTCGCGGGCGCATTTCCAGCAATTTTCGCAAAAATACTGCAATCCGAAATCGATCGGCTTGTCGACTTCCAGGGGCAAGTCGGTTGTCAGTACGACTGATTTGAAGCGCGGCCCGACAAAGGGGTTGAGCACCAATTCGCCGATCCGGCTCATTTCGCCAAGACCGGCCCACAGAATCAGGGGAATGTGCAGAACTTCAGAATCGACATTGGTTTGCGAACGGGCACTGACTCCCATGCCGCGTAGCATTTCGCCCATAATTCCGGCGATTTCGGCGCCGCGCAAATAGCCGCGCATAGACTGGGCGCCGGAGATCCAATCATCGCCACTGGCCCCTTCCATGGTGTCGTATTCTTGGTCGATCAGCATGGTGATGGCATATTTATGCCGGACCGGTATTTCCTTCCCGTCATTATCGTGGGATGCCCACGCATAACGCTTGGCTTCGCAAATACCGGTGAGGTCCGCGCCGAGCAGGTAAGATAGTGACTTGATGGCTCGACTATTGGCCGCCGGGTCCGATCCGATGAGCGGGCTGACGGTGTCAGCGACCGGGCCGTCTTGGTAGGGGACCATCGCCCGCATAGCCGACATCATGCCCGATGTGTGAGGCTGCTTGAAGGCAAAACGATGGCGCTCGCGTTGCGCCTTGTCGCCCAAATCCCCGCGCAAGGCGCGGTCGAAAAACGCGGCGCGTTTGGAAACACGCGGCACTTCGTCTTCAAGGATCAGGGTTGTCGGCGTGTCGACTCGCTTTACCTGCTCCATCGGATAGCGACTCATATGGGTTTCTCGACCCGCCCGCCGTCGCCGCTCACGCCCCGACATGGCACCGTTGACGCCGCGCCAATAGGCAAAACCCTTGCCTTTTTTCACCGCTTCTTTGGCCAAGGGCAGGTCTGTGGTCAGGGCATAATCTGTGGACACAACGGCCAGGACATAGTCGTCGCGATCAAAGAACGGGCATTGCAATGTGCCGCCGTCGCGAATAACCAGGCCCGACAAGACCGCCAAACGCTCGATATCAACATCGCTATTGCCGGCGAAATGGGCTCGGGCGGAAAAGCCGAGCTGGCCGATATGTCCGGCCAGGCAAATGGCGATCTCGGCGGCCCGCATGTCGGCGGCTTCTTCGACCGCATCGGCGGTCCAGCCGAACGCCTGGCTCGACCGTTCGGGCGTGCGGCCGCGCTCGACTAAAAGTACAATCGCCTGTTTGTGGCTGGTCGCGTCGATGCCATCGACCAATGCCGATGTTGGCAGATCACAGATCCCAACAAGGGCGGCATTCATAAAGTAGCAATAGCCCTTCACGTCGACGGTACGCCGGTCGGTGTCTTCGGGCAGTGGGGCGATTTTTGGCGCCTGTTGGCCGTCGCGCATGTCGGCAAAATAGGTTCGGTAGGTCCGGGCCGCTTGGCCCAGGGGGCTCTCCGGCGTTGATTCATCGAGAGGGGCAACAATTCGCGCGCGCTCGTTTTCGCGTGCCAGAACGGCTTCGTCCCGAGGCAATATCTCCATCGGATATTGGCTCAAATGATACAATCTATCTTCGGCGGTGGATCGTAGCAACATTTTGGAGACGGCACTTTCAGTCAGGGAAATATCGCGATCCGGGGGGGCACCGCCACCACCGGATCGCTGAAGGCTTACTTTATCACGCAAATGGATTGCGGCTCAATGGGGCTTGCGCCAGCCTCACCTCAAGTATCATGCAAGGCCCAGAAGCCGTGCCGCATTGCCGCCGGCAACCAGATTGCGGTCGGATTCAGAAAGACCTTCTACCGATTTGATATGGCCCACCGGGTCGGGTTCGGCCATGTCGTAAGGATAGTCGGTTCCGAGCAGAATATGATCGGCGCCCCAGATCTCGATGAGATGACGCAACTGGTGTTCGGAGAAAACGACCGTGTCGAAATAGAGTTTTTTGAGATAATCCGACGGTGGTTTGGGGATGTTTATTCGACAATCCTCACGCAACGGATAGGGATGATCAAACCGGCCCGGATAAGCGGGGATATATCCACCGCCATGGGCAACACAAATTTTGAGGTCCGAATATGTTTCTAAATACCCGTCGAATACAAGATGGCCGACGGCCAAGGCCGATTCCAGCGGATGCCCGATCAAATTGTTGAAATAATGATCTCCCATCCGTTCTGAGAAACTGGTGCCGATTGGGTGAATAAAGACCAGAATGCCACGCTCTTCGGCCCGGGCAAAAAAGGCCTCCAGGCCGGCTCGGGTTAAATCGGTGCCGTTCACATTGGTCGAAATCTCGATGCCTTTAAAGCCCAGCTCATCGATGCAGCGGTCGAGTTCGGTCACCGCCATTTCACTGTTTTGCAAGGGCACCGTACCCATGCCGACAAATCGGTCGGGATGGGATCCGACCATCTCGGCGACCGTGTCGTTGACTAGTTTGCAGGTGGATCGGGTGAAATCGTCGGGATAGGCATAGTTATAATAGAAGGGCGACGGCGAAATGGCCTGGATATCGATGCCGCTGGCATCCATATCGACAATCCGTGTTTCGGCGTCGGTCAATTTGGGCAGTATTTTTTCGTGCAGCCGGTGATTGACCTCATCGGTCAGTGTCGACGCTTGGCCATAGGCCCGCGCTTGGTTCTCCGGCGGCAAGTCAGCGAGCATGGCATCGGCTGCCGGGACGTGGATGTGGCAGTGAATATCGACAGTGAGTGATTTTTTGCCATTTGTGACCGGCACTGAGTGGCCGTGATCCGTCGCTGGGCCGTGAGCGGCGGCGCGTTGCGCCGGGCGCGGCGAACAAGTGAAAAGCATCCATATATCCTTTGCGTCGTCTGGGGCGCCTTGCCGGAATTGTCCCGACCGGGGCCGCCGCCCTTATAGCAGATTTGCAGTGAATGATACGTCCTACTATAAGGGCGGCTCTCAAGGATACTGGGGGTAGTTAGGCCATGGCGACAACGACTGAATATAGGGTCGTTGCGAGGCAAAAACTGCCGGTGACAATTGTGATTTCCTGCATGCGCTTCGATTTTGGCCACAACGCCTTGATTGGCGATCTGAAAGAGACCGCCGGCATGCCGAGGTCAACGCTGGCGGCGAATTTTTTTTCGGCATCGCCGCTGGCTGGCGCCAAATCTTGATGCGCAGCCAGTTTGCGCGTCCGTCGAACGAAATCGCCGGTGAGCGATGCGGCTGGCTGAACTTTTTCTGGCGTCTTGCCATTTGCTGTATTCGGCTTTGTCATAATCGCCTCCTCATTTTCCTGTTGGAGAGGTGGGCCCGCTGAGGCATGCGCAGGAACCGTTGCACAAATTGGGCGCCGACCGGTCAAGATAGGTGTCGACGGCTGCAGTCACCATTGCCTGGATGCTCATGCGCGAATGCGCAGCGGCAAGTTTGAGCTTTAAATGCCGCTCAGGATCGAGTCGCAGTGTGACCCGGGCCTTTGTTGATGCGGTGGGTGTTTTTGTCTGTTGCCCACCGCTTTTTGCATCATCGCGCGACGCGACGACCGTCAAATTGGCGACCGGCTTGGCCACTAGATCAGTCACGGGATCAGTTGCGGCCCATCCTGCCGGTATGGCGCCACCCTTTGATGCAAGTAGCTGTCCGGTAAGTCGTGCTGGAGGGTCAAAGCTCATTGGACACTCCTATTCTGAGCGGACCGATCTCGCCGTAAACGAAACTCGCCAAAGCCGTTTAAGGGGCGAATAGTCTCGATGCTGGCGGTCGGGGCAGTGCGATCCAGCCGATCTTCGATATACGCCCACAATGATCCAATTTCTTCGGCGGATCTTTGCGACTTTGGCAATTCCATGACAGTTCGCCCATCAATCATGCTCGATGCAAAATCTGTGCGATTGCCGATCACTGTCGGCGCCACCGTGCCGTGCTGAGAAAGGGCAATGGCCGCTTCACTGGTGATTTTGGCTCGCTTGGAGGCGCTATTGACGACAAAAAGCAGGGGCTTTGCCAGGTCCTCCACCAGCTCGACGGTCACACCTGCGGCCGCAAGATCGTGGGGGCTCGGTCGCACCGGGATAACAACCAGGTCGCAATTTAGCACGACATCTCTAATCGCCCTGGTCATGGCGGGCGGCGTGTCGATGATAATCAGGGCTATACCGGCGGCCCGCAGATGATCAATATCATCGGCCAGAGTAGTGATTGAGGTGCGGACAAAGGCAGGTGTAGCGCTGGCTCTCGCATTCCACCAGGTGGATAGACTGCCTTGGGGGTCCGTGTCGATCAGGGCGACCGGCCCGGCGCCCCGGCGCTCCGCCTCGACCGCGACATGTCCGGAGAGGGTGGTTTTGCCCGTGCCTCCTTTTTGAGCCGCGAATGCAATGACTTTCATAAACGGGCCTCCTTTATGGTTTTCCGGCACTTTTACCTAGACTTCCGCCGGTCCCAAAATTGGTCAATCCAAAAACAAGATGAATATTGCACGAAAAAGCTAAAAAAAAGTTAGTTTTACTATTAATTATTTGTTATCATTAGTGAATAACTTATTATTTATTTAAATAATTTAAGTAAAAACTACCAATTATAAATAAATATTTATCAATTATCTATTGATTGTGATGTAAAATAGGGCGATTTATTTCGCATTAATTAATGCATCTTGGTCGGCAAACCCATGTCAGTATGCGGTGTTCGTATTTCTCATCAGCGAGGATATTCGGCGTGACTGAGGAAATTCGGGATCATCTCGACCGGCAAATTGCCGCTCTCAAAGCGCAGGGCCTGTACAAGGCCGAGCGCATAATCGTATCGCCCCAGGGCGCCGGTATTGACGTCGCCGACGCGCCGGTAGGTGACATGCTCAATTTTTGCGCCAATAATTATCTTGGGTTATCGAACCATCCGATATTGATTGAAACGGCGAAGGCGGCGCTCGACCGTTTTGGTTACGGCATGTCTTCGGTGCGCTTTATCTGCGGCACCCAAAATGTGCATAAGGCTCTTGAAACCTCCCTCGCCGAGTTCTTGCGGGCCGATGACGTGATCCTCTACGGGTCATGTTTTGACGCTAATACCGGATTGTTTGAGACCCTGCTCAGTGACCAGGACGCGGTCATCAGTGATGCGCTCAACCATGCCAGCATCGTCGATGGTGTCCGGCTGTGTAAGGCCAAACGCTTCGTTTATGCCAATAATGATATGGCGGAGCTTGAGGCGTGCTTGCAGCGGGCCGCGGGCCAGCGGTTTCGGCTGGTTGTGACCGACGGAGTGTTTTCGATGGATGGCAGCCTCGCCAACTTGCCGATGATTTGCGATTTGGCCGAGCGGTATGACGCGATGGTAATGGTCGACGATTCCCACGGGCTTGGGGTTATCGGACCAAACGGCGCTGGTACGCCCGATCACTGGGGGGTGGGCGACCGGATTGATATTGTCACTGGAACGCTGGGCAAAGCTTTGGGTGGCGCATCGGGTGGTTTTACCGCGGCCTCCAGGCAAATTGTCACCTGGTTGCGCCAGCGGTCGCGCCCCTATCTATTTTCCAACAGTCTCGCGCCGGTTATTGCCGCGACATCGCTCAAGGCAATCGAAATGGTCGCGGGCGGGTCGGAAATGCGTCTGAAATTGAGCGAAAATGCCTGCGCCTTTCGCACCGGAATGGAGACCCTCGGCTTTGATCTCGTGGCGGGGGTTCACCCGATCATTCCGGTGATGCTCGGCGACGCGGTGCTGGCCCAGAAAATGGCGGCTGGGTTATTTGAACAGGGAGTTTATGCAGTGAGTTTTTCCTATCCGGTCGTTCCCGAAGGAACGGCTCGTATCCGCACGCAAATGTCGGCTGCACACACCACGCACCATATTGAACAAGCCCTGACAGCCTTTGCCAAGGTTGGCCGCGAGCTCGGCATTATTTCGTCAGGCGGAAGGACCGAGAAATGAAAGCGCTGGTCAAAGCAAAGAGCGAACCGGGAATTTGGATGGAGGACGTGCCCGAACCCGATTATGGGCATAACGACGTAAAAATCAAAATTGTCAAAACGGCGATCTGCGGTACCGATATTCATATCTATAATTGGGACGACTGGTCGAAGGCGACGGTACCGGTGCCAATGGTTATCGGTCATGAATTTTCAGGGGTGGTCGTCGAAACTGGCGGCGAGGTCGATGGGTTCAAGCCCGGTGACCGGGTCTCGGGGGAGGGGCATATCACCTGCGGCTATTGCCGTAATTGCCGTGCCGGCCGGCGGCATCTTTGCCGCAATACGGTTGGCGTGGGAGTTAATCGAGCGGGGTGTTTTGCCGAATTTTTGGTTATTCCAGCGGCCAACATATTTCCCCTTCCCGATAATATAGACGACGATACCGGTACTATTCTCGACCCCTTTGGCAATGCCGCTCATACCGCGCTTTCTTTTGATTTGGTTGGCGAGGATGTGCTGATCACCGGGGCGGGACCGATTGGCGTGATGGCGGCGGCAATTGCTAGGCATGTCGGCGCGCGCCATATCGTTGTTACCGACGTCAATGACTATCGCCTTGACCTGGCCCGCAAGATGGGGGCGACCCTGACCGTCAATGTCGCCACATCTTCGATCCGCGATGCCATGGCCGAGCTTTCGATGACCGAAGGTTTTGATGTTGGAATGGAAATGTCGGGCAATATCGGCGCGCTGAAGGATTTGCTGGCTGCAATGAATTACGGTGGAAAAATCGCCGCCCTCGGCATCCCCGCGCACGATATCAGCTTTGATTGGAAGGAGATCGTGCTCAAGGGACTGCAGGTCAAAGGCATTTACGGCCGCGAGATATTCGAGAGTTGGTACAAGATGGTGGCGATGCTGCAAAGCGGCCTGGATCTGGCCGAGGTCCGCACCCATCAATTCGATGTTGACGATTATACCACCGGTTTTGAAGTTATGAATTCCGGCCTTTCGGGAAAGGTCGTGCTGGACTGGTGCTGATGGGCTATCGCGCGATTATCCAGGTGATATCTCCGTCGGGCCCAATGGTCACATGGTCGATTCGAGCGGGCGCGGCAGTGGCATCGGCAGTGGCATCGGCAGTGGCATCGATAGAGCCACCTTCGCCGGTTGCGCCTGGTGCTAGCGCGCGTGGCGCTGCGTCTTCTTCTGTGCGGGATCGAAACAATTTTTCCGCGTCGGTATCGCCCGCACTAATTTTAGCCGTACCAATTTCAAGTATCGATTTCGTGTCAATTTCTGCATCCGGCGCGGCATCGGTAATTGCCGCGATCAGGACTGCTTTGGCCTGCTCTTTCTCCACCTCGTCTTGGGTGGTCGCATAGACGGTTAAGGCCCGATCGATTGCGGCGCCGACTTCGATATTGGTTTCAACTGAAAACTGGTCGGCAAAAATTTCTGCTTCGGCCTCGGCTGGCGCGGCCAAACCGACGCTGTCGCGACTTTCGAAACCTTCGTTGGCGCGCGCCGACGGTTGTGGCGGCGGAACCGCCGCGACCTGGTCATCAAGGCGCGCGACTTCGTCTTCCGTCACCGGTTTCGGAGACCGACTTTCTGCCAAATCCATGGGGGCGGGATCTGGGGGAGCAAGGTCTTGCATGAGCGCCATCGGCTCAACGAGTTCGCCTGTGCCGGAAGGGTCGGGAGTGTCATAGGTCGCGACGGCGATCAAAACGATGCTGACCAGTCCGAAGGAGGCGAACGCCGACATCGGTGTCAGCCAGCGGCTAAACCTACGCTGGCGGGCCATCGGCATCGCCGGGCTAGTTTGGCCGGAGGCCCCCATAGATTTGGCCTCGGCAATCAGGCTTTTGGGGGCTTTGCGCAAGGCCATCGCGTGCCGGTCTAGCTCGTGAAGGGCTGCGTGCAACTCGTGGCGAAGGTCGCTATCGGCAAGAAGCCTGCTTTCTAAGTCGGATTGCTCGGCGTCACTCAGTGCGTCGTCGAGATAGGCGGCGAGATCATTGCTGGCGATTTCGCCGCCGCCGGGTCGGTCATTGGAGTCAATAAACGCCGCTAGATCATGCAAGCGCGCCCGGCCAATATCGGTCAGTGGCCGCGCACTCACTTCCTTCTCGCCCTCGGTTTCACCGAACAGAATATTGGCGAGAGAGGATATTTGTTCATCTTGATATTTATCGGTCATGGTCCGGTCTCCAATGTCCTAGACGGACAAGGCCTCCAGATTATCGATACCGAGGGAAGAAAGCTCTGCCGCTAAGGCGGTTTCCCAGCTCTGACGTCGGCGATAAATTTCGGTGATGGGGATGCGCATTAGCGGCGCAATATCGCGGGGAGCCAATGGCGGAATTTCGAGATATCGGTAGCGCAGATAAAGTCTTGCATCTTCGGGCAATCGCTCCATTGCGATGGACAGGCAAGATAGCAATTTCTCCCACGCTGTGTCGGATTGTGCCTCGATGACCGCCTCCTCGGGCGTGGCGCCGCTGTCGGACAGGCGACTGGTAACGGCTAGTGCCAGATTGTCGTCTCCATCGATGCGGATGGTATTGCGTCCTGTCGGGCGTTCCGGGGTGTTGATCTCGGCGATGATTTTGTCGACCGTGGCTAATGCGGCTTGAATCTCGCTACTCTCATAGGCGTGTCCGTCGCTGTCGCGCAGGGTATGGATAAGTTCGTCGGCGCGCGTCCGGTGCCATTGAATTTGCCGGAAAATTTGCTGTTCGAGAGCGGGTAACTTTTCAATTGCACTGGGCAGCCGTCGGCGACCGATCATAGAGCGCCGTAGGTCGGCGCAGATATGCGACACGGTTTTGCGGACATAGCCGGTAAAGCTCCCCTTGCCGCCAAACCCGCGCAAACGCTTGTAATCATTGGCGATGAGCTTCTCGTAGACATCCTGTATTTTGTCCTCGACGCTACTACCGTCTTCAAGGGCGGTTACGGTGGGAAAATTGCGGGCCACCAGACGACGGATATCATTTTCATAGAATTCTTGAAATGCGGCCCAGCCGCGATCCGAGTCGTCGATTAAAAGCCCAAGTATGCGTTCGATCAGGAGCTCGGCGAGCCGCAATGTCAGAAAGGTTTCGAGATGGCTGCGCCCGTCATAATCGCGCAATGCCGCAAAATCATTGGCGCGCAACCTCTCGAATAGGCGCAGCGACTCGGCCTCGGCCTCATCGGCAGGAAAGACCATCAGCGCGGCGGAATAAATTACATCCGCCATCCGGTCGACAAAGGCGCTCCAGGCCTTGCCGTCGCCACTGATGACAGCTTCGACTAGGTACCAATTTTTGTTCCGGGACATACTTCTTTCTACCCTATTGGCGCGCTTAAATGGGCTCTTTGGCAAATTTTTTGAAAGAAATTTGAGGCCGGTCCGTCTGACCTTTGCATGGGTTGAGTTTCACCCTTCCAATTTTCCGGGGCTGATTTCTATGCCTCCTTTTAGGAGAAAATAAGATGCGGATTTTTAGTAGAATTTCACTCATTGCTCTCGGGGTTGGCGCTTTGCTCGCGCCGACGATGCCGGCGCAGGCATTCTGTGGTTTCTATGTCGCCAAGGCAGATACCGAGCTTTTCAACGATGCGTCGAAGGTGGTGATGGTGCGCGATGGTGATCGCACGGTGGTCACCATGGCCAGCGATTATCGCGGTGAGGCGTCCGAATTTGCCATGGTTGTTCCGGTTCCAACGGTACTGGCGGAGGGCCAGATCCACGTTACCGAAAACGCAATCGTTGATCATTTGGACGCCTATACCAGCCCCCGTTTGGTCGAGCTTTTCGATCCAGATCCGTGTCGTCGATTTGATGAGTTCGATGATGCGAGTGGGCTTTTCCGGGCGATGCCGAGCCCGGCACCAATGGAAAGCGAGGCTCGTAATCGCTCACTTGGGGTGACGGTCGAGGCGGAATACACGGTCGGTGAATATAACATTCTCATTTTGTCGGCTGAGGAGAGTGATGGTCTGCAAATCTGGCTGACGGAAAATGGATATCAGACACCCGAGGCGGCCTTGCCGGTGCTCGCCGAATATATTGAAAACGGCATGAAATTCTTCGTTGCCGAGGTCAATTTGGAAGAGCAGGCGCGTATCGGCTCGACTTATCTCCGACCGCTGCAAATTGCCTTCGAGTCGGAAGAATTTATGCTACCAATCCGGCTCGGCATGGTCAATTCCGCCGGTCCTCAGGACATGTTTGTTTTTGCGCTGACCCGAACCGGGCGTGTCGAGGCGAAAAACTATGAGACGGTGGAGGTTCCCTCGGTTGTTGACGTGCCGATATTCGTGCGTGAGGAATTTGACGGGTTTTACCGGTCAATGTTTGATCGCCAATACATGGCGCAAGATTATGACGCGGTGTTTGTTGAATATGCCTGGGATATGAGTTGGTGCGACCCCTGCGCAGCAGACCCGCTGACCGGCCAAGAATTGCGGGAATTGGGTGTTTTTTGGGCCGAGAACGGGCGCAGTTCCGGCGGCGCCCAGGATGTCTTCGTGACCCGCCTGCATGTACGATACGACGCCGAAAATTTCCCCCAGGACCTTATGCTCAGGGCAACAAATGATCGCGAGACCTTTCAAGGCCGGTATATCCTGCGCCATCCGTGGGACGGTGCCCCCCAGTGCCAAGCGGCAGAGGCCTATCTCGGTAGTCTGCCGAAACGATTTGCCAGCGAAGCCATAACCTTGGCCGGCCTGACCGGCTGGAAAGTCGCGGATATCCTGGAGAGAATGGAAGAAAATGGCCAATCAATGGACGTCCGCCTGATCGGAAACGACGGACGGCCTTGGTGGCAGCGCATTTGGCGCTGACCCGCATATTTAGAGTTAAATTAGAGGAATGGCCCCGCCGGTTGCCGAATCGGCTGGCCATTCCGCTGGGCCGCAACTATGATCTTCCAACGATTGTCCAGTATTTGTTATAATAATGCCCATTGTTTTATGTAAAAGAGGTGCGCTATGAGCCGAAAAAAGAAGAATGATAAGACGACTCGCTCCCTTACAGACAGCGATATAGTAACCCGCGAAGCCGTTGATCGGCGCAAAGCGTTGGCAACAATTGGTGCGACAGCCGCCGGTGCTGCGGTGATGGTTTCTTCGGGTAAATCCCATGCAACAGATTCCGATACCACGTCATTTGCTGATAATGCCGGTCGTGGCAGCGATAATGATACAGGTAAGCGGGCCGATCCAGCCGGACGCGGTACCGATTCCGACGTAACGATTGAGGCAGATCCCGCCGGTGGCGGCAGAAATGCGGATCCGGCAGGTCGCGGCAGCGATAATGACACAGGTCGCAATGCCGACCCGGCTGGCCGTGGTACCGACAGTGACGGTGTTGGTGGCGGTGATCCCGTCGGTCGCGGCACCGATAATGACGCTGGTCGCAATGCCGATCCCGCAGGCGGAGGTACTGATACTGATGTTGGCGGCGGCGGCGGTGGTGGTGATCCCATTGGTCGTGGCACCGATAATGACACCGGCCGCTTTGGCGACCCTGCCGGCCAGGGAACCGACAGTGATACAGGTGGCAGCGATGTCGCCGGCCGCGGTACAGACAATGACACTGGTCGCAATGCCGATCCTGCCGGTGGTGGAACAGATAGCGATTAATCGTTAACGCCCGCGTGTCGTCGGCTTTGCAGCATGGATGGCGCGGGCGAGCGGTTTAATGCGTAAAACTATTGTCAGGGTTCTGGCTTTGTTTTTTTTCGGCGGTGGCCTTGTTGTGGCCATCGCCGGAATTCGTTTTGGGCAGGCCCATAACAGTCGAGAAGATGTTTTGGCCGCGACCTTTATTGGCGCCATGTTGGTTATTATTGGGGTAACGCTGTTTTTCGCAGCGCGAAAAGCCGGCGGCAGAATTGATCCCGATACAGTGACCGCTGTGGGGGTTGCTCACATGATGACAATGGATGACGGCAGCGACACCGTCTATGATGATTTCGGCGATTGATCATGGCAAAGTGGCGACATGAGGATATGGAAGGCTGGCTGGCCGCCTTTCAGGGAGTATCCGAAGATGGGGTTAGCGAGACCCTTACTGAAAATGCGTCGAAACTGGCGTCGGACCTCAGCGCCGATGCTCGAAATTCGGGGCGAGATCTTCCCTTTGATCGCCAGCCTGCAGGCTTTGACGCATTATTCAATACGCTTGCAGTCGCCGAGCAATCCGATAGTATCGAAAAAGAAGGCTGGGCCGTGGAGCCCGAGATCAGTGTATCGGGCCGGAAAATCAGCGCTAACATTACCGATATGTCGATGAACCAGGTGGCCATTGCCATTGCCGACCGAAAAATTTCATCCCGAGAAGCCACCCAAGCCGCCCTTGATGCCCTTGACGCCAAAGGTCCAGCGCTCAACCTTGTCGCCGATCTTGATCGTGATGCGGCTCTTGGCGCCGCTGATGCGGCCGATGAAGCCCTGACCAAAGGCGGCCCATCGGGACGCCTGCATGGTGTGCCGCTGGGCCATAAGGATATGTTCTATCGGGCCGGGCGAGTCAGCGGATGTGGCTCAAAAATTCTGGAAAATTTCACGCCTGATCATACGTCGACGGCACTGACCAAGCTCGACGAGGCGGGCGCCCTCGATATTGCGCGCTTGAATATGGTCGAGTTTGCCTTCGGAACCACCGGCCATAATTCGGTGACCGGCGATGTTCGCAATCCGTGGAACCGGGATCACATCACCTGTGGATCGTCCAGCGGACCGGCAGCGGCGGTGGCGGCGCGGACCATATTCGGCACGCTTGGTTCGGATACTGGCGGGTCCATTCGATTGCCTGCCGCCTGCTGTGGGCTTGTTGGCCTTAAGGCGACGAATGGTCGGGTCAGCCGCCATGGGGCTATGCCACTTTGTTTCAGTCTCGATACGGTAGGGCCAATTGCTAGAACCGTTACCGATACCACGTTGCTGCTCAGCATCATCGCCGGTCACGATCCTGCCGATCCGGTCAGTAGTCGCCGTGCCGTTCCCGACTATTTTGCCCAACTGGAGTCTGGCGTCGCCGGGCTTAAAATCGCCGTCCCGAAAAACTATTTTTATGACCCGGTCGGCGACGATGTTGGCGGAATCCTAGAGAGCAGCCTCAAGGTATTCGAGCAATTGGGCGCCGAACTGGTTCCGGTCATCATACCCGGGATTGAGCGGGCAAACGAATTGACGACGCTGATTATTATGGCCGAAGCGGCGCTCTACCATCAATATTGGGTGCAAAGTAGGCCCGACGATTATGGACCCCAAACCCTGTCTCGTTTGGTTACCGGCATGGCAATACCGGCGAGTGTCTATATCGAAGCGCTCAATTTGCGCCAGAAAATCCTCGCCGATTTTGCAGCCGCCGTATTTGATAAGGCCGATATCCTGCATTTGCCAATGCTGCCGGTACCGGTGCCGCGCTTCGATGCCTTCGATGCGCCCGGCTCCGCAGCCTTTCTCGAAATCGTTGTGGCCCTTGGCCATTGCACGCGGCCAGCAAATTTTCTCGGCCTGCCGGGATTATCCATGCCTGCCGGGTTTACCGCCGATGGCCTGCCCGCAGCGTTTCAACTGATCGGGCGACCGTTTGATGAGGCAACTCTTTTGCGTGTGGCCCGCGCCTTCGAGCGCGAAACCGGAATAACCGACGGGGCGCCCGACGGTTGAATTTCAGTTTTTACTGGGTCTTGAAACCTGCCCCCAACGCCACCTATGATCTTTTTGACCGTTAGGTCAAACTTTGGGGCTTCACTCAACCAGCTTGGGAGCGGTTCGTGATCATAGTGATGAATGGATGGACTAGGTGCCGGTAATTCATGCGGAGGGACTATCCCTTGAATTTCAAACCCCCGACGGACCGTTACTGGCTCTTTCGGACGTGGATTTGTCGGTAGAAAGCGGCGATTTCGTCTCGCTGATCGGCCCCAGCGGATGTGGCAAGACCACCTTGCTGCGGGCCATTGCCGATCTGGAGCAGCCAACCTCGGGGACGTTAGTCGTCAATGGCGGTTCGGCCAGGCAGGCGCGTCTGAACCGGGGTTACGGCTATGTATTTCAGGCACCGGCTTTATATCCTTGGCGCAATGTTGAACGTAACGTGACCTTGCCCCTCGAAATTATGGGATTGTCGAAAGCCGAACGGCGGGAGAGGGCGGCGCGCTATCTCGATATGGTCAATCTTGCCGGTTTCGAGCGAAAGTTCCCCTGGCAGCTTTCCGGGGGGATGCAACAGCGGGTCTCAATTGCCCGGGCGCTCAGTTTTGAGCCCGACCTTTTGCTGATGGACGAACCTTTCGGCGCCCTTGACGAAATCACCCGCGAGCATCTCAATGGGGAGCTATTGAGATTGTGGCATCGGACGCGCAAAACCGTCATTTTTGTCACCCATTCGATTTCCGAGGCGGTGTTTCTGTCGACCCGGATCGTCGTTATGAGCCGCCGTCCGGGCCGGGTGCACGATGTAATTGAGAGCGATCTTCCCGACGACCGTACCCTGGACATGCGCGATACCGAGGCATTTTTAAAAATCGCCCATCGGGTTCGCGAAGGGTTAGAGGCCGGACATAGTTACGATGACTGACGCGATTGAACCATCGCCCGGTAAAGCCCCGTCATTTTGGGCTCGGCTGTCGCGACGACGCGGCGTTCCAATCGCAACGATACTCTTAGTTTTTATCGGCATTTGGTATGCCGCGGCCATTCCGATGAACCGCCAGGTGATCGTCCAGCGCTATACCTTGCAGGATGTTGACTGGACGACCAGCATGTTGATCCGCGATTCGTGGTCCTATAGTCGGCCGATATTGCCTGCGCCCCATCAGATCGCGGTGCATTTATTTGATTCGGTGTTTATGCAGAAAATCAATTCCCGGCGCAGCCTGGTCTTTCATACGCGGGTTACCGGAACGGCGACCCTGCTGGGATTTTTCCTCGCGGCAATTTTTGGTATTGCGCTGGCAACCGGGATCGTCTTCGTGCGAACCCTGGATCGCAGTTTGATGCCATGGATCATTACCTCGCAAACTATCCCGATCCTGGCAATCGCGCCGATGATTATTGTTGCCCTGGGCAGCATGGGCATTCGCGGCCTGATACCAAAGGCCGTTATATCGCTCTATCTTGGGTTTTTCCCCATTGTCATCGGCATGACCAAGGGGCTGCGGTCTCCCGATCCCTTGCAGCTCGATTTGATGCGCACCTATAGCGCCGATAAATGGCAGTTTTTCCGGTATCTGCGCTGGCCCGCTTCCGTGCCGTTTCTGTTCACCAGTTTAAAGGTCGGCATTGCTATCGCTTTGGTCGGGGCAATTGTCGCCGAGTTGCCCACCGGTGCACAAGCAGGTTTGGGCGCATCGTTGCTGAGTGGATCTTATGCGGGAAATATGCTGGCTATTTGGTCGGCTCTAGTCATGGCGGCTATTCTGGCGATGAGCATGATCGGCCTCATTCAGTTGGCCGAATTTCTGAACTCGAAAAGAACCGGGGGCCGGGTATGAACCTGGCCAAAATTTTGCGCGGAAACTTGACCTGCTTTGCGGCGCTTTTATTGGCGCTCGTCGGACTTGTTCCGATGGAATACGCTTGGTGGGTGCCGGAAAACCCAGTCGATTGGTCCGCGGCAGAGCTGGGATATTTGCTCGCCGGTTCGGGTGTATTTTTAATCGTGTTTTGCCTTTTTACCCCGCGAGGGGGAATGATCAGGGCGTCGGTCGCGATCATCGGTACCTTCATCGGCAGCGCGGCGATACTTTCGGTGGTAAAGGCCGGGACGGCAAATGAACAGAGTTTTGCCTTTTCAGTTTGGGTTTATGCCGTCGCGATGGGGCTGTTTATTTGGCATGCAATGACTGTAATTTCCGCCCGACCAAATTTGCCTCGAGCCATCGGGTTATTGGTCCCCGCCCTGTTTGGTATTGGCATTTTCTATGTTTGGGAAATTCTCGTAAACGGCTTTCAGATCCCAACTATTTTGCTTCCAAGTCCGAGCGAAATTTGGCCGGTGATCGATAGTTATAAAGCAACCCTTTGGCGGGATTTTCGCCAAACTTATCTAAAAGCGGTCATTGGCGGATTTGCCATCGGCTGCGGTGGCGGTATGGCCATCGCGTTGATCGTTGATAGGATGCCGTTTATGCAACGTGGGCTGCTGCCGCTGGGATCAATGGTCAGTGCGCTGCCGATCATTGGTGTCGCACCGATTTTGGTTATGTGGTTTGGTCCCGATTGGCAATCGAAGGCGGCGGTTGTCGTGGTGATGACTTTTTTCCCAATGCTGGTCAATGCCCACGCCGGTCTTGCTGCAACATCGGCGATGGAGCTTGATTTAATGCGCTCCTACGGGGCGGGATATTGGCGGACCTTATTGAAGGTTCGCTTGCCCAACGCGCTGCCGTTTATTTTTAATGCCTTGAAAATCAATTCGACCCTGGCGCTCATCGGCGCCATTGTCGCCGAATTCTTTGGCTCGCCGACCTCGGGTATGGGATTTCGAATCTCGATGGAAGTCGGTCGACTGCATATCCCGCAGGTGTGGGCAACTATCGCCGTGGCGGCGCTGGCGGGCAGTATTTCCTACGGATTACTGGCGCTTTTGGAGCGTGCATCAACTTTCTGGCATCCGTCGTACCGAAGACCCTAGACTCATGCTAGGTTTTGGTTTGAGGCTATCGAGTTATCCATTGCGGTAAGCAATGGTACGTAAACTTCGTAGGGGCCTCAAATCAAGAATAAACGTCATTAGGGAGATGAAAATGAGAAAACTACCAGCCTTATTTGCTGCGGGAATATTAGGCCTGTCGGCAGCCGCCGCCCAGGCACAAGACGAGTTCAGCATCCAATTGAAATGGGTTACCCAAGGTCAATTCGCCGGCTATTTGGTTGCCGAGGCGGAAGGATTTTATGAAGACGAAGGACTCGATGTAACGATCTTGCCTGGCGGTCCCGATATTGCGCCGCCCCAGGTCATTGCCGCCGGTGGCGCCGATGTAATTGTCGAGTGGATGGGAGCGGCCCTGGCCGCCCGTGAAGCCGGTGTGCCGTTGGTCAATGTTGCGCAGTTTTTTGACCGTTCAGGCCTGATGCTGACATGTCGCAAAGATTCCGGCGTTGTGTCTCCGGCTGATTTTGCCGGTCGGACCCTCGGTGTCTGGTTCTTTGGCAATGAATTCCCGTTCTTGAGCTGGATGGACAGTCTCGGCCTATCGACGGACGGTGGCGCTGGTGGCGTCGAAGTTCTGCGCCAAGGTTTCAACGTCGATCCACTGATCCAGAATCAAGCCGATTGTATTTCGACCATGACTTATAATGAGTTTTGGCAGGTCATTGATGCCGGTTTCTCTGAAGACGATTTGGTCACATTCAAATATGAAGACCAAGGCGTTGGCGTCCTGGAAGATGGCCTTTATACGACCGAGGATAACCTCACTGATCCGGCTTTCCGGGACAAGCTGGTTCGCTTTGTCAGGGCGTCGATTAGAGGTTGGGATTTCGCCCTGGCCAATCAGGCCGAAGCCGTTGGTATCGTGCTCGATAACGAAACCGCTGGTTTTGCACTGAGTGAGCTGCATCAGACCCGGATGATAGCCGCCGTTGATGAGCTGATCACCGGAGAGTCCGGTGGCACGGGGCGCCTTGACCCGGCAGCTTTCCAGCGGACTGTCGACGTGTTGTTGTCGGGCGGTTCGGATTCGGTGATTTCCGCCGATCCGGGCAATGCCGCTTGGACTTTGGATATTTGGAATGCAGCGACCGGAAACTAACCGGACGTCCCAAATGTCTACGACGACTTGAAGGGAGGGCGAAAGCCCTCCCTTTTTTGTCCTAGTCGCGAAAGTTCACATATTGCAGGGGGTGGGCGATATCCATCTCTTTGACCAGAGCCATTGCCGCCTGCAAATCGTCGCGTTTCTTGCCGGTGACACGCAATTCGTCACCCTGAATGGCGACCTGCACCTTTTTTTTGTCCGCCTTGATCGCCTTGACGATTTTTTGCGCCACGTCGCGCGGCACACCTTGGTTTAGGGTGACGAGCTGGCGAATGGAATTCCCGGTCGCCATTTCCTCTTTGCCGAATTCAAAGGCACCCGGATCGACCTTGCGGCGCGCCATATAGCCTTTCAGCAATTCATGAACCTGCTTTAGCTTTAGGTCATCGTCGGCGCGCAGCGTCAGCACCTCTTCAGCGCGCTCGATAGTGCAATCGCTGCCCTTGAAATCATATCGGGTGGAAATTTCGCGCATCGCGCCCTGGATGGCATTATCGACTTCGGCGAGGTCGGTCCGGGAAACAATATCAAATGAGGGCATGGCGAGATCTCTCCGTTTGGCTGGGTCCACATGCCGTATGCGCTAGAATAGGCCTCGGCGCAATAGGTTAAGCCCGATCAAAAATAAGGCGGTTAGCAATATTGTCTGGAATGTGCGCTGGCTAATTCGTTGACGCAACTGCCCGCCGAGGGCGACCCCAGCCCAGGCGGGAACAATGGCTAGGGTGGCGGCTATCATCACTTCTGTTGTCATCACGCCATGAAAAGCAAGATTTGCATAGAGCGGTGAGGCGCCGCAAAGCAGCATGAGCGCAATGGCGGTAATGAACTCGTCCTTGGGCAAACGCAAGGCAACGAGATACATGGTCAGAGGCGGGCTGATGAGGCCGGTCATGCCGGTGATCAAGCCGGTAATTGCGCCAACGGCCGGGCTCAGCCAACGCTCGGCTTCCGGACCGGCGACCCGGGTAATGGGGAAAGCGCGACTGAGAGTGAACAGGATAACGATCACTCCCATGGTTGTTGCGGCAATTGTTTCGTCGAGCCGCACCAGGATGAAAGACGCGCCGGCAATCACCGGCATCATGACGATAATCAGTGTCCAAAAGCGGCGAACGGTCGCCGCGAAATGCCCGCCTTGGCGAATCTGCCAGATATTGGCCGTGATCACCGAGACGCTGACCATTACAATTCCGGTCAATGGATCGATGAAGGAGGCGATTGACGGCACCACGACAAGCGGCATGCCCATGCCGATGACGCCCTTCACCATCCCGCCGGCAATAAATGCAACGACGATGAGCGCCCAGGCGGCTGGGCCCAATTCAAGCAAGGACATGGGTGTTTTTACTCACTGCTTTCGTTGAGCACAGTGGCGAATAGGTCAAGGGTCGCCTCGGCGAAGCGCCGCATATTGGCTTCGCGATCATTGTCGCCGGTTTCGACGGTGATTGCCCGTTCCGAGAGGCCCGAGATAGCAATGCAGACATGGCCGGGTGGGTCGCCATATGAATTTCCGGTGGGGCCAGCGGCGCCGCTTTCGCCAACCGCCCAATCTGCATTAAAACGCTTCCGGATCGTGCGGGCCAGCAACAGCGCATAGTCTTGGGTCGAGGCCCGCATCGTCAAAATGTCGCCATCCAGGCCAAGCAAAGCGCGCCGCGCATCCCTGGTATATATGACCCCGCCACCGAGAAAATAGGCGGACGCGCCGGGGACCGCGAGCAGGGCGGCTGAAACCAGCCCACCGGTTGAGGATTCGGCAATGGCGACGGTTTCGCCCCGCGTTTTAAGGGCGCCGCCGACAGAATCGGCGAGGGTGGTGAGGGTCTTCATGGATTATTGCCTCAGGAATCAGTCTGGGCGCGCACATTACACGTTTTGGCGCGGAATGAAAAAACTAATCAATAGAATTGCGCCAAGACCCAGGGCGACCCATAGATAGGTATCCAACGGGCCACCGAGTGGCATAATACAGGCGACCGCGACCGGTGCGCTGATGACGCGAAACGGCAGCTTCATGTTGCGCATTCCATGACCGATAAAGACCATGGTGAACAGTGACGTCGCGACCAGCAGCCGGGTGGCGGCAATTGCGGTATCCCCGATGTCGCCGATGAACAGCAATTCCGGCTGGGTAACAAAGGCGATTGGCACGAGATAGACCCCTGCCCCAATCCGCACCGATGCAAATGACGTTTTCCATGGATTGGTCCCGGCAACGGATGCCGCAGCGAAACTGGCGATCGCCACCGGCGGCGTAATCATCGACAGCATGCCGAAATAGAGAACATATAAATGGGCCGCCAATGGTTCGATATTCAACTCGATGAGGGCGGGGGCAGCGAGAAGAGCCAGCAGAATATAGACACCGACCGTCGGCATACCCATGCCAAGAATAATACCGAGTAGGGCGGTCAAGACCAGCAGAATGGCAATCTTGCCCTGGCTGAGAATAACCATTTGCAAGGTGATGTTTCCGGCAAATCCGGTTTTAAGTAAAAGCCCCATGATGAGTCCCGCGGTTGCAGCGAGCAAGATGATCTCCGTCGAGGCCTCCATACAGTCCAGGGTCGCCGTCACCAGGCGTTTAAACCGCCCCCACAATGCCCTCCATATTATGTTGAAGTAGGCCATTATTGTCCGGCGACCGTTGCGCAGGAATGCGAGCGATGGCCAGAGCATATGCACCGCCATTAAGGCGATGACCGTATAGAGGCTGGCATATCCCGCCGTTCGGCGCTCAACAAACAGAAGGTAGAGCAATACGGCCACGGGGATCAGATAGGGGGCGCCCTTCAACCAACTATCGCCGTCGGTGAGACCGAGGGTCTCGGGCGAGCTCGGTGGGATGTTCAACCTTCTTGCCTCGAAATCGACCGCTAGGAACAGCGCAACATAGAAAAAAAGCGCTGGCAATATCGCGGCAACGACGATTTCGCTGTAGGGGATTTCTAAAAACTCCGCCATCAAAAAAGCTGACGCGCCCATGATCGGCGGCATGAGCTGGCCGCCGGTTGACGTTACCGCCTCAATACCTGCCGCGACGTGGCGTCGGTAGCCGGTACGGGCCATCAGGGGGATGGAAACTGCCCCCACGGTGACAACGTTAGCGACGGCGCTGCCCGAAACCATGCCGAAAGCCGCCGACCCGACGACCGAAATTTTGGCCGGTCCACCGCGAAATTTGCCAACCAGGAGCGTCGCCAGACCGGTGAAAAATGCACCGCCGCCAAACGCATTGAGCAAAAAACCGAAAACGATAAACGGGATAACCACGAGCCCGACAATTTCCATGACCCGGCCGACCATGGCAATTTCGGATAGGGCATATTTGGAAATTTGTGCCATCAAATTCAGGGGTCGGGTTTGGAAGCTCAACGGCAGATTGGGACCGATAAAGGCAAAAAAGAACGTCAGAATTATCACGAGCAGTGGCAGAATGGGACCGGTTTTACGCCGGGTCGCCTCCAGGACGAGGAGGATCATGATGAACGCCAGCCAGGTCGCTTGCGGTGGCTTGATCACGGCAAATAGATAAATGGGATAAAACAGGGTTGCGACATAGCCAAATATCGCCAGGGCAAGACCGGCTAAAACAATATCCAATATGCGTAAAATTGACTGGCTTGGGGCGCGGTCTTTTAGGAATACAAGGGCTGATGCCAGGCCGATCATGCCCAGAATAAATTGCGCGTTAAAGATGATCAGTCCTAGAACGATTGGCAGGCTGGCCACCCAAAATGCGACCACGCAGAAAAGGGCCGCGCGCAATCCAATACGCGCGACCCTCACACTGTTTTCGAGAGCAGTCGGTGTGCCCGGTGAACTTGCGTCTTCGATAACTAGCGGCTCGCCGCCCAAGCAGTGATACCATCATGATAAGGCGTACCGACATCCGCTGACCCGATGCCCGCCGGATTAAACGCCCGCAGCGGTGCGTAGGCTGCGCCAAGCGCATCCTTGCCATCGGCCAACCCCGTCGCCAATGCCGCCATGACATCGTCGGAGACATGGGTCGCCGTGATCATCAAATTGGGGTATTCCATCACCGGGGTCGGTGCGGAAATAAACGGCAATGGCGGTATCGGTTGGACGGTACCGATTATTGCCAGATCGAATATATCCTGCATCCGGGCAATTGCTTCGGGGCTTGTGTCAAAGGGCAGCACTTTCAATGGGATGCTGGCATGCACCTGGGCTGGTTTGCTTGGCACCACGGCAAAGAAAAACGCATCGACACGCCCATCAAGGAACGCATCGGCGCCAGGTACAACATGGGGTACCGGAACCTGAATAATGTCATCCAGGGTTAGACCGCCATTGGCCAATGTTGCCGGGAAAATCGTGCTGAGGGTTTGGATGGCCGGAAACCCGGTGGTCACCCGCTTGCCTCTCAGATCGGCGATTGTGTTGATATCGCTATCAGCAGCAACGAACATGGCAACACGTAACGGTGCGACCGCAGCGACGACACGGATGTTTTCTAGAGCGTTGCCTTCCCACGGACCTTCGCCACGGAACGCCTGCTGCGCTTCCAATGCATTGGCGATGCCAAAATCCAAATCGCCGCTATTGAGGTCGGGAAGAAACTCAGTTGTGCCGCCGGTCGGTTGAACCCGTGCTTGTAAGTCAAGGCCCTCAACCATAAGTTTGGCGATGGCCGATGCGGTACTAAAGCTGTTGGTGCCCTCGCCCATGGTGCCAAAACCGAAAGTTTGGGCTTGGGCGGAAATTGCACCAAGGCCGACGGAACCGGCCAAAATTGTGGAGAGTAAGATACGTTTCATAGCGTTTATCCTCCCATAACTTACAGATTGATCAGTCGACATCTGAGCATCGACCGTTGAAACATCCGCCAAAGTGAGCCACAGAGTGTTTAATGTGTCAAACAATTAGCCACACAAAGTATCTTTTATCCCATTTACCTAATTGGGCTCCCGGCGCATCATATCGTCTGCTATCGTGCCGCCATGTCTAAGGTTGATCTTTTTGAGTCTGCATTCCGGTCCGCTGACAAACCGGCCTTTGTTCGCGCGCCCCTGACGATGGCCCGAATTTTGGTCGTTACCGATCTTGATACGGCTGCTAGCGGCGCATTGCTGGGTCAAGTGCGTGGTTATTTAAATGCAATTGACGGTGGACAAATCCATTGGGCTGTTCTGGACACCAACGGATATGACAATGTAAAGAACCTGCTCGAACATGTTGAGGCGGAAAAGCCGGACCTAATCGTCACCTACCGCCATTTAAAATCCTCCGCCTGGAAATGGCCGTTCAGTTTGGGCGAATATCTCGATGTCTTGACCCAGACCACGACAATACCGGTGCTCGTCTTGCCGCACCCAGACGCGGCCCATGCTTTGCCCCACAGCGTTCGCAATACCGATAATGTCATGGCGATCACCGACCATCTGTCCGGCGACAATGCCATCGTAAATGTCGCGGCGTCCTTTACCGCTGACGGCGGGACTTGCTGGTTAAGTCATGTCGAAAGCGGCCAAATATACGAGCGCTATATGGATGTAATTTCGCGCATTCCCGAGATCGATACCCAAACTGCTCGGGAGGCAATTGGCGAGCAGCTTTTAAAAGAGCCGCGAGATTTTATCGCCCGCGCCCGCACGGCACTAGAAGCCGAGGGGCACGCGATCAAAGTCGAAGCCATCGTAACCATGGGGCGCCGAATCGATGAATACCGGCATCTGATTGAAGCCCATGAGATTGACCTCCTGATCCTGCATACAAAAGACGATGAGCAGCTCGCAATGCATGGAACAGCCTATCCTTTGGCCGTCGAAATGCGGCAAATTCCCCTATTGATGCTTTAGCCATGCACCATGTACCCGTCCCCGTCACGATTATTTTCGCCATTTTACTGGCGGCGCTCATTTTGTCTTTGGCGCTCGAAGAGAAATTGCATGCCAAAAAGTCAGTTATTGTCGGTTTTTATGGGGTCATCGTTTTACTGCTCGCGTCGGTATTTGGCCTTGCCCATCCCGAGACAGTGGAAATACTCGGCCACCCGGTGCGATTTCCGGTTTATGTGCCCGGTGTCGATTGGGAAGTGGTGGCGATCATTCTGGGGTCGGCGGTGTTTGTCGATGTGATGTCGAAAACCGGTCTGTTTACCTGGATTGCCATCAAGCTGACGAAAATGTCTCGCGGCGATCCGGTGCGTTTGCTGATCTTTTATGGGCTGATGACCGTGGTGTTTTCGGCTGTATTAAATAACGTGACGGCGATGATTATCATCGGGACCCTGACCATGGTTTCGGTGACCAAGCTCAAACGGTCCAACCAATTGCTAGGGTTCCTACTGGTTGAAGCATTGTTGACCAATGTCGGTGGCCTACTGACGCTGATTTCCTCGGTGCCCAATATCATCATTGGGAATGCTGCGGGTATTTCGTTTGCTACCTTTTTTATCAATGCGAGCCCCTATGTGGTGGTGGCGACGGCGGCGACAATTTGGCTGGGTGCTCGCCTGTTTAAAATTCGCCCCTTGGCAAATGACGCGGAAAAAACCGAGGCGGCGGAACTGGTTGCTGGGTTTGATGAAAATGACGGCATCTCATCGCCGGGGTTTTTCTGGTTCGGTGTGACCATGCTCTTTGCTTTCATCATCGCGATGGCGAGCGCGTCCTTCCTGCCATATGTTCGCGAACTGGGGCTCGGCTATATCGCCATTTCCTTCGCGGTGGTCATGTTGTTGCGCTACAAAGCGACGGCAGATCGTTTTTACGAGGCGGTCGACTGGGATTTACTCGGCTTTTTTATCGGCCTTTTTATCATCATAAATATGATGGAACTTGCCGCAGTGCTAACGGCTATTGGCGTTGGGCTCGCACCGGTTCTCGCCATGGGCGATAAAGTCGGACCGGCGGTCTTGTTGTTTGCATCGGCGACGATTAGTTCGGTCACCGACAATATTCCCCTTGCTGCCGTGCTGGCCAAAATTCTTGCCGGCATGGATTTGCCTGCCAGTTCACCTTATTGGTGGTCGGTGATTTTCGGCGCCAATCTCGGCGGCAATATTACGCCCATCGGGTCTGCTTCGACCTTGGTTGCCGTGGCGATCATCCACAAGGCGAAATTGCCATTATCATTTGGTGCCTTTGTTAAGGTGGCGGTCCCGTTTGCCGCCATGCAATTGGTACTCGCGATAGCATATGTGTTGTTAATATTGGGGTCTTGATACGGGTTAGTTTTTTTTAGACGGCTGCGGAATGACGCGCCTGACCGGTTTCGAGATATTGATCAAACACGGCGCAGACCAGTCGCATCCAGGGTCGGCCGGTTTCGGTAATTTCGATCACGCCATTCTTGACCTCAACCAAACCGCCGTCGATGTATTCCGCGAGCGCGGCTAACTCAGTGGAAAAATGTCCTTCGTCGATGCCGAACTCGATAGAAAGAGCTTTGAGATCGACAGCCAAGTCACACATCAATGTCTCGATGATTTGGCGACGCAACCGGTCCTCTCCGGCCAGCTCAATGCCACGAACCACCGGCAATTTGCCGTCCATCACACTATCGGTGTAGGTCCCGATATCGGGATTGTTTTGCACATATCCCTGTTGCATTGAACCAATTGCCGAGGCGCCGATACCGATAAGATATGCGGCTTGGTCGGTCGTGTAGCCTTGAAAGTTTCGTCTTAGATTGTCGGTGTTTAAGGCATTGGAGAGCGTATCGTCTTCCCGGGCAAAATGATCCAGTCCGATTTGGCAGTATCCGCGCGAAGTCAATTCGTCGGCAATCGCTGTCGCTTGTCGCAACCGATCTTCCCCGCTTGGCAGGGTGGCTTCGTCGATCAATTTTTGATGGGTCTTCATCCAGGGCACATGGGCATACCCGAAAACCGCCAACCGGTCCGGTGCCAGGCTGGTTGCCAGTTCAACCGTTCTGCCAACGTCTTCAACCGTCTGGCTGGGGAGGCCGTATATGAGGTCGAAATTTATTTTCCCAATTCCCGCCGCCCGTAACGACGTCACAACATCTGCTGTTTGCTCAAACGGTTGAATACGGTTTATCGCAACCTGAACATGGTGGTTGCAATCTTGAACGCCCAAACTCGCCCTTGTTACACCAGTTTTGCTCAAGGCTCCGATCATTTCCGCCGTTAAGGTTCGGGGGTCGATCTCGACGGCAATTTCAGCGTCTTGGGTGAAGGTGAAAACAGCCCGCAAATCTTCCATGATATTGGTGAAATCGGTGGCAGACAAAATTGTTGGCGTACCACCGCCCCAATGAAGGTGGGTGAGCAGTGGTTTTGTCTTCAGCGATTTGGCGATCAGGGCGATTTCCGCCCGTAAAGTTTGCACGTAGTTTTGGATGGGCTGATAGCGTTTAGAGATTTTGGTATGGCACCCGCAATACCAGCACATCTCATGGCAATAAGGTATGTGGATATAGAGCGACGTATGGTCTTCGGCATCAATGCTTTGCAGCCAGTTCTCATATATGGCCGGGGTTATGCCGGTATGAAAATGTGGCGCCGTTGGATAGCTGGTATAGCGGGGAACCCGCTTTTCCTGCATCTGTAAAAGTCTATTGCTCATGGTCGGTCATCCTATCGCGCCGGATGCGCAACTCATTGATGTGAATCATTTTGGGATGTGAATCATTTTGGCGCAAGCTCAGGCTTTATCTTTTTCCGCGATCCAATTATGCGCTGGGTGGTTTTGAAAACGCCATTTGCGGATTGGACCGGCCATCACATTTAGATAGTACATGTCATAGCCATAGGGTGCCCCGGCGGGGTGATGGCCTTTGGGCACCAAAACAACGTCTCCATTGCCGACGGACATGGTTTCATCGAGTTCGCCATCCTCGGTAAAGACCCGCTGGAACCCAAATCCCTGTTCCGGGTTCAGCCGGTGATAATAAGTTTCTTCTAGATAGGTCACATTGGGGAAATCATCTTCGTCGTGGCGATGTGGCGGGTAGGACGACCAATTTCCTTGGGGGGTGAAAACTTCCGTGACTAGCAAACTATCGGCAAAGTCTTGATGCTCCATAGCAATCGAGTTGATGTGGCGGGTATTGGCTCCCTTGCCGCGGGTTTCCTGGACGATATCGTCGGGTCCGATGACCCGTGGTTGGTGACCGCCCACCCCTGGGGCCGTGCAAATCGCCAGGGTGCAGTTGGTCGTGGCGCTGGCGCGCCAACTCGAACCATTCGGGACATAGACGCACCACGGCTTTTTGCCTTCAAAGACATTGGCACGGTCGCCCAGAACCCCGAAATTTGTGCCATCGACCTCAATTTTGGCCTTGCCCTCGACAATGACCAGGACGGTTTCCCGGTCCTCGGTTTGCTCGCTCGCCTCTTCATTCTCGGCAAGCCTATATAGCCCAAACCCGACATAGCGCCAGTTGGCGCTTTCGGGCGTAATGTCGTGCACTTTGCCTGAAACCCCATTGGGTTTGACTAATAAAGTGGGTTTGACCAATAGATCGCTCATGACGCGGCCACTTTCTCGGACCTTTTATCCAGTCCGACATTTTGGGCGATTTGGCGCAATGCCGCGTGGCCCATTGATTGATAAGTGAGGGGATCACGGATTTCAGGATCCTGCTCTGCTTCCACAACAAGCCAACCTTGGTAGCCATTTTGCGCGGCGACCTGCAAAATGGGCTCGAAATCTATTGCGCCTTCCGGGTCGCCGGGAACCGTGAAAACGCCTTGCCGGACTGCATCAATGAAGCTCAATCCTTCGGCAAGGGCCAATTCCATGATGTCGTGACGAATATTTTTAGTATGGATGTGGCGTATGCGCGCCATGTGGGTTTTGGCAAAGGCGAGCGGGTCTATCCCGGCGAAATAGGCATGGCCCGTATCGAATAATAACTTGGTCGCCGGGCCCGTCGCATTGATCAATGCGTCAACCTCCTCGCCGGTTTGCACGATCGTTCCCATGTGATGATGGTAAACGAGTTCGATATCCTGGGTGGCGCAGAACTGCGCGATGGCTTCGACATCGGTCCCAAATTTTTGCCACTTACCCTGCTCCAGTACTGGTCGCTCTGACAGCGGTCGATCGATGTCGCCATGAATTCCATGGGAGGTATCGCAGACGATGCAGACGGCACAGCCCATCGCCTTCAACAGATCTAGGTGCGGCTGTATTGCCATTTTTTCGGCTTCGACATCGCGCTCCAGCAACATCAGGGAATGCCAGCCCGAAACCAATTTGAGGCCGCGCGGGTTCAGTACAGCCTGTAGATCTCTGACTTGCGTGGGTAGCTTATGGCCCATCTCGATACCGTCGAAACCAATTTCACCGGCTTGATCCAGGCATGTCTCGAGGCTGATATCACCCCCCAGGGTCCGGTCGTCGTCATTCGACCAGGCGATGGGATTGGTGCCGTAATAAATCATCTTGATTAGTCCCCCAGGCGTTGGTTTCGGCGCGCCTTTATATAATCTTCATATGCGATTTTCACCTGGTCGCGTTGGGAAATCTCGGGCACCGCGACGTCCCACCAATGGCCACCTTCCTGGGTGCTCGATAGTGGATCGGTGTCGATGACAATGCAATATGATCCCGTGCTTGAGCTCGCCCGGCCCATTGCGTCCTCGAGTTCCGCCACCGACCCGACTTTTTCTGAAGTTGCCCCCAAGGCACCCGCATGTGCGGCAAAGTCGATATGAGATGGTATCGCGTGCTGGGCATCGTCGAGCAGGTTATTGAAATTCGCGCCACCGGTCGCCATTTGCAACCGGTTGATGCAGGCGTAACCACGGTTATCGAGCAGCACGACAATAATTTTCTGGCCCAGCATGACAGAAGTCGCCAGCTCGGAATTCATCATCATATAACTGCCGTCGCCGACGATGACCGCGACCTCTCGGTCCGGCAGCGCCATCTTCACGCCCAAGCCGCCGGCAATCTCGTAGCCCATACACGAATAGCCATATTCGACATGGTAACTATTGGGGGTCGCGGCCTTCCATAATTTATGCAGCTCGCCGGGTAAGCCGCCGGCGGCGCAGACGATGACGCCATCGTCATCCAGGCCGCGTTGCACCGCACCGATCACTTGGGCGTCGGTCGGCAATGAATTGGCGTCGCCAGCGCGCGGGGCAGCGGTTGCCGCGTCGAGTGCGGCGATCCAATTGGCTTTCAGGCCGGGGTCGATATCGGCTCGACGCCAGTCGGCAAGCTTGGTGCTTAGCTCCCGCAAACCAATTTGTGCGTCGCAAACTAGGGGTTGGGCCAAATGTTTGCCGCTGTCGAAATTGGTAATGTTTATCTGCAAGATACGACGTTCAGCATGGCCAAAAAGACTCCACGATCCGGTGGTGAAATCCTGTAGTCGCGTGCCAACGGCAATGATAAGGTCGGCCTCTTTGGCAGCCGCGTTGGCGGCCGATGAACCGGTCACGCCAATTGCCCCAAGATTGAGCGGATGATCCCAGGCGAGGGCGGACTTTCCAGCCTGGGTTTCGCAAATCGGAATATTGTGATCTTCGACGAACTGGCGGAGCGCCGTCGCCGCGTCGGAATAATGGACGCCGCCACCGGCGATAATCAGTGGTTTCTCGGCTTGGCGTATAAGCGTTTCGGCCGCCAGCAATTCTTCACTATCGGGGCGCGGACGGCGAGTTGTGATCAGGCGTTTGGCAAAAAAGGTTTCCGGCCAGTCGAAGGCCTCGGCCTGCACGTCCTGGCACAATGCAAGGGTTACCGGTCCGCATTCAGCCGGGTCGGTCAGAACCGAAATCGCTCTCGGCAGAGCCGTTAAAAGTTGCTCGGGCCGTGTAATCCGGTCGAAATAACGGCTGACCGGCTTGAAACAATCATTGGCGCTGACCGTGCCATCGCCGAAATCTTCAATCTGTTGCAGGACAGGGTCGGGTGCGCGGCTGGCAAATACGTCGCCCGGCAACAACAAGACCGGCAGCCGATTTACATGGGCCAAGGCTGCGGCTGTGACCATGTTGGTCGCCCCCGGTCCGATTGATGTCGTCACCGCCATCGCGCGTTTCCGGTCGCTTGCCTTGGTATAGGCGATCGCCGCGAGGGCCATACCCTGCTCATTATGACCACGCCAAGTCGGCAGGTCATCGCGCACGCCATAAAGGGCCTCGCCGAGGCCCGCGACGTTACCATGGCCGAATATGGCCCACACACCGGCAATGAACGGCACGCCGGGCGCGCATTCCTGGGCCAACAGAAATCGTACCAGGGCTTGGGATGCCGTCAGTCGGACCGTGGTCATGATTGTCCTCCATTTCCGGTTCGTGTGCCGGTTCGCGCCGTCGACCAGATGTCACAGAGACGTCGAAACCGTGTGCTCATTTCGCCAATCGCTGCGTCGTCATCCAGTTCACCCTTAAACCAGCGCCGCGCGACATCGCCGAAAATTGTGCGACCGACAGCAAAGCCTTTGACCTGTTCATACTGGGCCGCAACGGCAAAGCTCGCGGCGAGTTCGGCTTCGGGCTTGTCGAGGCCAAGCACCACAATGCCCCGGCACCAGGGATCGTTTGCCGAAATTGCCTCGCAAGTTAGCGTCCAGGCGGCGGTTGACAGCATCGGCTCAAGTTTCCACCAATCGGGCCGAATGCCAATATCGTAAAATCGCTGAATGGCCCGCGCCGTCGTATCGTCTTCGATCTCCCCCGCCTTTGACGGAATGATTTCGAGCAAAAATTCGAGGCCGTTGGCACGCGCCCCATCGGCCAATCGAATGATCGTCTCTTCCTGTGACGTCCGCATTTGGGCGTCGTCGTCCGGGTGGTAAAAGCATAGTACTTTGACCACATGTTCGCCGGGCCATTCGGCCAAATCCGATCCATAGTCAGGCCCAATTTCCAACGTCAAAGGCCGTGAGCCCGGCGTTTCGACGGGGCGGCCAATCCACAAGCCGGATCCAGCCGCCTTGAAGAGAGCGTCACTGCCAAGGCGTCCGTCGCAGAGAATTCCATATCCATCGTTGTCACCAGCGACAGACAGGGTGGCGCGCAGGCAAAGGGATTTGAAGTCGTCTATTCGCCCGTGATCAGCCCCGGCCGCGTCGGCCATGTCTTCCAATTGAGCGCGATGATCGAAGGCGAATACTTTGAGTTCGGGCCAACTCTGTTTTCGATTGGTCGCCCAGTGAACATGCTCAAGGGCGGCATCTTCACGCAATGCCCGGTGGCCCGATCCTTTTTCCAGAAACCAGTCCAGCTCGTCCCAGCTCGGATAGGCCGGTGCACAGCCGTGGCGCGAGACGGCCAGTGCGCCACAAGCATTTGCGTAGGTGAGCGCTTTGTCCCAAGTTTCGTCGCGCAACCAACCGAGCAATAGCCCCGCCATGAAGCCGTCACCGGCGCCCAGCACATTAAAGACTTCTATCGGAAATCCCGGACCGGTTTGCCCGTCATCAAGGGACGGGGGAATTTCGCCGTCAAATAAGGAGGCGCCCATCGGGCCACGCTTGCAAACCAAGATAGCGTCACTTGTTGCTCTGACATTTGCCAGGGCAGTCAGGGTATTCGTCGAGCCACCGGCAATATGAAATTCCTCTTCTGTCCCGACGATGAGGTCAAATAGGTGCAGCGTGGAGAGCAATTTTTTCGTAACGTCATTGGACTTGATGAACCGTTCTTCGCCATCCTGATGTCCCGCCAAACCCCAAAGGTTCGGGCGATAGTCAATGTCCAACGCCGTGCGCGCGCCATTATAGCGTGCCAGAGAAATAGCCTTCAGCACCGCGGCTTCGGTTTTTGGATTGGAGAGATGGGTCCCGGTCACCGTAATGCACCCGGACCTGGCAATAAATTCCGGGTCGATGTCAGCTTCCGATAGCGCCATATCGGCGCAGTCTTCACGGTAAAATATCAACGGAAATTGCTCGCGGTCGCGAATGCCAAGAATGACCAGAGCCGTCAACCGGTCGGTATCGGTGACCAGCCCTTCGACGTCGACGCCTTCGGCAACTAGTTGTTCGCGGATGAAGCGGCCCATATGTTCGTCGCCGACCCGGGATATTAGGGCTGATTTCAATCCCAGCCGCGCGGCGCCGACGGCAATATTGGTTGGTGAGCCGCCGACATATTTCCGGAAGGAATTCATGTCTTCCAGGCGGCCGCCGACCTGCATTCCGTAAAGATCGACCGAAGAGCGGCCAATCGTAATGACGTCAAGATCTTTCATATCGATCCACTACTTGAATTCACCGATTTCGACCCATCGATGCTCGGCGATGGATTTTTCCACTGCCGCAACGGCGACACTGACCTTGTGCCCGAATTCAAAATCCGGCTGCACCGGCGTCCCGCTCGACACGGCGACTAAAATATCCTGGGCCTCGATAATTTTTTGGTCGTTATAGCCCAGCCCGATGCCGGGGATTGGATGGAAAGCTCCATAAGCGCCATGACCGGGTCCGGCATAAATCGTTCGATAGCCACGATCGCCGTTGGCCAAGCCGGTGTCGTAAAACTGAAGCTCGTTCATCCGTTCCTGGGTAAAAAAGAGCGCGCCCTTTGTTCCCTGTATCTCATAACCCAGGCCGAGCCGGCGCCCCATTCCGATGCGGCTGGAGGCTATTTCCCCAAGCGCGCCATTGGCGTAGCGCATGATGAAATGCACCACATCATCATTTTCGACATCGCGAAGCGTGCCCGTTCTCTCATCCGAACGCTGTTTGATAAAGGTCTCGGCCAGCCCGCAGGTCTCGGCGATATCACCGACCAAGAACTGTGAAAAAGCCAACGTATGGGTTGCGAGATCACCGAGCGCGCCCGAACCTGCCGCTGCTCTAATATGTCGCCAACTATGGGGCACCGTCGGGTCCGCCATGAGGTCCTGGTCGAAGGTGCCTCTAAACGAGGTGATCTCACCCAGTTCACCAGCGTCAATGAGGGATTTGGCATAGGCCTGGGTTGGGTTTTTTAAATAGTTATACCCGACCAAAGTGATCACATCGCTGGCTTTGGCCTGATCGGCCATGGCGGCTGAATCCTCAACGGTCAGCGCCATCGGTTTTTCGCAATAGACATGCTTGCCCGCTTTTGCGGCGGCAATGGCAATTTCTGCATGGGCATGGTTCGGCGTCGTGATATCGATCAGCTGAACGCGGGGGTCGTTGACTACTTTGCGCCAGTCGTCTGCACTATCGGTAAATCGGAAATCTCCGGCCAGCTTTTGTGCGGCGGCCATATTGATATCGGCAACGGTCACAAGGTCAGCTTTTACCCCGGACGCGCCAAAAAACATGGCGGCATTTCGAAAAGCCGTCGCATGGGCCTGGCCCATCCAACCGGCGCCGATCAGACCGACACCGACTTTTTTTACGTTTTGATCTACGTCCATGTAGCGTCGCAGTTCTCGTCAAGTTCGACCGGTTGCCCGCTCTTCAATGACGCCATCGCGGCCTCGGCTAGATAGGCGGCGTGCAGGCCATCCAGGGCTGATACCGGTGCGTTTTGACCTGAGCGAACGCAGTCGATGAAACGCTCAATCTCTTTGCGGTAGCTGGCGGCGTAGCGATCCATGAAAAATTCCGGGATCGGTTCGCAAGCAGCATATGCTGCTCCAGTGAATGTTTTGACACCAGTCGCCGGCTGATTATCGGAAATGATCATGCCCCGGGAACCAAAGGCTTCGATGCGCTGATCGTATCCGTATGTCGCCCGGCGAGAGTTGGTGATCACCGCCTGCTTGCCGCTTGGTGTCGACATGGTGACGACGGCACTATCGATATCCCCCATCTTGCCGATTTGCGGGTCAACGACACAAGCCCCTTGCGCAAATAGCCGCATCGGTTCTTCGGCAAGCAACCAGCGTGCCATATCAAAATCATGCACCATCATATCGCGAAACAGCCCGCCCGACTTTGGTATATAATCCATCGGCGGCGGATAGGGGTCGCGGCTGGTAATGATGAGCTGTTCGAGATTGCCGATATCGCCCGACCGAACGCCGGATTCCAGCCGCGCATGGCCATGATCGAAACGGCGGTTGAAGGCCAAAAATACGTCACCGGCTTTATCGCCCAGCTGGGTCACGCAGGCGTGGGCTTCTTTCAAGCTTGGTGCCAGCGGTTTTTCGCACATCACCCTTTTGCCGGCCTTTACGACTTCGAGGCATAATTCGACATGCACATCCGAAGACGCCGCGATGATCACGGCGTCGACGTCGGGATGGCTAATGGCCTCATTCGGCGACCCGGCGGCCTTTGCGCCGTATTGGGCCGCGAGGGTTTGCGCCGCTTCGGGTACGATATCGTAAACAGCGACCAAATTGGCGCCGATATCGGCTACCGATTGCGCATGAACCTTGGCGATACGCCCCGCGCCAAAAATTGCGATGCCGGTCATGATGAGCGGGCCATTCGGGAAAACATCGGGTTCATTCCATTCTGTATGAGTTCTACTGGCGCGGAGCTTACGTCGGACTATATGATTAATAAACGACTTTCTTGGCGGGATACCGTCAATTTGGGGGTGGCGAACGTGAAAACGACAATGGCGGATGTCGCCGAGGCGGTTGGGGTTAGTCTCAAGACCGTCGACCGGGTGATTAATGGCCGTGGCGGGGTTGAGCCGGGGTTGGAGCAGCGCGTCCTAGCCGAAGCAAGGCGGCAAAACCTGGATCGCGCGCTTGCGATACGCCCGACACGAATATTGCGCCTTCAAATTTTGATGCCCGACCCGGCGCAAAACTCATATTTTAGCGACCTGCACAAAGCGTTCTTGCACGCCAATGAGGTTTACCGTCTGCATAATGTCGCCTGCGGTTTTCATTTCTACGATGTCCGGCGGCCGAATGACCTTGTGGAGATTATTGGCGAGGCATCGGCGCATGCCGACTTTCTCGTCGTCGTCGCGCCGAACCAAGTGCAAATTGTCGACGCGATCAATGAGGCAGCAAAAACAACCAAGGTCATAACCCTCAATACCGATTTGCCCGCCAGTCGCCGTTGGCAATATATCGGCGCGGACGATTTGGCGGCGGGCCGCGTCGCCGGTGAGTTGATGGGGCGGTTTCTAGGCCCCAGCGGTGGAGATGTTCTGCTGGTTGCCGGCTTGCTCTCGATGCTTGGTCAAGAAGAGCGGGAAAAAGGGTTTCGCGCTGTCACCCAGGCACGGTTCAACAATTGCCGAATTGTCGAGGTGATTGAAAGTCACGATCAGAAAGATCAAATCAAATCTCTGGTTGCAGAGGCTTTGTACAAAAACCCGCAAATCACGGGGATCTACCACACGACGTTTGGCAGCGTTCAACTCGCCCAGGCTTTGTCCTATGCGGGGCGCTCGGACATGGTTGTCATTACCCATGAACTTACACCTGAAAGACGAGATCTTCTGATAAACGGCGAAATCGATGCGGTGATAGACCAAGACCGGCATGGGCAAGCGGTTGCCGTAATGGAAGCCTGTCTTGCTGAGTTTGGCCGGTTGGGTCAGACAAAGGCGCCAATGCGAACGCCGATATCGATACATCTGCGTGAGAACATATCCTAGCGCTGCAAAATGTTTTGCCTTGCCTATCGGATGGTTGAGGTGGCAAATCAACCCATCTCCAAAATTTTTAAGATGGTGGTCTAGTTGATGAGCGAGCGAGACTTGAACGGTAAAGTTATATTGATAACCGGCGGAACCCAGGGGGTTGGCGAGGCTGTAGCCCGCGCCTGCGCCCGGGCTGGAGCGCAGGGGTTGATCATTGGCGGACGAAATAGCGAGCGTGGCGGGCAGGTCGCGAGAGAGTTAAGTGACGCCGGTTGCCCAACGCATTTGGTTGCCGCCGACCTCTCCTCCGCCGATGCGTGCCGGGGGCTTGTCGCTGCGGCCGACCGAGAGTTTGGTCGGCTCGACGGGGTGGTAAACGCCGCCGGTGCGACCAACCGGGGCACGATCGACGACACCAGCGTTGAGCTGTGGGACTTCATTTTCGCGGTTAATGTGCGCGCGCCTTTTATCATTACTCAGGACGCTCAACGATTGATGAAGCGCGAGAAAATTGAGGGCAGTATCGTCAATATACTTTCGGTATCGGCAGTATGTGGTCCCGATTTCCTCACCGCCTACAGTACATCGAAGGGTGCGCTAATGACGTTAACGCGCAATACGGCACACTCCTTGCGTCAAGATCGAATACGGGTAAATGGGATTAATCTCGGATGGACCGACACGCCAAACGAACATAAAGTTCAGCTCGCGATGGGGCAGCCGGAGAATTGGCTTGAGCTGGCGGAGGACGAGCAGCCTTTCGGCCGGTTGGTCAAACCCTCTGATGCCGCTTCCCTCTCTCTCTTTTTGCTTAGTCCGCAATCGGGCATCATGACCGGAGCGATAATTGATCTCGACCAAAACATACTTGGTGCCGAAGAATAATTACCGTCCTTAGTGCCGTTTGGTATTGCGCCTGAATCGTGGAACCGGGCCGGTGTCGGGCCGGTAATTTTGACGACTAAGGACCGGGCTCGTTTCCGAAACGCCGTGGCGGGTTTCGCGCCAGACAACGAACAGACCACTGGCAACAATGGTTAGGGCACCCACGCCGACCCAGATGTCGGGTGTGTCGCCGAACAGAATGATGCCAAAGGGAATGGCCCAAACGATTTGTGAATATTGAAACGGTGCGACGACGGCAGCGGGCGCGCGCCGATAGGCGGCGATGACCAAAAACTGGGCGACGGCCATCAAAATACCAATTGATGCTGTGAGGCCGAGATCGGTCACGGGCATGGGTCGATAAGTCCAGGGGAGGATCATCGCCATAATCAGCATATTGGCCAGCATCGGATACAGGATCAGCACCGCGCTGCGCTCCGATGACCCAATTCGCCGCACGATAATCGAGGATAGAGCACTCGATATCGCCGCCGCCAGCGCGGCGATATGGCCCAGGCTGATCGGCGTGACGCCGGGGCGCAGCACAATCGCCACGCCGATTAAACCGATTATGACAGCGATCCAACGGCGCAACCGCACCTCTTCACCGAGCAGAGGTACCGATAAAATTGTAATCAACAATGGCGTCGCAAACAGCAGCGCATAGGTTTCTGCGAGTGGCAGTACGGTGAACGCGTAAAATGCACATATCATCGAAACCAACATTGTGGCGGCGCGACCCGCGACCATCAACGGATTATGCGGGCGCAGATTTGCCTCCGACTTATCCGCCATGACCATAAGCACGACTGGCACAAAGCCGAACAAAATCGAAAAGAATATAATCTGAAATACCGAATATGATTCGCCCAAAGTTTTCACGATGGCGTCATGGGTCGCAAAGGCGCCGAATGCCAGCAGCGCAAATCCGGCCCCCCTTCCAACAGAATTATTTGAAGTTTTTTCGGGCATCCTTGGATTTTCCGCTATTGGGTTAGAATTTCAGCGCGCGCGCTTCTTCGGCCAATTTCTGGATTTCGGCCCAAGATTGAGACCCGATTAAGGCAGGCGGGGCGACCCATGATCCGCCCACGCATTGGACGTTGGGCAGCGACAAATAGTCAACGGCGTTCGCCAGACTGATGCCACCGGTTGGACAAAATTTGATGCCAGGGAGCGGGCCGGAGAGGGATTTCAAATAGGCGATGCCACCGGCCGCCGCTGCCGGGAAAAATTTTATATACCGATATCCGCGCTCGGTAAGGCTCATCGCTTCCGACGCTGTCGCGCAGCCGGGCAAGTAGGGGACGCTGCTGTCATCGATTGAACTGAGCAGAGCGGGGGAAACGCCCGGGGTAACGGCAAAATCGCACCCGGCCTGTTCGACCAATAAAACCTGTTCTCTCGTCAGAACCGTTCCGGCCCCGACATAGGCGCCCTCTACTTCGTTGCGAACCGCGGTAATCGCGTCGAGGGCTGCCGGCGTTCTCAATGTGATTTCGATCGCCGGTAATCCTCCAGCAACCAAAGCACGGGCAAGGGGGACAGCGTCCGAAGCATTTTCGACGACGATGACCGGCACCACCGGAGCAGCATTAAGCAGGGTTTCTAGCTTATCGAATTTGGAGCTGGTCAATTTGGTGATCCTTAAAAAACGGAGGCGCCGGTTTCGGCGGATCCAACTTGGGCTCTAAACACGGAGAATAGTTCGCGCCCGATTCCGGAACGGGACGCCGATAGATCGGCCGATGCCAGCTGGCGCTCATTCCATATACTATCCTCAATGAGAACTTCAAGAGTTCCTGCGTCTGCATCGAGGCGAATTAAATCCCCGTCTCGCAATTTGGCAATCGGTCCGCCGTCAACGGCTTCCGGTGTGAGGTGAATAGCAGCTGGAATTTTTCCCGATGCACCCGACATCCGCCCGTCGGTGATCAGCGCAACCTTGAACCCTTTATCTTGCAGCACCCCCAATGGGGGGGTCAGTTTATGTAGTTCTGGCATGCCGCAGGCTTTTGGTCCTTGAAAGCGCATGACGGCGACGAAGTCACGGTCGAGCTTACCTGCCTCAAAGGCATTTTGAAATTCTTCTTGGGAATGAAAAATAACCGCCGGGGCCTGGGTTAGGTGAAATTCCGGTTTAACAGCAGAAACCTTGATCACTGACCGACCGAGATTCCCATCCAGGACGCGCAGGCCGCCATTGGGCGAATGGGGCAGCATAGCGCTGGCAATGATTTGTGGGTCCAGACTTTTCTGCGGCCCCGGTGACCAAGTGGTGTCGCCCGCGTCATCGAGTTTTGGCTCTTTTGTATAGGCGGCCAGGCCTGGGCCGAACACAGTTTGCACGTCTTCATGCAACAGACTGTCGGTAAGTAATTCGCTGATTAGCACACTCATACCACCAGCAGCTTGAAAGCGGTTAACGTCGGCAGGACCATTTGGATAGATCCGGGTCAATAAGGGCACCACTCCGGAAAGGTCGGCAAAATCATCCCAACTGATTTCGATACCTGCAGCCCTGGCAATCGCGACTAAATGCAATGTCAGGTTTGTAGATCCGCCGGTCGCATGCAGCCCGACGATGCCGTTCACCAAAACGCGTTCGTCGACTATTTTTGCAATCGGCGTGAACTCATTACCCAAGGCAGTAATAGCGAGGGCGCGCCGGGTGGCACTCGTCGTCAAGGCGTCGCGAAGCGGCGTGTTAGGATTGATAAAACTAGCACCGGGCAGGTGCAGGCCCATAATTTCCATCAGCATTTGATTGGAATTGGCGGTGCCATAAAATGTGCAGGTGCCCGGTGCGTGATACGATTGGCTCTCGGCGTCCAGTAATTCGGCGCGCCCAATTTTGCCTTCCGCGTAAAGCTGGCGGGCCATGTTTTTTTCGTCATTCGGCAAGCCCGAAACCATTGGGCCTGCTGGCACAAAGATCGCCGGTAGATGGCCGAATGTCAGTGCGCCAATCATCAGCCCCGGTACGATTTTATCGCAAATGCCAAGATAGAGGGCCGCATCATAGACATTGTGCGACAAGCCGACCGCCGTCGACATGGCGATCACATCGCGCGAAAACAGCGATAGATCCATGCCCGGTTGACCCTGGGTAACGCCGTCGCACATTGCCGGCACTCCGGACGCAACCTGGGCCGTGCCACCGGTGGCGCGAGCGACGTCCCTGATCCTACTCGGATAACTTTCAAATGGCTGATGAGCCGACAACATATCATTATAGGCAGTTATGATGGCCAGATTGGGGGCTTGATTACCCTTCAGGTCGGATTTGTCGCTGTCGGGCATCGCGGCGCAGGCATGGGCCAGATTGCTGCAGGAAAGTTCTGCACGCCTCGGGCCGTCGTTGATTGCAGCCTCTACTCGTTCGAGATACTCGGAACGCCGATCTCGCGACCGGGTTCGAATGCGGTCGGTAACTTGCTCAACGGTTTTATTTAGCGTCATGTCGGTCTCATTTCTTTTGCCCTAGGGGCACCAAAATATACGCGTGGGGATACGGTCCTGGCGCAGGACAGCGCGGATCGGAAACTCTTCGGCGGGTCCCGCCATGCGGGCTTGGTTCAAGACTGCCAATTTTTCCGCGCCTTCGATGTGCAAGTATAGAGCCTTGGTTTCGAGCAGGGCGGAAAGGGAAAAGGTTAAGCGCGGTTCTCCGGCATCCGGAGCACGCATCGTGTATAGCAAATTGTTGCTGTTTAGTTCGATTGCCTCGATCAAATTGTCGCCGCCGGGAAAAAAAGAAGCGGTGTGACCGTCCGCGCCCATTCCTAAAATAACGGCGGTAAAACCGCCTTGATGAAGGTCGGCAATGTTTTTCAGGCTATTGGCTAATCCCTCTTCGGGTGTTGCGGCGTTGACATAGAGGGGAATGAAAGCTGCATTCGCCGCTGCGCCATGCAGCAATTCACTTTTGATAAACCGGGCATTTGACCGGTCGTCTGTTTCGGGAACCCAGCGCTCATCGACCAAGGTCACGGTTACCCGATCCCAAGCCAGGTCCATTGACGCCAATTGCTTCAAGAAAAGTTTCGGTGTCGTGCCGCCGGAAAGGGCAATCAACGCCGACCCACGCTGATCAATATCGGTTTTGATATCCGTTGCCACGGCGCGGGCGAGACGGTCGGCCAATTCCTCTCGGGATTCTGTTTGGGTGAAACTGTCGGCTGCAAGTCCGTCCGGCTCAGCTATGGTCAAACCCCGGACTCCTCATGCCATGTTCGGCCATCACGTTCGATCAGCGCAACCGACGCGGTCGGTCCCCAAGTCCCGGCAGTATAGCTGCTCGGGCGTTCCTCGGTTTCGTCCCAGGCTTGCAATATTGGGTCAATCCAGCGCCATGCCGCTTCAACTTCGTCTCGGCGCATAAACAATGTCTGATTGCCGCGCACCACATCCATCAATAGACGTTCATAGGCGTCGGACGCCCGTACGTCGAAAGATTCGGCAAAAGTCATGTCGAGGGGAACGCGGCGCAGCCGCAACCCGCCCTGCCCCGGATCTTTGATCATGATCATTAGCTTGACGCCTTCGTCCGGTTGAAGGCGCAAAATGAGTTTATTCTCGCTCACCGTTCCGGCACCACCATCGAAAATGGAATGGGGAATGGCTTTAAACGAAACAACAATTTCCGAAGCGCGGGTGGCCAGGCGCTTTCCTGTACGCAAATAAAACGGCACCCCAGCCCATCGCCAATTTTCAATCTCGGCTTTCAACGCAACAAAGGTCTCCGTGTTGCTTTCTGCGCTGCCCAACTCATCCAAATATCCCGGAACCGGGCCGTCGGCGCTTGCGCCCCGCAAATATTGCCCGCGCACGATCTGATTGCTGGCGCTTTCCCGAGTGACTGGACGCAGGGCACGGAGAACTTTGAGCTTTTCATCGCGCACGGCTGTCGCATCCATCGACATTGAGGGTTCCATGGCGACTAGGCACAAAAGCTGCAAGAGATGGTTCTGCACCATGTCGCGCAGCGCCCCCGACCGGTCGTAATATCCGGCGCGGGTTCCCACGCCCAAGGTCTCGGCGACACTGATCTGGACATGGTCGATATGAGCTGAATTCCAAATCGGCTCGAACAGCATATTGGCAAACCGCAAGACCATCAGGTTTTGTACGGTTTCCTTCCCGAGATAATGATCAATCCGATAAATTTGATCTTCTTGAAACGCAGCGGCGACTTCATCATTGAGCGCGCGGGCCGAGGCAAGGTCGCGGCCGATCGGTTTTTCCATTACCAGTCTTGTATTTTCGGTAATAAGCCCCTGGGCGTCGATCGCCCGACATATACCACCGAAGAGTTCCGGGCCAACGGCGAGGTAAAATATGCGTTTTCGGTCTTCGTGACTCGCCAGCAGTTGCGTGAGTGCGTCCCATCCCTGACCGGTCTCGACGTCCAGGCAGACATAGTGGGCTTGATCACAAAATGCCTCGAAATGTGAACTTGAATTTTTAGCGGTTTCATGGTCGCCAAGGGCGTCTTGGGTCCAGGCGCGATAATCGCCGGTTGTCATTTTAGTGCGCGAGACGCCGATGATACGGCTTGTGTCCGGTAGTTGGCCGTCGATGACCCGATCAAAAAGTGCGGGCAGGATTTTGCGGCGAGAGAGGTCGCCGGTGCCGCCAAATATGACCAGGTCGCATTCGGGGACTGGTACGATACGACTAGACATTGCTTTTTTCCTGCTTCAATTGGTCGCCGGCATAGGTGGCGGCGCCGATCAGCGCCGGTGTTTTGGCATCGATTAAATAGACTGGCAATTTTCGCAATAATGCCGACATGCGCCCGACTTCGCTAAAGGCACCGACAAAGGTTCCGTCTTCGAGCCAGGGCCGAATTTGCAATGATATGCCACCGCCGAGATAAACGCCGCCGCGGGGCATGTTGACGAGTGAGATATTTGCCGCCACCCGGGCGAACCAAGTTACGAATTGCCGCATTGTGTCTGCAGCGAGCTGATCGCCGCCGGATCGCGCCGCTGACGTGATTTCGGCCGGTGTTGTGTGTTGAATTGGCAAATCGTTTAAGTCGGCCATAGCTTTGTAGAGACGCATTATTCCCGCACCAGATAGCACTCTTTCCGCTGAAACTCTGGGAACATCCTTCAGTATGATTTGGTACAGGCGAAAGTCACGCTCGTCGATGATCGGCAGGCTGATATGACCGCCTTCACCGGGTATCGCCAGCCAACCATCTCTTTGGTCTCGAACCAACGTGGCAACGCCGAGCCCTGTTCCCGGCCCAAGAACAATGCGCGGCGCTTGCTCGTCGGGTTCAATATCAGTCAGTGCAACGGCTTGTTCCGGGAGCAGGTGAGGCAGGGCCAAAGCCAGAGCCTCAAAATCATTGAGCAGATAGGTGTGAACTCCACCGATCGATTGGGCCAAACTATCTGCGTCAATATCCCAGGGCAGGTTGGTTAACTTCATCCGTCGACCATTCACCGGGCCGGCCACGGCAAATGCCGCCCCCTCAACCGGTGGTGCATCGGACGCTTCTCGATAGGCGTGCACGATGTCTTCCAGACTTTTAAAATCGGCATTGCGATAGCGGTGAACATGGCCGTAGGCGCCGGTCAACCTATCGGCAACAGCCATTCGGGTATTTGTTCCGCCAACATCAGCAACAAGCACAAAGGGCATTCGTCATATTCCGGTAAAAGGCTGGATTGAACGGCAAAGAATATCGGTCATCCGTAGAGAAAACATATGTGATATGTGTCGCCAAATATTGTGCAGTTTTGGCTTCCGTCCGCTTTCAAACTACAGACACGAAATGTTAAGGCACCGGTCCCATCGCTTCGTCTCAAAAAGAGATCGTGGGCCCGGCCGGGCAGGGTCAATTCCTGGCCATCAGTGGTCAAGCGATAGCCCTGGCGTAGTTCTTGACCCCCGTCAAAAGCAAAAAATTCTCCGGCAACGACACCGGTGGCTTCGTCCTTGCCGCCGCCAATTGCCCAAACGGAATTGCCAATTCGATAACCGCATTTGTCATCGTGAACGTCGAGAGCTTGATTGTAGAGCCTGAGGATGGCGTCATAATCGGGGCTGCCGGACTGGGTCTGTGCCTGAACGAGGCTCACGCTTCCTATAAGCAGAAGACAAATACTCAAAATGAAATGCTTCATGCTTTTTCTCCCACCAAAAAATCAAAATCACATCCTTCATCAGCCTGCAAGACATGGTCTTGATGCAGTTTACCGAACCCTCGTTTGGGGGCCGGTCTAGGTCGGGCATGCGCGCCTTGTCGAATTGTTAATTCGTCGCCCGCGACCAACAAGTCAAGACGCCGCTCGGGAACATTCAGCGCAATCTCATCGCCGGTTTTAACCAACCTCAGCGGTCCGCCCTCGGCCGCTTCCGGGGTGACATGCAAGACCACGGTGCCATATGCCGTGCCCGACATGCGGGCATCGGATATGCGCACCATGTCTCTGACGCCCTGGGATGAAAGATATTTTGGAATGGGCAGGGCGCCAGCCTCGGGCATGCCCGGCGCTCCTTTAGGCCCGGCATTTTGCAGCACCAAAATGTCGCTGGGGTGTATGGCCTGAGATGGGTCGTCGATCCGGGCGGCGAGGTCTTCCACCGAGGAGAAAACAAACGCCCGCCCGGTATGGGTCAAGAGCTCGGGAGAGGCCGCCGACTGTTTAATGACCGCGCCACCCGGCGCTAGATTGCCTTTCAATACAGCAATTGCGCCACCGTCATAGATCGGGTTGGTAGTCGATCTGATGACATTTTGGGGCCAGGATGGTGGGGACGTGTCCAGTATCTCGCCCAATGTCGGGCCGCCGATTGTTGGAACCTCTAGATGAAGGTCTCCGGCGATTTCGCGCATTAATTGGATGACGCCGCCAGCCTGGTGGAAGTCACTCATATAATGATCGCCGCTCGGTTTTAGGTCCAACAATACCGGTGTCTCGGACCCGATTTTGTCGACCAGGTCGAGGTCGATTTCCAGGCCAACCCGTCCGGCGATCGCGGCGAGATGGATCAATCCATTTGTCGATCCACCGATTGCCATCAAAACGCGCAAGGCATTTTCAAATGCCTCGGCGGTCAGAAATTTGCTCAGGGTCATCGGTTGTTCATTGGTTGCCAACGAGACAGCTCGTGCTCCGGTTTCTTCGGCGTGGCGGAGCCGACGTGAGGCGACCGCTGAGATCGCCGCGCCGTTGGGCAGCATGACGCCCAGCGCTTCACTCACACACGCCATGGTGCTGGCGGTTCCCATGACCATGCATGTGCCGGCACTCGGCGCCAACTCGCTGCCCACATCGGCAATCTCATCGGCGCTGATTTCGCCGGCCCGATGGGCCGACCAAAATCGACGGCAATCAGTACAGGCGCCGACCCGCTCGCCCCGATGATCGCCGGTCGCCATTGGGCCGGTTACCTCTAGGATTGCCGGAATATTGGTACTGGCCGCGCCCATTAGCAGGGCCGGGACCGTCTTGTCACAACCGCCGATCAAGACCACGGCATCCATTGGCTGGGCGCGGATCATTTCCTCAGCATCCATCGACATCAAGTTGCGCAGGAACATCGATGTCGGGTGAGCAAAGCTCTCATGGATCGAGATCGTCGGGAAATCGATCGGCAGCCCACCAGCCAGCATCACCCCCCGTTTGACCGCATCGACCAGGTCGGGAACGTTGCGATGGCAGGCGTTGTAACCTGAATAGGTGTTGGTGATGCCGATGATCGGACGTTCAAGAGCGTCGTCGGTATAGCCCATCGCCTTGATGAAGGCTTTACGCAAAAACACCGAAAACTCGTCATCCCCATAAGAAGTGAGGTTGCGATACATTCCGCTGTTGGGCTTATTTTTCATCTGCGTGGGCCTCACTCAAATCCGTAAAGGCGCGCTGGATTGTCGGCCAATATCATGTCACGGATTGCTTGGTCATTCGTCCAAGCAAGGAGCGTGTCGAGCAGCATCGCCGTGTCGGGTTTTTCCGACATGACCGGGTCACCGAGATGGGGCCAGTTCGACGCCCATAGCATCCGCTCCGGCGCCGCCTCGATGAGCGCCGCCGCGCGTTTCCCCGCATCTTTCATATAGGGTGGCGTATCGGTCGTGGATTCGTTGGGTGCTGATAACTTGACGTATGTCTTGCCGGTCTCGACAAGACGCAGCAGGGCTTGAAAACCTACATGGTCAAGGTCGGCGGGACCCAGGAATTTACCAATATGGTCAATGACGATTTCATTTTCCAGCTTGGCCAGGGCTTGCTCATAGTCACCCAGCTCGCGTCCATCGAGCTGGATTTGCACGTGCCAACCAAATGCTTTTATCTTTTCCGCGACCGGTCGCACGGCATCCCAATCGAGACAGCCACCGGGCAGCATGAAAAAATTGGCGCCACGGGCGCCCGCCTTGTCCAGCGCGTCCAGCTCGGCCTCCTCAATATCGGGTCCGACCGCTACGGTTGCACGGGCGGGTAAACCGATTTCCTTGACCGCCGCCATGGTATTGGAGTTGTCTAACCCGTAGGGCGGCGTTTGAGCGACAATGCACCGGTCGATGCCGAGGGTTTTTGCCACCGCCCGATAGGCTTCAAGGGGATGCTCCGAGAAAATTCCTTCATTACCCTTAGTAAAAGCGAAGCGCTGTTCGGGATAAATAATGTGCATATGGCAATCGCACGTTCCCGCCGGGGCGCGAAGCCTGGGTGTTTTAATACCGCCGGCTATATCCTTGTTTTCCAACATCACCATTTAGCTCCCTACAGTTCGATCCGGCAATCGGTCCAGGCGCTGTTATCTTTGCTGGATGTCACCGCCGCATGGGCAAAGGCGACGCCCCGGGCACCATCCGCCGAATTTGGAAAATCGAGAGCCAACGGGTCGGCCTTTGTTCCTGCTATGCGGGCGGACACCGCCTCGGCGGCGTCGGAATAAATATTGGCAAAACCCTCGTGAAATCCCTCAGGGTGACCACTAACGATACGGCAGGCGCGGGCTGCGGCGGGAAGGGTGCCTGGCCCATTATTGGTGCGCATCTGGGCAGGGCCATCCAAGGGGCGGAAGGCCATTTGGGCCGGTGTTTCCTGCCACCATTCAATGGTTCCAAGCGAGCCCGAGATGCGAATTCGCAGGCAGTTTTCCACCCCGGCGGCCGCCTGCGTCGCCCATAAATTGCCAACCGCCCCATTGTCGAAGCGCAGCAGGGCGCCCGCCACATCATGAACTTTGCGGTCTGGCACGACGGTGCCGACCTGTGCGGCAATTTGCGTGAGCTCCAGCCCGGAAATGAAGCAAGCCAAATTATGAGCATGGGTGCCGATGTCACCGAGCACAAGCGATGGCCCGCCGCGCTCGGGATCGAGGCGCCAGGAGAGACTGCCGTCTTCATTGGCTTGCACCGCGTCATCGGCGGCATTGCCGCCTTGGACATATTCAACCTGTATCATTCGGATGTCGCCGAGTTGCCCATCGGCCACCATAGCTCGCGCCTGGCGGACCATTGGATATCCGGTATAATTATGGGTCAGGCAAAAAATGCGGTCCGACTTCACTACTTTTTTGTGGAGGGCAATCGCCTCATCCAACGTGTTGGTCATCGGCTTATCGCAAATCACGTCAAATCCGGCATCCAGCGCCAAGGAACAATATTCGAAATGGGAGTCGTTGGGTGTCATGATCGCACAGACATCGATCCCGCCCTCGCGTCCGGCCTCGGACGACAGCATTTCCCCGGCGGATCCATACGCCCGATCAGCAGAGATGCCGATATCGGCCCCAAAGGTTTTTGACCGGTCCGGGTTGGAAGAGAGAACCCCGGCGACGAGTTCGTAGCGATCGTCCAAACGGGCCGCCGCCCGATGCATTGCGCCGATGAACGAACCCGGCCCCCCACCAATAACTCCGAGACGGAGTTTACGCCCAAGGGCAGAAATAACAGGGTTGTCACTCATAATTAGAACTCCGGAAGGGGTAAAATCGCATGCGCATAGGGTGTTTTTGATTTCGTAGTCAGGTTGAATGTTGACCATGGAGTCAAGACAATAGCTTCACCTTATGATTTCGGCTATTGCTTTGACGTGGTCATGACAAACAAAAATAGAAGGGGCATCGAACGATGGAGCCAGTGAAATGGGGATGGGTCGGCGACGCGCATATTGCACGCGCCCATGTCATTCCAGGAATGATGAAGAGCGATTTATGTAACGTAATCGCATTGGCATCGCGCAACCCCGAAAAGGCAAAAGGGACGGCCGAGAAGTTTGGCGTGGAGAAAATATATGGCGCCTACGAGGATCTGTTGGCTGATCCGGAGATCGAGGCGGTTTATGTTCCGTTACCCAATCACCTGCATGTTTCGATGGCGGCACAGGCGGCCCGGGCCGGCAAGCATGTGCTTTGTGAGAAACCTCTTGCCCTGACTGCCGACGAGGCAAAAACACTGATCGCTGTGCGCGATGAGACCGGAAAAATTATTCAAGAAGCCTTCATGGTTCACTCAAACCCCCAGTGGCTGCGCGCCCGCGAGCTCGTGCAAAGCGGCGCAATTGGTGAGGTAAAGGCCTTTCACTGGTATTTCACCTACTTCAACGACGACCCGGAAAATGTCCGCAATATGGCCGATATCGGCGGTGGCGCGCTCTATGACATTGGCTGTTATCCCGTCACCACGGCCCGTTTCATTCTCGGGGCCGAGCCCAAACGCGTGGTTTCCTTGATGGACCGCGATCCCAAGTTTGGCACTGATCGGCTGGAAAGCGTGATGATGGATTTTGGCAACGGTGTGCAAGCCGGGTTCATCACCTCAACCCAACTGGCCGATCATCAGCGGGCGACGATACTCGGTACCAAGGGTCGCATTGAATTGACGGTGGCTTGCAATAGTTTTGTCGATCGGCCCAATACAATCTTGATCGACGATGGGTCCGAGCTCGGCAATTTGTCGTCAAAAACCGAAACCTTCCCGATCTTTGATCAGTACACAATCGAAGCCGAGGAGTTTTCCAAAGCGGTTCGTGGGGAGCGCCAGCCGGTAACCAGCTTAGAAGACAGCGTCGCCAATATGGCAGTCCTCGACGCTATTTTTAATTCTGCCCAAAGCGAGGCCTGGGAAACGGTCTGAACCAAATGGTGCACCTTTTTGGCCGCAATCTAACGCGACGTGAGGTCGAGGCGTTTTCGGGCTCGCGCGATAAGCTGGCGGGTGTAGAACTCGTCACCCTGGCCGATGGGCCCGGCCGGGGGGTGCGGGTTCTTCAGGCGCGCACCGGCGCTGGCCTTTCTTTTCAGATTGCCGTTGATCGAGGTTTCGACCTCCTATCGGGTGAATATCGTGGCACGCCCTTTGGTTGGCACGGTGCGCCCGGTGTGCGGCATCCGGGGCTGATAACCCCTGAGGGTGATGCCGGGTTTGGCTTTTTACGCGGGTTTACCGGGCTAGTTTCCAGCTGCGGGCTAGAGCATATTCTCGGGCCCGAACGGGGTGACGCCAGTAATTTTTCCTATCCCAGGTTTAGCGAACTGGATTACCCGCTGCATGGCCGGATCGCCAATGCACCGGCCCGGTTGATCGGCTACGGCACTTCCTGGCAAGGCGACGAAGCTGTGATTTGGGCCGAAGGCGAGGTTACCCAGGCGATGATCCATGGGGAGCATCTTGGCCTGGTCAGGCGCATTGAGGCCGATCTCGGCGGTGAGACGATAACCATCAAGGACCGTGTCGAAAATAGAGGGTTTCGGCCGACCGTTCACATGATGCTCTATCACGTGAATTTTGGTTTTCCTTTGCTTGACGCTGAAACCGAAGTTTTGGCGCCGGTCAGATCCGTGATCGCAGCCAATCATGATCTCGATGCCCAGGGTGTCGGGTGGCGCCGGCAAGTCGGCCCCCAAGAAGATTTTGCCGAGCAAGTATGGCAGCACGAGGTTATTGCCGACAGCGACGGAATTGTACCGACCGCACTCATTAATCCGAATTTTTCCGGTGGCGGCCCATTCGGTGTCTTGCTCGAATATGATCAACGCCAACTCCCGGTCCATCTGCAGTGGCAAGCCTTTCAAGCCGGCCTATATGCCTTGGCCATAGAGCCGGCGACAAATCACCTGCCGGGACGAAAATTTGGCCAAGACCGGGGTGAACTTGTCACCCTCGATCATGGGCAGGCGGCTCGCTATGAGCTTCGATTGACCGTCCTAGACGGTGCGGCGGTCGTTGATGCGACGCGTCGGCGGATCGCCGCCTTGCAAGGCGTAGCCGATGAATTCGCCACCCCCACGGGCGAATACCCAAACTTGCGGGGGAGGGAGTAGCACGATGTATATCGGTATTGATTTGGGAACCTCCGGGGTCAAAGCCGTGCTAGTCGATGACCGGCAAACGACCATTGGCCAGGCGAGCGCGCCGCTCGAGGTTTCGTTTCCCCGACCGCTCTGGTCCGAACAGGATCCGGAAAGCTGGTGGGTGGCGACGGATATCGCCATGGGGATTTTGCGCGCAGAGCATCCGTCGGAAATGGGGGCGGTGCGCGCTATCGGCCTGTCGGGTCAAATGCATGGGGCTACACTTCTCGATAACACCGACACCGTTTTGCGGCCGTGCATATTGTGGAACGATGGCCGTTCACATGACCAATGTATGACCCTCGAATCCCGTGAGTCCGACAGCAGGGCGATCACCGGTAACATGGCGATGCCCGGATTTACCGCGCCCAAACTCATTTGGGTTCATGACAACGAACCCGAGATTTTTGGCCGTGTCGCAAAGGTTTTGCTGCCAAAGGATTATCTGCGGCTGCGTTTGACCGGTGAGCATGTGTCGGAAATGTCCGATGCCTCGGGCACCCTGTGGCTGGATGTCGCCGGGCGGTGTTGGTCGAAAAAAATGCTGGCGGCAACCGGCCTCGACCTTTCGGCAATGCCGCGCCTGGTTGAAGGCAGTCAGGTATCTGGGAAATTGCGTGCTGAAATATCTACTGCCTGGGGATTGCCTGCTGGCGTGCTTGTCGCCGGCGGTGCCGGTGATAACGCCGCCGGTGCTATCGGTATCGGTACAGTCACTCCCGGTCAGGCCTTTTTATCGCTGGGAACGTCGGGGGTATATTTTGCGGCGAACGATCGGTTTTCGCCAAATCCAGATCGGGCCGTTCATGCGTTTTGCCATTGCCTGCCCGACACCTGGCATCAAATGTCGGTTATTCTCAGCGCGGCCTCGTGCCTATCCTGGTTGGCCGAGACGACCGGAGTGGAGAGTGAAAGCGCCCTGGTTGACGAGTTTGAAGCGAGTGATAGCCCGCTTGCGGGTGAAATTCCTCTGTTTCTGCCGTACCTCACCGGCGAACGCACGCCCCATAATGACCCGAATGCGAAAGGAGCATTCCTCGGCCTGGTGCCAAGCACCAGCCGGGCCGATTTGACCCGATCGGTCATGGAGGGTGTTGCCTTCGCCTTTGCCGACGGCCAGGAAGTTCTCACCCAGGCTGGATCCAACATTGATCAGGTTTCGGTCATTGGGGGTGGGTCGCGCAGTCTCGGATGGGGAAAAATTCTGGCGGCTACGCTGGGTCGGAAGCTGACCTACCACGACGGTGGAGAAGTCGGACCGGCATTTGGTGCCGCGCGATTGGCAAGGCTTTGCGTCACGAATGAAACACAAGGTGACGTCGCGACGCAGCCACCGGTCGCTCATATAATCGAGCCCGACCCGAACTTGTCGGACCAACTGGCTTCGCGATATGCAAGGTGGAAAAAACTCTATCCCGCGGTGAAGGACCTGTTTAAAGACAGCTAAACGCTGACCCCTTTTTAGGAGCAAGACCGATGGCGCCTTTTTTCCCCGATATCGCTCGAATCGAATTCGAAGGACCCAATTCCGACAATCCATTGGCGTTTCGCCACTACGATAAAACCGAAATCGTTGCCGGTAAAACGATGGAAGATCACCTGCGTTTCGCCGTCTGCTATTGGCATAGTTTTTGCTGGCAGGGGAACGATCCATTTGGCGGATCGACTTTTGAGCGCCCCTGGTTTGGGCCCGGCGATCCGTTGACCCAATCGCGACAAAAACTCGACGTGGCGTTTGAGTTTTTCGAGAAACTCGGGGCGCCGTATTTTTGTTTTCATGATCGCGATATCGCGCCCGAAGGCGCATCAATCAGCGAAAGCAACGATAACCTCGATCACATCGCCGAGGCTGTTCAGGCCCATATGGCGCGTACTGGTGTAAAATTGCTCTGGGGAACGGCCAACCTTTTCAGCCATCGGCGCTATCTTGCCGGGGCCGCAACCAATCCCGACCCGGAGATTTTTTCCTATGCGGCCGCCCAGGTCGCCAAGGTGATGGGCGTCACCCAGAGGCTTGGCGGTGAAAACTATGTTCTTTGGGGCGGGCGCGAGGGTTACGAGACTTTACTCAACACCGATTTGGCGCGCGAGCAAGATCAGCTGGGCCGGTTTATGTCTTTGGCCGTAGAGCATAAACATAAAATCGGCTTTGAAGGCGCCATTTTGATTGAACCGAAACCACAGGAACCGACCAAGCATCAGTATGATTTCGACAGCGCCTCGGTTCATGCATTTCTGCAGAAATACGGTTTGGAAAATGAGATCAAGCTCAACCTCGAAGCAAATCATGCGACCCTGGCCGGGCATAGTTTCGAGCATGAGGTTGCTTATGCGGCGGCCAATAATATGCTTGGCTCCCTCGATATGAACCGGGGTGATCCGCAACTTGGCTGGGATACCGACCAATTTCCAAATTCAGTTCCCGAACTCGCGCTGGTTTTCTATTCCATTTTGAAGTCCGGTGGATTGGGCACCGGGGGACTTAATTTTGATGCAAAACTTCGTCGTATGTCCTTTGAGCCCGACGATCTATTTCATGCCCATATCGGCGGTATGGATGCGGCGGCAAGGGGGCTGAAAGCCGCAGCGGCGATCATCGAAGATGGTACCTTGGATCGTTTTGTCGCCGACCGATATGCCGGATGGGACGGCAAACTGGGGCGCGATATTCTTGGCGGCCAAATTGATCTTGAAGGCCTCGCCAGCCATGCGGCCACGTCGCGTGAGCCGATGCCACAATCGGGTCGCCAAGAAATGCTGGAAAATATCATCAATCGATTTGTCTAACCGGGCGGGCGGTTTAAGCTGGCTGGCATGGTCATAGAAAGCCAAGCTAATGTAGCCGCAAAGGTGGTCGCGACCCTGGTTTTTGGGTTGTACATGCTACTGCCTTTGGTTGGCCACGCGGGCAATCTGGTATTTGTCGAGGAAACTGAAAACGCTGGCATACGCCATACCTATGGCGGTGGGTTTCAATATTTCGTTGGCGGTGGTGTCGCGGCATTTGATTGCGATGGCGATGAGTTGGCGGATCTGTTTTTGGCTGGAGGAGAAAATAAATCCGGCCTCTTCCGCAACCAGAGCATATTGGGTGGCCCGCTTAAATTTCGCCAGGCGGTATCGACCGAAATGGCGCTGCGGGGCGTGACTGGCGCCTATCCGCTCGATATCGACGGCGACGGCATTACGGATTTGGCCGTCCTGAGGGCAGGTCGAAATTTGCTATTTCGGGGGTTGGGCGATTGCCGGTTTTTCGAAGCTAATGCCGCTTGGGGGTTTGACGGGGGCGATCAATGGACCACGGCATTTGCCGCTACCTGGGAAGAGGGCGCGCGCTGGCCAACCCTAGCCATCGGAAACTATATCGACCAAACGGCACTGGGGGCGCCTTTTGGCACCTGTGCCGACAATTTTCTATACCGCCCTAAAGCCGAAGTTGGCTACGTCGCACCGCAAATTATGGCGCCCAGCCATTGTGCTCTTTCAATGTTGTTTACGCGCTGGCGGGGCCAAGGGGCTGCGGATCTTCGGGTCAGCAATGATCGCCAATATTATCGAGGCGGTTCCGAGCAGCTTTGGCGTATGAATGGCGACGACGGGGTCGCCCCATATGGCGCGCAAGATGGGTGGCAGAGTCTAAAAATATGGGGCATGGGGATCGCCGCCCACGATCTCAATATGGATGGATATCCCGAATATTTCCTGACCTCTATGGGGGATAATAAACTTCGGACTTTGGATCATGATATTCTGTCTGATCCGGATGCCTTGCGCCCGCATTACAGCGATATCGCGCTGAATCGCGGTGTCACCGCGCATCAGCCGAACGGCGCTGCCGGGGCTGAGCTGTCGACCGGTTGGCATGCTCAGTTTGAAGATGTCGATAATGACGGGATAATTGACCTATTTATTGCCAAGGGGAACGTCTCCTCAATGGCGGGATTTGCTGTCGACGATCCGAATAATCTTTTTCTGGGTCAAGCCGACGGCACGTTTCGCGATGGAGCGGTTGGCGCGGGCATTGCCAGTGTTGCGCGGGGACGCGGCGCTGCACTTGTTGATTTTAATCATGACGGCGCATTGGACCTCATTGTCGTAAACCAGGGTTCGCCAGCCCAAATTTGGCGCAATGCGTCTTTTGATTCGGTAGATGATCCTGTGGGTGAATCGGCGGATACGCCAAACTGGCTGCAGGTTCGTATTTCCCAGACTGGAGGGAATAGCGCCGCAATAGGGGCGAGAATCGACCTTCGGCAGACGAGCGATCCGGACCCGTTTATTGGCAAAGACATCACGATCGGCGGCGGTCATGCGGGCGGACAAACCGGCTGGACCCATTTCGGCCTGGGAGCCGACGCGTCGGTCGAGGTGCGGGTCCGCTGGCCCGGCGGTGAACTCAGCGATTGGGTTGAGCTCCCCGCCAGGGTTTTCGCAATTTTGCAACGCCCGGAAAATGGGGTAAATCCGCTGGTGCACGTTTTTAGCGATCACCGATGACCGAACCGGCCCAAGATTTCTGCCAAAATTAAGCGTCAATAATGCCATTTTTTGCACAGCTAGCCGAAGCGATAGTTTGACTCATTGGTCGAGGTTTTGTAGTTTATTTACATAAAATTGATGTTGGCTCCGGTAATTACCGGAAATCTAGCCTTTGTTATGTAATTTTGCTACGGAATCGGACCTTTATTGATGTCGCGGCATGAAATTGCCCCTGATCAACTTGTTCATCGCATTGCGGTGTCCGTTGACGACCTTGCCCCCTCCGAACGCAAGGTCGCTGAAGTTGTATTGGCCGATCCGGGGGGCGTTATCCACCAGACAATTACCGAAGTTGCGCTGGCGGCAAAAGTCAGTGAACCGACGGTTTTGAGGTTTTGCCGCAGTGTCGGTTGCCAAGGATTTCAGTCGTTTAAGGTTGATCTGGCCAAATCCGTTGGTTGGGATCGCCGCTATGTTCATCAACAGGTTCAGCTGGGCGATGATACCGACAAAGTGATATCGCGGATTTGCGACTACTCGAAGGATTGCATCAGTCGTCTCACGGATAAAATCGACAGCCCGTCTATTTCGAAAACTGTTTCCATTCTTTCGGCGGCTAATCGGATTGAGTTTTATGGCGCCGGGGCCTCTGGTTTGGTGGCGATGGATGCCCAGGATAAATTTTTTCGTTTTGGAATTTCTTGCGTCGCCTACACCGACGCTCATCAGCAAATTGTATCAGCGGCAGGGTTGAAACCGGGCGACGCAGTTGTCGCGTTTTCCCACACTGGCCGGACCCGAGATTTAATTCACGTGGCAAACTTGGCGGCGTCGCAAGGTGCAGAAGTAATTGCCGTGACCGCCAACCCGTCGCCTTTATCGGACAGATGTCAGCTGGCAATATTTACCGGCGTTGAAGAAGATAACGATATTTACACACCGGCTGTCTCGCGGTTAATGCAACTGGTTGTTGTCGATATTTTGGTTGCCGGGTTCGCTTTGTTACGCGGCCCTGAAATTGTTGCCAAGGTGCCAATTATAAAATCCAGTTTGGGATATCTCCGTCTGGCGGACACGAATGGTCCGGTTGACGGTGATGAAAGGCAGGTCGGCTGAAATCAGTTCAACCTGTAGGGAGTGGGCCGGAAACGGTCCGACACAACATCAAACCACACAAAAGTGGGAGGAAGACTATGAACTTGTTTAAGAAAGGCCTTCTAGGTCTCGCCGCTGCGGCGGCATTGACGGCAATGACAACACCGCCGGCCGTGGCACAAAAAATTGCCATTAGTTGGTCGGCGTTTCAGGAAGAGCGTTGGGCGAAAGATCGCGCTGCATTCCTGAGTGTTTTCGAGCCCCTCGGGATTGAGATCGTCGAGTCCGATGCACAAAATTCACCCGAGCGTCAAAATGCTGATATCGAAAACCTGATTACCCAGCAACCCGATTTCCTGATTGTCGTTGCGACCGACACCGCGCAGGTTATCCCGGCTGTTCAGGCCGCACTTGACGAAGGTATCCCCGTTCTTGGATATGATCGTTTGATCGCTCTTGAAGGCGTCCTTTATACGACATTCGACAATGTCGAAGTTGGCCGCATTCAGGCTCGCGCGGTTCTCGAGCAACAGCCCACGGGTAACTATGTCTTCATCAAGGGCAACCCCGGCGATCCGAACGCATTCTTCGTCCATGGTGGTCAGCTTGAAGTCCTCCAAAGCGCGATCGACAGTGGTGACATCAAAGTTGTTGGCGATCAGTTCACCGACAACTGGGTTCCGGAAATTGCCCAGCGTAATATGGAAAATATCCTGACCCAGGCCAATAACGAGGTTGATGCTGTTGTCGTTTCAAATGACGGTATGGCCGGTGGCGTTGTTGCTGCTCTGACCTCCGCAGGCCTCGACGGGATCCCCGTTTCCGGCCAGGACGGTGACTTTGGCGCCCTGAACCGGGTGGCAGCAGGTACGCAGACCGTCAGCGTTTGGAAAGACGTGCGCGTACTCGGTACCGAAACCGCTGAGTGGGCGGCCGCCATTGTTGGTGGTACCGATGCAGCTTCGTTTGCCGGTGTTTCCGACTTTGACGTTGACGGCGGTCCGACTGTGGACTCGATCCTGATCGCACCGACACCGATCACCAGCGCCAACTTAAACGTCGTTGTCGATGCCGGTTGGATTGACCAGGCAACTCTTTGCCAGGGCATCAGCGGTGGTCCGGCGCCTTGTAACTAAGGTGTAACTAAGGTGTAACTAAGGGAACAGATTAGTCGCACAAATAATGGTGCGGCTAGCATAATTAAGACGGGGCTCGGGCCGGGCGGTAGTTCTTACTGCTGCCTTCGGACCGGGCTCCGAATTTGCATTCTTTTGGCGCTATTTCATATAATCGATAGCCATTGATCGGGGCGATATGACTAACCAGAGTGGTTCGGAACGAGCGGGTGCGGTCGGGCAGAAGAGCGAGAGTTTTTTTAACGCGTTCTTCAGGGTAACCGAGCTCGACCTGCGGACAACCGCAATGCTGACGGCGCTCATTGCTATTTGGGTCGCGCTCTATTTTTTGACCGACGGGCTTTTTTTGTCGCCGCGTAACCTGACCAATCTGGCGGTTCAGGGTGCGGTTGTCGGGATCATGGCAACCGGAATGGTTCTGGTTATTGTTGCCCGCCATATTGATTTATCGGTGGGCTCACTTGTTGGGTTTACCGGCATGTTTGTCGCCTGGCTGCATGTTGATTTTTTTCCCTCCATACTTCCAGGTATTCTGCCCCTCGATAGTGACCTGGGTTGGATTTTGGCGGTCATAATGACCCTGCTCATGGGCGTTGTCATTGGTCTCTGGCACGGGTTTTGGGTCGCGTATCGCGGTGTGCCGGCATTCGTTGTGACCCTAGGCGGCCTGCTCGGTTTTAGAGCGATGGCATGGGTCGTATCCGATGGCCGTACTATTTCTCCGTTAAACGATCACTTTGAGCTTATCGGCGGGGGCGCAAACGGTTCGATCGGCGAATTTTGGAGCTGGATTGTTGGTATTGTTGCGGTTGCCATAATTATTTTGATAACGGCGCGAACGCGCAAACGGCGGCGGAAATATGGAATTGCGACCAAACCTTTGGTCGTTGAGATCATAATGATAGCGGTCTATAGCGCTGTCATTTTCGGTTTTGTCATGATCATGAATAGTTATATGCGGCCGCGCTCGGATATTCCGCGGGGCATCCCTGTGCCGGTTTTGATCTTGATCGCCACCGTCATCATTATGACTTTCATTTCTCAGCGGACCAAATTTGGCCGCTATGTCTACGCGATGGGCGGTAATCCGGAGGCGACGGAACTTGCCGGTATTAATGTCAAGCGAACGACTACTGGCATTTTTGTAATTATGGGGGTATTGGCCTCCGTCGCTGGGATCGTAACGGCGGCCCGGCTGCAGTCGGCGGGTAATTTGATGGGCTTCATGCAAGAGTTGTTTGTGATCGCCGCCGCTGTCATAGGCGGAACCGCTCTTGCCGGAGGGGTTGGCACAATATTTGGCGCAATATTGGGGGCGGCCGTCGTTTTCAGTATCATTAATGGCATGGTGCTGATGCAGACAACCAGCGCCCAACAGCAGATCGCGCTCGGGCTAGTACTTATTTTCGCTGTCTGGTTCGATGTCGCTTATACAAAAAGGAAGCGCTGAGGTGGTGAATAGAAATGTCTGATACAGCATCCAACGGCCAAACGCCGCTTGTTGAAATGATCGATATGCACAAACGCTTTGGCGGTGTGCATGCCGTTGAAGGCGTTACCATCGACCTTTATCCTGGCGAGGTGCTGGGAATTCTGGGCCATAACGGCGCTGGAAAAACGGTGTTGACGAAAATTCTCTCCGGCGCCCATCGTGCTGATGAAGGCGAAATAAAGATCAACGGGAAGAAGGTAGACCTTCACAATCCCCGGGATGCGCAAAATCTCGGCATCGAAACGATTTATCAGACTTTGGCTCTTGCCGATAATTTGGATGCGCCGGCGAACTTGTTTCTGGGCCGGGAAATTATGACTGGTTTTGGCACCATGGATGACGACGCCATGGAAAACGAGTCTCGCAAAGTGATCCAGCGCCTAAATCCAAACTTTAAGAATATCAAAGATCCGATGCGCACGATGTCGGGCGGTCAGCGTCAGTCGGTGGCAATTGCCCGGGCGGTCTATTTCAATGCCAAAATTCTGATCATGGACGAACCGACGGCAGCCCTCGGGCCACAGGAAACAGCAATGGTCTCTGAACTCATTGAACAACTAAAGAAAGAAGGCATTGGCATCATCCTAATCAGTCATGATTTGCACGACGTCTTTGATCTTTCGGACCGGGTGTCGGTGATGAAAAACGGTAAGCTGGTCGGCACCCGATACACCAGGGATGTAACCAAGGATGATGTCCTCGGCATGATCATTTTGGGCAAGTTGCCGGGTGAAACGACGCCCGAAGACGGCAAGGCGCTTCATTAGTATATTCTTTTTCGCTTTGGCGATGCTTGTTGTACGGGGACTGAATTAAATGAGCGAATTTGCGACCTATCCCAGTCTGAAAGATAAAGTTGTCTTTATCACCGGTGGTGCCAGCGGTATTGGCGGAAATATGGTGGAGCTGTTTGCCGAACAGGGCGCCAAAGTTGGCTTCGTCGATATCCAAACGGATGCGGGCAATGCACTGGTTGACAGGGTCGGCGATGCCGGCGGTCACAAGCCGATTTTTACCCAGGGAGATTTGCGCGACATCGAGCAACTCCGTGCGGCGGTCAAAGCGACAAGCGATCATTTCGGCACGATCACCGTACTCGTCAACAATGCCGCGAGTGATGACCGGCATACGATGGAAGAGGTTACACCGGAATATTGGGATGACCGTATGGCGGTCAATTTGCGCCATCAATTTTTTGCCATTCAGGCAGTGGCCTATGGTATGCGCAAAGCCAAAACCGGGTCGATCATCAATATTGGTTCGTCATCTTGGATGATCAAAGAGGATTTTTTCCCCGGCTATGCGACGGCAAAATCGGCGGTGCAAGGCCTAACCCGCACCATGGCCCGCTATCTTGGGGAGGATAATATCCGGGTGAATTCGGTCCTACCGGGCTGGGTTGTCACCGACCGACAGCTGGATAAATGGTGGTCGCCTGAAGGCGAAGAAGGCACCCTGGAAATGCAGTGCATCAAGCAGCGCGTTTACCCGCCCGACTTCAATCGCTTCGTTCTCTTTCTCGCCGCCGACGACAGTTGGGCCTGTACATCACAAAGTTATCTGGTTGATGCGGGGCGCGGCGGGCAATGACGACGCGCCCGCCCGACACAAAGCGCATATTGTGTGTCGGGCTCGCGGTCATGGATATGGTGTTTTCGATACCCGAAATCCCCCATCGGGAAGGCAAGTTTTTTTCCCACCGATTTGAGCAAACCGGTGGCGGTATAGCCGCGAATGCCGCCGCGACAATTGTCGCATTGGGGGGCTCGGCGGCTTTGGTTACGCGCCTGGGCATCGGTCGCCTGGGCGATCAAATCCGGGATGATTTGGCCGGGCTTGGGGTTGATGTTTCACATGCCGAGCAAGTCCCAGGTCAGTCGCCAATTTCGGCTGTTATTGTGGATCAACATGGTGAACGGCTGATTGTCAATAATACCGAGCAGTCAATATTTGAGCCCGATTTTGACACCGGGGGGATCGATCTTCGCCACTTCGATGGTGTTTTTGCCGATACGATTTGGCCCCAGGCCGCAGCACCGCTCTTGTCGGCCGCTCGCGACCTCGGCTTACCGGCGGTACTTGATTATGACGTGTTTGATCGACCAGAGGCCTATGAGTTGCTGACCTGCGCCAACCATATCGCCTTTTCAGCGCCCGCATTGCAACGGCTTGCCGGAACCCAGGATTTGCAGAAGGGCTTGGCCCATGCGCGCACACTAACCAGCGCGGCGTTATCGGTTAGCGACGGGGCGACGGGAGCATTCGTGCACGATGACGACCATGTTGATTTTGTTCCGGCATTTAAGGTTAAGGCCGTTGATACCCTGGCGGCAGGAGATGTCTTCCAAGGAGCCCTAACCCTCGGCTTGACCGAGGGCATGGCCCGCAGTGACGCGATGCGATTTGCAGCCGCCAGTGCGGCGATAAAATGCACCCGGTTTGGCGGACGCAAAGGGATACCCAGTCGAGACGAAGTTGACGCGTTTCTTGCACACGATGGTTCGGAGTTACATGGGTTTTAACTAAGTGAATTTTATCTATCGGCAATTATTGCCTAATCGGTCGATGAACGTTCCTGCCATATATTAATATCTTGGTCCGTGGCGAGGGCGTCTATCTCTGTGAGCTCCTCCTCGGAAAAATTGAGATTATCTAAGCTGGCGACATTTGCCTCAATCTGGGCAACTGAGCTTGCGCCAATGAGGGCTGAGGTAATTTGCTTATGGCGTAAGACCCAGGCAATGGCCATTTGGGCCAGGGTCTGACCGCGGTTCGCCGCAATGCTATTTAATTTCTCGACCCGTTCGGCGATCTCCTGCGTGATGCTGCTTTGGTTAATTGGTCGTCCCGCTTTCGAGGCTCGTGATCCATCGGGAATTCCGGTGAGGTAACGTCCGGCAAGCAAACCTTGTGCCAGAGGTGAAAAGGCAATGGCTCCGGCGCCGATATTATCGAGTTCAGCCAAGAGGCCGTTTTCAATCCAGCGATTAAACATCGAATAAGACGGCTGATGGATCAGCAATGGCGTGCCCATATCAGCGAGTATGGCGCCGGCCTGCGCCGTGTGCTCGGCGGAATAGGATGAAATTCCGACATAAAGGGCCTTGCCTTGGCGCACGGCGCTATCGAGTGCGCCCATTGTCTCTTCCAACGGCGTGTCCGGGTCAAACCGATGTGAGTAGAAAATGTCAACGTAATCGAGCCCCATCCTGGCCAGGCTCTGGTCGAGACTCGATAATAGATATTTTCGCGAACCCCATTCGCCGTACGGTCCGGGCCACATATCGTAACCGGCTTTGGTGGAAATAATAAGCTCATCGCGGTGAGAGCGGAAATCGGTTTTCAAGATTGTTCCGAAATTTTCTTCCGCCGAGCCATAAGGCGGGCCGTAATTATTGGCCAAATCAAAATGAGTGATCCCAAGGTCGAAGGCCCGGCGACACATTGCGCGGCCATTTTCAAACACATCATCGCCGCCGAAATTATGCCAAAGACCCAACGTTATCGCCGGTAATTTCAGTCCACTGCGACCGCAGCGTCGATACTGCAAACTATCATAGCGTGCTGGTGAAGCCTTATAGATAGACATTTTTACGCCTGCCTCCAGGGGTTATTGTTAGCAATAATTGATCGCAGTCGATCATTCGTGAACGACGTTGACGGTTCATTCGGCAATCTTTGATCGCATCTGTTTAACCGATTCCCACTGCGCTCTTTGCATTAAGCTAGGGGGTAAATTCTTACCAATAGCGATCGCATCGTCAACGCACATATCGCCAATTTTGTGAAATGCCTGGGGTATTCCGCCAGCTCTATGGGGAGATAGAAGTACGTTATCGGTCGTTCGACATGGATGGTCCTTCCCCATTGGCTCGTCGGGGAATACATCGGTGGCGGCCCTAAAATTTCCCGATGCTGCACAATCGACAAAAGCGTCAAAGTCGATGATCGCGGCGCGGCTCATTAACATAACACAAGAATCCTGTTGGATTTTTTCTAGCTCCCCTCGGCCCAAGAAACCTTCGTTTTCAGACGTGACAGCGGCCAAAATAAAAATATATTTTGATGTGCTCAGGACGTCTGCCAACGGTGCGGCGACACAGCCCTGATCTTCGATGACCGCAGGCGATAGCCACGGATCGTAAACTTTGATCGGGCAGTGGAAGGGAGCCAGTAAGGGCAGAAGGGCGCGGCCCAAAGAGCCAAAGCCGATAAACCCGACAGTGGAATCGGAAAGTAAAAACGAATCTCGACACGCATCGGCCAGATAGATTTCGGTGCCGGCGCGGAATTTCCGGTCATACTCCGGGATACGACGACCCAGCGAAATGGCAAAACCCAGGGCCATCTCGGCAACCGCTTGGGCGTAACCGTTGCCGCAGTTGAGCACATGGATCATGTTGTGAAAGCAATATTCATAGTCGATGTTCTGCATAAAATTGCCTTCGATATTCAAAATGCCTTTCAATTTTGGGGCATGTTTCAATCGCTCGGATGGCAGATCCGTTTGGCCAATAATCACAGTGGCCTCGGGCAAATGTTTTTCTAGCTCGTAGGACGGCATCGGTTCGCCAGTCCATGATTTAACGTCGAAAAATGAGGTGAGGCGGGTCATCGCTTCCGGAGTGATGTTTTGATCCACCGGGCGCGGATGGGGGTCTAAAATTAAAACCGGTTTCTCGGTCATTGCAAACAACCTAGTTTCTCGGGGAATTGACGGGCGGCGTAAGAATTAAAAAGATGAAGACCGCAGGCGATCCGTGAACCGCCTGCGACTTCACTGGGAGAACGTTTAAGTACTAAATTTTCGAACGGCAAATGGCCTATTGAAAATCGGCCGCATTGTCGGACGTTACCAAGACGGTTCCTGTGTCGATAACCGGATCCAAAGTCTCACCGGCGGCGAGTTTGAGCACGCTCTCGACCCCAAAACGACCCATGTTAACCGGGTTCTGGGCAATGGTTGCTGTCATCTCACCAGCCAGGATACTGTCGGCGGCATCCGGGTTGGCGTCAAAACCAACGAGCAACACATCGTCCAATACGCCGGCACTTTTCAAGGCTTCGGCCGCGCCAAGTGCCATATTGTCGTTACTCGCAAACACGGCGACAATGTTGGGATTGCCGGTAATGATGTTTTCCATGACGTTCAGGCCTTTGGCCCGATCCCATTCACCGGTTTGCTCGGCGACAATATTCATGCCGCAAGCCGTTAGACCCTCGCGGCTGCCATCGGCCCGTGCTTTACCCGTTGACTGAGTGACAATTCCAGTCAGGATCGCAACGTCGCTACCCGACGGTACGCCATTACAAATGAACTCGGAGGCGAGCGCGGCGCCAGCTTGATTATCGGTGCCGATAAAGGTTACGCCAGCGTTGGATCCGATGGTGTCAATAAACACAACCGGCACGCCGTCGGCAATCGCTTCGTTGACAACCGGCGCCAATGCGGTGGGGTCGGTCGGTGCGAGAACCAATCCGTCGATACCTTTGGCCAGCTGATCTTCAATCTGGGAGATCTGCGACGCGACGTCGGATTCAGTTGGCGGGGCCAACACAATTACGTCGACACCGCGCTCGGCACCCATTGCCTTGGCCCCGGCCTCAACCGCTGCCCAGAAGGGATTGCCCGCTCCAGGGCCCTTCATGCTGACGACAATGGTTTCAGCCGACACAGTTGCGATGCTGGCGGTCATGGTGAGTGCAAAAATACTGACTAACCCTGGTAATCTTCTCATTTTAGTTTCCTCCTCAATCGAAGTTTCAGGCGACTATTTTGTGTCGCCTGGGATCCCCCGGCCATTTTTGGTCCGGGTAATATGCGGCAATCGTTTGTTCAGACGGCTACATATATTCTACTTGCGCGTTCCAATTTCGCGGCGCAAAACATCCAAAAATACGGCTATGACAATGATCGCGCCGATTAATATTTGTTGATAAAACACGCTTACATTATTCAGATTAAGGCCATTTTTAATTAGCCCCATTACGATAACACCGCCAAAAACACCAAGCACGGTGCCGCGTCCTCCGAAAAAACTTGCTCCGCCAATAATACACGCGGCGATTGCTTCCAGCTCAGCCCCGGTTCCGGCTGTTGGGAAAGCCGAACTTGTGCGACCGATGAGCAGCAGGCCACCAATGCCTGCCATAAAACCGCAAATTCCATAGACGGTAATAAGAACGGCATCGACGTTAATACCTGAAACGCGTGCGGCTTCCGGGTTGCCACCAATTGCATAGATGCGGCGACCCAAAACAGTATGTTTCAACATCAGCGAAAACGCGATGTAGACAACAATCGTCAGGACCAATGCGACCGGTAAATTGAAACGGGTTCCATCGTATTCACCCAGCGGAATTTGGTAGCTGCCGAGAAAACGAATGGCATCGGGAAAGCCGGTTAGCGGTACGCCGCCCGAAATCAGATTGCCAAGCCCTCGTGCCATGAACAGCATACCAAGAGTCATAATAAATGGGTGCGGCATACGGAGCTTGGTGATGCCGATGCCGTTAACAAGCCCAGCACCCATGCCCGCCAGTGGTGCCAAGATAAGGACGATCGGCCAAGGCATTCCGGCAAACTGGGCGACTCCGGCCGACATCATGCCGAGCATCATGACCGACCCAATGGACAGGTCGATGCCGGCTGTTAAGATGGCGAGAAACATGCCGATAGACAGCATGGCATTTACGGCTGTCTGCTTGAAGATATTGGTGATATTACGCCAGCTTAAGAAGACATCCGGCTGAGTCACATATAAAACAGCCACCATGACGAAAATGACAATTAGAATGCCGTATTTGTCGATATAGGGTAGCAAACGAAGGGCCAAGCCGTCGGGCCTGGTATGTGTTTCGAGAGTATGGTTGTCTTGGTCAGCCACTTTTTGCCCCTCACTCGACTCGGTCATGGGAAAGCTCCCCCGGGTTTTCTTTAGTTCCCATAATCCACCCGATCACCTCGCTTCGTGACGTGTCTTCAAGCGGCGACTCGGCGAAATTCGTCCCTTGGAATAGTGCGACGACCCGGTCGCACACATAAAAAATATCGTCCATGCGATGGGAAATCAGAATGACGGAAATATGGCGATCTTTGAGGTTTTTGATCAGGTCGAGGACCTTGCCGACCTCCCTGATTGCCAATGCTGCGGTTGGCTCATCCATGATGACGACCTTGGCGTCGAATGCGGTGGCCCGGGCAATTGCCACTGCCTGGCGTTGACCTCCGGACAGTTCCTCTACCTTCTGATCCACCGACTTGACGTGGATTTTTAAATTGCTGAGATGCTTTCGCGCCATTTTTTGGCTCGCGCCGAGATGATAGAAACCGAATTTGTTTCTTGGCTCTCGTCCGAGATAAATGTTTTCGGCAATCGCCATGTTGCCAGCCAAAGCCAAATCCTGATAGACCATTTCAATGCCCAATTTGCGGGCATCTTTCGGACTATTGAAATGAGCCGGTTGACCCTCGAACAATAGATCGCCTTCGCTGGCTTTATAAAGTCCGGAGAGGACTTTCATTAAGGTAGTTTTGCCGGCACCATTATCGCCGACGATGCCCAAAACCTCGCCCGGATAGAGTTCGAAACTGACGTCATTCAGCGCCGTTACCGCGCCAAAAAACTTGCTAATGCCGCGACCCTCAATTATTGGCCGCTGCGACGACGTTTCGGATTTTCTCTTACCTGTCGCTACCATATGATCAACCCTTGCTATCCATAACTGCGACGCCCGCTTTACCGCGAGGCTTGGTATTGGAAGGAGGTGGCGCGCAGCTTTCACGCTCAACAAGCGGGGCGTTAAAGACGTGGCGACGCGGTCTATTTGTCTCGCCGTTCATGAGCTGCAATAATTGATTGACGCTGGCGCCACACAGGTCAGCGATAGGCTGACTAAAAGTGGTCAGCGCCGGAGACGTAATGACGGCCTCAATGCTGTTGTCGAATCCCAGAACAGAGATATCGTCAGGTACTCGGAAACCGGCCCGCCGCAGCGCAATTAATGCGCCTGCGGCCATCAAATCATTACAGGCAAAGACAGCGGTCAGAATTGGGCCCTTCGTCAATAATTCTTCCATCGCAGCCTGGCCGCCGAGGAATTGAAAATCTGAATAGACGACAGCGTCATCGGGCAAATCCACGCCTGCCTCATTCAGGGTTCGGCGAAACCCTTCAAGGCGCCTGTCGGCTGTGGCTGTCCAATTTTCGAGATAGGTAATGCAGCCAATTTGGCGGTGGCCAAGTTTCAGCAAATATTTGGCAGCCTGGGCGCCTGCATATTCGTTGTTGATGACAACTTGATCAACCAAAACGGAATCAGAGATCCGGTCGACAACGACGGTCGGCAAGCCCCGGTCGCGACAGGCATCTATTGTTTCGGATTTGGATCGTAGCGGGGCGACGATGAGGCCGTCGACTCGGCCGTTCGCCAGCGTTTCAACATACTCCCGCTCACGGTCCTGGTTATAGCTGGAATTGCATATCATCACGGAATAGCCGGACTTATAGGCACGTTCCTCAATTGATCGGGCGAGTTCAGCATAAAAGGGGTTGCGACAGTCCGGCAGGAGCAGTCCGATGACGTTGGACCGACTCTGGCGGAGGCTCCGTGCAAGAACGTTGGGGCGGTACTTCAATGTCCGGATGGCATCCCGGACTTTCTTTTCGGTCGTCGGCGCGACCGTCCGCGTTCCGTTAACGACATGACTTACGGTCGTCGCCGAAACGCCCGCCTTTTTAGCTACATCGTATATCGTTACCATCGGCACTTTGCCCTCCCGAATGTGAACGTAATCGATTTGGCAATCGATTGTAAACCGAGAAAGATGAATAGAATTGATGCACACTCCTGATCACCACCGGCGAGAAGGCCTAGGCGACGCGACTTGGCTGGATGCGGTACGACTCGCACTTGATAGTGTGTTCCAGGCAAATTCGAATTCTCTTTTTCCGAGAGCGCACTGGAAACTTCACTGAGACGAAGCAAGCTGGCCTATGCTATTGTACCTGTCTTAAGTGACTGCCTTCATGGTCTGTAACGCCGGTGCCGCTATGTATGAGATATTGCGAATCCCGGCGATGTTTTGTGAAAACGTAGTGAAAATATATAGTGTTTGGTTTTGCCGAGGAGAGGAAGTTTATGTCCGGAGAGACGATCTTTGTCGTTGAGGACGACCCTGACGTCCGGGCGTATATGGCGACTGTCCTATCCACACTTGGCTATTCCGTTGTCGAGGCGGAGGATGGCCCGTCAGCTGTTGCGATGCTGGATGGGGCCCCCAAGATTGATCTTCTATTAACGGACATGATGCTGCCGGGAGGAATGAACGGTATCGATGTCGCGCAGGTCGTGCGCGATCGCATTCCTGATATTAGGGTTATTTACACCTCAGGCTACACAGATAGCGAGCAGGTTACCCAAAAGCTTTCTGGTGCAGGTGTCGAGTTTTTGCCAAAGCCATACACAATTGATCGTTTAACCTCGACTGTTAGGAAGTTACTCGATGCCGCCGATACAGTTGATGGTAACGGAGAATGAGCCTTGGCAGAGAGGCATTCGCGGGCAATCGAAGATTTCAATAATTTTTGCTAAAATGCCGATGGTATAGTAAACACTAATTATCAGTAAGATAAATGACTGTTCGAATAATTCGCCATGATTGGCGCGGAGAGGACATGAAGGCCACTATCCTAATTACCGAAGATGACCCGGATGTCCGTGAGCTCATTAGTGGTATTTTGGCGGGGGAAGGCCATCGTATTTTATCGGCGAAAAATGCGGCGGAATTTCGCGCCCTTGAAAAAGAGCGTGGTATCGACCTTTACTTGATGGATTTGGCGTTGCCAGACGATAACGGACTCGCCTTGGCCAAAGAAATTCGTGATCGATCTGACGCCGGTATAATTATTGTTTCCGGTAGAACGAGCGAGACCGACCATGTTCTGGGACTGGAATTTGGTGCTGACGATTACGTAACGAAGCCGTTTCGTCCCCGCGAATTAGTGGCGCGGGTCAATGCGGTTCTGCGCCGTCGAAAAATTGGCACCTCTCACAACGGAAACCCCCATGGAGTAGAAGGGCGAACCGTGCTGGGGTTTTGCGGCTGGCAGTTCGATCTGGCGGCTCGAAATCTTCGATCGCCGGAGGGTACGGATACCCCCCTCACCACAGCAGAATTCGAGCTTCTTCGCGCATTAGCCGATGCGCCACAGCGGGTCCATACGCGAGACTCTCTTCTCAACAACGTCCATGGTCGTGAATGGGCAGGTTTCGATCGCGGTATCGACGGGCTAGTGAGTCGATTGAGGAAAAAAATTGAACCGGATCCCAGGCACCCTGAAATCATCAAAACTATTCGCGGGGTCGGCTATATTTTCTCTGCGACGGTGACCAAATTATAGCTGTTTTGGCTTTTAAACGGGATCGCGGAGAACATAGCCGCGCTTCCACAATGTATCGATATGGGTCTCACCGTCCGTTGCTCGGGACAATTTTTTTCGCAGCTTGCTGACAAAAACGTCAATGATCCTCAGGTCGTTGGGGCCGTTTGTGCCAGGGTATAGATGGTCGCTGATGGTCGCTCGGGAAACTATTTTCCCCTTATCCTTGCTGAGCAATTCGAGGAGACTAGACTCCTTGCTCGCCAATCTCAGCAACCTACCGCCAATATCGACAGTATGAGCGGTCAAATTGACGCTTACTTTTCCTGTCTTAACGACGGTATCAGCTGCCCTTTCAGAGCGGCGAATGATCGCGCGCGCGCGGGCGATTAATTCCCTCGCATTGAAAGGCTTGCCGAGGAAATCGTCGGCCCCGGCTTTCAGTCCATCAATCTTTTTATCGGCATCATCAAATCCCGAAAGCATCAATACCGGCGTGGAGTTTTTCTTTCCCCTAAGGGAAGATAATACTTTGTAGCCGTCGATATCGGGTAGCATCAGGTCAAGGACGATGATGTCGTATTTTTGCGCTGCGGCGATATAGATGCCGTCCCGCCCGCGATCGGTATTGGCGCAGGTGAAGCCATCTGACTCGAGGGTCATGCGAATGCTCTGTGCCATCGCAATGTCGTCTTCAATAATGAGAGCACGCAATTGTTCGTCCTTTCCAAGCTAATCCGTCATTTGTCGAAGCGCAGGCACCGAGGCTGATCCTCTAGCGATGGTCGACAATGATTTAATCGATCTAAGTACTTGGGGAAATTACGAAAGAACCGGGATAGTCTAATTCATTCGGGTAATTATCGAGGTTGGTGTTGTTTACCTCGTTTAATTCGCTGTTAACCTGCGGGCCCCTATCGGGGTGACCCGGCTAGGCCTCCGGTCAACTTGGGCCACCAAGCCTTCATTGCTGGTGGCATCAAGCAGACCGTACCCAAAAACTTGGTCGAGCCCGGCCCTACCGAGGTCCCTGGCCGTATTTGAAAGCCGTGTTCGAATGGTGCTGGCGTTGATCGCGCCCTGGTCTCGTAACGACAGCGCGACAGTGGCGGTGAGAAATGGCGCGGCAAACGACGTTCCGCTTAATACTTCCGATCCACTATTGGAGGCCATTCGTAGGGAAACCCCCGGTGCGGCGAAATCAACGTGACTGCCAAGACTTGCATAGGCATAAATATTCAGATCCGCATCAACCGCGGTTGCCGCCAGGACATTTCGATAGGCGCCGGGATAGTCTCGACCGCTATTGCCTCGATTGTTTCCGGCGGCGGCGACCACAAGAATGCCGTGCTCCACTGCTTTGTTGATCGCGCGCTCCATATGGCCGTTGGTTTTGCCGGTAAGGCTGACATTGATGACTGAAACGTCCATATCGATAAGCCAATCGATGGCGTTCGAAAAAGCCATTGGGTCTCCGATAATGCGCCCATTCCGGTCTTGGCTAAAAATATTTGCCGCAAATAGGGTGGCATTTGGTAGTAACCCGCGCAGGTCTCCGGTGCTTGGGTTGCCGACAAGAAGGGACGCAACGGCGGTCCCATGGTCCAATTGGACTGGTGTGGCGCCGTTTGCTGTGAATTCTCGCGTCGTAATATCCTGGTTGTGTAGCGCCGGATGGTTCTTGTTGACGCCTCCGTCAATCATCCCAATTTTGATGCCATGGCTTATTTGTTCGCTGTTATTTGGCCAATCAATCAATTGAGCGGCGCTAAAAGGTGTCAATATTTCTGAGCCGCCGGCATTCGCAAACGCTGCAACATTCAGGCCGCTTGTTGAATGCTGATCGATGTTTGTCGAGGCAACTGAGACTGAGAGCGACGTATCATGTGCCACGCCGAATGCAACTGTGGTGGCAAATAGCAGCCCGAGACCAGCCGGAAAGATTTTCCGAATGCCGAAACATGCATTTGTTTCGTCCATTTTGGAGGTGGCCTCTTCCCAATTTTTCATCCGAAAATTCCCTCTGCTTTAGCGACAATATCAGGATAGGACCTAACTGTTGCACCAATACAAAAGGTGTATGATGTTTTCGTATAAAAGAATTGCAATAGTATTAATGTAAAAAATTTTATTATTTATTTTAATGTAATTGTTATTATATAGTTAAAATATCATTTTTATTTTAATAACAAATATAAACAAATGGTTAAATAATGGTGAGTGTTTATTTCTTTTCGATAATTGGCCGGAAAAAATTTTAATAATTTTTTCACATTTGTAGGAAATTGGATGCACATTCTCCCGCTACAGTCATTCAAGCAAGTCGTTTTACTCTAGTTTGGGGGGGGCGTTGCTCACACTCTTACGGAGGGTCTGTGGGCGAAAAAGGAGGTTTTGATGAGGGCTTTGCTGTTCTTTGAGGGGTCGGTGAAGGAAAATGTTGTCCCGTCGATGTTAACGTCGGTTGGGTTCATTTGCCATTCGCACGAGCTGAATGACAGTAATGTGGAAATCAATAAGCTGCAGGACTATGACATTATCGTTGTGGATCTTGGTTCGAATGGCATGCCTGGCTACGAACTCCTAAAGAAGTTGAGGATGGTCAAAAACGACACGCCAATCCTCATAATGTCGGATTCGTCGGGCATTGGTTTTAAAATTGAGGGGTTTAATGCTGGCGCGGATGATTGCCTAACCAAGCCATTTGATGAGCGCGAGTTTATCGCGCGCATCCAAGCTCTCGTTCGCCGGTTTCGCGGGCATTCGACGTCGATTGTCGAGGTCGGCAAGATGCGGGTAAATTTGGAAGCGCGCACCGTCGAAATCGACGATTGTTTCATTCATCTGACGGCCACGGAATATAAAATTATTGAATTGCTTAGTATGCGGCGCGGGACAATTTTGGCGAAGCTGGCCTTCATTCAGCATCTCTATGAGGGGGCCGAATCACATGATGAGACTGTCATTGACGTGTTCATCTGCAACCTACGCAAAAAACTTTCGAACAACCTCGGTGGGGACGACTACATTGAAACTGTGTGGGGGTATGGGTATCGGTTGCGCGACCCCTTGGGTATCAATCCAGCAGGCGGTGGAAGAATTCATGTCGGACAAGGACCCGGTGGCGGAATAGCAGCTGCATAGCCGGTGATGATGAGTAATGGGCGGCCATTGCCAGCGCAACCGTATCTCAATATCTTAACCCAGCTATCAAGGCTCGAACTTACAAGGCCGTATCGCACCGGTCGCGACAGTAAATTTTCCCTCCAATTTTTTTGACGGAGGATAAAGGAAATATGTTCGTGATGCGCCGTTCTATAAACCCGATTGTGCGGGGGGCGGTTATTGGCTTTGCGGTCCTGGCACTGATCGCGATAGGCGTGCAGATATGGACAGTCCGCCGAATTGATAATTTGGCCGACCTGACAACCCGCATCTATGATCACCCGCTTGCGGTCAGTAATGCATTGCTGCAAGCCAACACTAATATTGCCCATATACAAATATATTTGGAACGCTCAATCGTATCTCGGAACGACGACGAATTTGATGCGGCGATACGAGATATGCAAATGGCGAAGGCCGAGTTTCTTGCCAATATCGATATTGTTCGGGGGCGGTTTCTCGGCGACATATCGAATGTCGAAAATGTTGTGGAAATTTTTAATAGCTGGGAATCGCAGAATGTGGAAATTGTCGAAGTTGCTCGCACAAAAGGTGAGTTGGCGGCAAAGGCCTTAAATTCTGAGACGCAAACGGCTTATATTACCGATCTATCTGCCGCAATGGATATTCTGATCATATTTGCAGCAAATAAAGCGGCTGAATTTGAGGCAGGGGGCAAAGATAGTCAATCCGATATCCGGTTGGTCATAAATCTCGTGTTTTGGGCAGGTGTCGGTATCGGGCTCCTAATCCTATCCTATGTTGTGGCCAAGATCAGCGGCGCCGAAAATCGGTTGCGCGCAAGCGAGGATAGGTATCGTGCGGTTATCGATAGCCAGTCAGATATAATATGCCGCTGGCTGCCCGATGAAACACTAAGTTTTGTAAACACCTCATATGAAAAATTATATGGCCTGCCCTCCCGAAAACTCATTGGAAAGCCCATCGGTCAGCAGGTAAACCCGGTGGATCGAGTGACCGTATCTCGCTCGATTAGGGAAATGAGATCAGGTTCAGGCCCGCTCACAGTGGAAACAGAGATCTTTGGGACAGACGGTGAAGCCCAATATTTTTCGTGGAATATCACTGCTGTTTTTGACGGCAATGGGGCACCGGTTGAGTATCAAGGTGTGGGGCGGGACATTACCCGTCAGAAGAATATCGAGGCGGCCCTTCAAGAAAGCGAGGAACGCTACAGACTCGCAGCCACAACATCATCCGATGCGATTTGGGATCGGACCGTAGCCGACGGCAAGACATATATTTCCGACCGGCTTGGGGAAATGCTTGGCTACGATTTAGGCGAGCTCCCATCGGAAGCCGAGACATTGAGGTCGCTACTGCATCCAGATGAGCGCGACGAAATTATTCGTCATTTCGAAGCCTTCCTAGCCGGTGATCAGGCTTACTTGACCCGCGAGTATCGTTTGCGAAAAAAGGACGGTGGATATCGGCTGTTTTCGGTCAAAACCCAGCTAGTTCGATCCGATAAGGGTGAAGTAGAACGTATTACTGGGATTTTGCGAGATATCACCGATGAACGATCCCATGAGCAACAATTGCATCATGCACAAAAAATGCAGGCGGTCGGCGAGTTGGGTGGCGGCATCGCCCACGACTTCAATAATATTCTCAGTATAGTTCTTGGAAATTTAGAACTTCTAAAATCAAATTGTCGCGACGATTCGAAGGCGCTGAATCGCATTGATACGGCTCTACGGGGCGTTTCTCGCGGCGCTGCGCTGACCGAAAGCCTGCTCAGGTTCTCACGTGTTGAACCAAAGAAGAAAATAAGAACATCGGCAAACCAGTGCATCATTGAACTTCAGGACATGATCGAAAAATCTGTGACTGTCGGTGTCAACGTGACCAATAAACTTGCCGATGATTTATGGGCTGCTGAATTCGACCCCGGGGAATTTGGTGACGTCATTGTCAATCTCGCCCTAAATGCCCGTGATGCGATGCCCGATGGTGGCATCTTGACTTTCGAAACGGAAAATAAGGTGCTGGACGAAGATTATGCAAAATTAAACCCAGGAAGCAGTGCCGGGGAATTTGTTATGGTGTCCGTTTGCGATACCGGCATGGGCATGACAAATGACGTCAAGGAAAGAATATTTGAGCCATTTTTCTCAACTAAAGAACGGGGAAAAGGCACGGGCCTTGGTCTCAGCATGACCTATGGCTTTGTGGAACAATCCGGCGGTCACATAAAAGTATATTCCGAACCGGGAAGAGGGACGACGTTTCGTCTCTATTTGCCTCGGGCGATCGGTGTGGGAGAGTCTGCGGTATGGGGGAAGTTGGAGGCCAAAAATTTGCCCCAAGGGACCGAAACGGTTTTGGTCGTTGACGACGAGGCAGATTTGGCTAGCGTTGCTGTCTCTCATTTGGAAGGGCTCGGCTATCGGACCTTGATTGCGCATGAAGGGGCGCGGGCGCTTGAAATAATTCGTGGGCCCCAAGGGATTGATTTGCTGTTTAGCGATGTCGTAATGCCCAATGGAGTCGACGGTTTTCAGTTGGCGGAGAATGCGAAAAAAATAAGACCAGATATAAAAATATTGCTCACATCGGGCTTTGCCGTTTCTCCGGCTGAAAGTGAACATGGCGAATCGGAATTTCGTGCAAACCTATCCGGTAATTTATTACACAAGCCCTATAGTCGAGGCGAGCTGGCAATCCAAGTGAGGCAGGCTTTGGACACCGAAGCCATTAAGGAAGGGTGAAAGGGGCAAAATAGGCGGGCGTACGTACTCATTTGGTCTTTTCTGGATAATAGATTTTTGGGTCCATGAGATTTAATAATTGCTCGACTGAAAAATACAGAATTCTTGGTTTCGTTGCCGGAGGAATGGCAGCGTTTTTGGGCTTTGTGGCATTTATTGGCTGGCACACCCATTCTGTTTTGCTCGTTCAATTGAGCCCTGCCCTCGTGCCTATGCAATACAATACGGCTCTTGGATTTGTATTGAGTGGGCTGGCGCTGACTGCTTTAGTCATTGCGCAAGATCGACTGGCAACAGGTCTTGCGGTGACCGTAATGGCGCTCGGGCTTCTAACCATATCTCAGTATGTTTTTAGTATCGACCTGGGCATTGATCAGTTTCTGATGCAGCACTATGTAACCGTGCAAACCTCGCATCCGGGCCGAATGGCGCCAAATACCGCCCTATCGTTCATGCTTGTTGCCGCCGCAATTCTATTATCGAAAATAGATAAAGGTCGCGGCGACGGACTACTCCTTGGATTAATTGGATCGGCAGTTCTGGGCCTAGGAACTGTTGCCACACTCGGCTATGTAGTCGGGCTCGAAGGGGCATATGGCTGGGGGCGATTCACTCGCATGGCATTGCATACGTCCTTGGGCTTTGTTGCTTTGGGCGTCGGATTGTTGGCTCTTGCCTGGCAAACAGCGCGGCATAATTTGGTGCGATTTCCGCATTGGCTTGGCATATCTTCTGCCCTGGCAATTCTGACTATTACGTTTGTTTTTTGGCAAGCCTTAGCCCTTGAACATGGTGTTGAGAACACGGGCGTAGCCCGAAACCTTTTCGCAGTGCTTGGCATCGCCCTTGCTTTTCTATTTGCGTCAACCGTTAACAGAGTAATTTCAGAGCGAGCGAGTAAGGAGGCGCTTACGGCCGAAATAGCGGAACATATGAAAACGACTGGCGCCCTGGAAAAAAGTGATGGGCGCTATCGTGCCGTTGTCGATAGCCAGCAGGAGGCCGTAAGCCGCTGGTGGCCCGACGAAAGCATCAGCTTCGTCAATTTGGCCTATCAGCGGGTCTATCAAAAATCTTTCGATGAACTGGTTGGCACACCGTTCGGCCAGAGAATGGAACCGGCCGATCGGGAAAGATTTATGGCGAGTATTGCGCAGATTAAGCCGGGCTCAGAACCGATAACTTTTCACGGCGTATTGACTCGCGCGGATGGAGAGAAGCGAGCGTATCAATGGCTGGTTACGGCAATTCCCGGGGCAAATGGAGAAATTGCGGAATATCAGTCAACAGGGCGCGATGTTACGGAGTTGAAAGAAGCCGAATTCGCGCGCCAGGAAAGTGAGGGACTTCTGGCTGCAATCCTGGATAATGCGCCGACCGGCATCAGTGTAAAAGACCGAAAGGGTGATTTGAAAATCGCCAACGCCGTTGCGAGAGAGCGTCTGGGCATTGGTTTGAATGAAGCGCTCTGGGAAAATCCGCGCAATGTTTCCGAGCATCCTTTAGCCACAGCATCGGCCGGTTTTGATGAGCAAGTTTTTCGCACCGGGGTAGATATGATGCGTGTCATATCGTGGCAAAACGAAGGTGAGGAAATTGCAATTCAGGCGACAAAATTTCCGATACATGATGCGCATGGCAATATCCAATATGTCGGAACCATTTCAACCGATATTACACAGCAGAGAAAAATTGCCACCGCCCTGCAGGAAAATGAGGAACGGTACCGGTTGGCGACGGGTGCCATTTCGGACGCGGTCTGGGATTTAGAAGTCGCGAGAAAGCAGATGTTTTTCTCCGAGAGATTTGGCGAAATGCTGGGCTATGACATTGGTGAACTTAGCTCCAGCCAAGATACGTTAAGGGCGCATTTGCACCCTGAAGAACGTCCTCGCATTATCAAAGAATTTGAAGCCTTTCTCGACGGAGGTGAGAACACATGGTCGTGCGAATATCGATTGCGGAAAAAAGATGGTAGTTACCGTCTATTTCAAACCCAAGCAAAATGCTTGCGTGACGAAGACGGAAAAGCAACTCGTGCCACTGGTGTTTTGCACGATATAACCGACGAAAGGGCCCATGACGAACAGCTATACCATGCGCAAAAAATGCAGGCGGTCGGTGAAATGGGGAGTGGGATTGCCCATGATTTCAATAATATTTTGAGTATCGTCATGGGAAATTTGGAATTGTTAAAAGTGATTAGATCCGAAGATCAGGTGGCGATGAAACATATTGAGACCGCACTTCGGGGGGTTAATCGTGGTGCCGCGCTTACCGAGCGACTGCTGAGCTTTTCGCGTGTTACCTCCTCTGGAAAACAGATTTCATCGGCGAACAAATGCTTGCTCGATCTTAGAGAAATGATTTCTAAATCCGGAAACTCTGGGATTGCGGTGATTACTCAGCTATCCCAAGATTTATGGAATGCCGATTTTGATCCGGGGGATTTTGATGACGTAATCGTCAATCTTACATTAAATGCCCGCGATGCTATGCCTGATGGCGGCACGCTGAAACTCTTGACTGCCAATAAAGTGCTGGACCAGGAATATGTAAAACGTCATCCAGGAAGTCGGCCCGGAGAATTTGTCATGGTCTCGGTATCCGATACGGGTACGGGCATAGCCGAAGAACTCCGCGAGCGTATATTTGACCCATTTTTCACGACGAAGCCGAGAGGTAAAGGAACTGGCCTAGGCCTTAGTATGGTGTATGGGTTTGTCGAACGTTCCGGCGGTCATATTGAGTTGGAGTCCGAACTCGAGAAAGGCACGGTGTTTCGACTCTTTTTGCCCCGAGCAATCGGGCTCTCGGATGAGGCGGAGATCGAGAGTAAAAACGAAGAGGTGCTGCCTCAAGGTAGTGAGGTTATCCTTGTCGTCGAAGATGAAGAGGATCTACTCGATATTGCCGTCTCGCATTTGACTGAGTTGGGGTATGACACGCTTGCGGCAAGCGATGGTAAGCAAGCCCTTGAGATTATTGGTGGGCCGGAAAAAATTGATTTATTATTTACCGATATCGTCATGCCGAGCGGAATCGATGGGTTTCGTCTTGCAATGGACACAAATAGGGCGCGTCCGGATATAAAAATATTGCTCACATCGGGCTTTGCTGCGGATTGGTCTCAGCAAGAATTAGGTGATTCGACGTTTCGCGCTGAACTTGTGGGAGACCTATTGCGTAAGCCCTATAGTAAGGCGGAATTGGCAAAGCGAATTCGGGCGAGGCTGGGGCCGCACGAGTAATATTTAGCTCAAGCCTGATCTCTTAAATTTCTGTTAGATAAATTTTAACAGTTGAACGAAAGTGCTCACACAAGGCCATGATATCGTAACGGTGCCATATAAGCATTTTCGAGCTCTTTCCGCCCAGAAATTGTTGAAGGCCAAATATATTTGCGATGGTGTTCTGCAGGAAAATACGGGGTAAGCTTCAGCTTGGCGCAATCATTGCCGCCGTGTGTGTTCATGCGAGTATTGCTTCCGTTTGGGCGGGTGCGACTGCAACGGGCACGGCAACGGTCCAAGTTTTCGAAACGACGTCAGTCGTCGCCCTACAGCATCTCAGCGTTAATCATATTGTTTCCGGCGTGGGAGGCGGAACGCTGACGATCGGCGCCGACGCGAAAATTCATAGTTCTGGCAGTGTCAGTGAAATTGCCGGCGGTCGACCAGCAATGTTTGGCTCGATCGGCGGCTACAGCAGGTACCAAATAAAATTACCGGTGCAAATGGTGGTCCTATGGTCGGGAAATGACAGTTTAACGGCGGAGAATTTTTCTCTATCCCACGGCATAATAGATTCGGCCGATTTTCAATACGCTATTAGGATTGGCGCCACACTCAATCTAGGCTCCGGCCAGCCTGCGGGCAACTACTCTGGCGTCCTCGCGGTATTGATCCAATACGAATAAGGGCGAAGGATTATTCGATCCGGCCGCTCGCCGAAAATATAATTTCGCCGTCTTCTCAGATGGAATATTTCCCCTAAGTCAGTTGCCGACAGCTAACAGCGTTGCTGGCGAACCATGCGCTTCTTTCTGTGTGCTCGCCTTTGACTGGGGAGCTACAGGGGCGTCGGTTTTTTCCGGAATACGGATCAATTTTCGTATTTCAGCGACCAGTTGGTCAAAATCATATGGTTTTTCCAGGTAGGCCTGCGCCCCGCCCCTGCCTAACATTTCACGGCGCAGCACAAAGTCGGTTCGCCCGTCCATATTTTGGCCCGTGACGACAATGACCGGGATGTTCTTGGTTGTCTCAATTCTCTTCAGAGTAAAGACCATATTTTCGCCGGAACTACCTCCCGGCATATTGTAGTCGGTGATAATGAGGTCTGGAAGTTCCTTTACCGCCATTGCCGCGCCTTCGGTGGCGTCTTTGGCCCGAAACACCGTCAGGCCAAATGCCTCAAGCCGATATTTCATCACAGCCGTGATTCGGAGGTCGTCATCGACGACGAGAATTTTAGGCGGTCGAACAGGGGCGGTCTCGAGTACAGGAACCGTGTCGATTATGCACGAGCCGGGTGTTTGAAGGTCGAATTCTTTGGAAATAATGGATCGCAAATTGGCCCAGGTATCAAGGCCCTTATGGCAATAATAGGCGTTTAAAGCAGCCCAGCGCTCTTCATGGTCTTGCTCGGAATCTTGACCAAGGGCGACGATGGGAATTGGTTTGGGAATCGGTTGGGAAACCGGTTTTTGACTACTTTTTATCTTCAATTTTTCCGCAAGGTCAAACCAATCCGTGCCCGGCATATCGCAATCGAGAATGAGCAATCCAAATTGACCGTTCAATATTTGCCATAACGCATCCATGCCGTCTGACGCCGAGTGCACGTCCAGACCAAGACCTGCGCAGCGCTTGGTAATTTGTTGCAGAAATTGCGGATCGTGCGCGGCAATGAAAACAGTTTTTTGATCAGGCATAACGCTATCCCCGTGCTGTGAATGACATTGGCGACATATCCTGATGGCCCCTGCTAATTGCCGATTGCAATGTTGTCACCAAATATTCGGCGTCATAAGGTTTCTGGATGAAGCCATATGCGCCAAGTTCCATTACTCTTCGTTTGACCTTGTCAGAGACTCTAGCTGTAAGAACTACGACTGGGATGACCTCGTTGAGGCCGCTATCGTTTAGACTGGTCAATACTGTTATTCCGTCCATCTGAGGCATAGATAAGTCGAGCACAACAGCATCCGGGTTGCATTCGCTGATCAGGGCGAGGCCAGCATAGCCGTTGTCGGCGGTTCGTACATTACACCCGGCCATAGTCAGCCGGAGGCTCAAGGCCTCGGTAATGTGAAGGTCATCGTCAATGACGACGACGGTCGGTTTATCTTCCAATTTCGCCGCCTATATTTGGTGTTGGTCCATTTTCGCTACCAGCTAATTCAATCTGTAACGACGGAATCGGCAGGTCTGACGTTGCGGTATTCACAAATTCCGTGTGCGTGTTATGGCTGTTATTCCCGGCGTCGGCAGCGCGAATTTGATTAAATCGGGCAAACAATCCGGCGATATCGCCTGGTACTTTCCATGTCCCAATGATGTTGAGCGACACAGGGGGCAATTCATCTTCGGGAAGGAACGAATTAGCCTGTGTTATGGCTTCTGAAATTTTTTCGATTACAAGGTCTGGGCCGGAATTGTCCGCTGCTGAGCATAGGACCCATTTGCTCGGTCCCGTCTCAAAGAGTAAATCGTGCCGCCGCAATTGGACTTGCAAGATTTGCTCTATCTCCTCGACACCCGCCAAATCCGCACCTGGTTCCAATCCTACGGAAATTAGAGAGATAGCGGCAGAACCGTTGCCCGACAGTAACAGGCCGCTGGTATAGCGTTCAAAAACCGTTAGCGGGTCGAAAATGGGCACAGTGAAGCTAAAGCAACTGCCGTTTCCGACTTCGCTAGATACGGAAATATTGCCGTAATTTAATTCGACTAATTCTTTGGCAATATTCAACCCAAGCCCAAAGCCCTTTGTCGCACTTCGGGTCTGGCTATCTCCTTGTTGGAACCGGTCAAATATGGGTTGGAGTTGTTCTGGCGAAATACCTGGGCCATTGTCGCTAACAGAAACGCACAGATCGGATCTTTCCCGGTCGACTTTGGCGATGATCGAGACAACGCCGCCCTCGCCTGAAAATTTATATGCATTGACCGCGAGGTTAATGAGGACCCGACCGATTTTTTCGCCATCGCAATAAATGAATGGTTCGGGGTCGTCAATTTCAATTTTTAGTTTGCCGTTATTGGCCAATGCCTTGCGTTCAAGAATAGGGCGAATTCGGTCGATAACGTCGCTTAAGCGCGTGCGCCGACGATAAATGCAAAGTAAATCGGCCTCGAGTTTGCTGATGTCGAGCATGTCATCTACCAGGAAGGTCAAGTCGTCGACCCTGTCGAGGATGATTGTCAGAAATTCCCTTTGTTTTTCGTTTATCTCGCCACCCAGCCCGTCGCGTAAAATCGAGCTATATTCTTTGACTACGGTGAGCGGCGTCCGGAATTCGTGGGAGACGTTATCGACGGACTGATGCGCTTTTTCGTAAAGCTCGGCGAGGCGTTTATTTGCTTTTTCGAGCATCTCCTTAGATTTTCGCTCTGTTGCCAAGTGATTCTGGCGAGCAAGCGCATATCGAATGGAGCGCTCCAGAATGAGCGGCGACATTTGGCCCTTAACAAGGTAATCGGCGGCGCCGGCCTCCATTGCTTCGACGTCAATATCTCGATTATCCAGGCCCGTTAGCAAAATTATAGGAGCCGTGCACCCGGCTGCGATTGTTTCGCGCACCAAGTCTAGCCCGTCTTTTCTGCCAAGACGATAATCGATCAGATAGAGGTCGAATTTCGCCGATTTTATCACCTGGACGGCTTCGTCGTAATCAGCGACCCATTTGATCTCAAATCGCCGAATGGGTGAGTCCATCAACATGCCCTTGGTCAGGATGTAATCGTCCTCGTCGTCTTCGACTAACAGAACATGTACCGGCTTCGACATTCTTTGCTCCTTAGGCACTAAGTCTAGGAAGTTCGACGACTTCTGCCCAATATTGGGTGAATGCACGCATTGTCTTTGTTAGGGCATCAAACGAGACTGGCTTAACAATGAAAGAGTTCACGCCGAGATCATAAGTTCGCGCAATATCTTCCTCCGCCTTGGACGTTGTTAAAACAACAACCGGAATTTTCCGTAAATCCGGATCGGCTCGAATTTCACTTAAGGCCTCGCGCCCATCTTTGCGCGGCATATTTAGGTCGAGCAAAATAAGCCCGGGCAGCGGTGTTCCGGCAAGATTCTTGTAGGAACCGGTCCGGCGCAAATAATCCATAAGTTCCTGGCCATCTTCGACTTCATCAAATCCATTTAGAAGATTGCTGTCGTTTAGGGCCTCACGCGTTAACATTCTGTCATCGCAATCGTCATCGGCCATTACGATGGTTATTGTATGGTTTTTGATCCCGCTATGCTGCGTCATCGAATTCTACCTGCTGGGATTGTTGAAGGGGCAAGAGGATTTTAAATATCGCGCCTTTGCCAGGAATTCCTGTAGCGGAAATTGTGCCATTATGGGCCTCGACAATGCGGCGGCAAATTGCCAGCCCGAGTCCTGTTCCCGCAAATTCGCTTCTACCGTGAAGTCGCTGAAATAATTCAAAAATTTTGTGGCTATATTCCGGTTCAAATCCAATGCCATTGTCTGCGACAGTAATTTCGCAGATTTCGGAGTTGGTGAAATTTTGCCCTTGGGGTTGGGTGTTGGCGGCGCTGGATCCACGTATTGTTACCACCGGCTTTTGATCCGGTTTATGAAATTTGATCGCATTCGCTATGAGGTTTTGAAGCAGGCGCGACATGTGAGTTGGATTGGCATAGAGAACTGGTAAAGGACCCAGGTCGACGGTCGCACCAGTTTCGGCCAAGGTAACTTCCAAATTTGCAATCACATCAGCGGCGATTTGATCGAGATCGACAAGCTCGAAAGATTGTTGGTTCGTGTTGAGCCGGGAGAAAGAGAGAAGATCATTAATCAACACTTGCATGCGCGCCGAAGCGTTCCTCATTCGGCCGACATATTCCACGGCGCTTTGGGAGGACTCACTGCCGAGATCTTTTTGTAACCGGTCGCCAAACATTTGGATTTTGCGCAGCGGTTCTTGAAGGTCGTGGGACGCGACATAGGCGAAGCGCTCAAGCTCTTCGTTCGACCGTTTAAGGTTTTGCAGCGTTGCCTCTAGCTGCTCCTCTACTCTCTTGCGTTCGGTAATATCGAAAAAGAGGGTGATCATACTTCCGTCGGGAAGTAACTGTTTGCGGACTTCGTACCATTTGGTTCCATGCGCTTGCTCGGTAATGCTTCCGGCAATTCTGTGGGTTTTCATACGATCTGCGATCCAAGCCTCTTCTCGTCCGGCGGCCTCAGGCACGCAGGCATTCTTGGCAACACTGCGGATGAAATCCTCGTAACGTGAGCCAGACAGCAAATGCTCCGCGGCGAAGGGATGGGCATTCCGGTAATAGTCATTGCATTTAACCAACAGATCATCGGCATCCCACAGGGCGACGCCAACATTCAGCCCGAGTAGTGCATCTGAAAACTTCTGCACCGAACTCCAGGGCTGAGCGATTTCCGATAACAATTTATTATCTTTGTGGACGTTCATTGGCGATGCGTTCCTAAAATATCGAGCGAAATTGCCGTTAAAGGATCCTAAGACAATACAAAGAGACTATATAAATGGTGCTATCCATATTTTAAAATATGTCTAAAGTGATTACCGATTTATTAACGGGTGTCGGAATTAGCAAAGACCCTTTGGTCAATTGGGCGTCCGACGCCGAGGGGAAATATTGTTCAATTGTTAAAAACTTTTATCAAATCTTGATATTTCGCAAATACACACCGCATAAAGTTTTGGTAATTTTTATGTAATGTTTTTTAAGGTATTTAAGGTATCAGTATTTCAATCCAAAATTTGGTGCCGATACCGCGCTTCCGTCGTCTACGCAAAATCAGGTAAAATTTGCCACGGGAGGGTTTTATGGCGAACTATTTCAGGGTCGAGGATGGTACTGAAATCCTCCGGTCCGAATATGAAAAATCGGAGACCGAGCAGCGGTTAAAAGCCTTGGTCGTTGAGGATAATGAGGAAATGCGTGCGACTGTCTGCGATATTTTGGCCGAGAACGGGTATGATGTTGAGTCTGCGTGCAATGGTGTGGATGGCCTGAAGGTTTTTGAAAGGGCTCTACCCGACATCGTTGTGACCGATATTATGATGCCGGAAAAAGAGGGTATAGAGACGATCTTGGAATTGCGCCGTTTATGCAATGACGTAAAGATTGTCGCCATGTCGGGCGGTGGACGGACTGGAAATCTCTCGTTCCTGGAAATGGCGAAAAGCCTCGGCGCCGATAGAGTGCTGTCAAAACCGTTCCTGCCGTCGCAATTACTTAATTTGGTCGAGGATTTAGTCCTATCCGACCCGTCAATGTGCGAAGAAGCGGCCTAAACTTTATCCCAAATCGATATATGAGCTTTCAACTATAATCGCCTTAGCTTGGGTTGCTGAAAGCTATGGCTATTGAAAAAGCGGGAGCAAGTGTGCTCTGTTGGCCGCTCATAATGGTTTCGGGAATATCGCCCGAATTGACCTACCAAGAATATTATTCGATCTATTGACGGGCAACATTCATGACATCGACCGACCGCCTAATCATTGGCATATCCGGTGCGTCCGGTGCGATTTATGGCGTTCGCGTGCTCGAGTTATTGCGCGATACAAATATCGAAACCCATCTTGTGATGTCGAAAGCTGCCGAACTCACACTCGGATATGAGACAGATTTTAAGCCAGCCACCTTACGTGAAATGGCGTCCGTCAGTTATCCAGTCGGTGACATAGGAGCCGCTATTTCTTCGGGGTCCTACCAAACCCGGGGAATGTTGATTCTGCCTTGTTCGGTCAAGACCATGAGCGAAATTTCCAGCGGAATCACAAACACGCTTCTGACCCGTGCCGCTGACGTGGCACTGAAAGAGAGGCGGCGTGTCGTTTTGGGCATTCGCGAGACCCCGCTCCATGTTGGTCACTTGCGAACGATGACCCAGCTTGCAGAAATGGGGGCGGTCGTCGCGCCCATCGTGCCAGCTTTATATATGAGACCGAAATCCCTCGATCAGGTAATCAACCATACGGTCGGCCGGTTGCTCGATTTATTCGATATCGATACCGGCACCGTCGAACGCTGGAAAGACAGTAATTAGTATTCGGTTTTTTCATTTCCCGGCGTTGCCACACTCATCCTACCCACAAAGTTTAATTAATTGACCCAGGTCAATGCGAGAAATGCATTGTCCAACGAGGATCTATGCCTAGGCGCGACTTGGTAAGGTGCCGTGTATTTGTCGGCCCGTCGAAATGACGGTCGGTACGACGGTTCGGTACGCGATCCATTCGCGAGTTTAAGTCCAACAAATAGTGCCGTTCACATTTCGCCTGTTCATGACCGGCTGCGGAATGCGAGCAGGAACATAGTCCGTGCCGATCTTTTTTGGGGGGGGAATGGGTTATTTAGGGTGCGGACTAAATATTGGCAGTGCGGCCATATTGCTATTGAGTTCGTTCTCTCTGGCGGTCGCTGACCCGATCGACGTCAATCTGGAAAACCTATTTGCCAGTGCAAACCGCGCTCGTGGAGAGGAATTATCCAGCCAGTGTCAGGGTTGTCACGGGTTTGATCGCTTTGGCCTACGCCAATTTGGGGTGGGTCCTAGTCTTTGGAATGTTTTTGGGCGGCCATTTGCCAGAGTTCGCACATATTCCTATTCGAATTCATTGAGCCAAAAGCAAGGTAGCTGGGGGGCGCGCGAACTCCTCGCCTTTCTCGAAGATCCGCGTACATTCGTGCCCGGCACTAAAATGAATTTTCCCGGCATCGAGGATGCCGGCGATAGGGCCGACTTGGTTTTATTCTTAAACAGTTTGAGCGCGGATCCGCGACCTCTGGTCGAATTGGCGACAGACGTTGGGGCTGTCGTGCCGATCGAAATATTGGGCCCGCAGCTCCCAGAAATTCTGACAAATAATGGGCCGGTTACTACAGGGGGTAACTTTGAGGATGGCTTTGTCGCGCCAATCGAATTTGATGCGCGGATGGCCGAGCTGGGCAGGCGGCTTTTCTTTGACCCTCGGCTTTCAGGCGACGCGGCAATAAGCTGTGCATCCTGTCACGATCCAGAGCACGGTTTTTCGGATGGGTTGGCGCTTTCCAATGCCTATCCGGGATCTCTCGGATTTCGCAACACACCGACCCTTATTAATACAGCACATAAATCGGCCTGGTTTCATGATGGGCGAATAGGCACAAACCTCAATGACGTAACCAGGGAGTCGATTACCGAAACCTATGTCATGAACATGGATATGCGGCTCATGCAAGAGCGGCTGAAACAAGATCCCATCTATGTCCGAATGTTTGCTGAAGCAGGCTTGGGTGAGCCAAGTAACGGCGGGGTTCGCAACGCGATACCCGAATTTCTAAAAACCCTGACCTCGCGAAATTCTCCATTTCCAAATAGCCTGTCGCCGTCGGCCCAACGTGGCCTGGGGTTATTTTCCGGCAAGGCCGGTTGCGCAAATTGCCATTCCGGATCTCGATTTACCGATGACACGCCACACAATATCGCCGTGCCGGAAAATCGAGAAATTTGGGCCGACCCGCTGCGCCACATCACCTATGTGAGCTTTGCAAAATTCATCGGCATTGAAAACTATATGAATATCCGGCGCGATGTCGGCGCGCATGTCCGAACTCATCGGGTGGACGGGGCGGATATCGGAACCTTTATGACGCCTACCTTACGCGAATTAATCTATACCGCGCCCTATATGCATAACGGCGTTTTCGCGACCCTTGATGAGGTGGTCGCATTCTACAACGAAGGTGCCGGCCAGGATCAAAATAAAGACCCGCTTATCCGACCGCTGGGACTTTCAATTGAGGAACAAAGTGACTTGGTAAATTTCCTGATTTCCCTGTCGGGCGAACCGCTTACAGGGCCTGACTTTGTCTGGCAGGAAAATATTTCGACCAGCTACTTGGCGATTGAAAATTGGCCGAAGATTAGGAACTAGGGGGCGGAATGAAGGCCATGGGGCGACATAATTTTCTGTTCGGGCTGGTCGGACTGGCGGTTTTCGGTCTCGCTTTCGTGACCCTGGTCAGGGTAGGGCTGGCCGAGGAAAACCCGCCGCTGGCGCCGCTGGGACCGCCGCCCGAACGGGCCGACAATCCGATTACGCCGGAAAAAGTCGAGCTCGGAAAAATGTTGTTTTTCGACACGCGGCTGAGCGGCGATACGTCGATCGCTTGTGTCTCCTGCCATGTCCCCGATCAGGGGTGGGCCTTTGCAGACGATGTTTCGCGGGGCTATCAGGGTTCGGTCCACTGGCGCAATAGTCAGTCGATCGTTAATTCCGCCTATTATGCCGAATTAGATTGGGCGGGTGCTGCAACGTCCCTCGAATCCCAGGCGGCATCTGCCGCTTCCGGTGCGGTCGCGGGAAATGGCGAGGCGGATATGATGGAGGCGCGACTTGCCTTCATTCCCGAATATCGCGAGCGGTTTCGTGACGTCTTTGGGGATAGATGGCCGCAACTGAGAAATGCCTGGCAGGCTATCGCCGCTTTCGAGCGTTCATTGGTGCAACGCGACACAGATTTTGATCTCTTCATGAACGGTGATCGCACTGCTTTGACCGAGGCGCAAAAAAGAGGGCTCGCCCTATTCAACGGTCCCGCGAATTGCATCGAATGCCACAACGGGCCGCTGCTCACCGATCAACGATATTACAATATTGGCGTCCCCCGAACCCAACGTTGGCTCGAAGATGGGCTCGCCCAAATAACCTTTCGGTATGAGCAATATTCGAAAGGGGTCTCGGAAGCTTTTTATCGGACTCTAAAAGACGATGCCGGCCTCTATTACCGGACCAAACAAAATGGGGATTTGGGTAAATTTCGCACCCCCTCCCTTCGCTACACGGCCCATACCGCGCCCTACATGCACAACGGTGCCTTCTCTGATTTGCGCCAGGTCGTTGAGTTTTATAACGAGGGCGGCGGTGACAATGATTTTCGGGCGACCAAAACCGCGCTCATCAGCCCCCTTAATTTGACGGACGATGATGTCAGCGATCTCGTCGCATTTCTGGAAAGTCTGAGCGGCCCAGAATTAACTGTGGAGACCCCGAGTTTCCCCGACTATGCGCCGCTTCCGGCATTAACCGAATGAAAAAGGCCAGCCGATGAACGCCGAAATGAAGCCAGCGAAACGACAAGGTAAATGCAGGATGACCCGGCGTGACTTCCTGCTCACATCGGGGACGACCACCGCAACCGTGATGGTTTTGGTCAATGGTGGAACAGCTTTGGCCCAAGAAATACCGGCGGTCATCGCGACTTATCCACGAAAATTTATCACGAAACTGAGCGATTTGAAGGTCGATGAACCGCTGGATTTCGATTATCCGGACGAAGGATTTTACGCCGAATCGATGATCGTTAAACTCGGTGTCGAGGCGGGAGGCGGCATCGGGCGGCGGCGCGATGTTATTGCTTTCAATTCTTGGTGCACTCACCAAGGCGGGCCTTTAGCGGGAACCTATAAGGCCGATACCAAGTCCCTGGGCATGTGTCCCTTTCATCTGTCGACTTTCGATTTGACTCGGCACGGAATTTTAATATCGGGTCAGGCCTATGAAAGCCTCCCCCAGGTTCTGCTCGAACTGGCGGGCGATGACGTGTTTGCTGTCGGCATCTTCGGGCTGATATTCGGCCGATCCAAAAATTTGCTTAGTTGAGGAGGCGGGCCCGTGGCGACGACACCAAATTTCACTGCTGAGATCGAAATTCCTCTTCCACCGTCGGATGCCGAGGTCATTACGACGGCCTGCGATTATTGCGTTGTCGCTTGCGGGTTAAAGGTTTATCGCTGGCCGGTTGCTGGCAATAGCACCGGCGGGCCCGAGGCGGATGATAATGCCTTCGGTGAAAATTTTCCGGTCGCACCGCTTGGACCCTGGGTCGCCCCGAGCCAGCACAATATTGTGCGGCATGAAGGCCAGCCCCATCATATTGTCATCATTCCCGATAAAGACGCGCAAGTCGTCAACAAATTGGGTGATTCTAGCATTCGGGGCGGCTTGATCGCGCAAAAATGCTACAACCCGCAAACGCCGACCCGCGACCGATTGCAGACGCCGTTGGTGCGAATTCAAGGTGTGTTGCAACCGGTCAGTTGGGACTTTGCCCTTGATATTGCCGCCGAGGTCGGCACTCATGTTTTGGAACACCATGGCGAAAATGCTTATGGCGTGAAGAGCTTTTCCTATCAGTTTATCGAAAACACCTATGCGATAACCAAATACGCGCTCCGCCATATTTCGACGGCAAATTTCACCTTCCACGATACCCCGTCAAACGTGACCTCCACTCCCGGGTTTCGGGATGCGGGTTTCGATAATTTCGGCCCGGCCTATGAAGATTGGATGAATGCCGAAACGCTGCTGATTTGCGGCACGGACCCCTATGAAACCAAAACCATCCTGTTCACTCAGTGGATTATGCGGGGCATTCGACGAGGGCAAAAAACCATCATGATGGTTCCCCGGCGCACCGCCGGCGTGGCCTTTGTTGAAGCCAATGGCGGTCTTTGGCTGGATGTGGCCCTGGGAACCGATCTTCTGGTCATCAATGCGATGGCGCGGATTATTGTCGAAAATGGTTGGGAGGATAGTGAATGGATCCAAAATTGGGTCAATAATAAATGGGAATCGTCATCCGGGTTTGGCCAGGGAACGCGCAATACGCCCTGGCAGTGGCGAACCACCTGGGGCACGTTTCAAACCAACGGATTTGACGATTGGAAGTCTTGGTTGCTCGGCCAAGATGAATTCGTATTGGAAAACGCCGCTGCCGTCGCCGAGGTCGATCCGGAAAAAATCCGCACCGCAGCCGAATGGTTGGCGCGGCCGGAAGGCGGAAGACGCCCCAAAACTTCGGTGATGGTCGAAAAGGGGTTGATGTGGTCAAACAATACCGGTGGGACCCAGGCGATTGCGGCCCTGGGCATCGTCGTCGGCGCCGGTGGTCGGCCGGGACAAGTTATCGGGCGCGCTGGTGGGCATCAGCGCGGCGGTGTGTGGGGTGGGCATTACCCACGCAATAAGTCACCGATGAAACTACCCGGCCGTCGCCGCCGCGCCCTCGACACCGATACATGGCTGCTTGCCGGCCATACACGATTGGCCCATTGCATTGGCACGACCTGGATCCAATCCATGTGTGGCTCCCAGCAGCTCGACCAACGGTTTCACGAGCTGGTCCTGGCCAATCCGAACCAGGTCAGGTCTTTCGACAAACAAGAAATCATCGATACGCTGAAAGCGCGCACCGATAGTGGCGGCATGGTGGTTTTTAATCAGGATATTTACCTCGTTGACCCAATTGGCGCGCGCTACGCTGACATCATATTTCCCGCCGCGACCTGGGGTGAAGATAATTTCATGCGGGCAAATGGCGAACGCCGATTGCGTCTCTATAACCAGTTCTATGATCCACCGGGCGAGGCCAAGCCCGATTGGTGGATTATCGCTCAACTGGCAAAACGCATGGGATTTGACGGTTTCGATTGGCAGACATCGAACGATGTGGCCGAAGAGGCCTCGCCGTTCTCAAGGGGCAGTCGAAAAGATTTTCACATGATCAAAGTTGCTGCCCATCGCGAGGGAAAAACCCTGCATGAAAAACTCGGGGAGTTTGGCACGACAGGTATTCAAGGCCCTGTCTTCATGAATGCCGATGGATCTCTCACCGGTACGGTTCGATTACATGACACCACCCTCACCCTGCCCGAAACAGGGCCGGAGGGTGCAAACGTCTTTAATAAAAAATTGACCCAGTTCAATACCCAGACCGGCAAATGCAATTTGCAAAAATCACCTTGGTCGCTTTTCTCGGATTATTGGGAATGGCAACGACCCAAGGGTGAGGAACTATGGGCTACATCTGGTCGGGTCAATGAACGTTGGCAGTCTGGTTTTGATGATAGCCGAAGGCCGGAAATTTCCCGACGCTGGCCGGAAAATTTTGTCGAACTTCATCCCGATGACGCTGCCGATAGAGGCATCGAAAGCGGCGACATGTTGATGGTCTATTCTGATCGCGTGCCGAGTCTGAGGGAAACGACGTTGGGTATTGAGGCCAGCGACTATACCTTCACCGGGCAAATGGAGGCGGGCAATGTCGAGTTAACGTCGGCCGCGATTACCGGCGTGGCGATGGTTACACGGCATATCAAAAAGGGCCTGATTTACATGGATTTCCTGAATACCGGTCAACCGGCGAACGCCCTTGAAGGTCGTGTGGTCGATTGGGTTAGCGGGAATTATAACTATAAAATTGGTGTGGCGAGGGTCAAGAAAATCGGCGTTTCACCTTATAAAACAACCTTCCGGTCGATGTCCTTTGCGCCGCGCGATATCACGTGATCTATCGGCGGTTCGTTCGATGACGGTTTTGGAAATTGATCAAGCTGTTGGTCAAGCGCTATCGGAGGTGCTGCGTGACGGGGTCGATATTCATCGGGGTTTGGCAGCCCAAGCCCTGGCAAAGGTCAATGGATTAGGCGCGGTCGACGCCTTGATTTCCGCACTCCTGGACGAAGATGAGGATGTCCGGGGTGACGCCGCCGCCGGACTGGCGCGATTGGCCGACCCACGATCCGGCGAGCAGCTTTTGGCAAATCTAGTCGGCGATCCGGTGCGCGAAGTCAAACTCCATGCGATCGACGCCCTCGTCGCCATGGGGCACGCCGATGTGGAACCATGGTTACGCCGGATAGTTCTCGGTCGTGACGTGGGCATCGTGTGGTCCGACCCTAGCGCGGAAAATGGTTGGGATGATTGGGTCGATATTCAAATCAGCGCCATTAATGGCTTGGCTAAACTGGGTTGCGCGCAATCCGTGCCCGACATTGTCCGAGCTATCGAAGATGAGTTGAACCAAGATTTGACCGGCAGTGGATTTATGGCGCTGGCTGAGCTCGGGCCCACCGGCATCCAAGCCCTGTCAAAATATTTGAGCCACCCAAATGCCCGTTGGCGCCGACGGGCTGCCGCATTGCTTATCGTGGCCGACTTTGGTGACGGCGGGAAAACAGTTGCCCATATTTTAAGGGACCCCAATGCAGAGGTGCGACTGGCTGGTGGGCGGGCGTTGGCGGCGAGGGAGCCGGGCAATGCTCACCTTAAAACGCTGTTTTCCGATAATTCTTCCGAAGTTCGAGCTGAAGCGGTACGGATGTGTGGCCGCCATCACCCTCAGCAGTTGGGCGTTTTATTGGTGGAGGAGAATAATAGTGACGTGCAGGTCGCCATTTTGACCGTTCTGGCCGCGGAGCCCCATTTGTTGAGCGGCCAAAATGGAAATCTAGTAAGACCGTTTCTTCGCTCGCCCGATGCTTCTGTCGTCGCGCGCGCCGCCGAAGCGCTGGGCGCAGTTGAAAAAACCGAGGCCATTGATGATTTAAAATTAGTGCTGGAGAACGGGCGATTTCCGGTTGAAGCGCGTCTTGGCGCCCTGACGGCTCTTGTAATTATTGGCGGCGACCATATTCTTGAGCTATTGATTGCGGCGGCAAATGACCAGGACCGGCAACTTTTTCAAACAGCAGTGACGGCGCTGGCCGAATTCAGTGTCAAGGTTGAATGGCCGAATACGGCGGGTGAAACGTTGTTGGCAATGCTTGTTGGTAGCGCCGTTCCCCAGGCCGTATCGAGCCTGAACGACCCGGGTGAAGAGATTTCGGCCCCCGAAAAAGAAACACTCGCCACCGATAAGTTTCCCACCTCCACACTCGACGCAATTGTCCGCCAACCCCACAAAGCGGCGACCAAAGAAAATGACCAAGATAAAATTGCGCTAACGCAAAAGGATTTGGATTTTCTTGCTCTGGCCGACCGGAGTCCTCGTAAGAAACGGGTGGCATTGAACCATGGGGGTATCCTGGAAATTGAACGGCGACGATTCGTCGTACGCATACTTGGCAACATTGCTCAAGCAGATGTCGCCTGCGCGCTGGCCGAACAATTGTCGGATGACGACACGGAGGTGGCCCATGGAGCCGCGAGTTCGCTGGCGGAGCTAGCTGGTAAGATGGCCGCGCTGCCCGAATTTGCTATCGCAGAACTTGTCCGACAGGTGAGCCGATCCGAGCGCGATGTCAGATATATGGCCGTGCGGGCCCTCGGACGAACCGGGGCCGAGGGCCTGCGTCCTGCGCTCAACGCGGCTCAAAACGATCCAGACTGTTTGGTTCGGGCGGAGGCCGTTCGTGCGGTCGCGCACCTCCCGGGTTTGAGCGCTGGCACAGAGCGACATCTCGACGATCCAGATATTTCGGTGCGTCTCGCCGCCGCAGAGGTCTTGGCATCGGCGGCGAATGAAAACACCGTCGATATGCTGGTTAATTTTGCGTTCTCCCATGATGGCCAACATCGTCGCGATGTGACCGGGCTGCTGGCCGACATCGACCCCGCCGCAGCTTGCCAAAAATTTCTGACAATATTGAACGATGGGAAACGCAGACGTGAATGGCCCGTGGCGATCGAAGCCTTGGGCGAACTATATTGAGCCTAGCGAACCCGAGTTGCCTTAACTCAGCCAATAATATGTAGAAATTGAACTAGCGCCGTGCTTGGAAAAAGGCCTGGAGCAGGTCCTTGCAGCGACTTTCTTCGACACCGCCAATGATTTCCGGGCGATGATGGCATGTCGGTTGTTCAAAAATGCGCGGACCATGATCGACGCCGCCGCCTTTGGGGTCATAGGCACCAAAATACAGCCGCCGCAGCCGGGCAAAGGAGATTGCCGTGGCACACATTGGGCAAGGCTCTAAGGTGACGTAAAGGTCGCAGTCGGGCAGTCGCGGTTCGCCCCGGAGCTTACAGGCGGCACGGATTACCAGGATTTCGGCATGGGCGGTGGGGTCGTCGAGCCCCTCAACAATGTTGCCGTGAGCCGCAAGAATTTCCCCCGACATAGCGTCGACAAGTACCGCACCAACGGGCACCTCCCCGCGCTTTGCCGCCGCCTCTGCCTGGGCGATGGCATTCTGCATCAGCCCTTCGCCGGTATCGGGTCTGTCGTTCATCTGGCGGCCGCCTTTCTTACCCAAATGCTTGCTATCATGAGCTTGCGTTGGCAGTCCAATCCTGTCAAGCACGGGGCATCGTTCACAAATCGAGACACAAGGTTTCATGACTTGTCCGACGATTGGTATCACTTTAGATCACGAAGCGCCCGGCGGTTATTCGAATATGCCCTGGTATGCGCTGCGTGAAAATTATTGCACGCCGGTGGGGGTCGCTGGCGGTTTGGCGATAGCGCTGCCCTATGATCTTGCTCGCGCCTCACATTACCTCGACCTGATTGACGGCTTAATCGTCACCGGGGGGGATTTCGATGTCGATCCGGCGATGTTTGGTGCAGAAAAACTCCATGAAAGAGTCAGCACAAAAGACCAGAGAACAGCATTTGAATTGGCGCTGGTTGAAGGCGCTCTGGTCCGCGACATGCCTATACTTGGTATTTGTGGCGGCCAGCAACTCTTGCACGTCGCCCTCGGTGGCTCCTTGCACCAGCATATTCCCGATGCAATCCCCGAAGCGCTCGCCCACGAGCAACCCAATCCGCGCACCGAACCCGGACATGTAGTTGCCGTGACGCCGGGCACCCGCCTGGCCGCTATCGTTGGCGTGACCGACCTGCAGGTTAATTCGGCCCACCACCAGGCTGCGGCCGACGCACCGTCGCCCATTACCATAAATGCCGTGGCTCCCGACGGGGTTATTGAGGGCATTGAATATAGTGAAAAACCGTTTTGCATTGGGGTGCAGTGGCATCCTGAATATTTGATTTCAACCGGCGACAGCAAAATTTTCGCCGCCCTGGTTTCTGCCGCACGGGACTACGCAAAAAATGACTGACACACCCAATCCTAAACCGAACAGCAAGGGCGAGCGGATCGCCAAGGTCATGGCCCGGGCAGGCCTATGTTCGCGGCGCGAGGCCGAGCGTTGGATCGCCGGAGGTCGCGTTGCGGTAAACGGCGAAATCCTGCAGACACCGGCTTTTGTAGTGGTTCCCGGCGCCAAAGTGGTGGTCGACGGTCAGCCTCTGGACGCACCCGAGGCCACCAGGTTATGGCGTTACCATAAACCCCAAGGTTTATTGACCACCCATAGAGATCCACGAGGCCGCCCAACGGTATTTGAAAAATTGGAAGATGGGTTGCCGCGATTAATCTCGGTGGGCCGACTTGATATGGCGTCGGAAGGGTTGCTGCTTTTAACCAATAACGGCGAACTTGCGCGCTTTCTCGAATTGCCATCTACCGGATGGAGCCGGCGCTATCGGATCAGGGTTCATGGACGGGTGTCTGAAGAGGCGCTGGCAAAACTGACCGCCGGGATAACGGTGAGCGGCATCAACTATGGGCGGATTGATGCATCACTTGAACGCCAAGTCGGCGCAAATGCTTGGCTCCGCATCACATTGCGCGAGGGAAAAAATCGTGAAGTGCGCCGGGTGATGGAACATCTGGGGTATCAGGTGAACCGATTGATTAGAACCGCCTACGGCCCGTTTCAACTCGGCAAACTCGGGCAGGAAGATTTGGAAGAAGTCACCGCTAAAGTCGGTGCCGATCAACTCCCTGGTTTCTTTGAAGCCAGAGGCCCACAGGCAAAACCAGCAGCTAAACCGGTTCGCCGAGCGGCCCCGACGGGCAAAAGCTCCGGGCCGGGTAAAATATCTGGATCGAATAAAAAACTTGGGTTAAGCAAAAAAAGCCAACCAGACAGAAAACCTGGGCCGAATAAAAAAACCGGACCGGGAAGAAAAAAAGATGAAAAGCGCGATGCGAATCGCCGCCGGTAAATTCCGCGGACGACGTTTGGCGGCGCCAACGGGGCAGGCGACGCGACCGACTGGGGCTCGGGTGCGTGAAGCCCTATTTGATATTCTCGGTCATGGGATTGGCGCCGAAATAGCGGACGCCCAAGTGCTCGATATATTCGCCGGTGCCGGCGCATTGGGTTTGGAGGCCTTATCAAGAGGGGCGGCTAGCGCCGTTTTCATGGAGCAGGGAAAGGCAGCTTGCACCGCCATTTCCGAGAACGCCGCCAGCCTGGCAATCGAGGATCAATGCCGCGTCATTCGGTGCGACGCCACTGAGCCACCAAAAGCGGGCCCGCATGAGGCGGCCAATATAGCATTCATGGATCCACCCTATCGAAAAAACCTGGAAAGCCGGACTCTAACGGAGCTGGCCGGTCGTGGATGGCTGGCACCTGGGGCCATCTTGACCGTCGAGCATTCAGCCGACCAGATCCCCAGCTTCCCGCGCCAATTCGATCTAGTGGATCAGCGAGCATATGGCGCTACTGGTATTTTGTTTCTCAGTTATATCGGTGAGGGCGCCTGACTATCGGCGACCAAATAGCCGTTCAATATCTTTAAGTTTCAATTCGACATAGGTTGGGCGGCCATGATTGCATTGGCCCGAATGGGGGGTCGCCTCCATGTCGCGTAGCAGAGCGTTCATCTCCTCGGCCTGCATGCGCCGTCCGGCGCGTACGCTACCATGACAGGCCATCGTCGAGCAGACATCGGCGAGCCGGTCTTTCAGACCAAGGGCCTTGTCATATTCGGCAAGCTCTTCTGCCAAATCCTTGACCATGGTGGTGATATCGATCTGGCCGAGCAGCGCGGGGACTTCGCGGATGATAACCGCCCCCTGGCCAAACGGTTCGAGGATTAAGCCCAGCTCGGCAAATTCGGCTGCCCGATCGCTGATCCGGCCTGCCGCCGCTTCATCCATTTCAACAATTTCGGGTAACAGCAATACCTGGCGGGCAACATCGCCATTGGCCATGGCTGTCTTCATATGCTCATAGACCAAACGTTCGTGCGCGGCATGCTGATCAACGATGACCAGTCCGTCGGCAGTCTGGGCGATGACATAAGTTTCGTGCAATTGCGCCCGGGCCGCGCCCAGAGGGAAGTCTTGCGCCTCGCCTGAGGTCATCTCCGAGAACGGTTCGTCGCGTGCCGAAGGGCCTGCGTCAAGATCCGGGAGACCGATCCCAACAGCGGTCCCAGTGTTTGGTGGGGCGAAATATTGCGCCACCGCTTCGGCCGCACCGCGCGGGGCGTAATGGTTTGTGTTCGTTCTATAGGGGGCCTGTGATTGCGCCTGAAAAGATCCCAGGGCGGCTTGGCTGACCGTTGTCGAGGCACGGTGACCGGCCTCTGCTAGCGCGTGTTTTAGTGCGCCGACGATTAATCCGCGTATCAAACCGGGGTCACGGAACCGGACCTCGGTCTTGGCCGGGTGGACGTTGACATCGACGTCATCGGCCGGGCAATCGACAAAAAGCGCCAAGGCCGGATTACGGTCGCGGGCGAGAAAATCTTGGTAGGCGCCGCGCACCGCCCCAAACAGCAACTTGTCACGCACCGGGCGGCCATTGACGAACAAATATTGGTGGCGTGCTGTTGGATAGTTAAGGGTGGGCAGACCGGCAAATCCCGATAAGGTGAGACCCTGGCGCTCGGCCATGATCGTCATCGCATTGTCGGCGAAATCTTGGCCCATAACGGCGGCCAGGCGAAAAAGTTGGGCATCATTGTCCAATAAATCATTTGCCGGACGCCAGTATTGAAATCGCCTTTTACCGTCAATCTCCAGGCTAAAAGCGATCCCCGGATGGGCCATGGCCAGTCGCTCCAGGGTATCTGAAATATGATTGGCTTCGGTGCGCGGCGTCTTTAGGAATTTAAGCCGTGCCGGGGTGGCATAAAATAATTCCCGCACATCGATGCGGGTGCCAGGGCCCTGGGCGGCCGGTACGGGCTTGCCGATCTTCCCGCCATTGACGCTCAGCGACCAGGCGCTGTCGGCGTCGGCGGTGCGCGATGTCAAGGTCAGCCGGGCAACGGCGCCGATAGATGGCAGAGCTTCACCCCGAAACCCCAGGCTTTTGATCAGGACTAGGTCATCATCGGGCAGTTTTGACGTTGCATGTCGTTCGACCGCGAGCAGCAGGTCGTCCGGGGTCATGCCATGGCCATTATCGGTGACGCTGATTTGCGCCTTCCCACCATCGCGCACCGCAATGTCGATTGCCGTTGCACCAGCGTCGATGGCGTTCTCGACCAGTTCCTTGACCGCAGCCGCAGGCCGCTCGACGACTTCACCGGCGGCGATCTGGTTAACGATGATCTCCGGTAAGCGCCGAATTTCCGGGTTTAGCGAATTATGAACCATGGCGTGGTCCCCTAGGCAGTATCCATCCTGGCGGCCAATGACGCGAAATCTGCGAGATAGTCACGGGCCATTATCTTTCCCGCCTCGACCGCCGGTTGGTCAAAAGGATCAATCCCAAGCAAGTCGGCGGCGATAATGGTTTCGAGCATAAAATGCATCATCAAGGCGCCCATCCGAAATTCGTCCAAAATGCCGTCGGCTAGGCGCAAAACCCGAACCGGTCGACCCGCCGCCGCGAGGGCGTCGATGGTTGCTTCTTGCTCGGCGGCAAATACGTCGCCCATGCGCCGTCCGCGAATATAGTCGAGATCACCAGCGGCGTCCAAGAGCCCTTCATCCACCGGCGCGCCTTGGCCCCTGGTGTCGCCGGCAAGTACGGTGAAATATTTATCCGCTGGCCCGTCAAGGTAAAGTTGCAGTTGGGAGTGTTGATCGACGGTGCCTAGCGCATCGACCGGGGTTGTGCCGAGGCCCGACTTGCCGAGACTTTCGGCCCAAAGTTGGCGGAACCAGGCGGCGAAACTATCCAGCCGGTCGCTATAGGGCAACATGACCGAAATCGGTTTTGATGGGCTCATCGCGACCGAAAGCGCGGCACCAATGGCCGGGGCGCTTTCGGCCGGATCGCTGGCATTTAGGGTGGCGTGCAATACTTCTTGGGCACCTGTGCGAACCGCTTCAACATCAAGTCCGGCAAATATGGACGGTAGTAGACCAACCAAACTCAGGCAGGAATATCGGCCGCCGACATTCGGATCGTGATCCAGTGTCTGGATATTGAGATGGTCTGCCAGGCGACGCAACGGATTGTCGGCGGGTTCGGTTATAACGATCATCCGTGGCGCCAATTCAGTGATGCCATTTTGCAAATCGAGCCACGAGGCAACTGAGGTCAACTGGGTGAGGGTTTCGACGGTACTGCCCGATTTCGAAATTACCAGCAGCCCCGTGCGATCAGCTTTGCAGTCTTGACGTAGTCGATCAAATGTATCGGGATCAATATTGTCGAGAAAGATCAGCCGCAAGCGGTTGGGGGCTGGCGCCAGGGCGGTCAGGGTCCTTCCGCCCAGGCTCGATCCGCCGGTGCCGAGAATGATCAGATTATCGATTTGTGGGTGTAGCTTGGCGGCAATCGTTTGGGCTTGAATAAGGTCGTCCCGCCGTTCGGGAAGCCCCAGCATTGGTAGCGTCTTTGCTTCATATTGGGCTTTAAGCTGGGCGAGGGGTTTCTCGCAGCGGGCCAGCAGTGAAGTGAATTTTTCTCTATCTGCGCCGTCCGGCCCAAAACATAAATCGGTTTGCTGGATGTAGCCCAAGTCCCGGTCCTTTGGCGCTTGCCGGGAAATGACTGCCACCGGCGAAAAATGAGATCAGCGTGTTGCCTCGATCCCTTCAGGTTGTCCCACAATAACGATCGTCAGTGAGTCGGGATCTAGTAACTCGGCTGCAACGCGCTGCATATCTTCTAAGGTGACGGCGGCAAAATAGGCGTTTCGCTGATCGATATAATCGATCGGTAGATCGGCCACCTGAAGCCCGACCAAGGTGCGGGCAATATTGGTCGTACTATCTAGGCTGAGCGCGTAGGCGCCGGTAACATTCGTCCTCGTGCTTTCCAGCTCCTCCTCGGTGACGCCGTTGGCACGCAAATCGGCCCATTCCTTTCTGATCAATTCAACGGATTCGGCGACATCGGTATTGGCGGTGCCGACCCGACCGATCCAAAGAGCGGAATGCTGGAGCGGGGTCAATGATGTGCTCACCGAATAGGCCAAACCGCGCTCTTCACGCACCTCATTATAAAGGCGCGAGGTGAAGGAGCCGCCGCCCAAAATGTGGTTAAGGAGATAGGCCGTATAAAAATCGGGATGTTCGCGCTCCATTCCCTGTTGGGCGAATATCGCAACGCTCTGGGGCACCGGGTGCTCGACTATAATGACTTCACCATTTGTCGCCGGTTCTTCGACAGAAATATCGATTGGAGGCGACTTTGCGGGTAGGTCACCGAAAGTTCGATCAATCAGCGGGCCAAGCTCGTCGGCGCTTATATCGCCGACCACGCCGAGAAAAAGTTTATCTTGGGCAAACCAGGTCTCGGCATAGGACCGAAGGTCGGACTGGGTAATGGCGGATATACTTTCCGCAGTCCCGCGCCGTGGTCGGCCATAGGGGTGATCGGGATAGGCGTGCTGCCAAAAAGCGGCGCTGACCATATCGTTTGGCGTATTGGCCCGCCGGGAAAGCCCGACCAGAATCTGCCCCCGGATGCGTTCGACCGGTTCTTGATCAAATCGCGGCTCGGTTAAGGCCAGACGCAGCAGGTCGAAGGTTTCGTCTTTGTTTCGGGTGAGGGTTTTGACCCGCCCGGTGAAAGTATCGAGAAACGCATCAAAATGCATGGTAATCGAGCGATCTTGGAGGATCTGTTGAAAACGCAGGGAATTAATATCACCGGCACCCTCGTCGATGACGCTGGAGACAAATTCGCCCAATCCGGCTTTACCCACCGGATCAACCGATGCGCCACCGCTAAAGGCCAGGGAAAGGGCAATGATTGGCAGTGAATGGTCCTCGACGAGCCAAGCCTCAATACCGCCGGGGCTGATCACGCGCTGCACGTCGACCGCGCTCGCCGGTGTCGTGGCCGCAAGGGAGACAAGAATGGCGGCAAAAAGACCGCAAGCTTTACCCAATATCCGTGGGCGCCGGGCTGTTTTGGTCGGGTCCATGGATCAGTTCTCCTCTGCGACGGATGGCAGTAAAATTCCGGTGGTTGCATTGTTTTCGACGAAAATTGCTCTTGCGGCTTCGTTGACCTGGCGCGGAGTGACAGCGTTGATCATTTCGGGCCAGTTCTGGACATCCTGAACTGTCCGGCCCGACGCCAAGGTCGTGCCGAATATCCTCGCCGCAGCCTGCAAACTATCTTGGGAATAGATGGCGCTATCGATCATCCGCTGCTTGGCTCTGGTGACCTCGCTGAGGGCGACCCCTTTTTCCAACAGCAAGTCGATTTCCGCCCGAAAGGCAGGCAGAACATCTTCTATCGAAAGATCTCCTGCGGGTTGAAAAAATGTCGAAAAACCCGACAAATCCATCGGACCGGCGGAGTAACGGGCACCGGCATTGGTCATCAGGCCTTGCTGGACCACCAGGTTGCGATAGAGGCGGCTGGTCGAGCCCCCGCCGAGAATTTGGGCGAGAACTTGCAACGCATATGCGTGTTCGCTCGCACCCGAGGTATAACTTGGGGCGAGATAGCGTCGGTTCCACGAGGGCTGGGTAACCCGCGCATCACGCATGACGATTTCGCTACCGGCATGGTGGGGCGGTTCGATGGGGCGCTCGCGCTCGGGAATATCGCGGGACCGAACAGGGCCGTAATATTGCGTAGCTAAACGATGAACCTCTTGGGCGTCGACATCACCGGCGACAATTAGCACCGCATTATTTGGCGCGTACCATTTGTCGTAGAAAGTTTGGAGATCGTCGAGGCCAAGATTAAGTATCTCATGGGCCCACCCGATGATCGGCAGGCGGTAGGGATGGTTGGTATAGGCGGCCGCAGACATTTGTTCACCGAGCAGGCCGGAAGGCGTGCTCTCAATCCGCTGCCTTCGTTCTTCGATAATCACCAGTCGTTCGGGCTCGATCACTTCTGGGGTGAGCGTCAGGCCGCGCATACGGTCCGCCTCGAGCTCCATGACCAATTCGAGCCGGTCGGCGGCAATGTTTTGGAAATATCCGGTATAATCTTGGGAGGTGAAGGCGTTTTCACGACCACCATTGCGCGCCACAATGTCTGAAAACTCGCCGGCGGCGTATTTTTCCGTGCCCATGAACATCAAATGCTCGAAATAATGGGCGATACCGGATTTTCCAATCGGCTCGTCGGCGGCACCGACCTTATACCAGATCATGTGACTGACAATTGGCGCCCGATGGTTTTCGATCACGACGATTTCCAAGCCGTTCGGCAAAGTGAAATAATCGGCGTCAAAAAGCTGGGCTTCGGCGGTTAAAGGCAGCGCCCATGTTACTGCCATCAACGGTACCGCAATCAGGGGTTTTGCCCGAAAATTCGCAAGCCATTTCATTTGGTCATTTCCCTCGGTTTAGAATTCTATCACGGTTGCGACATGCTGATTCCAGCGGCTTGTGTGAAAAAAAACATAGAGCAAGAGAGGCTGGACGTGGTGAAATTTGCCCCACCTTCGATCACAAGCGAGTGATATTCTTCACGCAGCGCCGACTTTGAGGTGGGTTTTCCGTTTGGCTTGCCCGCAGATATTAGCGGCCGAGGGCGCGGTCGAATAGACCTTGCAAGGCATTGGTGCGATCTGGCGGATCTAATTCAGGTGTTTCACCGAAGGTGACGTCGTTGCCCAAGGCTCGATTTTCCCTGATGCGACGTGTTTCCTCTTGGGCGTCGACCAATACTTCATTCGAGCTAACGTCCTGTGCTCCGGTCCCAAAAGTGATAACTTTATTGATGAAACTATCATCGGCTTCGTTAACAGCGCGCGCCTCGCCATCGATGACCTGGCGGATATTTGCCGTCGAATTTTGGGCGCCTGCTTGGCCGAGAAAACTCCGTTCGCCAGTTGTTTGGCCGCCGAGAGGCCCGGGGTTTGACGCGTCATAGACCCGGGCGTCGAGATCGTCGGTGCCAAAAACGGTGTTACGTGGAATTTCGTCGGCGCGCCGGTCAGAAAGACTTTCGCCACCGGGATTGGGTTCTGCCAGGCGGAAATCAGGTGGGATACTGAGCGGGGCCCGTGACAAAACGTCGAATTCATCCGGCGCATCGCGAGTCAGACCGATGGTGCGCTTCTGGGTCGATGTACATCCGGTCGCCAGGACAGCCATCGACAGAACCAAAATAGGCAGTCGAAAAATGGTGCGACCGCTGTTCCGGGCGCTCAGTTTCTTCTTCATGCGTTTTTCACCATATGAGCGCCTTCAATCATATGTTTTCCCCGGGCTTGGTCCGAGGCACCTTGCCGTCGTTAATCAAGCTACCGGCCAAAAGCAGAACAACTCCAACGACAATTGCTGAATCTGCAATGTTAAATGCCGGCCAATGGTAGCCGAAAGCGTGAAAGTCGAGAAAATCGACAACGCCACGCCGGCTTGGCATCACGCGATCAATAACATTGCCAATCGCCCCGCCAGCCACGGCGCCGATGGCCAAAGCCGACATCCAGGTCTTTGCATCCTTAAGCCAGTACAGCAACAGAAGAACAATAAACCCAGCGAGGCCAATCAGCAACCATGTTTGCAAAGCTGAGCCGCTCTGAAACAGGCCAAAGCTTATCCCTCGATTGTACCAGAGCACGATATTGAAAAATGGCAAGACCTCGATAATCCGCGCTGGCTGCATAATTTCGAGAACCAGCCATTTTGTTATTTGGTCGAGGGCAATGACTGTGATCAAGATTGCCAGTCCGGTTCGACGTATGCCCGAAACCTCATCGACCTGCGGCGCAATTGTCAAATTCCTACTCCTTGCCGGTCTGGTCTTTGAAATCCACCTGGTCGTCGAAATTCATAGCATCGACCGCCGTTCGACATCGTGTACAAATTTGGTTTTCCGGATCGTTCCCGCTTTCTTTGGCGACCAGGCGATAGCAGCGGACGCACTTGCCACCCGCCGCTTTGTCAACCCTCACCCCAACGTCTTGCGCTTCGTCAAGCCGGAAGACATCATCGGGCGCGTCGCCTGTTTCCAGGCTAATACCCGAGGTAATGGCGATTTCGGCAAAATCCAGTCTTTCGACGAGGGATAAATTCTCGGCACTGGTCCATACCGTCGGTGCAGCTTCCAGGCTGGATCCGATTTCCTTTGCCGCCCTGGCTTCTTCCAAGGCACCGGTAACAGCGCGGCGAAGTTGGCGAATATTGCGCCATCGAGTTGCCAGATCGTCGTCACGCCATTTTGCATCCACGCTCGGATATGTCTGAAGATGAATGCTTTCGCCGCTGGTGGTTTCACCGGATTCCAAGCCCAGACGGGTCAGCCAGGCCTCTTCAGCGGTAAAGCAGAGGATTGGCGCCAGCCAAGCGGTCAGGTGGTTAAACAAAATGTCGAGCACGGTCGTGCAAGCCCGGCGTTTGGCGTCCGACGGTGCATCACAATAGAGACTGTCTTTGCGAATATCGAAATAGAAGGCTGAAAGATCGACGGCGCAAAAGTTATGCAGCGCGGTCCACATGGTATGGAAGTCATAATCATCGATCGATTTGCGTACCAACTTGTCCAATTCCCAGACCCGATGCAGGACCCAACGCTCGAGCTCGGGCATATCTTGGTAGGCAACAGCCTCGTCAGTTGAGAACTCAGCCAAATTGCCGAGCAAAAATCGCAGCGTATTGCGGATACGGCGATAAAGGTCGGCCTGATATTTGATGATTTCCCCGCCGATCCGAAGATCCTCGGAATAGTCGGACCCAACGACCCAAAGTCTTAAAATATCGGCCCCATATTGCTCGATTATTTTTTGCGGCGCGGTGATGTTGCCGAGGGATTTCGACATTTTACGGCCATCTTCGGCCATGACAAAACCATGTGTCAGGACCGCGTCATAGGGTGCACGGCCTCGGGTGCCGCAACTTTCCAGCAATGACGAATGAAACCAGCCGCGATGCTGGTCGGACCCTTCTAGATAAAGCGACGCGGGCCAATCCAGATCCGCACGTTGTTCGAGCACAAAGGCGTGGGTTGAGCCGCTATCGAACCAGACATCGACGATATCTTTGACTTGGGCATAATCGTCGGCGTTATAAGCGTCGCCGAGAAAACGTTCCGGGGGGCTAGCAAACCAGGCGTCACCGCCATCTTGCTCGAAGGCCTCGGCAATCCGGTCAAACACGGCTTGATCACACAGAACGGCGCCGGTTTTTTTCTCGACAAAAAGTGGGATCGGAACGCCCCAGGCCCGCTGGCGCGAAATACACCAGTCGGGTCGGTCGGTGACCATTGATGTGATGCGGTTGCGCGCGCCTTCGGGAACGAAGCGGGTTTCGCCCAGCGCCTCCAACGCCTTCCCGCGCAAATTATCATGGTCCATGGAAATGAACCATTGGGATGTATTGCGGAAAATCAGCGGCGCTTTTGAGCGCCACGAGTGGGGGTAAGAGTGCCGCAGGCTGCCTTTGCCAGCCAGCCCGCCGGCGTCAATCAATTCCTTGATCACGGCGCCATTGGCGTTGCCCGGTTTGCCGTCCGCATCAAGCACAAATTTCCCGGCAAAAATTGGAACATGCTCATAATAGCTGCCATCTTCGGCAACGGTGCGCGGCACTTCGATATCATTGGCTTTGCCGAGGGTAAAATCATCCTCGCCGTGGCCCGGCGCGATATGAACAAAGCCCGTTCCTTGCTCCATGGTGACGAAATCGGCGGCGAGAACCGGCACATCAAAATCATACCCTCGGCCGCGCAATGGATGGGCGCAAATCGTGCCTTCAAAATCCGTGCCCTGCACCTTTGCTGTAATTTCGTATTCGGTGATTCGACAGCCATCGGCAAAGGCCTGAGCAAGGTCTTTTGCGACGACAAATCGTTGGTTTGGCGTGACCAGTGAAGTTTCCTCAACCGAATTTGCGATGAGGCAAACATAATCCGATCCGGCAGCGGTCGCGACCGCACGATTGCCGGGTATCGTCCAGGGGGTCGTGGTCCAGATAACGATCGACGCGTCTTCGAAACCGGCAGCCTTTGTCTCGACGATTGGAAATTTAGTGAAAATCGTTGGCGATTTTATCTCTTCATATTCGACTTCGGCTTCAGCCAATGCGGTGCGTTCAACGATTGACCATAGAACCGGTTTGGAGCCCTGGAATAGAGCGCCCGACATGGCAAATTTGCCAATCTCCCGGGCGATTTGGGCCTCGGCCTGAAAGGCCATGGTCGTATAAGGGCTCTGCCAATCGCCGATCACACCGAGCCGCTGGAATTCTTGGCTTTGGATGTCGACCCATTCGGCGGCAAAATCACGACATTCTTGCCGGAATTCGTTAATTTCAACTTCGTCTTTATCGAGGCCCTTTTTCCGGTATCTCTCTTCGACTTTCCATTCGATCGGCAGCCCGTGGCAGTCCCAGCCCGGCACGTAATTTGCGTCTTTACCGAGCATTTGCTGAGATCGGTTGATGACGTCTTTCAAAATTTTGTTCAGCGCATGGCCGATATGCAAATGGCCGTTTGCATATGGCGGGCCGTCATGCAGGATGAATTTTTCCCGCCCTTTTGAGGCTTGGCGCTGCAATTGGTAGAGATCCATTGCCTGCCAGCGGGCGACAATCCCCGGCTCTTTTTTCGGCAAACCGGCCCGCATGGGAAAGTCTGTTTTTGGCAGAATAACGGTGTTTTTATAATCGATGCTCATTGATGCAAACTCACGAGAGAATATGTTGTGTGGTAAATTGATGGGGTAAACCCGTTATCGGCGTTCCAAATCATACCGATATTACCGGCCGACCTTCATCCGAAGGCCGGGCACATAATTCGCCTTCTTGTGCATCTATAGTCGGGCATGGCGCCAACATAGGGAGGCAGGAATTCACGGTCAAGAACCTCATAATTGGGCAAGAGGCTGCCAGTAGGTTAATGCACATTGTCGCCATTTTGGTCGCCATTGTGGTCCCCAATGGATCCGGCGCGGATCCGTCGTGCGCTCAGAAGTTGACGCGCTTTCCTTGCATCCGCCGCAATTTGTTCTTTAAGGGCCTCAAGCCCCTCAAATTTCTGCTCCGGCCTGATAAAATCGACCAAGGCGACCCGCCATTCCTGATCATAAATATCGGCGTCAAAATCGAACAAATGTAGTTCAAGCAGTGGTTTTCCCGCGCCATCGACCGTCGGCCGTGTGCCTATATTGACAATGCCGTCTCGCCAAACCGTTTCACCGCCGATATCGAGGCCCGCCCGAACCGCGTAGACACCCAGCTTTGGCACCAGATAATCGGCCAGCGCGATATTGGCGGTTGGAAAGCCAATTGTTCGACCCCGTTGGTCGCCCCGTTCGACGATACCGGTGATCTCCCAGAGATGCCCAAGCAGCGATGCCGCCCGGGCCGGCTCGCCTTGGGCCAGATAGTCCCGGACGAGATTAGACGAGTATGTTTCATTTTCCGGGTCGCGGACCGGATCAACAATGGTGACGCCAAAGCCAAGATCGCGGCCCATACCGCTGAGTGTCTTGGCGTTTCCCGCCCGGCCCTTACCAAAGCAAAAGTCCCAGCCGATAATCACCTGTTTGGGGCGTAGGCACTCAACGAGAATGTCGGAGACAAAGCTCTCTGGCGCCATTGTGACCAGGTTTGTGTCGAAGGCCAATTCGACCATCAGCCCGACATTAAGCATTTCCATGTGCCGTTGCTTTATGTGGCTGGGTGTGAGCCGGAACGGCGCGGCGTCGGGCATAAAAAAACTACGCGGATGTGGCTCGAAAGTGAGTACGCCAAGCAGCGCGTCATTACCGCCAGCATCGGTGGCGGCTTTAATCAGGGCCTGGTGGCCAAGATGGACGCCGTCAAAATTGCCAATGACAATATGGGCGCCATGGCAAGTCGCCGGGACATCTTTGGGGTTCTGGTATACGCGCATCGCGATCCAAGCTGTTAGCCGCGATTTACGACCAGGTAAAGGTTTTAGTTGGCTGCCGGTGTCCGCGCCCTATTTGGGGCGGGCCGGGACCAAAACTTCGGCCTCGCCGTCGATGACCAGCGTGTCGCCAACCATGCAGTTGGTTTCAAGAGTGGCGCGGCGGCGTTCCGGGGACAGTGCCTTGACCGTCGCTCGGGCTGTCACTGTGTCGCCGGGACGAACCGGGGCCAAAAACCGCAAGGATTGTTTGATATAGACACAGCCCGGACCGGGTAGCCGGGTCCCGACAACGGTCGAAATGAAACTCGAACACAGCATGCCGTGGGCGATCACGCCATTGAACATGGTATTGGCCGCATATTGCTCGTTGAGGTGCATCGGATTGGTGTCGCCGGACATGCCAGCAAACATGACAAGGTCGGCCGGGCCGATGGTGCGCGCATAGACCGCCGTCATGCCGACTTCCAGGTCTTCGAAGAAATAGCCACTGAGTTCGGCTAGCAAAGATGCCTCGTCGTATCCGTTTTGGTCGGCGGTTTCGGTTTTCATATCCATCGGTATATATCCTAAATGCAGGGCTTAAATTATAGTGCAGTGCAATATATCTGATGGCAAATATACGTCAAGTTAATGCATTTACTGAAATTTATGATTTTTGCACCGCAACAATATTGCGCCGCGCGGTGAATGACGATGCGGCTGCTGCAGTCCTGGCAAAAAGAACCTTCTTGCTCGCGCCGTTGAACCGCTATTTATAGATATGAATGGCGGGGCAGCCATGTTGATCGTTCAACCAAGGAGTATATCTATTATGAGCCGGGTCGCAGTCGTTACTGGGGGAACACGGGGTATTGGCGAAGAAATATCAATTGCGCTCAAGGCGGCGGGACGCACGGTGATTGCCAATTACGCGGGCAATGATCAAGCAGCCGAGGCTTTCGTCAATGCAACCGGAATAGCGGTTAAGAAATTTGACGTTTCGAAATTCGAGCAATGCCAAGCCGCTTTTGCCGAAATTGTCAGCGAAGTCGGGCCGGTCGAAATACTCGTAAATAATGCGGGTATCACCCGCGATGGGACCATGCACCGCATGGATCATGAACAATGGCAGCAGGTGATCGATACCAATCTTGGCGGCTGTTTTAATACCAGCCGCTGCGTGATCGATGGCATGCGCGAGCGCAGCTTTGGGCGGATCGTCAATATCGGTTCGATCAATGGTCAGGCTGGCCAATATGGGCAGGTTAATTATGCTGCGGCAAAATCCGGCATTCATGGTTTTACCAAGGCTTTAGCGCAAGAAGGCGCGGCCAAGGGCGTTACAGTGAATGCTATCGCGCCGGGCTATGTCGATACCGAGATGGTTCGCGCCGTACCTGCCGATGTGCTGGAGAAAATCATAGCGCGCATTCCGGCGGGGCGGCTCGGCCATGCCGAAGATATCGCCCGTGGTGTCACTTTTTTGACCGCCGATGATGCTGATTTCGTCACCGGTTCGACCCTGTCGATCAATGGCGGTCAGCATATGTATTAGGGCTCGGCTACGTTGAGGCCAAAAAGTGTGGAAAGATGAGCCGGGCCTATCCTGAACGCCCCGTCGTTGGCGTCGGCGTGGTCATTATCCATGACGGGTCGGTCCTGCTGATCCGGCGTGCCAAGGCGCCGCGCCAAGGTCAGTGGAGTTTGCCCGGTGGCGGGCAGGAGCTGGGCGAAACGCTACGCGAAGCGGCAATACGCGAAGTCGCCGAGGAAACCGGCGCCGAAATCGAACTTGTCGGCATGATCGATGCCATTGACAGCATCACCCGTGATGCCGAAGGCGCGGTGCGTTTCCATTATAGCTTATTCGATTTTGCCGCCCGCTGGACTGGTGGCGCTATTTGCCCTGGTAGCGATGCAAGTGATGTGTGTTGGGCAAAGCTTAGCGAGCTTGATGATTATACATTGTGGGACGAGACGGTCCGGGTCATTGGGCTGGCAGACAAGATATTGGCTGGTGGGACCGCATTGATCTGATATTACCGGCTAACCTTCAGTCGGAATCTGTTCCATGGCCGGCGGCATCGGCAAAGCGGCCGGTATCACTATCGTTAAGGCGGCCGCGCAAAGCCGAGTCACTACCGGTTTCGCCCCCTTGATAGGCCGGGTCGGCGTTAGCGCCACTATCGTTATCCGTTGTATTACCACGGCCAAACGCAGCTTCATCGGCGCCGGAGCCTTCGTCGGTATCGGTCAGCCCGGTTTGGCGGGGGCGGCCTATGGGTGTTGGGTCGCCGTCGGTGTCGGCGCCGCTGCCGGCTGGGTCGCCGTCGACATCGGCTTCCTGCAAACCACCGCCCGCGGGGTCGGCCTTAGTGGTAATGTCAGTGTCGGTGCCGGTTCGATAGGGGTCGCCACGTTTGCCGGTATCATTGTCGAGATATCTACCTCGACCCTCCTTATCGGCAAGATAAATTTCATCTTCATCCGTCTGCGCATAGGACAGTCGGCCATAGGCCAGGACGGTCGTGCTGGCGATAAACCCGCCGATGACCGACAGCGCTTGGCGCCGTCTGATCCTGGTCGTAGTTTCGATATCAGAGGGTTTCAGCGTCCGGGTGCGCTTAACGCGTTGCTTTTTTATTTGGCTCATTATCGTCCTACCCTTTTTGGGGAATTGGCCCCCGTATCGGTTGTTTTACCTTGTGGTTTGTTGCCGATTTGAGTTCACTCGTATCTCGTGTCTCTTTTGTCGGTGCACTCATCGAAAAAATATAGGACTTAGTAAGAGATGACCAAATCGCTTCTTTGTAACTTTACCGCTTGCGTCCTTGTTGCCTTAGCGTTGGTCCAATGTGGTGGCACTGAGATGCTGGCGGTTGGTGATGTTGTTGCGCAAACGGGAGCAAAACAGAATTCTGCCGGATCAGTCAAGGCGATTCCAGCGACCGAGACGCCACCGTCAATTGCTGCACCCATCACCATGTTGCCGGTCGATGAAGCGGCGCGTGACAACGATTTTTTGACCCATCGCACAGCCTTACTCAGGGCCATTCGCGACCGTGACTTGGTGGCTGTTGTTGCCGCTGCGGCGCCGGATATTCATCTGGATTTTGGTGGTGGATTCGGCTCGGAACAGTTTCGCCAACAACTCGTGAACGACCAGGATGGGAGCCGATATTGGCGCGAGCTTGAGACCGCAATTGCTCTCGGCGGCGTGTTCGAAACACCAGACGATTTCTGCAGCCCCTATGTTTTCTGTCTTGATATTCCCGGATGCTCCGATTGCGATCCGTTCACCACCTTGGTCGCCGTCAGCCAAGGATCGGTCATCCATGCGGCGCCCGATGGCAATTCCCAGGTCGTTGCCACCTTGGCTTATGGCGTCGTGACCGTAGATGATCAGGGCACACATTATCCCTGGTTTGAGGTGCGGCTGGCGGGCGATAGCGCTAATAAAGACCTTGGGGCAAATCTCGGTTTCGTCGATAGCAGCAGCGATTTTCGGTCGCCGGTCGATTATCGTGCCAATTTCAGAAAACAAGCGGATGGTACTTGGTTAATGGTGTCATTTATTGCCGGTGACTGATGGGTCTTTGGGGGGCGGGTCGGAAGTTTCCAACCTGGGTTCGATGTCGCCCCTTACCGAAAAATAATAAATTCCTGTATAATATGCGTCATGCTTTCCGATGTAATCGATCTGCGGGATTTTTATGCGACCGGCCTTGGCGGCATTGCCCGTCAGGCGATTGGCCGGGCGGTCGAAGATATTTGGCCCGATTTAACCGGTCGAACGGTTCTCGGCGTTGGCTATGCGACGCCTTACTTGACGAATTTTCGCGGCCAGGCGCAGGCATTGATATCCGTCATGCCCGACAGAATTGGCGTTTTGCCCTGGCCTGAGGGTGAGCCAAATGCTGCCTGCCTGGCCCATGAGGCGGACTTGCCCTTGCCCGATCTGAGTATGGAACGGGTCCTGATTGCTCATTGCCTGGAAGCAAGTGAGCACGTTCCCAGTTTTTTGCGCGAAATCTGGCGGGTGATGGACGATGGCGGGCGATTGCTGCTGCTGGTTCCAAATCGGGGCGGTATTTGGGCACGCACCGACCGGACACCCTTTGGCAATGGGCAGCCATACTCCTTGGGCCAGATCAACCGCATCTTGCGCGATGCGATGTTTACGCCTCTACAATCTGTCCATGCGCTCTATATTCCGCCTACCCGCCGCCGGTTTTTGCTGGCTGCGGCCCCGGCGATCGAAAATATCGGACGGCGGTGGCTCAAACCGTTAGGCGGAGTCTCGCTGATTGAGGCCTCAAAAACGATATATGCCGGTACACCGGTGGGTCAGCGCGCGACAAAACGAAAATATGTAGCCGTCAGCGGTGTTGCGCGTGGGGTCATTAGCGAGGGCAAGTTGGTGAAAAAATGATGAAATCTCTGGTTTCGAGGCTTGGTGTCTGGTTGGGGGCATTTGCTATATTCGGTTGTTTCGGCGTAGCGGCGCAGAATTTGCCAGGGCCGGTTGATCTTGTTTTGGTGTTCCCCGATCTCTCTCCTGCCTTAGACCGGCCGGTTTCGATGGTGCAGTCGCCGGGTCGGCAAGATCGCTGGTATGTGGCGGAACAGGCTGGCCGACTATTAATCATCGATAATTCGACCGCTGCAAATACCGTTGGCGTGGTTGCAGATCTACGTGGAAGAATTGCGTCCGGTCCCAATGAGGCTGGGCTTCTGGGAATCGCTTTTCACCCTGATTTTCAGTCGAACGGCGAACTATTTCTGTCCTATACCCGCCGTGGATCGGGGGGTGGGGTGGCCCTAACTTCGGTGATCTCACGCTTTCGCATGGCCGACGAAAACGGCCAAGTGCTTGATCCGAGGAGCGAGGAAATTATCCTGACCGTTGATCAGCCGTTTGCCAATCATAATGGTGGTCAAATCTCCTTCGGCCCGGACGGTTTTCTTTATGCCGGGTTTGGCGATGGCGGTAGCGCCGGCGATCCCCAGGGGCATGGGCAGAATCGAGACACGATGCTCGGCACGATGATCCGCATAGATGTTGACCAGGGCGCGCCCTATGGGATTCCCGATGACAATCCGTTTGTTGGCCAAGATGGATTGTCAGAGATTTTCGCCTATGGATTGCGCAATCCCTGGCGCTGGAGTTTTGACCGGGAAACCGGCGATCTATGGCTGGCTGACGTTGGCCAAAACCGGTGGGAAGAAGTCGACCGTATTACTCTCGGTGGCAATTATGGATGGAATGCACGCGAAGGCGCGCATGTGTTTGAACTGTCCGACACAAACACAAACGGCCTGATCGAACCGGTCGCCGAATATAGTCATAATCTTGGCTGCTCGGTCACCGGGGGCTTTGTCTATCGGGGTAGCGCCATACCTGATTTGGTTGGCTGGTTTGTCTATGGGGATTTTTGTTCCGGCCGGATTTGGGCGACACGCGAAGACGGGCAAGTTGTCGAGCTGGCGAGAGTCGGTTTGAATATCGCCGCATTTGCGCAAGGCACGGATGGCGAGATATTAATTTTGGACCACGCGCGTGGTCGGATTGCTCGCATCGTGCCGGGGCGATAACGACCTAATCACGCGAAATGAGCAGCAGTCCTTGGGTGGCCCGCAAATTGGCGATCCGCGTGCCAATATTTCCACCGGCTGAAATTTCTGCGCCATTGCTACCAAGGGCAATCATTTTCTCGATCCCGATACCCTGGTCGCGGCAAAAATCCAATAAATCCAATATTGTGAAAATTCGGATATTTGGGGTGTCGTGCCAGCCAAATGGCAGCGTGTCGGTGGACGGCGCCCGGCCGCGCGTCAGCAACCGCCATCGGACCTGCCAGTGGCCGAAATTGGGAAAGCTGACGATCGCTCGGTGGCCGATCCGTAACAGCTGATCGACAACACCCTTGATGTCGTGAATGGTCTGCAATGTTTGCGACAGGATCACATAGTCGAAGCTGGCTGCCGGATATTCCGCAAGATCGGCTTCGGCATCCCCTTGGATGACCGAAAGCCCCAAATGAAAACAGGCGGTCACACCCTCGCGGCTGAGCTCAATGCCCCGCCCGTCGACGCCTTTTTCGTGAACCAGGTGATAAAGCAGTTTTCCGTCGCCACACCCAACATCGAGAACCCGCGCATTGGGTTCGATCATATCGGCAATATATCGCTGGTCGGACCGAATGCCAGCATTCGCGGCTTGTAAAATATTCATTTTTGATCTGCCGTCGGGGCATTTAGGCCGAGCTGTTCGGCGGCGCCATTGAGGAAACCTTCAAGGGAGCGAAAAAATTCCGGTTCCTCTAACAAAAAGGCATCGTGCCCCGCATCGGTTTCGATCTCGACAAACCCGACGCTTGCCGACACAGCGTTCAGCGCATGGACCAGCCGCCGAGATTCCGACGTTGGAAACAACCAGTCGGAGCTAAAACTGATTACGCCGAACCGAACCGGCGTATTTTTGAACACATTGGCTAGAATCCCGTCGCCATGTTCGGCAGCGATGTCGAAATAGTCCATCGCCCGGGTGATGTAGAGATAGGAATTTGCGTCAAACCGGTCGACGAAAGTGCTGCCTTGGTGGCGCAAATAACTCTCAACGCTAAAATCGGCATCGAAGCCATAGGCCAGCGCTTCACGGTCATTGAGGTTTCGGCCGAATTTCCGATGCAACGCCGCTTCTGACATATAGGTAATATGGGCGGCCATGCGGGCGACTGCCAGACCGGCGGCGGGCCGGCGCTCGTGTTTATAATACTCGCCTTCGCACCAGTCGGGGTCGGCGACGATGGCTTGCCGGCCAACCTCGTGAAAACCGATATTCTGCGCCGTGTGCCGCGCCGTGCCGGCGATATGAGCGGCCGCATAAACTCTTTCAGGATATAAAGCGGCCCATTCGAGAACCTGCATCGCCCCCATCGACCCACCGGTGACGCAGAAAAGCTTCTCGATACCAAGCTCGTCGATCAGCATTTTTTGGGCGCGCACCATGTCCGCGATAGTAATGACTGGAAAATCGAGCCCGAAGGGTTTGCCCGATTTGGGGTCTATATCCATCGGACCCGTCGTACCCATGCACCCGCCCAAAACATTGGTACATAAAATAAAATATCTGTCTGTATCCAAAGATTTTCCGGGGCCGATGAGCCGTGCCCACCAGCCGGGTCGCCCGGTTATTGGGTGGGTTTCGGCGGCGAATTGATCGCCGGTGAGCGCGTGACAGACCAAGATTACATTTGATTTATCGGCATTGAGGGTGCCGTATGTTTGATAGGAAACGCGAAACGGTCCCAGCTCTGCCCCGCAGGCAAGGCGCAGTTTTTCTTTCGTGCCAAGCAGAACGGTTTCGCCGGGACCATCGTCGGTCCAGTCGATCTCGGTGCTTGGGTCGGTCTTTACTATGCTATCGCTATTGTGTGTGGTCATTTACGCCGGGTCGTATGTTGCTGTTCGCGCACTTAAATCATTGTGCATCACTTGGCAAACGAGCTCGCAAGTCAATGTTTTCTTTGCCTTTACGTGGCCGGCCTATTAAGACTCACGTCCGTCAATCACCGATAATCGTCGCCCATGAGCACACCCTCACATAAGCTGGATGATTTCCGCAAGAAAATCGATGAAATCGATATTCGCCTGCACGATCTTATTTTGCAGCGGGCGGATATCGTTGAGCAAATCGGCAGGGAAAAAGGACTGAGCAAAACCGCCTCCTATCAGCCGAGCCGGGAAGCGCGTCTCTTCCGCCGGATTTTGGCGCGGCCAACCGGTAAAATGAGCAAGCGGGCGATATTCGCCATCTGGCGTGACTTGGTAACTGCCTCGATCGAAATGCAGGGGGGGCTTACCCTGGCGGTGTTGAAAAATGCAGAAGACGAGACGGCGAGGACCCTGGGCCTGGAGCATTTCAGCTCCGATATGGATGCAAGCTATCATGGAACCCCGGCCCAAGTATTGAACGCGGTTTCGCAAGGCCGGGCGGCAATTGGATTGCTGCCCTTCGACCAAGGTGAACAGGGGCCGAACTGGTGGCACCATCTGTGCCGCCAGGATGCAAATCCGTTGCGGGTCGTTGCGCGCTTGCCTTTCCTAGCGAGTAGGCCCCAATCGGGGAGTACTGCCGCCAAAAACGAGCCGAACGCCCTCATTGTTGCCGCCTTCGACGTTGAACAATCGGACGACGATCATAGTTTGTTTGTCTTGACCGGTGCCCAATCGGCTAGCCGAGCGCTGGTTCGCGATGCGACGATCAAAGCCGGGCTGCCCCTCGCCGAGCACAAATTTTATGCCCCCGAGGAGGAGGGTGGCGAGCGATTGCATTTGCTTGATCTGGAGGGCTATATCACCGGCGACGACAAACGGTTTGAGGCCTTTTTAGCGGCTTTTGCCGAAGCGGATGCTACTCTGCTGCATGTCGGAGGATATGCGACCCCACTAGTCATGCCGGGGGTCATTCAGGGTAAAGATGAAAGTGAATAAGTTGACCGGACCGTCACCTAAACAGGGAATTCTCGATATCGAAGCCTATGTCGGCGGTAACGCCGATATGGATGAGCCCGAGGATCTGATAAATATTGCGTCCAATGAAAACCCGTTGGGGCCAAGTCGTTTGGCAATGAAGGCCCATAAAGCAGTCGCCGAGACGTTGAATATTTACCCCGATGGCAGCGCTCAAGTTTTGCGTCAGGCGATCGCCCGCCGCCACGGTATTCCGGCCGAGCAAATTGTCTGCGGCGCGGGGTCCGACGAGTTATTGACCTTGCTTGCCCGCGCGTTTGCTGGGCCCGGCGACGAAATACTTTACAGCGCCCACGGTTTTCTCATGTATCCGATTGTCGCCAAATCCGTTGGGGCAACCCCGGTCGCTGCCGCCGAGACCGATTTGACCGCCAGCGTTGACGCTCTGCTTGCCCTGACGACGGAACGGACCCGTATTGTCTTTCTCGCCAATCCCAATAATCCGACCGGCTCCTACCTTCCCCAGTCTGAGATGGTTCGTTTGCGTGAAGGCCTGCCCGAAAAAACATTACTGGTGATTGATGCGGCCTACGCTGAATATGTCTCGCGAAATGATTATGAACCGGGGGTCCGTATGGTCGAGACGTCCGATAATGTCGTTATGTGCCGGACATTTTCTAAGATTTACGGGCTCGCCGCATTGCGCATCGGCTGGGCCTATTGTCCGGCGCGGATCGCCGATATTCTCAATCGTATCCGTGGACCGTTTAACGTCAGTGCCCCGGCCATTGCGGCGGCAACCGCTGCGATGGAAGATATTGCCTATACGGGGCAGGCCCGGGAATTGAACGATGAAGGGCTGACCAATTTTTCCAAATTTGTCGTTGAGCTGGGACTGATTCCGGCGCCCTCGGTTGGTAATTTCGTTTTGGTGCGGTTTCCCGGTGGTGATGAAATGGCCGCCGCTGCACATCGGTTTTTGCTGTCTCACTCTATTCGCGCGCGGGCAATGGGGGGCTACGGGCTTGCAGATTGTATTCGCTTTACCATTGGCACCCACGCCGATATGGCGCGGGTGGGGGCGGTCTTGACGCAGTTCATGGATGGGGCCAATGGTGGAGCCAATGGCGGATAACCCGATATTTGACCGGGTCGCCATAATCGGTGTCGGGCTAATCGGTTCGTCATTTGCCCGCGCCGGGATGGCCGTGGGGGCGTTCGGTACGGTGATCGGTTTTGACACGAACCAAACTCACCTTGATGAAGCGATGGCCCTGGGGGTGGTTGACGAAATTGCCCCGGACCTAACCGCAGCAATTGCCGGCGCCGATCTCGTGCTGCTCGCAGTGCCGGTGGGGGCCTATCGCGCCCTGGGCCCGTCCCTAAAGGCGAGCCTGAAAGATGGCGCGATCGTCACCGATGTCGGGTCGGTAAAAGCCGATGCGATTGGGGCGCTGGCGCCTTTCATGCCCCAGGGAGTCTCGCTGGTTCCCGGACATCCGGTTGCCGGCACCGAGCTTTCGGGGCCGGCGGCAGGGTTTGCCGACCTATTTAAGGACCGCTGGTGCATTCTGACCCCCCCAACCGGAACCGATCCCGGGGCGGTTGAGAAAGTCGCTTCCCTCTGGCGAAAGATCGGCAGCGATGTTGAAATTATGGACGCGGATCATCATGACCGTGTCTTGGCGATCACCAGCCATTTACCGCATCTTATTGCCTACACAATTGTTGCGACGGCGAGTGATCTGGAAGATCAATTACGGGCGGATAATGAGGGCACCGACACGGTAACGACCACAGAAGTTATCAAATATTCGGCCGGTGGTTTCCGGGACTTCACCCGCATCGCCGGGTCTAATCCCGTCATGTGGCGGGACGTCTTTCTGGCCAACCGAGAAGCGGTTTTGGAGATGCTGGGCCGGTTTTCAGAAGATCTCACGGCATTGCAGCGGGCGATCCGCTGGGGCGAAGCCGACACGTTGGAAAACCTGTTCACCCGGACACGTGAAATTCGCCAAGGCGTTGTCGAGGCCGGTCAGGCCGGACGATTTGTGCCGACGGAAAACGGTGAAAAAGAGCCGAAAGACAGCTGAGTCCTGCTATTCGACCCAGTCTAAACGGTCAAATTCGATCAATTTTATCGGGCCGAGGTAAAAGCCATTGTCGTGCAGAGTGATCGGCAGGCTAATTTGGTTCTCGTCCGAAGCATTACGATTGCCGCCTAAGGCATTCAGGCCCAAAACAACCAAATTGGCCATCATAATTTTTTCCGGGTCGACCAGTCCGGTGCTTTCCAACTGGGCGAAAAATTCGCTCAAGCCTTCAGTATTGGTTTCGAACCGACCAACGGGTTGCAAATCTTCATCCAGCTCGACCCGGCCATTGGCATCGATAGACAGATCTCCCAAATCAAATTTTAGACTGCGCAGCTGGATAAATCCGCCCTGGCGTCGCCAATGATCTAGTTCGGCTTTTGTCAGGGTGCCGGTCGCGAGATTTCCAGCAATGGCGAGATCGATTTCCATATGATCGATGGTGGCCGCAAGTGGTCCGGCGAGGTCAATCGGCAGCTCCAAACTGGTCATATCAAGTCGAATAAGTGTGTCGGCGGTGTCGTTTGATGCGCGATCATCACCGGGGTCGCGCTGCTTGAAATCGAGGGTGATTGTCCCGGCGCGCAGAGTGCGATCTTCGTTAAATTGCGTGGCCAGGCCTTTGACGCTCAGTGTGAACTCGTCGATTTCATCGGCCTTTGTTCGATGAACTTCAAGCCAGGCCTCGACCGCGTCGACGACAACACCGTTTGGCCCGGCCCAGTCAGCCTGCAACCCGATGATGTGGCCCGGGGCGCTAAATTTGACTCGGCGTGGCGCAAAAAGAAAATATTCCGCAGTAATTTCAGCCGCTTGCCAATGATCAATTCCGAGATCAATTCCGGAGTCAAAATTGGTGCCGCCGTTTGCCTCAAATGCAGGGTCCTCGATTCGCGCCGAGACGCGAAATGGAAATCCGGACATATGAATTTGACCCGTCTGGCTAAATTCTCCGTGTGCCGGTTGTATCCAGAAAAAGTCGGCGATCACTTGCTCGGTGCCGCGGGCCATCAAGACCCATGCGCTCGAGACGCCGATACCAGCAATCAGCAGAGCTGAAAAACCGCCGATTAAAACGCGCTTGTTCATCATCAAACATCCAAATTTAGGTTCGGCGTTGCGAACGCCTTATTGTTTTGCCGCCGGTGACCCTATAATGACCGCCTAATCAAATATACAGAACGAAGGCAGTTAATCCTTACGATGAATATACCGACGGACCGCACTTATTACACCTTCAGCCCACCGGCGGACGAAGATTTGGAGCCGACCCTGGATGCTTGCCAGGAGTGGGTCGATAAATTGATGGCTGGGCTGGGACGCGATGGAGAATTTTGGGTTTTTGCCTATGGGTCGTTGATTTGGCATCCTGATTTTCCGGTTGCCGAACAGATGATGGCCCAGGCATTTGGCTATCACAGGTCATTTTGTGTTTATTCGTTCCATTATCGCGGCACCCGCGAGCAACCGGGGTTGGTTCTCGGGCTTGATCGCGGTGGATCGTGTCATGGCGTCGCCATGCGGGTTGCCCGTCGCGATACGCTGGACGTGGCGCGCTATCTTTGGCGCCGGGAAATGGTGTCCCATGCCTATGTTCCCCGTGAGCTGACGATAGATGCCGGTCCTCTAGAAACCGTTCAGTGCTCTGGGTCGAAAAAGAGACGCCGGGTCAAAGCTCATTGCTTTGTTGCCGACCAAACCCACGAACAATATGCTGGCCGTTTGGGGTTCGATGAAACAGTTCAACTGCTTCGTCAAGGCGTGGGGAATCGAGGGACCAATATCGATTACCTGAACGCTACGGTCAGTCAGCTAGAGGGGCTGGGCATTGTTGACGCTAAATTGCGTCGCTTAACTGCCGCCGTCGCGGGGACCGATACTTAAAAAAATGGCGGCGGAGGTCTATGAGACCACGGCCGCCTATTAATGTTTGTCACTTAGAGGTTCTGTTCAGCTCTGATCGCCAAACTGATTTCGCCTATTTGATAATTTCGACTTCAATGCCTTCTTTTTTCGGCTCTTCATCGAGCTGATCGGATGAAGCGTCACCGGTATCTTGGGCATCGGCATCCTGGTTGCTTAACGGCGCGAAGTCGTCCTCGAAATCGCTGCCAAAAGCATCACCAAAATCGTCACCAAATTCATCACCGGTATCAATGATAAGCAGATCCGGTTCGGTGATTGCATCGGGGTCGTCGCCATTTTCGATGAGGAATTGGCGATGCTGGTGATACATGCTGCGTATCCGGGCATAGAAATCAATCGAATCGGCGCGAATTTGGTCCAGAGTTTCAATGTTTTCTGCTCTGGTATCAACCCCTTCGACGATCGAGCGTCCGCGCGACAAGCCATTGGCGGCAGCCGCCGAGCCGATCACATAATTGAACGGGTCCATGACGGAATCTACCGCCAGTCCGACGCCATCGCGTACCGAAGACGGGCCGAGGAACGGCAGGACCAGATAAAATCCATCACCGACACCCCAGACGGCGAGTGTCTGACCAAAATCTTCTTCGTGACGCTCAATCCCTAAATTGTCGGCGACATCGAATAGTCCGGCAAGGCCGATGGTCGAGTTAATGAGAAAGCGGGTGGTGGTCTCGCTGCCACGGTGAAACTCGCCCTGCAAAATATCGTTGGCAAAAATGACAGGAGATTCGAGATTGTTCAGGAAGTTGCGAATTGATGTGCGGACCGGTTCGGGGAGAATGAAGCGATAAACCTTGGCAACTGGCTTGAAAATGATCGCATCAACCTTGTCGTTGAAGGCAAACATTGCACGGTTGAAGCCTTCGATCGGATCGGCAATTTCCTGAGAAGCCGCATCGCCGTCGAGTGACGAGCTATCGGCGCCGTCCAATTGTCTGCCGCCCGATGCACAGGCTGTAGCCACAAACCCCATCGCCATAACGATAAAGATTGTGCGGATATAGGAGACGGTCCTGGACCAACCGAATGCAAACCGTGCGCCTGCCGGTTTGGGCATTAATATGCCGCTACTGATGGACTCGCCGAGCCTGGCGATTTCGAATGACCTGGCCAATTTCTCTGTCTCCCCGAAAATTTGTTGTCTTGCCGGCGTAGAGTCCCCCGCCGGGCGGATACGAACAAAATAAGTACCAGCGTCGTTTATCTAAAAGTACCATCCGACTTTCTAACCGATGGTCGGCGAGTCTTGGAAAGATGGTGTGATTGACCATGGATAATCCTAGTTTCAGGACGGCCAATCTGGGACTTGTGTCGAGCCCCGCAATAGATCAAGGAACCACCATCGATAAGCCGCACCCACAGGGTCGACAGCCGGAACAAACGCCACCTATCACCAAAATATCAATTGGCTAGCGCCAACGGTGTGCGAGCAAGTGGGTGAGTTTAAGCCTTAGAATCGCGTTGCAACAAATTGAAAAAGTGATGTCGGGAAAATTGGGGGTATTTCCCTTAGTGTCATCCTGTCGTCCGTCAAATGTTTGGCTTGGCGCAAAAATATGTAATATTTCAAGGCGTACGGTATTTTTCGAGCCACAGCAATTACCCCCAATTAACGAAGCATGTGTTGCCGTGTTGCAACATAAGACCGATAAAATGCGGTCGCGGGGCTTGGCTGCAATCTGCCGGACAAGCATGCGACCGCCAAACTTCTTACAGGCGGAGTATGCGCGTGGCCGCATTTTTTCTCACGAGCGCCAGTTGTTGACCGCTGCCGGCGGTCTTGCCCTGGTCATTTGGCTTTATTTATTCTTCTTCCGGGGCGGGTTTTGGCGCGTTGGGGAAAGCCTGGATAATGCAGCGGCAGACCTGCCGAATTGGCCGTCGGTAGCCGCTATAGTCCCGGCACGCAATGAGGCGGATGTGGTTGGGCCGGTCATTCGGTCTCTGCATAATCTCGATTATCCGGGGCGCCTGAGGATTATTCTGGTCAACGATGCCAGCACTGACGGCACCGGCGCCGTCGCCCAGGCGGTGATCGATGATTTAGGCTTGGGACGGTCACCTGACAATGTGTCTGTCGAAATGATGGACGCCAAGCCGCTTCAGGCAGGATGGGCCGGGAAGCTCTGGGCGATGTCGTGTGGCGTTGGGAGGGCCGATGAAAGTGAAGTCACCCCTGATTATTATCTCTTTTGTGATGCCGATATTGTGCATGAGCAAAATGTTTTGCGGCGGTTGACGGCTAAGGCCGACCGCGACGATCTCGATATGGTTTCGCAAATGGTGCAATTGACTGTGCAAAGATTTTGGGAGCGTCTGCTGATCCCGGCCTTCGTTTTCTTTTTTGCCAAGCTCTATCCTTTTGCCTGGGTCAATTCCGGCCACATCAGCGGCCGTCAACCTATCGCAGCGGCTGCCGGAGGCTGCATGCTGGTCAGCCGATCAGCCCTGCAAAATGCAGGGGGCTTGGCCCAGATCCGCGCCCAGATAATCGACGATTGCGCTCTGGCAAGACTATTGCGCAAAAAGGGGCGGCCCGGTGGTGGACGGCCCGGTGGTGGTCGGTTGTGGCTGGGCTGGACAAGACAATCCCGCAGCATCCGACCTTATGACGGGATTGGCGGAATTTGGCAGATGGTGTCGCGGAGCGCCTACACCCAGCTCAGATATTCGCCGATCTTATTGGTCGGGACGGTCCTCGGGATGTGCCTCGTCTATTTGGTTGGGCCAGCGCTGGCCATTGGCTATTTGGTGCATGGGCAAACCCTCGCTGCGCTATTGGGCGCCGTCGCCTACGGACTTTCGGCGCTCTGTTTTTTGCCCCATCTCATCTTATATCGAACTTGGTGGGCGCTGGCGGCACTTATACCGGTCGCTGGCTTGCTATACACACTGATGACAATTGGGTCTGCGATAGCTTATTACCGTGGCCGAGGGGGCGCCTGGAAGGGGCGCATTGGGAGTGCAGCCGGTATTTTGAGTAAAAAATGATGACTTCAAGCGCCGAAATAAGTAGGTCTGGCGCCCAGGCGCCAAAAGAAAATATGTCCGGAGCTACGGTCGGAAAGACGGCGGACGGGGAAAATTTCCCGGTCGGATCGCGTCTTTTGCCGGCTCGGTTGCGACCTCATGTTGCGGTCTTTTATGCCTTTGCCCGGGCCGCCGACGATATTGCCGATAGCGGCGAATTGAGCGCTGCCGAAAAATTGGAGCAGCTGAATTTGTTTGAGGCCGCCGTTACCAGTGGCGATTCGGGCGAAACGCCGATGCGGGACTTAGCCAAGGCCACAACCTTGCATAAGAGCCTCGCCGACTCAGCCGTGTCGGAGCGCCATGCGCTAGACTTGTTGGCCGCTTTCAAACAAGACGCGGTTAAAAACCGCTATGCCAATTGGGGCGAGCTGATGGACTATTGTGAGCTGTCGGCAAATCCCGTTGGCCGTTATCTCCTCGATTTGCATGATGACCCGGCAAGCTCCTATCCCGCGTCCGACGGGCTTTGCAGCGCGCTACAAGTGCTCAATCACTTGCAAGACATCAAGGATGATTGTGCAACCCTCGACCGGGTTTATTTGCCTGGTGACTGGATGGCCCAAGAGGGGGTGACGATAGCCGATTTAACCGCCGGTAAAGCGAGCCCCGGCCTGCGCCGGGTTATTGATCGATGCTTGGACGCAACCGATATGCTCATCGAGCAGGCTGCGCCGTTGGCGCTCATTCTAGCCGATGGACGTTTGGCAATGGAATCGGCGGCAATCGTTCGCCTGGCGCGGCGTTTGAGCCGCAAGCTTCGGGCCCGGGACCCGATTGCCGAACGTGTCGCATTCAGTAAAGTACAACTTATCGGGAATTTACTAATTGCCGCCGGGGCTCTGCCATTACGCAGGATGATGTTCGGCCGGAAGAGAGACATGACCGGAAAAGAGATTTGAAATGAGCACGTCGACCGCCGCAGCGGAAGTCTCTGAAGATCTATCTCCAGCAGAATATGTGGCGAAAATCGTCGCATCGTCGGGAACGTCGTTTGCTCTGGGAATGCGCGTACTGCCCCCGAAGCGGCGTGATGCAATGTACGCTCTTTATGCTTTTTGCCGTGTCGTTGACGATATTGTCGATGAGCCGGATGAGGAGGAAAATCAGCGCAAACGGCTTGATGAATGGCGCCATCAGATTGACCTGCTATACGATAAAAAGCCAACTCACCCGATCGCCCTGGCCCTGGTTGACTCGGTCAAGGAATATGCCCTGCCGAAGGAGGAATTTGTAGCCATAATCGATGGGATGGCGATGGATTTAGGAGCTGGAATACGCCCCGCCGACCAGGCGGGTTTGGCGCTCTATTGCCGACGTGTTGCCGGCGCTGTTGGCATGATATCGGTTAATATTTTTGGTGTTGCACCCAAGATTGGTCCGGCCTTGGCGGTTGCCCAAGGCGAGGCCCTTCAATTGACAAATATATTGCGTGATTTGGCCGAAGACGCGGCAATCGGCCGGCTTTATCTGCCGGTGGATTTGCTGGAGAAATACGGTATCGAGAGCCGTGATCCCGACCAGGTGCTGGCCCACCCAAATTTGGCCTCGGTTTGTCGAGAATTGGCCGCCCAGGCACGTCAACGCTATCGCGAAGCCGACGCATTGATGGCCCAGACGAATCGCCGTGCCGTCCGACCCAGCCGACTAATGCTCGAAATGTATCGGCGTATACTTGAGCGTTTGGAACGGCGTGGTTGGAAGGATTTGCAGCGCGACGTTGGTATTTCAAAAGCCCGGAAGATATGGGTTTTTCTGCGTTACGGGCTCTAGTATCATGGCCCGAGTTCATATCATTGGTAGCGGGCTAGCCGGATTGGCGAGCGCCGTCGAATTGGCCCAAGCTGGTCGGGACGTATCGATTTATGAAATGGCGGGGCAGGCCGGTGGCCGCTGCCGGTCGTTTTTCGATGAGACCCTTGGTCGAACTATCGATAACGGAAATCATCTTTTGATGAGCGCTAATCACGGCGTTCGCGACTATCTCCGGTCTATTGGTTCCCATGGCCGTTTTTGGTCGCCGCGGGAGGCAGCCTATCCATTCTTTGATTTAGAAACTCAAGAGCGCTGGACATTAAACATTGATAAAGGCGCTTTTCCGCGGTGGATCTTCAAGCCCGGTTCACGGGTTGCCGGGACGCGTCCGTGGCATTATTTGTCCGGTATCAGGCTGCCTTTCGCCGGGGCAGAGCGCACCGTCGATGAGTGTCTCAATCGCGCGGGTCCTTTGTATCGCCGGTTTTGGGAGCCATTGACCGTTGCCGCCTTAAATACCCATCCAAGCGAAGCTACGGCAAAACTCCTATGGCGGGTGATGGCCGAGACTTTTGCCAAAGGCGGGGCAGGTTGCGTTCCGATGGTTGCGCGCGAGGGGCTAGGGCCAGCATTGATCAACCCGGCGATAGCGACCCTGGAAAAACTTGGGGTAAAAATTCATTTTGGCACCCGACTGCGCGATGTAAAATTTTCCAGTGCAGAGAAAAATAGAGGCGGCAAAGGTCGGGCGACTGCGCTCGTTTTTTCCGACGACACTGGCATTGGGACGATCAACCTGGCCGCCGATGACAATATCGTTTTGGCCATCCCGCCGGTCCCGGCAGCCGGAATTTTACCAGGACTGATCGCACCCACCCAGTCGAGGGCAATCGTGAATGCCCATTTTCGCGTGGCTCGCCCCCTAACATCGAAAGACGAGGTTGAATTTCTTGGGTTGATCGGCGGCGATGCGGATTGGCTATTCATGCGCGATGACATTGTCAGTGTGACCGTCAGTGCGGCCGATGTAATCGCAAATTGGTCCAGCAAAACCATTGAACAGGCTTTATGGCGAGATACGGCATTCGCCCTTGGTCTGGACGAACAAGATTTGGTGGCCGCGAGAATAATCAAAGAAAAGCGGGCGACATTCGCCCAAACCCCTGAGCAAACGGCCCGGCGGCCGGGCCCAGTGACAAATTGGTCCAATATCGTCCTCGCCGGTGATTGGACCAATACCGGCTTGCCGGCATCAATTGAAGGTACAATCCGTTCCGCGATAGCCGCCTCGCGGGCATTACCCATGTGACCCATGTGAATTTTCGCTATTTGGTTAAAAATATGCACAGAGAGAATATGTGAACAGATGGTGGAAAAATCACTTGGTTCTCTATATTAAACTGATAGAGATGGGCTCTTAGAAGGCTCGTCACTTTGCGCAAATCCCCCCCTCCGCCTGTTGTTTGGGCGGCGTAGAAGGAATACGTGGTTTTGGTTAGTACTGAAATGTTGCCGGACACTATTAATGTCGTGCCGACAATAGACGACGCGTTGGGCAAGCTGATGGGGTTGCAGCGCGATGACGGGCATTGGATGTTTGAATTCGAAGCCGACGTAACCATTCCGGCCGAATATGTGTTGTTGCAGCATTATCTCGATGAAATAGACCCCGAGCTGGAAAGCAAGATCGGGACCTATATTCGGGGCCAGCAGGGCGAGCATGCTGGCTGGGCGCTGTTCCAAGATGGGGATATGGATCTCTCGGCGACGGTCAAAGCCTATTGGGCGTTGAAACTAATCGGCGACGATATTGATGCGGATCATATGGTGCGCGCCCGCGCGGCAATACGGGCCCATGGCGGTGCTGCTCGGGTCAATGTTTTTACCCGCATTACGTTGGCATTATTTGGACAATTGCCGTGGCGCGGCGTACCGGTCATGCCGGTCGAGATCATGCTGATGCCACATTGGTTTCCGTTCAATCTATCCAAGGTATCCTATTGGTCTCGCACGGTCATTGCGCCCTTACTAATTCTGATGGCTCTGAAGCCAAAAGCGCGCAATCCGAAAAATGTGATGCTCGACGAATTGTTCATTACACCGCCCAGTGAAGAAACAAACTATGTCACCAACCCAACCGGTGATGTGACTGGCGATATTTTTGTTGTACTCGACAAGGTTTTGCGCCGGGTTGAATTTCTGTTCCCTGGACGGAGCCGGCGCAAGGCGATAGATGCGGCGGTTAAGTTTGTAACCAAACGGCTGAACGGTGAAGACGGGTTTGGCGGGATCTTTCCAGCGATGGCCAATGCCGTGATGGCCTTCGACGCGCTGGGATATGCGCCGGATCATCCCGACATGGTGATCGCCAAGACGGCGGTACAGAAATTATTGGTTGTAAAAGACGATTACGCCTACTGCCAACCGTGCCTGTCGCCGATATGGGATACGGCGCTTGCCGCTCATGCGGTGATGGAAGCCGGACTTGGTGGTGCCGATGCTCGAGTGGTCGATGCAAATCGATGGTTATGCGATCTGGAAATCACTGACACGAAGGGCGATTGGGGTCTAAAGCGGCCGAATCTGCCGCCGGGGGGCTGGGCATTTCAGTATCGTAACGATCATTATCCAGATGTGGATGATACCGCTGTTGTTGCTATGGCCTTGAATAAGGCTGGCATGAAGGTCGAGAATCCGGTTCTGCAGCGGACCATTAATTGGATCCTGGGCATGCAGTCGTCCAACGGCGGTTGGGGTAGTTTCGACGCCGAAAATACCAATTACTATCTAAATTATATTCCTTTTGCCGATCACGGCGCATTACTCGATCCGCCGACCGTTGACGTGTCCGCGCGCTGCCTCAGCATGCTCGGCCAATTCGGTTTAGGCATGGAACATACGACCGTTGCACGCGGTGTAGAGTATCTGCGCGCCGAGCAAGAAGATGACGGATCTTGGTACGGAAGGTGGGGGGTTAACTATATTTACGGCACTTGGTCAGCCTTGTGCGCCCTCAACGCGGTTGGTTTCGATATGCGATCGGAAATGGTGCAGCGCGCGGTGACCTGGTTGAAAGCCCAGCAACGCTCAGATGGCGGATGGGGTGAAGACTGTGCGACCTATTGGGACGATCGCCGGAGTGAAGTAAAGCAGAGCACAGCGTCGCAGACTGCTTGGGCTCTGATTGGACTGATGGCAGCGGGTGAGGTCGATAGCGACGCGGTACGTCGTGGCATTGAGTATCTCTTGGCCACACCGCGCAACGGCGCCAATTGGGTCGAAAATTTATGGACCGGCGTCGGGTTTCCACGTGTGTTCTTTATCAAATATCACGGCTATAGCTCGTATTTTCCGCTATGGGCATTGGCGCGTTACAGGAACCTAAAAAAATCGAACAGCGAACGGGTCATGCTGGGAATATAGCCCGGCTTGGTATTCTCACCGGAATTGCCGCTGAGCACCGCATTTTGCATCGCCATTATGCGCAACATAAGAGCGATTCCGGCCAGGCTCCGTTAATCCGGATATCTGCTGCGCGCAAGAAAATGGCGCAAGCAGCCGTTACCGACCTGGTTAATGCCGGCGCTGAAATGCTGATGAGCTTTGGCTATGCGGGTGGTTTGGAGCCGGGGTATGGCGCCGGGACTTTACTCCTGCCCAAAAAAGTCATTTCCGCTGATGGGAAGTACCACATGACCGATCCCTGCGCCCATGGGGCGCTAGCGCAGATCTTAAGCCAGGGCCAATCAAATGCGGTTTTCTCAGATGGTGCAATCTTTGGCAGCGATGACCCGGTCCTGACGGCGGCGCGAAAGCAGGACCTGTATCGGCGCACCGGCGCGGTCGCCGTCGATATGGAAAGCCATATTATGGCGCAAGCGGCCAATGAGGCTGGATTGCCGTTTTTCGTCTTGCGGGCAATAAGTGATCCGCCTGGCCTGGAGATGCCACCCCAAGCCATGTCGGTGATCAAAGAAAATGGGCGGATAGATATTCCCGCCCTATCTTGGCACCTGGCGACTCACCCTTGGCAACTGGGTGTGTTCATAAAAATGGGTGGCGGCGCTGGGGCTGCGGCCAAGGCTCTTAGCCAGGGCCTAACCGCCGCGTCGTCGTTCTTTGCCGCACAGAGTCTCTAGGCAGAGTCTCTAGGCCGGGTCTCTAGGCCGGGTCGCTAGGCGGCGCCTCTCGCTGCTTCGTCCACCTTTGCCGATGCGGGCTTCTTGGTTGCATCCATCTCCAGCGCGATCAGATTGTCATAGACATTTTCCGCCGGACGTTGGTTCTCAAGGCTAATATCCGGGGTCATTTCGCCATCGGTCCGCACACCTTTGAGCCAGACCATAAGGGCTTTGATGGGATGTTTGGTCGTATCGACGACCGCCGTACCTTCAAAACCGCAATGGACCATGCAATTTGCGCATTTTTCGTAATTGCCGACCCCATATTGGTCCCATTCTGTCTCCTCCATCAACTCGGCGAAAGTCTTGGTATAGCCTTCGTTGAGGAGATAGCAGGGGCGCTGCCACCCAAACACATTGCGCGTTGGATTGGACCAAGGCGAGCAATGATAGGTCTGATTACCGGCGAGGAAATCCATGAACAAGGTCGACTGGCTGAAGCGCCATTTTTTACCCTTGCCCAGGCGGAGCAAATCTCTAAATAGCTGTTTGGTTTTTTGCCGTGTCAGAAAATGATCCTGGTCGGCGGCCCGCTCATAGGCATATCCCGGCGAGATTGTGACGCCCTCGACGCCCAAATCGTCGCAAACAAGATCCATGAATTCGCCCACCCGAGCCGGCTCTGCATTATTGAAAATCGTCGAGTTGACGTTGACCCGGAAACCGGCCTCCTTGACCTTGCGGATTGCCGCGACAGCGCGTTTGAACGTGCCGTCTTGATCGACCGCGTGATCGTGCTCTTTTTCCAAACCGTCGAGATGGACCGAAAAGGTCAAATATTTTGTTGGTTTGAAAAGATGCATTTTCTTTTCGAGCAACAGCGCATTGGTACATAGATATATATACTTTTTGCGCTTCACCAATTCCTCGACAACTTCGCCCATTTCCTTGTGCAGCAACGGCTCGCCACCGGGGATCGAAACGACCGGGGCACCGCATTCTTCAACCGCTTCAATACATTCAGCGACCGACATGCGTCGATTAAGAATTTCATCTGGATAGTCGATCTTTCCGCAGCCCGGACAGGCAAGGTTGCAGCGGAATAGGGGCTCCAACATCAAGACCAATGGATAGCGATCGCGGCCGGTTATCCGCTGTTTGAATACATAGCTGCCGACAGCTATGGCCTGACTAAGGGGTATCGACACGTGTTAATCCTTTCACAAAAAAATCTGCTGGCGGGACGTTATTCGGCTGCCACTTCGGCATCCGCGGATTGATCAAGCAGTTCGCGGGGTAAGCGAAACTGCATGCTCTCTTCAACACCCGGCAGAGATTGTACTTCGACGGTAAACATAGAGCCCATACGCTCGACAAGCTCGCTCACCAATTCCTCGGGTGCAGAGGCACCCGCCGTAATTCCAACAGATTCCGCATTCACCAGCCATTCTGGATCCAGAGCAGTTGCATCGGCGACGAGATAGCTCGGGACGCCTGCCGCCTCGCCGATTTCGCGCAAACGATTGGAATTGGAACTGTTGCTGGCGCCGACGACAAGCAGCACGTCGGATTTCTCCACTAATTCGCGGACCGCTGTCTGGCGGTTTTGGGTGGCATAACAAATGTCGCGCACATCCGGGCCAACAATGTCTGGATATTTATTTTCCAGGGCCGTGATGATGTCGCGGGTATCGTCGACGCTGAGCGTTGTTTGGGTCACATATGAGATTTTCTTTGGGTCCGCAGGGCTAAGCGTTTTAGTTTCTTCGACGCCGCCAACCAGATGTACTGTGCCAGGCACTTGGCCCATCGTGCCTTCGACTTCCGGATGGCCGTGATGGCCGATCAGCACCACCTCATAGCCTTTTTCGCTATAGCGCTGCCCCTGTTTGTGGACCTTGGAAACCAGCGGGCAGGTCGCATCGATGACGTGCAATTCGCGTTCGGCCGAATGTTCCTCGACTTTTCTCGCCACGCCATGGGCGCTGAATATCGTCACCGCGCCGACCGGCACTTCGTCGATTTCCTCGACAAAGACTGCGCCTTTGGCCCGCAGCGTTTCGACGACGCGCTTATTGTGGACAATCTCGTGGCGAACATAGACGGGGGGGCCGTATTTTTCCAGCGAGCGTTCGACGATTTCAATCGCCCGCTCAACCCCGGCACAAAAACCACGCGGGCTGGCTAATATGACCCGCAATTTGCGTCTGGTGTCGTCACTCATTTGCTGTGCAACCACTTGAATACCTCAACCTTATCGATTTGACCGGTGTATCATGGCGCGGACCGGTCTCGCGCCTGTCATCCCATAAAAATAGAAACTCAGAACAATAGAAAAAGGGGATATGGACTTGAAAACATCTCCGGTCAAGGGTGGTCTTTCTACCCCGAACGGTATGTTCAGCCAATATACCCGGCAGTCCGAAACCATTGCAACGCGTCGGCGATGGCAACACTCGGAGATCGGTGGATATATCCCAGCTCTTTTTCGGCCTTGAGGGAGGAAAAAAACATCTTTTTTCGGGCCATCCGTATTGCATCAGTCGAAACAAAGGGCTCACGTCCGGTAATTTGCGCAACGGCGGTCGCACAATAGGCGATAGGCATTATCAACCCGTGGGGCAGCTTAATTTTCGGCGGCTTGCGGTCGAGCAATCGGGCAACGGTGGCGAGGATTTCGGCAAGGCTCATATCTTCTCCGCCGAGAATGTAGCGTTCGCCGATTTTGCCTTTGGCATAGGCGTTCAAATGACCAGCCGCCACATCGTCGACGTGAACCACATTTAACCCGGTATCGACATAGGCGGGCATCCGACCCGTTGCCGCCTGAACTATCATGCGCCCGGTAGGTGTCGGTTTGATATCGCCGGGCCCAATTGGCGTCGATGGGTTGACGATAACGACCGGGCAGCCGCGATCCTTGACCAAGGCGAGCACGGCTTGTTCAGCATCATATTTTGATTTTTTATAATGGCCGATAATTGACGCTGGTCGTACCGGTGTATCTTCGTTGGCTGGAGAGCCGTCGGCGTTAAGGCCAAGGGCGGCGACGCTGGATGTATAGACGATGCGCTCAACCCCGGCATCCGCAGCTGCCAGGATGAGCGCCTTGGTGCCCCCTACATTGGTCTCGTAGAGATCTTTGGTGCGGCGGACCCAAAGCCTGTAATCGGCCGCGACATGGTAGAGCGCGTTGCAGCCCTTAACGGCGGCGGCAAGCGAGTTCGTGTCACGCAGGTCTCCGATGGCGATTTGTGCGTCCAGGGACGCAATATTGCCGCGATCGCTTTCCGGCCGAACGAGCAGTTTGAGGTCATGACCTTTGGCGGCCAGTTGGCGCGCCACGGCGGCGCCGACAAAGCCGGTGCTGCCGGTAACAAGGATTTTCATTAGGAGACGCTCCGTTCTCTACTCTTGCTACTGCCGATCAGGGTCATCAGGCTCGGCAAGACAACTAACGTAGATATCAATGTTGATGTCAGCGCGATTGCAAGCAGCAAGCCCATTGACCGCATGCCCAAATGGCCTGAAACCGTGAGGCTGCCAAAGGCGGCAATGGTCGTCATTGCACTATAAAATACCGCCCTGGGCGTTGAGCCCGCGACAACCGCCATATCACCGCCGGATCGACGCCAGCGTATGACCAGGTGAATGGCGCTGGCGATACCCAATCCGAGGAGCAGCGGCAAGACGATGATATTGGCAAAATTAAACGTGAGCCCAAATATCACCGCAACGGCAATCGTTACCGTCGCCGAAAGCGCCAAAGGCAAGAGAATGAGCAAGATGTCGGCGGGGCGACGCAGCATGACAGCCAAAATGAGGATGATCGCCAAAAAAGCGATCGCCGATGCCGTGAAAAATGCATGCAAGATCACGCGGCCCGCTTCGGTGACGATGACTGGGGTTCCGGTCGCGTCCGGCGCAATTGAGCCCACCGCATCGGCAAAGATCTGTAAATCGCGATTTGACGTAATGCCGCTTGCTGGTTGGATGAGCAAACGTGCCTGGCCATCAGCGGCAATCCATTGGGAGGTGATTTCTTCGGGCAAAGTCGCCAAATCGACTGGCCCGGCAAGCAATGTCGCATCCAGCCGGTCAAACATATAAGGAACGTGGGTGACATAACGCCGCTCAAGTTCGGCAATGGTCGCGTCGTTGAGATTGCCGCTGGTGTCCCCGAGAGACGCAATGGCCCGGGCAAGCCGTCCGGCGGCTGTACCAAGCGCGTCATTTTGGGCGCTGCGGGTGGCGAGGGTGGCGAGAAAGTCGGCTAGCAAGGCGCTGTTTTCTGCCGGTGTTGGATCGGCTTTGGCCGCTAGTGGCGCCAATATTCCGGCGAGAACAAAGGCCAACTCGTCGATAAGAGCGAGTTTTTCGTCCTGATCGGAGGGCACGAAGCTTGTGATCGAGATCACGCTACCGACGAGCGCCAGCTCGTCTAAGGCGGCGGTCGTCGTGCCGATCAAGCCGGTGTCAGGCACGAGCAGATCAATTGAATAAAATGAGCTGTCCGGGTCCGCCGCCAAATCCATATAGGTAGCGACGGATTCCGAATTCGGGTCGCGCAAATTGATTGGATTGAAATCGAAAATCATCGACGGAACGAGGAGCAAGCCGGCAAGGCCGGTAATTCCGGCGGCACCGATGACTAATTTGGCGCGCAATTGAAGAAAATGAGAAAACCTGGTGGCCCAATGTGACTGTGTCTTCAGTACGGTTTTCAGCTTTGCTAGTTTTATTAAAGCTGGCAGAACCGTCAAATTGGCGCTCAAGGCGACAAACATGCCTATCCCGGCTATTTGGCCGAGTTCGGCAAGGCCGATGTAGTCGGTTGGCATAAAGGCGAAAAACCCGGCCGCAGCGCACACCGCGCTCAAGGTTAATGCGCCCCCGACGCTCTCGCCGGTTGCTGCAAGGGCCTTTGCACTATCGCGTGCAGAAATATCGGTTTCCAAGTAGCGCAGCGCAAAATGGATGCTGAAATCGACACCCAGACCGATAAATAGAACGGCGAAAGCGACGGATAATAAGTTGAGTTCGCCAACGGTCGCGGTGGCCAACGCGGCGGTCCAAATGAGGCCGATCATCAGGGTCACAACAGCAACCACGGCGAGGCGGATGGATTTCAAACCGACCAAAAGCAGGATTGTTACCAGAGTAAGGGAGAGATAGCCTGCGGTCTGACCGCCCACCTCGACGCTTTCGAGTTCCTCCTGCTCGATTGCCGCCGACCCGGTGATGCGCAGGCGCAAACCCGATGTTTCGTCGATGGCCAATTCTGCCGCCTGGGCGCGGATTGTCTCGAGCGCGTCGGACGCAGGTTTCATTGAGCTAAAATCGAGGATCGGTCTGATCAGCACAAATTGCCGAGCGGGGGATCGGTTGCTGTCATTGCCGCTCAACAAATTGGCCCATGACAAAGTCAGTGGCTGGTTTAGGTCCATTGTTTCGGCGACGACAGCCATTTGCGTGATCGCGCTTTCAAGGGCCGTGCTATCGGTCACACCGGCAATATCCTCGTCGGTTTCAAGGGCCGTCGAAATGATCCCTGAAAGTCCACGGAGTGTCGGGTCGTTGGCCAGCGCGCCAAGCAACGGTTCGGCCTCGGCGATGCGATCGGATAGATCGTAAAGCTCGACCGTATCCATGAATAATAGGCCGTTTTCCTGAAAATATGCTTCGCCACCGGGGCGAGAGACAGAAGAAAACTGCTCGGTTATTGCAGCAAGTCGTGTGGCAAGTTGATCCGCCGCCCGCTCAACGGTTTCGGTGGCGGCTTGCGCTGACAGCGCCTCAATGACGACGACTATATTGTCGTTAAATTGTGGAAAAGCCCGGTCATAGGCGGCGCTGGCCTGCCGGAACGGCACCTCCGAAGCGATCATGTCGGTGGTGCTGGTATTGATTCCGAGCTCCCGAGAAATATATATAAGGCTCATCGCCGAAAGGGCGACCGCTGCCAAAACGACCGGCAAGGCAAAACGATGAACCGTCGCCATCCAACGCTGCATTGGATGGCGGGTAAGACTCTTTGGTTCGGGGCGTGATAAGGTGGGCAAGTTAGGTCTTCATTGTTTGCGTACCTGAAACCGGCACGAATGAAGGGACCGTAGATCCCGATACGATACAGACGGCAGAGCCGCTATAACACTCATTAGCAAATAGGCAGTCATGCTCATAACAAAACGAACGTATTTATCCAACATTTCTGTGTTTTTCCGGATGTTTTTAAGCGTTGCTGTCCTCGCGCTTGGGACGTCGGCCATTGGCATTTCACCGGCGGCGGCGCAACAAGCCGCCGATGAGCCCGTCCGACGGCTTAACGATGCATTGCTGCATGCCATGAGAGATGCGGACCAGCTCGGATATCAAGGGCGATACGATATTCTTGCGCCAGTTTTGCAGGATGTATTCAGTTTTGATCGAATGGCGGCATTTTCTGTAGGCCGGTCCTGGCAATCTTTTGATAGCGCCGCCAAACAGGCGATGATTGACGTGTTTACGCGGCTGACAATAGCCGAATTTGCCTCTCGGTTTAATGATTTCGCCGGCGAACAATTTCAAATCGGCGAGGTTGTTGAGGGCCGTCGCGGCTTGGCTTTGGTAGAAAACAGCATCGTCAAGTCGGATGGGGAAGAGATCGATATCAATTACGTGGTTGGTCGCCCCGACGAGGATTGGCGCATTGTCGATATTCGGCTGGGGGGGGCGATCAGCGAGCTCAGCCTAAAACGGTCGGAGTATGGATCTATTTTGCGCTCCAATAGTCCCACCGGCCTCATCCAATTGCTGGAAGGCAAGGTTAGGCAGCTCGCATCAGGTCGGTAATCTAGCCGCGATTTCGAAAACTTGTGGATAAGTTTTTGGTTTTCCGGGTCTGGATGTTGTATTCATGATTCCTCTAAATTCGGCGGAAATGATGGGTATTTTGCCGGCTGAATATTGTTTGCCGCGCAATTGATGCGAAGGCAGCGTGGTGGGTGGAGAGTTATCCACAGAATGCGTGTCGTCACGTTTGGATTAGCGCGGATTCCTCACTTTTTGCCGTATATGATCGGCGCGGAATAGTCGCAAGCGGCCCAACTGGCAGGCGAAGCCGCGGCGACATATGAGCTCACACTGGCACGTAGGGCTATTATGAAGGCAAAATTTGACGTTGCCACGCGTATTTATCTGGATAATGCGCGGGCACCTGACTCGGGCGATGAATGCGGCTGGTCTGGTTCTAAATTAAGTCGACTCTTGTTCGTTGCGTTAGTTGCAATGCCGCTAGCGCTTGGCGCTTGTGTCTCCGACAATGTACAAAATGGCACGGCGGCAGGCTTGGAAATCGGGCCCCTGGGCCTACCTGTTCCCGTCGAGCCCAACGATCCGTTCGAGGGCGTGAATAGAGCGATATTCGCGTTTAACACCACACTTGACCGGTTTTTATTCGAGCCCATAGCCATCTCATATACCGAACTGACACCGGAGCCAATTCGTGACCGGGTTACCACCCTGTTGCGGAATTTTCAGCTGCCCCTTTCGGCCCTGCATTCGTTATTCCAAGGAAAGCCCGGGGAAGCTGGCACAACGGTGGCTCGGTTCGTTACCAATGGTGTTACCTTGTGGCTGGGGGATTTCTCCGACGATATGCCTTATCCAGATGAGGATGCGGGCCAGACCTTGGCCGTTGCCGGCATTGCCGAAGGCCCATATATAGTCCTGCCCTTGTTGGGGCCGGCAAATGTTCGTGACGCGTTCGGCCGATTAATTGATTCGATCATTGATCCAGTTGGTATTGCAATCGGTCCAACAGGTGGCTTGGCACGCACAGTTGTTGGCGGCGTCGATACAAGGGCCCGCCTTGGCGATGAACTTGAAAACCTTGAGGCGACATCCTTAGATTTTTACGCCACTGTTCGTAGCCTCTACACGCAAAATAGAAACTCCCTGATCAGGGACGGAAATATCGATCCGCTGATTGGCACTTCGCCAACGGTAATTGTGGAGTTTGGGGCGGAATTTGAAGATGATTTCGGCGATGCGCTGGGAGACGATTTTGCCGCTGGCTTTACTGGAGATGATGCGGCGTCGATTGTCGAAGCGCCGTCGGCCGATATTGAAGGAGATGTACCCGTATCGGCTATTGCAGAGTTGAAAAAGAGCGGCATTGATGTTGATTTATTCGGTGCCGGACCTGCAATGGAAACAAGCCAGAATTAACCAGATCTATCCAGATCTGTATTGCCAGGTCTATATTGATAGAGTTTCGTGGGGGTGCCACCCGAAATTTGATTTTGGGCAAAACCTGCCGAAGCGGGAAAAGAGCTGGTCAATTTGTAAAGCCCTCCTAAATGGAATATGGGATGATAATACTGAGTAAGATCGGAGAAATTATGACCGTGCGAAGTAAGGTTTTTGGAGTTGTTGCAGGGCTGGTGTTGACCGTGGCAACGGTATTTTCCGGACCGGTAACGGCCCAGGACCATGTCGATACGTCGATGGATTTTATCGCTGCGGTGACCGACGATGCGGTTAATTCATTGACCGAGGCTGGACTTTCAAAAAGTGAGCTCGAAGAAAGACTGAGCAACGTTTTGGTCGAAAATTTGGCCGTTAACATCATTGGGCGCTTTGTTCTGGGCCGAAATTGGAATGCCAGCACTGATCAAGAAAAATCCGAGTTTTTACAGCTATTTCAGGATGTGACTGTCCGCGCCTGGTCGGGTCGCCTCGGTGACCTAGGCGGGCAAAGGTTTACTGTCATCGGGGCAAAAAACTTGGACAACCCAAATCCCCAGCTAAATTTTGCTTTGGTTCGCACGACCTTCGGCAGCGGAGCCGATCAGTTGCCGGTCGAATGGCAGGTCGCCGCCCAGAATAATGTCTTCAAGGTCACAGATGTCGTGGTCAGCGGCATTAGCCTCGTGCAAGCGCAGCGCGACGAATTTGAAGCTGTGTTGCGGCAAAATAACGGCAGCGTCTCGGCGCTCAACGATTTGCTGCGCGAACGGCGAGATGCAATTAATTAGCGCCCCTGCTTTAGCCGGTGCGGCGCTGCACCGTTAGTCCGAAAAGTCTAGGGTGACAACTGTAGACGGCTCGATAACCGTGAACGCTGCATCGGAAAAATCCGGCGCGCGAAAGAGGGCTTTTGCGCCTTGTGAGAAGACGAAGTCTTCTATGCGGAATATCGATACGTCGTGCTCGCCGTTGCCGTTGCTGTCATGAAATCCGGCAATTGCATATTGGCCGGGGGGCAAGTCGGGCACTTTGAAGACGACAATGTCTTGGTCTGCAGGCCGGTTGTCGCCGGTAATTGAGTCTCCGCCGGGAAAATCTTCGGCATTATTGTAAAGTCCGAAATGGACATCGCCCCGCTGACTTTTCATGCCGGTCAGGCGAATTTCCAGTTCGGCGCCAAATGACTGCTGAAACGGGCTGGTTATGGCAAAAATTGCGGCACCGATGACCGTTGATCTTGCCATCCAACTGGTGTTCATTGCTGGGCATTCTATCATTTTAATCCCTTCCAGACTTGACTATTTTGCCTGTTGAATGGTACTAAGTTACTCAACTTAAAGAATAAATACGGGTAGTGGTTGGCCCGCGGACGGACCCCATATATAGGGGTACCATGTAGGATTCCGGACGGAAATAGGGATTTGGCCATGCAACACTGCGAGTAGCGGCGCTGCGTGACGGTTTTGGATTCGTAGATCGCGGAATTGGCGCGCATATGGAAAAGATCCGGTTTGGATATTTGATTTGTCGTGCAGGCAGTCTGAATTGGCTTTGTGGCAATTTGTGGTTCTTTGTGGTTATTAGCGGAATATTAACTTTTTCCAGCCATTTGAAACCATATGCCCCGTAATTTGTGGGGCTCGCCGGAAATCCTGGGATAACGGGGAGAAGGCGGATTTGTATAGTCGGGGAGTTATTTTGTGCCTTTGTCGGGCTCGCGTGAGTGGGACTTGCGTGAGTGGAACAAGGGGTAGAGTAAGTATAGGAGGCCTAAGCTATGTCCGGGCCCGGAAGACAGTTTTTTGATGCGCGCCAGGCAGTGATTTCCCAGGCGGTGATTTCCCAGGCAGTGATTTCTATGTTGCTGTTCTCTTTGGCGCTATTTGGCATTTCCAGTGCCGCATTTTCGACCGCTCTCCAGGACGCTAACGTCGGCATTACCGCTGTTGTGCAGGGGGAGAATGCGCGGGCCATAGATATTTTAACCCGGGCCTTAGCAGCCGGCGACGGCCTGACTGAAGGTGATCGGGGGCAGGTGCTCTACAATCGTGGTCTTGCTCAGCAGCGCTTGGGCAATCTTGACGCAGCGATTGAAGATTATACCCAATCAATTGGTTTAAGCCCCACTGATTCGTTTTCTTTTTTTAATCGAGGAACGGCCTACGAGGCGCTTGGCGACATCAATTGCGCCGTTGCCGACTACGCCGATGCTGTGAGATTGAATCCGACCCGACGCGAAATTAGTGATAGATTTGCCGCAACCCAGGGACTCGGGGATGGCGCGGCCTGCAGCGCCCGATTGGCGCAGGTCGCTGCGGCAGAGGAGCTTGCAGCGACCCGAGTGCCGGTGCCCATTACCCCCAATAGACGCCAAGTCATACAGGATACGACCGCTCGCCAAGAGCCGGAGGAAGAAGTCCCAGCTCCAGCTCCAGCTCCAGCTCCAGCTCCAGCTCCAGCTCCAGCTCCAGCTCCAGCTCCAGCTCCAGCTCCAGCTCCAGCTCCAGCTCCAGCTCCAGCTCCAGCTCCAGCTCCAGCTCCAGCTCCAGCTCCAACGACAGAGGTGGCGGTAGAGGACGAGGACGAGGACGAGGTCGAAGTCGAAGTTGAAGTTGAAGTCGAAGTCGAAGTTGAAGTTGAAGTTGAAGTCGAAGTTGCCGCTGTGCCGGAATTACAAAATTCTACGCCATCGGTTGTTTCTGTTCCTGCGCAGCCGGTCCCCGAGCTTGAGCCCGAAGTGCCTCCGGTTGAGGTGGCTGCTGGGCCCGTTCAATCAGTCGCGGAACCTCAAACGCTGGAGCCACAGCGGCAATCTAGTGTTTCCGACACGCCACCTGCTCCGGCGCAACAGCCATTGGCGCCATCGGTCTCGGTGCCCGTCCCGGATTTACCTGCAATATCCGAGGTCGCATCATCGCCTAGTGTACCCCCCCGCAAGGCGACATCGAACAAACGTGTCATTGCCACCGCTCCGCAAGCTGCTCCTGAGGTTACTCCTCAGGCTATTGAGCAACCGACGCCATTGCCGCCGTCAGGCCAAATCCCGGATATTCCCCAAGTAGCCCAGGCTCCTGTTGTGGTGCCGACACCCCCCTTGTTGCCCGGCGCCGTTCTAGGCGGTGGCCTTAGTCAACCCGACCAAGCGGGCGGGACTGCCCTTGGGCATGAGTTGACGCCAAATTTTGGCGATGACGCCAGCCCATTTGCCACAGATGGAGAATGCGACGATGCGCGTTTCACCGGGCCCGGCATGGCACATACCCAGCTCTTAAAGGCTGACGTGCTCCATGACGGTACTGATTGTCGGGCAATGTTTGAGGCTGGGCTTGTCGTGTTACGCCGCTAAATTCCGGCGTAAACCTCCTAAGGAACTGTTATGTTCTATTAAAAAAGCATTACCAAAAATCCGTTAAATAGTGCTATACTAAAGGGGATTCGGTGGCTGACTGAAAATGCCGAGCCGAATGCGGATTTTTGGAGGGATTATGCGTCGTTTTGTTACCCTGGAAAATAAAGTCAAAATTGCGGTTTTGGGTGTTGTGTTGGTGGCATTTGGCGGCGACGCCGTTGTCCGTGATGCGACGGCAACATCAGATCAAAATATCGGCGTCGTAAATTCTGCTGTTTCCGAAATTCTGAATGGTGAATTCTCTAACGCCATTGCGACCTTGACGAATTTGATCGAAGCGGATGGGGCAAGCCTGTCGGACGACCAGTTGGCAACCGTTCATTACAATCTTGGCTATGCGCACCAGCTAAATGGTCAGACTGAGGCCGCTATCGACGATTATGACACCGCGATATCGATCGCGTCCGATGATGCGTCTGCCTATTACAATAGAGGCATTGCGCGGGAGAGTTTGGCCCAATTCGGACGGGCGATCGAAGATTATTCCGCGGCTATTGCCCTGGAGCCAGCAAATTCATTGCCGCTCTATAATCGGGCGAATTTGTTGCTGGAAATGGGTGACGTCGACCTAGCAGTCGCAGATTTCAGCAACCTCGTAAAACTCGACCCGGAAAATTCGGACTATGTCATTGCTCTGAGATCTGCCTTGGGCGCGATGGAATTTGCCGCCGAAACAACTTTGGTTGCGAGTGCAACGCCAACCCCGAAAAGCCATGTCGATCCACAGAGCAGCGCCATGGCCTTCGAGATGTTCGAATGGGATAATGAGGATTTGCCGCCCTACGTCGTTGCGGCCGATCAAGCGGCCGAAGATGAATGCGGTGGCATCTCCTTTGCCGACCCCGATACCGGTAAATCTTTTCTCGTCCAATCTCAGGCGCAAGTTGCGGGATCTTACTGCCGGATAACCCAACGCCAGCAATAGTTAGGCCCAGCGCGTCCGCCGACACTATTAAAAGTTGCCTCATTAGTCTTGCAGAACTCATTCGATTATTGGCGATTATTGGCGATTATTGGCAATTCGCGGCCAATGTGGCGGGATGGGTAAATTGCAGTAGTTTCGACGCAGTCTGACCCTGCCGTCCAAAACAGCGCGAGGGTTTCCAGTTTCCTCCAAAGGAAGGTCAACGCATTCTTGCATGCGGTTTTCTCCAAAAATCGTCTTGACCCTCTACATACTGGAAGCTCTATATTCCAGTCAGAACGCGACAATCATTCATCGTGAGGGTTGGAAAATGCTTATCGGAGAGGTTGCTGGCAAAACTGGATTTCCGGCCAAAACGATACGTTTTTACGGGCAAATAGGACTGGCTATCCCGGCGAGCCGATCCAACAACGGGTATAGAACCTATGTCGACCGAGATGTTCATGTCCTGCAGTTCCTCCATCGCGCCCGATGACGAGAGTTACTCGCGCTATATCAGGCCAAGAGCCGGGCGAGATTGGACGTAAAAGAAATGGCGTTGGCCCGGATTGAGGATATTAAAATCAAAATTTCTCAACTCCAGTCTATGCGGGCCACGCTGACGCATTTGGCTAGGGAGTGCCATGGCGATGACATGCCCGATTGTCCAATTTTCGATGATCTCGTTGGCTCGTTCGGGGCACAGAAGCACGTTTCGGGCAAGGTTTCATCAAACTCGTGAAACATCAGATGAACCGCTGATCTGCAGGAGGCTAAGCAGTGAAAAAACATATGAACGCAGCCGACGACACGACGACAGGCACGGAGGTGTCGGTTGCAAAGGATCTGGTTTGCGGCATGTCCGTCGATACGCTAAACGCCAAACATATTTACCAGCATTCAGACAAAAAATATTATTTCTGCGGCGCCGGTTGTAAAACGAAGTTCGCTAGCGATCCGGAAAAATACCTTAGCGGTGAACCGGCGTTCGATCCCGCCGATGTTCCCGCCGACGCTGAGTGGACCTGCCCCATGCACCTGGAAATTGTGCAGGTCGGGCCGGGGAGCTGCCCCATATGTGGAATGGCATTGGAACCGATGGACGCGTCCATCGATATCGGACCGAGCCCGGAACTGATAGATATGACACGACGGTTTTGGGTTGGCCTGGTTTTCTCGATTCCGCTATTGGTTCTTGAAATGGGGGGGCATTTTTTTAACCTACAGGCGACGCGATATGTTTCGGCCACCCAACTAAATTGGCTGCAACTGATCCTTGCGACGCCCGCGGTTGTTTGGTGTGGTATGCCGTTCTTCATTCGCGGTTGGGAGTCGCTCAGAACTCGAAATCTCAATATGTTTACATTGATCGCGCTAGGAACCGGCGCCGCCTTCATCTACAGCGTCGTTGCCACATTGGCCCCAAACATCTTCCCCGAAACCTTTCAAAATGAGCACGGCACCGTTGCGATCTATTTTGAAGCTGCGGCGGTCATTGTCGTCTTGGTGCTTTTGGGCCAGGTCCTAGAGTTGCGGGCTCGGGAACGGACTGGCTCAGCGCTGCGCGCGCTCCTCGACCTGGCGCCAAAAACGGCCCGGCGGGTTGGTGAAAATGCTGGGGGTGAAGCCGACGAAGACGTAAATTTGGATCAAGTTCTCGTCGGCGATTTGCTGCGGGTCCGCCCTGGAGAGAAAGTGCCGGTCGATGGAAGCGTGGTCGGCGGCACCAGTTCGGTCGACGAATCCATGGTCACCGGCGAATCTATCCCAATAGAAAAAACGGTTCGCGATACCGTAATTGGCGGCACACTGAACGGTACCGGCAGCTTTATCATGCGCGCTGATCGCATCGGCCGCGAGACCTTATTGGCGCAAATTGTTCAAATGGTTGCCGATGCGCAAAGAACCCGCGCACCCATTCAAAAGGTAGCCGATAGGGTGGCCGGCTATTTCGTTCCGACCGTCGTCACGGTTGCCGGATTAGCATTTGCCATATGGTCGATCTGGGGGCCGGTCCCTTCCGTCTCCCACGGGTTAATTGCGGCGGTCTCCGTCCTTATCATAGCCTGCCCTTGCGCTCTTGGTTTGGCCACGCCGATGTCGATCATGGTCGGTACCGGTCGAGGTGCCCATGCAGGCGTTTTGATCAAGAATGCCGAATCTCTGGAGCAGATGGAAACCGTCGACACGCTGGTCGTCGACAAAACTGGAACGCTGACACTGGGTATGCCCAAAGTTTCGTTAATTGTGCCTTTCAATGGATTTAGCGAAGTCGAAATTTTGCGACTTGCCGGTGCCCTTGAAAAGCAAAGCGAACACCCATTAGCGGCAGCCATTATCGATGCCGCAACAAAGACCGGCGTCAATTTGCCCGACCCAGAGACATTTGAGTCTCTGACCGGGCGAGGGGTTCAAGGCCGTATTGGCGGTCGAGAGGTGGCGTTGGGTAACGATACATTGATACGAGAAATGCATATTGCCCATGAAGATACAAATGAGGCGGCCGATGAGTTGCGCACTGCCGGTGCCACAATTGTCTATCTGACGATCGATAGTGTGATTGCTGGCTTGATCGCGGTCGCCGATCCGATTAAGGAAACCACGCCCCAGGCCTTGCAGGAGCTCGCTGCCATCGGCATCACCGTCGTGATGGTAACGGGCGATAATAAAGTTACTGCTAAAGCTGTCGCCGACCAACTTGGGATCACCCGCTTTGCGGCCGGTGTTTTGCCCGAAGGTAAGGGAGAGTTCGTTCGCCGGTTGCGTGACGAAGGTCGCATCGTCGCGATGGCCGGCGACGGTGTTAATGATGCGCCGGCATTGGCGCGAGCCCATGTTGGCATTGCCATGGGAACCGGCACCGATATTGCAATGGAGAGCGCAGGAATTACCCTGGTCAAAGGCGATTTAATGGGTATCGTTCGCGCTCGAAATCTCAGCCGGGCCACGATGCGAAATATCCGGCAGAACCTCTTTTTCGCGTTTATCTACAATTCCCTCGGCGTGCCGGTGGCTGCCGGTGTGCTGTTCCCGTTCATCGGAATATTGCTCAGCCCAATCATTGCCGCCGCCGCCATGTCACTGAGCTCTGTTTCGGTAATCGCCAATGCGCTGCGGCTGCAGCGCGTAAAGGTTTAATCAAATTGCGTATGATGAAGACTTCATGCAAAACAGGCGGGAGCCGGACGTGAGATGATTTGTTCCTTCCCAAAATGAAGCGCCGCCTAAGTTTGCGATGTTAATACCGTCCACCCACCGCTTTGATGACGACAAGCCACGCCTTGCGCGATCTCCTCTGACATTGCTGATTTAGTTGTTACGGTTAATTCGCGGCAAAATCTGCCGCCAGCACTGCGAAACGTATTCAAGGGCGTAATAATGCCATGGGTTCCGCTGGTGGGACTAGACCAAGTCAAACTTTCTCCGCCGGTCGTTGTTTCCAAGGCAGTTTCGATCGTTTCTTGGCGCAACGAACGTTCCATTGCCTGCATGGCCAGTAGTTGGTCGACCTTGTTGTCGGCATGCTGCACGCCAAACATATAAGCGAAAACAGCCGCGATAACTGAGATTGCGACTGACGCGGCGAGCGCGGTTCCAAACGCTCTATTGGACCCGGCAGCGCGCCTGTCATGCTGTTTGAATTGCTGTCTTATATTGGTCTTCAGGCGTGCGAGCGCTAGCTCGTCTTGATGTTCTTGAAATGATAGACGGATGAGCTCGTTTTGCCGTCGCAGTCGGGCTAGTTTTTGCTTCGCTGCGGGATTCGACTCAATGATGCCCTCAAGTGCAAGCCGCTCGTGGGTCGGCAGCTCGCCGTCGGCTAGCCGCATGAGGTCGGTCTCTGATATATCGCTCATTGTAAATTCCTCCTTCAAGACTGAGTTTTTCCGAAGCTTGGCTCCATATCCATGATCGGCGAAAGTTCTTCCCGCGCGCGGGCCAGGCGGCTGGTCACTGTTCCAATTGGTACGCGAAGCGTTTCTGCGGTCTCTCGATAGGACAGGCCATTGATGCAGATTAAGACAAGAACTTCCCGCTGTTCGGCGCTCAGGGACTGGATCCGCTTCCAGACCTGGCCTGCGGTCCGTGCCGTCTCTGCCTCCTGCACACCATCAATAGTCTTCGGTTGATTGAACGAAATTTCTTCAATGATGCGACTCCGTCCGCTTTCGTTGCGGATGCTGTTGCGATGAAGGTTTTGAGCGATGCGGTACATCCAACTATCGAGCCGTGAACCCGGTATCCATTTATCCATATTCTTGATGGCGCGTTCGAACGTCGCCTGCACTAGATCGTCAGCATCCGGTCCCGATCCAGTGAGTCCGAGTGCGAAACTCCGAAGTTTAGGAAGCAGGTTTATCATCTGCTCTTCGATGGCCGTATCTAATGTCACATGACCGCCTTCTCATTTGGCGCCGCGGAACGGCAGGGCGTCATTGGGCGTCCATATACATATAACACTCCGGCCATATGATTTATTCCCTGCCCGCCGAATTATTTATTTTTCGATTGATGGAATAATTTCTTGAGGTGGCGTGTTGTGTTGTTGTGAGGCCTGTTGGGCTCGTTCTTGAGGAGCAAGAGAATGAAATCGCATATTCTTATCCTGCCTGCGCTGCTTGTCGGTCTTGGCTCGATGCTGACGTTAGTCGAAATGCCTGCCGATGGTGGCGGGGCAGCACACTTTAAGTTCAGTCTAATTTCGCCTGCATTCGCCAAAGATGGCGAAGACGACAGTTCCGGTGACGACAGTTCCGGTGACGACGATTCCGGTGACGACAGTTCCGGTGATGATGACTCTAGTGATGATGACTCTAGTGATGATGACTCAGGCAGCGGCTCTGGGAGCGACGAGGATACGGAGGAAGATAACAGCGGGCCGGGAAACCGGAACGATAGGCAGGATGAGGACAGGAGCGGTTCAAGCAATCGAAATGACTCCGACGATGATGACAGTGAACTTGATCGTCCGGAAATAATTTTAAACCTGACAAATGACGAACTTCGGCAAGTCATCGTTGGTAATTCGGTTGTAATCGATGACCTGGGCAGAGTCCTGGAAGTTGAGATCGAGAGTGAGAACGGCGAAATTGTTGTGAAGGCCAAACCGCATGGAGGCGACGCGCGGCGTAACCCAGGTCCAATAGGCGACGTGCAGATTATATCGATGGGGATATCAGGCTCTGCCGCCCGCGTTCTTGACGAAAACCGTGTCGTTGAAATCGAGGTCGAGGAATCAGACGGTGATGGCGCTGACGCTCAGGATGGGGATTCGGTTTTAGATATTATTCGCGACCTGTTATCGGGTGCAAGAGTACTGACGCCAGATGAAGAAGACGCCGCAATTGCGGGAGGTTGGCAATGATAGTGCGCCGTGCAGCGACATCGACTGGTGCAGTCATTTTTATTTGTGCATTTTTTGTCAGCATTTCCCTGGCACAGTCACTCAACGAAACAGTTGCTCAAGTCAGTCTTCAGTCAGACAGGATGGTGATTCCTGATTCAGTCATTCAATTGGCATTGGAAACCTCGAAAAGTGGGGTGACAACACATTGGCGCATTGTGCGTGCGGCAGTCAGCGGAGAAATTACACCAATTAGGACGTTTAGGCGGCGCGATAACAGTTTTTGTCGCGACTACCGGGTCATGGTGGAAACCCAAGGCGTGCCAGCGGTGACCAGGGTTGAGCGCGCGTGCCGGACAGCGTCTGGATGGGTGGCTGAGGGCTAGAATGTGCATTGAATTTTCGTAATCAATCCCCTGCAAACCGCTTCAGGGCCAATTTGAAGTCTCCCACATCGATGTTTTGTAGGACCGTAAAGCAATTATTAACAGATCAGAAATAACCAGTTAGCGGCGTTGAATCGTTGCCGACAATCTTATTCCAAAAGGAGAACTAAATGTCTGTAGACGGTGTACTCGCCGAAAATTCCGCATCCTGCCACACGTCGGGGCGCGCGAGCCTGCGAGATATGTCATCGCCTGATATCATCCGTGTTCCTCTTTCCGAAAGCCGTATTTCGAACGCCAAATCGGCCTATACTACGCGGCGCGTGAGTTTCGGTATCGCCAAACATATTTTGACAGGCGGTATCCGCCCGCGGGCAGGTGATCTCGTTCTGGCGCGGATCGCCCGAATTGGTCAGCACGCGCGAATTGAATTACCGTCTGGGCGACGGGCACGACTGAATGTCGGCGATGAGGTCATCGTTGCTTATGGCGCACGCTATGCTCCCGACCAATTTGAATCATATGTGCCCGATGACCTCGGGCCATGCCACCTTGTCGCGGCGGGGGGCGTCGCGTCATTGTGCGTCACTCAAAATTCCAAAATGAAAAAGCCGACACGGATCGAGCCGGTCGGACTCCTGGCACGCGAGAATGGAAATCCAATCAATCTCGGTGAATGGGCGGTCGAACACCGTCCTATTTCTAATAATCGTCCAAATGTATATGTCGTGGTCGGGACAATGATGAACGCCGGTAAGACGACTTTTGCGGCTAATTTGGTCCATGGTTTAAAGAATGAGGGCCTTCGTGTTGGTGCAGCCAAGGTAACCGGAACAGGCTCGGGGGGGGATCGGTGGATGCTCTCGGATTATGGCGCCGATATCGTGCTCGACATAACTGATGCCGGCGTTCCGTCCACCTTCGGCCTGCCTATTACCCAGATTGAAGACATCTTCGTCAATTTAACAAATCGTCTCGCCGCGGAATATTGCGAAGCGATCGTGGTGGAAATCGCCGACGGTATTTGCCAACGTGAAACCGCAGAATTGATCAAATCAGATGTATTCAAAACCTATTGCGGCAAATTATTTTTTGCCGCCGGCGATGCACTTGGTGCGTTGGCCGGAGTTCAATTTCTGAACGAAATTGGACATTCAGTAGCTGCTGTCGGTGGCGCATTAACTGCATCGGATCTCACAATTGAGGAAGCCAAGAGATTGCTCGACGTTCCAGTGGTGACATCAGAGGATCTGTTCAGTGGAAATTGGATGCCGATTGGCATCCCCGCCGTGCAGCAGCAGGTGGCGGATATTATCACCATTGAACGGGTTGCACCCGATATCAGCCAAGCCCAAGCGTAAACGACGGCTCTTAGGCACACCCTGACATGAAAACGCCCAGACCATTCGCTGGAAAAAGGCGGCGCGGTTTTGCGATCATCGTTGGTATTGCCGTTGGCCAGTCGGCGCTTGCAGTTGGAATGGCATTTATTGTGCGATTTCTTTTTAATGCGCTTGCCGGCCTTCCGGCGTCCGGTGAAACAGGCAAATCAGTTGTCATCGGTATCGCCACATTGATTGTTTTATTGCTTGCATGGATGCGTCGGTGGGAGAGGGTTGCGGCCGAAAGTCTTGGCCAGTCATACGCACATGATGTCAGGTTGGCATTGTACTCTCGCTTGGGATCTTTGACACCGCGCGACTTGCAGGGACAGAGCAAGGGGGGACACCTGCTGCGCTTTATCGGTGACCTGACAGCACTCCGGCAATGGATCACACTCGGTTTGGCGCGCCTCATTGTCGGATCGGTCACGGCAACCTCAACGCTGGCGGCGCTGTGTTTTATCAATTTGAATTTGGCCGCTGCTGTCGCACTCCTGTTCTTCCTGGGCTGTATGGCGACCCTCATTATGGGCAAGAGACTGCATGTGGCAATTCGCGTGGCGCGTAAGTATCGATCGCGGTTAGCGAGCGATATAAGCGAGCGAATTATAGCTATGCCAGTCGTCCAGATGTTTTCTCAGGTGCGGCGCGAGCGGAGCCGGATCGAACGTCGGAGTTCAGATTTGGGCGAAGCGATGGTCAACCGAGCCCGGGTTATTGGCAATGTAAGAGCCATCGCGGAAACGACTGCGGGAATATCGGTGGTCGCCGTTTTGGTCGTTGGCGGTGTCGAAGTTGCTCAAGGTCGCGCGACACCGGGGTCCATCGTTGCGGCTATGTTCGTGCTTGGGTTTCTGACACCGGCGCTTCGCGATATTGGACGTGCCTACGAATATTGGCACGGCTATGCGGTGGCGATTGACAGAATTGAGGCCTTCAACAGTATGCGGCCGTCTGTAAGGAGCAGGGCCTCGGCCACTGCGGCTCCCATAACAAAGGGTGAACTTCAATTTGATCGCGTGAAATTCGACGGTGTGCTTCAAGGCCTAAGTGCCACCGCAGCGCCCGGTGCCAAGATCGCGATTATTGGACCAAACGGCTCCGGGAAATCATCGCTGCTCGCACTTGTGGCGCAGCTGGTCAAGCCGACATCCGGAAAAATCAAAATTGACGGGCACGATATTCGAAAACATAGCGTGACTTCAATTCGCGAGGCAATTGGCGCCGTCAGTCCGGATTTGCCGCTTCTACGGGGCACAGTCGGTCGCAATATTCGCTACCGGTTTCCAAATGCATCCGCAAGCGAAGTCCAAGATGTGTGCGCCCTATGTGGCGTCGATGAAGTTTTGCGGAAAATACCCGACGGCCTTGAGGGGCGGATTGTCGAGGGTGGTCTCAATTTATCCCTGGGTGAGCGCCAGCGCATTGCTTTGGCGCGCGCTCTGCTCGGCCGTCCTAAAATATTATTGCTCGATGAATTTGACGCCAACCTGGATCCCAAGACCGCAGCCCTCGTCAACAAAGTCATAAGGCAACAAAGCGGCACGGTGCTGTTCGTCAGCCACAGATTGGAACAAATCATCGAAGCGGATGCCATGTGGCACATTCGCGACGGTCTCATTGTTGAACAGGGCGTTCCTTCCGATTTGCTCAGTCGTGAAGGCCCGACGCGGTCCTTATTTAAGCGCCAATTAATGTTGGCGAGCTAACAAGTTTTGTTTCACCACAACGAGATGTTTTATGGATATGCAAACAGTGAATGATCGAAATGTAGGTTGGCTTGATAGTCAGTTAGAAGCCCCTATTCTCGATCCAAACACAGGGGGTCCAAATACGGGGGGCCCAAACACCGGCGACTCGGTCGCCGGGAGTGCGTCGGTTCGGCTTCTGACTTGCTCGGCATGTCCTGAGGTGAGCTACTATTTGGCGGAGCCCGATGGCCATGTCGACAAATCTCGAGTTCTCGTTTGCATGCACGGTATTTCGAGAAACGCACGCGAGCACGCATTCATTTTTTCAAAATTTTGCAATGAGCTGGGTTGGGTTGTCGTCGCACCGTTATTTTTGCCGAGCTCATTCCCAAAATATCAACGACTTGGCTTTGCCAAAAATCGGCGCCATCCACGGCCGGATTTGGCGCTCAATATGATTCTATCCGAAGTCGAGGCAAAGACCAGAACATCAACTGATAGCCTTTATATGTTCGGGTTTTCCGGTGGTGGTCAATTCGTGCATCGTTATTGTTTTGCCCATCCAGATCGTGTTGCGGCAGCGGCATTGGGCTCGCCGGGATGGTATACGTTTCCCGATGGCCGCACGTCGTTCCCGCGTGGCATGAAGGTCAACCCGCGAACAACCGATATCGCGCTGAATGAGGAGCGGGCACTCCAAATTCCTATTGGTGTGTTTGTCGGCACCCAAGACCTTGATCGGGACGAAACGTTACGATCAGGAACTATCATCGATAAACATCAGGGTTTGACTCGCCCTGCGAGAGGGCGGAACTGGGTTTCCGCCATGCAGGCCGCTGCTGTCCGTCGTGGGCTGGGGACAAACTACGAATATCATGGCCTTGAGGGATGTGGGCACTCATTTACGGATTGCATTACCAACGGCCAGCTAGATCTCAAAGTTATTGAGTTTTTGCAACGGGCGGGCGGGTAAACGCTTAACAGCGCCTAAACGACGCCGCAAACACCTTAAATCGATTTTGCGGTCGGCGCCGGAATGCACCTCCAACATTCTGGGGTGACGTCGAACTCAATCATACGGGACTAAATTTGATGTCGAGATATTTTCCCCAGGCCAGATGGTATGCGACGGTTGCTGCCGCTATTTGCTTGCTTGGCGCCTTGGGAATTGGCCGTGTGGCGGCAGAGAGTGCGGAAACGTCAACGCTGGAAGATTCGGCTCCTGGGCATTTTACCGAGGAAAGTTCTGGAACAGAATCATCCTCGTCCGTTGAGTCCGATATGATTAATGACACCACTACGCCGGATCAATTGGGGCCGGTGCTCCCGATTATACCGGACGTTGATGTCGAAGTCGAAGATGTCGATCTACTCACCGGTTTGGTGCCCATACCGGATGGCGATGATTCGGCTCAATCCGACCAAAGACCCGAACCGGTCATTTCGGCCAACGATAAGGACGAACTCGACCTCGATATACCGCCATCGACACCCAACGATTTGGGTTTTGGCTTTTACGCTGGTGGGCGGACCAAGTTGGATTTTCAGTCAGAGGGGAATTTCGATCTCGATAGCAGAACGGATGACGGCGTCACGACAATTGACCCGGCTGTATCGCTGGCAATTTCCTACATGCCAAATAGGTATGTTCTCGGATATCTGAGCCTTGAGCTCAGCCGGGAATTCGATATCGATGATGACGCGGACCGTAACGACAGCGCCAACCAATTGAAATTGCGTCGGGCCTATATCCAAATTAGTGAACTTATTGACGGAACTACCCTTACCCTGGGTCGGCAAAAAATTAGAGATAGAAGGGAATGGTACATAGATGATGAGCTGGACGCCGTTCGTCTTGAATTTGAGAAGGGGCCCGTCAGCGTAGAAGCGGTTGCGGGCCGGGAAGAATTCGCCGATCCAGATTTACTCGAAAATGACGAGGTTAACCGAATTAACACTTATATTTTGTCTGGAGAATATGATCTTGCCCGCAGTCTGCGACTTGCAGCCTTTGCCCTATTTCGGGATGACAGGTCGGGGCGTAAGGGGCGGGTCGGGTGGTTGGGTTTGCGGGCCAGGGGGCGTCTTGATCTTGGCGAAAACAAGCTGAATTACTGGGTCGATATTGCGACTAGGCAGGGCCGTAGCAGGCTGAAAAGAGTCGATGGATACGGCTTCGACGCGGGCGCGACATTTACCGCCGATCATCGCCTCGATCCACATGTGACAATCGCCGCTGCCCATGGCAGTGGCGACAGTGACCGATCCGACGATAGGGACACTGAGTTTCGCCAAACCGGCTTGGAAGACAATGAGTACACGTTTGGCGGTGTCACACGATTTAAATATTACGGTGAAGTATTCGACCCTGATCTCCGTAATATACATATCTACACTGTTGGGACCGGGTTTCGGCCAACGGATAATAGCTCGGTTGACATCGTCTATCACTACTACCGCCAAGATAAATTATCAGACCGCTTGGTGGGGTCTCCGATCGATCTAGACCCCAATAGTGACCCATCGATGCGTAGCCGTTCGCTGGGGCAAGAGATTGATTTGATCGTCGGCATGCGGGACATAACCCCAAATTTCGATGTCGATTTCACTTTCGGGTATTTTTTTCCCGGTGATGCCTTCCGTCTAGAAACCTCTCCCGGCCAATTTGCCGGTGCCGACGGCGCTTATTTTGCCGGGCTAATGGTGCGGTATAATTTTTGATCAAACTGCGAAATACGATCTGAAAAACGAGATATATTGGGGTGCCATGTTTGGGTAGTAAGTGTGTGGCAACAGTATTCAGGCATACGGCCAAAAGGTGGATTACAAAAGTAGGGCCAGATTTTATGCCACAATTGCCTGCTTACGATCAAAAAGTGGAATAAATTTAGCGAAGGAGCTTACCGCCCTTCGTAACCCTTAGCGGTCGCTGAGGGTCTTCATGCCAAGCATGATGGCCGCACTAATCGAGAAGCCGCCAGCGCGCTCGATCCAGGCTTTCGCCGGTCCCTAAAATTTCGATGAGATCCACCCCGAAGCCATCCCATAGGTTAAGAGAAATAGCCCATCCGGTGTGATATAAGTCGCCGAAAGAATCAAGAACTGTGGCCAGAAGCTGCTTTGCGCCTCGATAAATTGCGGGAAAAGCGCGGCGAAAAATCGATGGCCTTCGGGTTTGAGACTGATGTGAGGAAGCCTTGCATCCATAAGGCCTTCAGCGATGCTGGCGACTGTCTGACATGGTGGTCTTGGTGCCGCGCATTTGCATTTCGGATCATGCGAAACCTCAACCAAAGCAAGTATCTGATGTCCAGTCACTTGATAATTGTGAGGGTGTTGCCCGAAGCCGCCACGAGCGTACCCAATCCTAGTCCGGCCGCGAGCATTTGCAGCGCATTTGCCGTCAAGTCGCCTCCTGCCGTGGCTAATAAACTACGAAATCAATGGGTCGCGCTGTTGGTGAGCATAAGCAGTTGGCTGGGGCCAGGGGTGCTCATCAGGGCTAACACCGCGGCAACGTAGATTTTCCAAACTTCCAGTTGCATAACGCGTCCTCACCAAGTTGTCGGGTATCAATATAGAGGCGTATTCAACGAACAAATCCCCCTTCGGCAGATAGAAATGATTTGTCCGCATGTGGCCGCGGGTGTTGAAATCAAATGCGGCAATTCGAACGCGCAAGATTGACGTGTGTGACAGCCTGTTCGAGAAAAAATGATGTTGACTTAATTTCCGGCAATACTCCTACAACCTCTTGGTTGCAACATGAGTCCAATGTAAATTGGATATTCGACCGGGGCGCGCCCGATTGACCTATAGTGCCGTCATGATTAAACCAAATATTCCTTTACCGATTATCGACCTGAACGAAGACGATGCCACTTGCGCGGCAGCGATTGACCTAGCTTGCCGCGAAATCGGTTTTTTTGCGATAACGGGGCACGGCGTCGCTGCCGAAGCAACCGAAGAAATTACCTTGGCTGCGCTCCAATTTTTCACCCTTCCGACTGTTGTAAAATCTCGTCTGCGTGTGACGGGCGCCAATCAACCATACGGATGGGCGTATCCTGACCACGAACGGCTCGCCGCGACGCGTGGTGAACAAACACCACCGGACCTAAAAGAAACCTATGCGATTGGATCTATCGACCGGCGTGAGGCGGATCAGACGATCGACCAAATTTTTGCGCGCGCACCGAATTTTTGGCCCGAACAGTGGCCAGAATTTCGCTACTCTTTCGAAACCTATTATCGCGCAATGTCGATTTTGGCAGACCGGTTGATGGGGCTTTGCGCAATTTCTCTTGGTCTGCCGAAGGACTATTTTTGCCCGTTTATCGACCGCCACATTAGCGCCCTACGGACTTCTTATTACCCTGCTCTATCAGGCCTGCCCATAGTTGGACAAAATCGCGCTGGGGCACATACTGATTTCGGAACTTTGACGATCCTCGCTCGGCCGGAAGGGGGGCATTCCAAGGACGACGGGCTACAAGTGGTGACGAGGGCCGGAGCATGGATTGATGTTCCCCACGTCCCCGGTGGCCTGGTGATCAATATTGGAGATCTGATGGCGCGGTGGACCAATGATCGATGGGTTTCAACTCTCCATCGCGTCACCCAAAAAGACGATATCAACCGGCCCCGCCTGTCGATAGCATTTTTTCACCAGCCGAATTGGGCAGCGGAAATCACGTGTCTACCGACTTGTCTTGGTTCAAATGAGTTACCGAAATATGCGCCAATAACTTCCGGTACCTATCTGATGAGCAAATATCAAGAGTCAACGAAAGATTCCACATAGAATATTTTTATCTACATGTCCAAACGGGAGCCGCGTTTATCTAGTTTGTCCCGCCCTAATGCCCCACCAAATATATATCAAGAGATGAACTGGACTTCCCCGGCTTTCGGTGACCTGACCCGAGCGGTAACGGTTAATAGAACTGACGTTCGAAAGCGTTCGGGCTGAACTAGGTTCGTTTGGGCGCCGCGCTATCCGCAAACCCAGGGCAAGAAAAATCGTTGGCATAAAACCCTCAAAAACCGCATCTTGTTGGAATGCCAATATCTGCCTGGCGATTTAGCGGCCCAGATCGAAACCTTCGTCGGTTATTGCCATCGTCGGCGATATCACGAGAGCTCGAGAAACCCCATGCCAGCCGATATTTACTTCGGTCGTGGGCAAACCATTCTGATTAAACGAAAAACAATCGAACAACGGCGCTTGCATCACGCAAAAACTGCTGCTTAAACTGCGGCTAATGCTACAAAACAGTATGGCAAGTGGAGAGGTCAAATCGGTCGTCGGTCCCTGGAAAAAGAACGACACAAGTACAATGGAAATGAAAAAAAACAATGGAAATGGAAAATGCACGATATGTTACCGAAACCAATTAGATTGGCGATGATTTGGGGGTTGAATAGTTTGGTGAACGATAAAGTCGAGTATAGTTAAGGATGTTTTCCGATTACAGAGAATTGCAAAAACGCTTCAAATTTCACAATCGCATAGAGGCAGTAACCCTGGTCATTGGGGGGCTCATTTTAGGTATATTAGATACTGTGGGCGTCGCGGCTATATTTCCACTTATGCTTATCGTAATTGATCCAGGCGCCGGATCGGAAGGCCGTATTGTAGGCGCAATACATACATTTGTCGGCATCGAAGATAAGCGCCATTTAGGGCTATTTTTAGCATTCCTGGTTATTGGGCTTTTTGGGGCCAAAGTCGTATTCAATTTAGTGCTATGGCGCTACGAATTTAAACTTCTCAACAAATGGCGCATTGATATAGCTTCTCAAATTTTTAGAGGCTTGATGTATGCAAATTATGAAAAGTTTAATGTTAAGGGTTCAGCCTATTATATAAATATAATTGGGTCGGTAATCCCATATATAGTATCAAATTATTTTTACCAAGTCATTGCGTTGATACAAACTATTCTCATGGCCGCACTAATTACAGCATTCATGTTTTATATAAATCCATTTCTCTTTATCTTTGTTTGTCTAATTGGTTTTTCGATTATTTACGGCTTTTTGTTTGCCCAACGTAAAAAACTTCAAGAGTTAGGCGGAACCTTACAAACCCTAAAGGGTTCTTTTTTGAAGGTGCTACAGCAGTCAATCGCTGGCTATAAAGATACTCGTATTCACCAAAAAGAACATTTCTTTAGCGAACGTTTTGTTCATTCATCTATTGGTATTGCCAGGGTGGATTTATCCCTGGTCTTTATCCAACACTTGCCATCAATATTAGTCGAATTCATTGCAATTGTTATTATTCTGAGTTCTTTTGTTGGCATGCTCTTTATTACCGAGAATTTGCAGAGCGCTGCAGTTAATATCACCGCGGTCGTTATTCTAGGGCTTCGAATTATTCCTCTAATCAACCGTTCAATCAACAGTCTATCGTTGATCCGTTCTTCAATTATACCAATTTCTCAGCTCTATGACACTTATGATATACTGTTTTCTCCGGGCGAAAACTTGGAAATTTATAGTCCGCCGAAGCAACCCATCGAGTTCGAAAAAGAAATAACATTTTCAAATGTCTATTTCGGATATCGAAACGGCAGTGAAAGCGTATTGCATGATCTAAGCCTCCGCATTCCCAAAGGCACGCATTTGGGAATAGTTGGTGCATCCGGCAGTGGAAAAACAACCTTGATATACATCCTTCTCGGGTTTCTGACTGATTATGGTGGCCATTACTTGATTGATGGAGTTCCAATCGTCGGCGAGAACATCTCTCGAATGCGCAGTATAATTAGCTACGTTGATCAGCAACCGTTTCTACTAGAGGGCACCTTAGCCGAGAATGTTGCTTACGGTGTGCGGCCAGAAAACATTGATGAGGAGCGGGTAAGCAACTGCCTGCAATCGGTTGGGCTTTGGGGGTTGGCTGTAAATGAAAAGGGCGCTGATAATAAAGCTGAAAATAAAACCATTGGCGAAAATGGAAAATTTCTTTCAGGCGGACAACGGCAGCGCCTTGCTATAGCTCGTGCTCTGTATAAAGGAGCAAAAATATTGATCCTTGACGAAGCCAGTAGCTCGCTTGATATGGATAGTGAGAGCGAGCTCATTGAGCTCATTGATTCCATGGATGACGATATCACGGTTATCTCAATTGCTCACCGTCTCTCTACCCTGCGCAACTGCAATCAAATTATATTTATGGAGGGAATGGGAAGGCAATCCACTGGCGGATTTAAAGAACTGTACAAGAATAACGATACGTTCAAACGCTATGTCGATAGTTCGGCGATTGACGTTTCATGAATGGGTTATCTGTGTGAATATATTGTTACCAGCGAGACATTTTTTTGATGACGGACGTTCGGAGAGTTACTGCGTTGATCTCCGGCCACACAGGTAGCAGTCACCATCGCCCCATTCCGGGAAATGCAGTTTTTATGAAACGGTAGAGGGTATAATATTGTCGAGCAGCGGCGCTTGCATCATACTATGGTTTTTGGTTAACTTCTGGCCAAGGTTGAGCTAGCCCCACCGTTACTATTTTTCGCTCAGTAGTCTTAAGTTTTCTGACGACGGACACCGTGAAAATATGATCAATTTCGGCGCTCCTTTTTTTTATCTGGAAACCAATGTTTCATGCGGCCGCTAGGTGACCGGCGCCAAACACATCTTTCCCGCCAAGGGCGCGGCTTGCCCTACTGGTGGTTTAGGGGTGATAAGTTCCTAGAAAGCGTCACATGCCAGGATGTCAAACCTGAGGGGGCCAAATCGGCGGATATTGTTTGCGCCATAGGGAGAAAGTCGACCTGTGGCCGTACAGACTACCCGAGCGAGAATGTCGAACTTGGCACACAGTATTTGGCAAACAGTATGAGGTCGAGTAAATGTTGAGCGCGCGACGCCAAGCCGGCGGAAGAACCGGGACCGGTTCGCTGGAAAATGACCGCTCACATCGTCAGCGCACCACCGGTGGAACTGCTCCCTTATCGGTCGTAATTCCCAGCTACAATCAAGTAAACCATTTGCCAGTATGTCTGTCGGCATTCCTTGCTCAGGTGCCGCAGCCGAGTGAGATTATTATCGTCGACGACGCGTCGACCGATGGCAGTTTAGATGTAGCGCGTGCATTTTCTGAGAAATTCTCGTTGATCAAAGTCATTGAGCACAGCGCTAACCAAGGAGCCCCTGAAGCGCTGAATACAGGTTTACATGCGGCGGCTGAAGAATTCGTTCTATTCGGCGCCGCCGACGATTTTCCATTGCCGGGATTGGTTGGGACCGGTGTGGACCAACTAAAACAGCACCCTTCGGCGGGCCTGTTTACCGCCGAGGTCGCTTTAATTGACGCGGACAGTCATGTTATTGGGTACCGGCCAGCGTTTTTGCCAACTTGGTCGGCTAAATATCTTTCTCCGTCAAAGGTCTCTGTGCTCTTAGAGAATGGCGATAATTTTCTATCTGGATCAGCGAATATTTACCGCAGGAAACTTCTCCTTGAAATTGGCGGATTTGATACCGTTCTGGGGTCGTTTTGCGATGGATATGCTTCACGCCTTCTCGCGCTTCGCCATGGATTTTGTTTCGTCCCAACCCCGCTCGCGGCATGGCGGATCATTCCAGACAGTATTTCGCACAAAACGGCTAGCCAGCATGGCAAAAATATGGAAACTCTGTCTTTGGCATTAGACAAATGGATTGCCGAAGATATGCGTGGTACGACAAACGGATATGCGGAACTTTTTGAATTACGATGGCGTTTTTCTGTGCTACGTCATATGCTGCTCAATGGCCCGTTCGAGGTAGATATGATAATGGATACCATCGGCGGCTCTTCGTTCGATCGCAGAATTGTATCGCTCCTATGCGCCATGCCGTTTGCAAAAGTTACGCTTTTATTAGGCTGGTTTACGATCAAGAAAAAGCCCGTGTCCCTTTGGGCACTCCTGTTCAGTGGGATACGCAGAATAACCCTTGACGTCTTGCGTCGCCCCCGCATTGACAAGTATGTCCAGGAAATAAATGGACCGACCAATTGGTAATCCGTCGCCAGCTGTGATGCTCCGCCGAGGGTCGATGACGTGTGTATGCGCAATATTATTACTCTAAGAACAATATAAAAATGGCCCCAAGTGCGAGTGAACAAATAGAGAGCATTACGATTGCCGCCGGGCTGGGGGCTCGTATTTGCTTTGTTTCCGGAAATTTTAATTTTATCCATCCCGGTCATCTCAGAATATTGGAATTTGCCTCCGAGATAAGCGATTTCATGGTGGTGGGTGTAAGTGGTGATGCGGCTATTGGCGTGGCAGCACCTGGAGAGGAGCGATTGGCCAATGTCCGGGCGCTTGCGGCAGTCAAATATTCAGTCTTGCTGGACGAGCCGCCCGAAAAATTCATTGCAAAGCTGAAGCCGGAATTTGTCGTCAAAGGCAAGGAATTTGAGCAGCGATGGAACGTCGAGCAAGATGTCGTCGACAGCTACGGTGGAAAGTTGTTTTTTTCCTCTGGGGAGATGCGACTGTCCTCGGCCGCGCTGGAATCAAGCGAATTCGGCCCCGCCTCAGTCTCCAAGACACATAAGCCCGATGGCTACCCGCGCCGACATGGTTTTACCATCGACAGCCTGAAGCGGCGCATTGACCGGCTCGCGGGAATAAAAGTTGTTGTTGTTGGAGACCTAATTGTCGACGAGTATATTTCTTGTGAGCCCCTCGGCATGTCGCAAGAGGTTCCAGCCGTGGTCGTCACGCCGATCGAGACCCATCGATTTATTGGCGGGGCCGGAATTGTGGCTGCCCACGCCCATGGACTTGGCGCCGAAGTCAAATTCGTTACGGTCAGGGGCAGGGACGAAGCGGGAGAATATTCGGAACAATATTTCGAGGAGTTGGGTGTAGAATATCATGGCTTTCTGGACGACACGCGTCCGACGACAATCAAACAACGCTACCGGGCGCAAGGCCAAACATTGCTAAGGGTCAATCATTTGCGGCAGCACGGGGTCAACGCTGACCTGGCTAATAAGATGTTGAATGCGTGCGACGACTTCATGGCTGACGCCGATGTCTTGCTTTTCTCAGATTTCAACTATGGTTGTTTGCCGCAAACGCTGGTCGATGCAATCATTGATCTTGCCAAATCCCGCGACGTTATGATGGCAGCCGACAGTCAAGCCTCGTCCCAACTTTCCGATATCTCGCGATTTAGGGACATGACCTTCATTACGCCCACGGAGCGCGAGGCGCGGCTGGCGCTGAAGGACGCGGAATCCGGCCTAGCCATACTCGCCGAAAAATTGGTCGAAAAAGCTACATGCAAATCGGTGATACTCACACTGGGTGCTGAGGGCACATTGATTCTTGGTCCCATGGGGGATGAAATGACCACCGATAGATTGCCGGCCTTTAACTCCGCGCCTAAGGACGTTGCTGGTGCTGGTGACAGCTTGTTTGCCGGGACCGCCCTGGCGCATCGGGCCGGGGCTGATATATGGGAAAGCGCCTATTTCGGTTCATTGGCGGCCTCGTGCCAGGTTGGGCAAGTCGGAAATACACCCCTGAGCCTGGACGGGTTACTTGCTGAAATCGATCATTCGGATTGATCATGAATGATCAAAATTCCGGCAATATTGCCGTCAAACGAGCTGTTCTACTTGCGGGTGGGCTAGGGACAAGATTACGCCCGATAACCGAAAATACACCAAAATGCCTCGTGCCGATCCACGGCAAGCCCCTGCTCGACTATTGGCTGGAGCTGTTGTTTGACGGTGGTCTTGAACGGGTGTTGATTAACACCCACTGGCTTCCCGAGCCGGTTGGGGCTCATGTCCGTGCATCGCCCTATGCGTCGCGGATCGAACTCGTTCACGAGCCCGAGCTGCGCGGCACCGGTGGCACGATCCTGGCCAACCGAAAGTTTTTCGGCGACCGACCGTTTCTTGTCGCACACTCCGATAATCTGACCGATTTCGATTTATCCGCTTTTGTCGCGGCGCATGTGAACCGTCCAGCCGGGGTGGATGTTACCATGCTGACATTTCGCAGCGACGACCCGCAATCTTGCGGTATCCTTGAGCTGAACAGCCAAAGTATTGTCACCGCATTCCACGAAAAAGTCGAGGACCCGCCTGGGGATTTGGCGAACGGGGCTGTATATATTTTCGAGCCTTCGGTCGTTGCGTTCATGGAAGGCCTCGGAAAACCAGTTGTCGACCTATCGGGGGAAGTCTTGCCGCATTACCTCAACAAAATTCTGGCGGTCAAGACAGACGGCTATCATCGCGATATTGGCTCTGTCGAAAGTCTTCGTCGGGCCGAAGTAGAGTTCACGCAGCACCTTGAGTAGCAAGGCATTTTGCGGTAGACCGCACTCGGTGATCGGGGTGGGAAATACCGCTATACAGTCGAAAACAAGATTGAGAGTGTGATGGCACATATTTTAGTAACCGGAGCTTGCGGATATAAAGGGAGCGTTCTGGTGCCCAAATTGCTACTGGCGGGCCACAAGGTCAGGGCGTTCGACAGCATGTGGTTTGGCAATCATTTAACACCCCATACCGACCTGGAAGTTATTCAGGGGGATGTGCGCAATATCGATGAGGTCGATCTCGATGGGATCGACGCTATCATTCATCTCTCTAGTGTAGCTAACGATCCGTGTGGCGACTTAAATCCGAAGCTCACTTGGGAAATCAGCTGCCTAGCGACGATGCAACTCGCTGATCGCGCCAAACGTCAAGGTATTGACCGTTTCATCTATGCCTCCTCAGGCAGCGTCTATGGTGTCAAGGACGATCCCGAGGTCACCGAGGACCTCGAGCTATTGCCGATTTCCGAATATAACAAGACGAAAATGTGCAGTGAGCGTATTTTGCTTTCATACAGCGACGATATGGTCGTGCAGATCGTCCGTCCGGCGACGGTCTGCGGCTTCTCTCCGCGGATGCGCCTCGACGTTTCGGTTAACATGCTTACGATGCAGGCGATCAAGAACGGGAAAATCACGGTGTTCGGCGGTGCACAAACGCGACCCAACATTCATATTGACGATATTACGGATCTCTATTGTTTCCTGCTCGATCACCCCGAACATCAAGGCGTCTACAACGCGGGCTTCGAAAATTTGTCAATTTTGGAAATTGCCGAGAAAGTTGCCAGTTATACTGACGCTGTAATCGAAGTCACACCGTCTGACGATCCCCGTTCCTATCACGTCAATTCGGACAAGTTGTTGGCGACTGGGTTCAAGCCCTCTAAATCCGTCGACGATGCTATCAAGGAAATTATTGGACTTTCTCGGCAAGGTGTACTGGAAGATCGCGATCAATGGCATAATCTGCGCTGGATGCAGCAGCAGGTGATGGCGTGACTGCGGCTGCCAATATGGCCATGGGCGCCCATTTCCGCGACTACTCGAAGCGGCTGTCGGAATTGCTTGCTAATTTTGACTGGGCACCGGTTGAACAACTGGCTGAAGAACTGAAAGAATGCTGGGTTTCTGGACGGCGGGTGTTCTTGGCGGGAAATGGCGGCAGTGCTGGCAACGCGAACCATCTTGCAAACGACTTTCTCTATGGGGTGTCAAAGCAGCCCGGCTCGGGACTCAGAATCAGCAGCCTTGGAGCGAACCAGTCCGTCATGACCTGCTTGGCCAACGATGAAGGTTATGAGAAAATCTTTTCGTTGCAGCTCGCTGTGCAGGCAAGTGCAAACGACGTGTTGATCGTATTCTCCGGCAGCGGTAATTCACCAAATATTCTCAAAGCGCTCGAGGAGGCTAAGAAAATCGGCATGATCAGCTATGCGGTGCTGGGGTATTCGGGAGGTCTGGCGAAGAAAATCGCGGACGTACCAATTCATTTTGCGATCGATGATATGCAGATTGCCGAAGATGCCCAACTCATTGTCGGTCACATGATCATGCAATGGCTTGGCGGGCAGGCCGGCGACGTCGCCGCGGCAAGGAGCTAGGTCGCCCCCTATGGCCAAGCAAGAAAAGTTTCTTATTCTCGGGTCAAACTCCTTTTCGGGCGCGACTTTTGTCGATTTTCTCGCCGAGGGTGGATGGGACGTCCTGGCCACCAGCCGTTCGCCCGAGCCCCATGACGCATTGTTACCCTACAAATGGGAAACCCGGACCGGGAAGGCCGTGTTCGAACGTATTGATATAAACCACGATTTGGCTGCACTTGGCGCTTTGTTGAAGCGCGAACGCCCAACCCATGTGGTCAATTTCGCCGCCCAGAGCATGGTCGGCGAAAGCTGGGACAATCCGGATCACTGGATGATGACCAACGTCGTCTCGACGGTCCGGCTGCACGATTTGCTGAGAAACTATGACGGGCTTGAGCGCTATATTCATGTGACGACGCCGGAAGTCTACGGTTCCACCGACGGATGGGTAGATGAAAATCACTCATTCAACCCTTCGACCCCTTACGCCGTCTCGCGCGCCGCTGGCGATATGAGCCTGCGCACCTATGTTGAGACGTATGACTTTCCGGCCCTGTCAACCCGCGCTGCCAATGTTTATGGGCCGGGCCAACCTCTCTACCGCATTCTACCCCGAACCATCGTGGCCGCCCTTGGCGGCGAAAAGCTACGCTTGGATGGTGGCGGTAAATCCGAACGGGTCTTCATTCATATGCGAGACGTCTGCGACGCGACCCTTAAAATCGCACTACGGGGGACGATCGGCGAGACCTATCATATTTCCGGCAACGAAATCGTCTCGATCCGGACCCTTGTCGAGAAAATTCTCGATTGTCTTGGCAAATCCTTCGACGAATGTGTCGAAATCGGTCCCGACAGGCCTGGTAAGGATATGACCTACCTACTGAAAAGTTCTAAAATCCGCGAAGAACTAGGTTGGCGCGATACAATTTCCCTCGACCAAGGAATTGACGATGTTATTCGATGGGCAGAACGATTTGGCAACAATTTGGCCGAATTACCATCGAAATACGTCCATAAAGTCTAGTGGAGTAAGTTGTGAGTGCGAATAAAACGGCGGCACCGAATATAGCCGACTTGAAAAGCCAAGCGGCGCGATTGCGCGGTAAGGTCATTGAAATGTCCCATGCGGCAAAGGCCGCACATTTGGCATCCTCCTTGTCGTGCTGCGATATTCTCACCGCCGCCTATTGGCATGTGCTGAATATCGATCCGGCAAACTCTGCCGATCCTTTGCGGGACCGGTTTATTCTATCCAAAGGCCATGCGGCGGCGGCGCTGTATGCAACGCTGGCGATGAAGGGTTTTTTCCCGCTTGAGAAGCTGGAAAGTTTTTGCATGGACGGCGGTGAGCTGGCCGAACATCCGCCAGCTAACATATTGGCCGGTGTTGAGGCCGCGACCGGCTCGTTGGGACATGGACTACCAATTGGCTGCGGTATGGCGATGGCGGGACGTATTAAGGGCGAGGATTTTCGGGTATTTGCACTCTTGTCGGACGGCGAGTGCAACGAAGGGTCGGTCTGGGAAGCGGCAATGTTTGCCGCTGGCAACAGCCTGGAGAAAATTTGCGTCGTAATCGATTATAACAAATGGCAAGCGACGGCGCGCTCGAATGACACTCTGATGCTGTCTCCCCTGAAGGATAAATGGGCCGCAGCCGGATGGGACGCCCACGAAATCGACGGCCACGATATCGGCGCCTTGGTTGAGTTAATGTCCGCAGTGCCGAACGGATCTGGAAAGCCTGTTGCAATCATCGCCAATACGGTAAAGGGCAAAGGCGTATCCTTCATGGAGGATGACAATAACTGGCATTATCGTGCGCCGACTGCTGAAGAAGTTAGTGCCGCACACGAGGAGCTAGGCCTCAAATGAGAAATGCATTTGCCGACGAATTAACCAAAATCGGTAGTGAAGACCCACGCGTGGTTCTGCTTTCCGGCGACATTGGCAACCGGCTTTTTGACAAATTTAAGGCTGCCAATCCGGCCCGTTTTCTAAATTGTGGCGTTGCCGAGCAGAATATGACTGGCGTGGCGGCGGGCATGGCGATGTCTGGACTCCGTCCCATCTCTTATACGATCACTCCGTTCGTGACCACTCGCTGCCTTGAGCAGATAAGGACCGATGTCTGTTATCACGAACTACCGGTGACGATTGTTTCCGTTGGCGCGGGGCTTTCCTACGCGGGGCTTGGACCCACCCATCACGCTTGCGAAGATATTTCCTTTTTGCGTTCCATTCCGAACATGAAGGTCATATGCCCCGGCGACGCATTTGAGGTGCGGGCCGCGTTACGTGCCGCGTTGAAACAAGACGGCCCCGTCTACATCAGGATGGGGAAAAAAGGTGAGCCAGTCATCCATGACAAGGTGCCCGAAGAATTTAAAATTGGCCGCGCACTGCAGATAGAGGAAGGGTCCGAAGTCGCCATTCTCTCAACAGGCAATATGCTGCCCGAGGCTATTAAAGCGCGCATCGCACTCGAGGCGCAGGGCATCTCAACCAATGTCGTGAGCTTCCATACCGTCAAGCCGGTCGATGGGGCATATCTCGAAACCGCATTCGAACGCTTTAGGCTCGTCGTCACGCTGGAGGAACATTCCTTGATCGGCGGACTTGGCTCCGCGGTTGCCGAATGGGCAGTGGATAATCGCAAGGAAACCAAAAAACTAATGCGGATCGGCACCCCGGATGCGTTCTACAAAATATCCGGAGAACAGCAGTTCGCGCGCGAACATCTCGGCTTAACCGGATGGCAAGTCGCTGCACGCATCCAACAGGAACTGACCTGAACGCAAACGCGATTGCATAGTAGGCATATCAAAATCATGAAAACACAAGCGGCAATCCTCGTCGAGACGGGCCAACCGATGGTTATCGTCGATATCGTCACGCCGGCGCTTAACCCAGGACAAGTATTGGTCGAAATCGCCTTTTCGGGCGCCTGCGGAACCCAGCTTCTGGAAATCCAGGGCGGCAAGGGTGAGGACAAATGGCTTCCCCACTGTCTCGGGCATGAGGGTACTGGCAAGGTGATCGAAATCGGTGCCGCCGTCACTAAAGTCGCTGTCGGGGACCAGGTCGTTCTGTCCTGGCTTAAGGGATCCGGCATTGAGGCTGGCGGCGCGGTTTACGATTGGGACGGCCGCAAGGTCAATGCAGGCGGGGTATGCACATTTCAACGCCACAGCGTGATAAGCGAAAACCGACTTACCAAATTGCCTGACGACCTGCCGATGGACGTCGCCGTGCTGCTCGGTTGCGCGGCACCTACCGGCATGGGCGCAGTATTCAATGTCTTGGGTGCAAAGCCCGGCGATCATGTTGCCGTGTTCGGCACCGGCGGCATCGGGCTCAATGCCTGCATGGCCGCAGCACTTGCAGGCGCTTCAACGATAATCGGTGTCGATGTGCGCGAAAACAGGCGTGCTCTTGCGCTGACATTCGGCGCGACCCATGCTATCGATCCCAACGCGGAAAACGTAGTTGCCCAGATCGCAGAAATCGCGCCCGGCGGTGTCGATCTCGCAGTCGAGGCAACAGGCATCCCTGCGGTCATGGACCAAGCAGTTCACGCGACGCGTGCCCAAGGTGGGCGTGCCGTGGTTATTGGTAATGCGAAACTGGGCTCGACCCTCACCCTGGACCCATCTTTGTTCAATCAGGGAAAAAGCATTATGGGAACATGGGGCGGCGACAGCGTACCTGACCGCGACTACGAGAAATATGGTCGTCTGCTTACAAATGGCCGATTTCCAGTGCGCGACCTCATGTCGGACCCTTACGCCCTCACCGACATTAACATGGCGCTCGACGATCTTGCCGCCGGTCGCATCGGCCGTCCATTGATCGATATGAGTATTTTTTGACCGCGATGCAGCAACAAATGCGGATCGGCATAGATTTTGACAACACGATTGCTTGTTACGACGGCGTTTTTCACGCCGCAGCACGCGAGCGCGGCCTGATTCCCGAGAATATTGGTACCGACAAGACCAGCGTGCGCGATTTTCTCCGCCAAACTGGCCGCGAGGACGACTGGACCAAGCTGCAAGGCTATATCTATGGCGCCGGCATGGACCTTGTTTCATGCTATCCCGGCGTAAAAGACTTTGTCGCTCGCGCCGTTGGTGCCAACCATGAGGTCTTCGTCGTCAGCCACAAGACCCGTACACCGTTCATGGGCCCCGAATACGACCTGCACCGGGCTGCGCGCGATTTTCTGTTTGATCAAGGCATTATGGGATCCGGACCGGACCAGCTCTCCGATAGTCTGGTGTTTTTCGAGCTAACCATGGATGAGAAACTGTCTCGCATCGGCGCGCTGGGTTGCACCGTCTTTTTTGATGATTTACCCGAATGTCTCGGCAAGGAAGGCTTCCCGAGCACCACGCGACCAATTCTTTTCGCGCCTGATGGCCATTATCCGGGTGGAGAATGGAACGACAAGGTTTTCGAATATTTCGCAAGCTGGGCGGATATCGCCGCCGCGTTTCTCGAGCCCGACTTCTGAAATGGGCGGTAATCCTACACCGGCCGATCTAGCCGCGCGGCTCACCGACAAGGCGGGCTTGCCGAAACCTAGCGCTGTGGAGCAGCTTGTGGGAGGCCGCAACAATCGAGTTTTCAAGGTTCATCTAGGGGATGACCGGTTCGTCGTCCTAAAAATTTACCACAAAGATCCGCTGGACACGCGGGACCGGCTCGGCGCCGAATGGCGTTTCCTCGAATATGCATGGCGGCACGGTGTGCGGGCGATTCCCGAGCCCATCACTTTCGACGCGCAGGAAAATGCATCGCTGATCGGTTTCATCGACGGTCGCCGAATGACCGCCAAAGATGTCGACGCAACCGCGATCCAAGCGGCGTTGGATTTCATTGCGTCGATAAACGCTGCGCCCCGCGATACTGACGCCATCGAACTCGCATCCGAAGCCCATTTCTCCTTGGCCGCACATATAGAGGCGGTTCAGGGGCGCGTCGATCAATTGACCGCGCTCGACCCGGAAGCGCCCTCGCGCGCCGAGACCGAGACATTCGTCACAGATTTATTGGAACCGCGCTGGTTGGCGGTAAAAGCGGCGGCCTTCGATGCGGCTGAGAGTCTCGGTTTGCTGCCCGATACCGAACTGCCTATGGACGAAAGATGTATATCCCCCTCGGATTTTGGGTTTCACAATGTGTTGCGCAGACGCGCGCAAACGATCTTCATCGATTTTGAATATGCCGGCCTCGACGACCCGGCGAAACTGATCTGCGATTTTCTCTGTCAGCCGGAAATTCCGATCCCGGCATTTCATCACGACCGTTTTATCGTCGGCGTATTGACAGGTCTGGGTTTGCCGCCTAGGCATGGGCAACGGGCGACACTGCTGCTCGATGTCTATCGTATCAAATGGATGTGCATCATGCTGAACGATTTTTTGCCTGGCGGCGAACGCAGGCGTACACACGCCGACCAAGCCCCCCGTGCCGAACGTTGCGCCCGTCAATTGGCCAAGGCGAGCCGCGCCTTTGCAGCGCTTGGCAATATCCGGACGACCTAATAATTAACTGGATTTGGAAAGAAAAACCTATGGCAAACCGAGAATTCGTTGGCCTGATCCATAAGTCGACACAGCGCGACTACCTAGCGCGAGTCAATGAAGTCGATAAGGCCGAAGCATCCGAAAAAGCCATCCAGTGGGGCTACGACTATTGGGACGGAGACCGTATCTCTGGCTATGGTGGCTACAAATACGACGGGCGCTGGCGCAAAGTCGCCGACGCGATGGTCGAGGCCTATAATATTAAACCTGGCATGCGCATTCTAGACATCGGTTCGGGTAAAGGCTTCCTGCTGCACGATTTTACTGAAGCCTGCCCTGGCGTCGAGGTTGCTGGCATTGATATCTCGTCATATGGCATCCAGCATACGATGGAGACGGTAAAACCCCATTGCCAGGTCGGATCTGCGACATCTCTGCCCTGGCCCGACAATCATTTTGACCTGGTGATCTCGATTACCACCTTGCACAACCTTTATGTCGACGAGCTATTTTCAGCCCTCGGGGAAATGGAGCGGGTCGCCAAGGAAAGTAAATATCTCTGTGTCGAGGGGTATCGCAACGAGCGGGAAAAAATGAACCTGATGTACTGGCAGCTCACCTGCCGGGCCTTCCACACACCGCAGGAATGGAAATGGATTTTTGAACAATCTGGCTATACCGGTGATCATGAATTTATCTATTTCGAATAAACTACGCGTGATCGGTATGTGCAATGAAGACTGAAAAAATGAAGGTCAAATTTCTGACGGCGATCTGGGGTGCTCGATACATCGAAGAGTTTTGCCTCGTATCATTGCCGTCCTACCTATCTTCGGGAAATTTGCCGGCGCTTGCAGAAGCGTTCGACGTTGAAATTTTGATTCTTACTTCGGAGGAGAGCCAGCCGAATTTTGATGAGCATCCGAACTTTACAATCTTGAAATCTCTCTGCCCGGTTCGATTAATTCTCATCGACGATTTGATCACGACTGAGGCTTACGGTGTGACGCTGACGCTCGCCTATGCCCGAGGAATTCGCGATAGCGGTGACCAGCAAACCGAGACCTGTTTTTTCTTTATGAACTCGGATTTTATTCTGTCCGAAAATTCTCTACGCACGGCGGTCGATAAATTGCGCGAGGGACACCGGTGCATATTGGCACCGAGCTTGCGGAGCAACACCGAAACTATTTTGCCTCACTTGGTTGAAGCCGTTGATAAGGAGACGGGAATCTTATCAATTCCGTCCCGTGACTTAGTTGACCTAGCGTTCCGCAACCTTCACCCGACCACTATCGCCAAGACCGTTACGCAAAATTTTGTTGGATGTACGACACATAATCAAATTTACTGGCAGGTAGACGACAATACCCTGCTCGCCCGTTATCACCTCATTTTTATGCTTGCCATTAAGCCGGAAGTGCCGATTGGCCCTGTCAATTCATATTGCGATTATGGTTTTGTTCCAGAAATGGTGCCATCGGGAAACTTCACCATTCTTGACGATTCCGATGAATTTTTCATGCTTGAGCTGCAACCAAACTCTCGAGAAAAGTCGTTCTTGGCTAACGGGGCCTTGAAGCCGAAGCAAATTGCGAAAGAGCTGTCTAGCTGGACTACGCGCGAGCACCGCCAATACGCAAATGTGGATGTCCTATTTCGGACCGGCGAGGCATCCGAAAAACTTCCTGAAGCAAGAAAACAGCTGGCCAATTTCCTGCAGCAAATCCAATCGCACATGCATGCGCGGCCGATAAATCATATCGATCATTACTATTGGAGTCGCGGTGTCAATAACTGGGCGGTGTTAAAAAATACCGACAAGCCTCACCTCACGCCGGTTGTGCCCCCTGAACTTGTCGTATCGCAGAAAAAGTTTGCGCACACTTTTAACGTTTCTAAGCGTGTTGGCGTTGCTCAATTCTATGTAGATTTCTTCGGCTACCTCCGCAAGATGGCCGGAGTGATGCCCAACATTTCTATCTGGCACCATCTCTGGCTGGATTCACGTATTGTTCTGAAATGGATAGAGGAAATGAAGAAAAGGCCACATCGGCGCAACCTCCTTGTTTGTGACGACCGTAGCCCGATGGCCAATACGCTCCACAATTTTGCTCCGTTCGACGTTTTGCTGGATGTGGACAAATTCATTGCGACAGCCAGGCCCTTGCCGTGCGCGAACGACGTGGGCGATGCGACGTTGTACGACAATATTTTCTTGCACATTTATTCCTGGGAAGACAGTGCGATTTCGAATATTTTTGAAAATGCCCAACGCTGCCTAAAGCCGGGTGGAACAGTCGCGATTTTCATCGAAGGTCGCAAAAATGGCGAATATTCCATAATTGACGGGATCGAATTGACGGGGAGCGCTGATACGTTTTTTCCTGAAAATTGGCTGGCTTACGAGGTAACGTCTGCCTATGCTGGCGGTATCCTCAAATGGTGTTTGCATCGGACCGAGCGCTATTTGTTTAGAAAGCTGTGGCTGACTAATCTGAGGGGGCTACCGCAATTTTCTGCCGGCGCCGTATTTTGGCCGATCGCCGTAATGTTAACGGCGTTGAACAATTTTCGGCTGCGAAACGGAATTTCGACCTGCCCGAACATCTGCAGCAGTACACTCGTCTCGATGCGCCGACGTTCGCTCAGCGAGACGGACGCCGAACCATTAACACGAAATTCGGGGTAGTCGGACATCAGGCAGGTGAACGGTTCCGCTGCCATTTTACTAATTGCCGCATTCGGAACTGGGCCGCTGCTACGACGAGACCAATATCGTGTTTTGTCCGTTTCAATCCATGTTTTTAGAGATGATGGGATTTGTATTGTGACGGCCGACAAACCGAAAATTCTGATCATTGGCGGTGACAGCCTTGTCGGCGCCAGTGTGATAGCGGCTCTTAAAGGGCGTGGGCATAATGTGTTGGCGAGCACTCGCCGAAAGGACACGCTGGACCCGGGGCGGGTGTTTCTCGACTTCGAAAACGGTGAGACCTACCGTGTGCCAAACGGGATCGAATATGCCATGGTTGTCGCGGCGGCGACGGACTATGATCGATGCGAAACGGATCCGCTTGCACGGGTTATCAATGTAGAACTGATCCCGAAATTGGTGGGTTCACTAATTGAGCAGGGCCTGTTCGTCACATTCATTTCGACTAATTCGGTGTTTGGCGGCGAACGACCGTGGCCGAAGGAGGACGATCCGCATTTTCCAGACATTGCCTATGCCCGCCAAAAATCCGAAGGCGAGGCGGCAATTCGGGATATCGTGGGGCGACTGAACGCAACTGACCGTTTGAACATCGTTCGATTGACCAAGATTATGAACGCTGGCGTCTCGCCGCTTCCCGCATGGTTTGCGTCCTGGCAAGGCGGCGACCCGATCGAACCATTCGAAGACTTGATCTTCGCACCTCTCACCGTGGCGTTCGCGGGCCATGCGCTTGCAACGATCGCCGAAAAACGCATTCCGGGCAACATGCATTTGTCCAACGCGGAGAATATTAGTTATGTCGACTTCGCGCATGCGCTGGCGCGCCGTCTCGGTATCGACCCGGGTCTGATCAAGCCGACGACGTCCGTTGCGAAAGGAATAAACATCGCCTTCAAGCCGCGTTATAGTGGATTGGGAATGGCCAGGACAACGCAGCTGACAGGTATTAAACCGCTCGGGGTCGATCAACTCGCGGGCGATTTGATCGCCGATCAAAAAGCGAGAAGCGAAGGAATTAGTTAATGAACGTTACCGTCATCCGCCGGCAAACATGTCGTCTCTGCGACTCCAGCAGTATCGAACGTGTCGTGGAACTCCAGCCGATCCCGCTGTCCGAGAATTACTCAGTCGACCGGACGGCGGTAATGAACGCCCCCCGCTATCCCGTTGATGTCTATATGTGCAGCGATTGCGGCCATGTGCAACAGCTCGATGTCATCGATTCGAAAAGTCTTTGGGAATCGTACACGTATTTTTCGGGCAACGCGAAGGGCATGCCAGAGCACTTCCAGCAGATGGCAGACAAGATCACAAGGAAAAGCCGACCGCCGGAAAATTCGCTCGTCATCGACATTGGCAGCAACGACGGCTCGTTATTGAAACTGTTCAAGCAGGGTGGATGCCGAGTCCTCGGCATCGATCCGGCTTCCGAGGTCGCGGCGCAGGCGAACAAGTCGGGCATCCCGACAATCCCATCCTTGATGTCGCTTGATCTCGCGCGGAGTATTCGTGAAGAGCATGGGCCAGCACAAATAATATGTGCCTTCAACGTGTTCGCCCACGCCGATGATCTTGGTGAAATCGCCGAATGCGTACGAACAATGCTTGCGCCCGACGGGTTATTCTTCTTCGAGGCGCAGTATCTCATGGACATTATAGACGGCATGCTCATCGCTACGATCTTCCACGAACATATGAGTCATCATTCTGCCGCACCGATGGTCAAGTTCCTTGATCGCCACGGCCTCGAGTTGATCGCGGCGGACCGTGCGCCCATCCAGCACGGCTCGCTAATCGGCATGGTACAGCTCAAAGGCGGCAAGCGGCCGGTCGAGAATTCGCTCGAAAACCTGTTGAAACTTGAAGATGAGCGCAATTTGGGCGAGTTGGAAACATTGCGCGCGTTCGACGCGAAGGTGCAGCGGCTGCGGCAGCGAACGACTGAATTCGTGAAGAAACTGAAAAACGAGGGCGCAACTATTGCCGGCTACGGTGCTGCGCGAAGCGGCCCAACTTTGATCGCGCAGTTCGGACTCGCCGGTGTTATCGATTACATCCTGGACGATCATCCGCAAAAAATCGGCAAATTCGAATCAGGCGATGGCATTCCGGTTATTGCAACGTCCGAACTCTGCGCCCGACAACCCGACTACACAGTGATTCTGGCCTGGGTACACTCGCAAAAAATCATAGAAAGCTGTCAGGAATACCTGGATAAGGGTGGGCAGTTTATTGTTCTATGCCCCGAATCACGAGTGATCGGCAAGGACGGCAACAAACCAATTTAGACGGGCGACGAAATGGGTATTGGGCAGGACATTATAAAATGAGCACATCGAAGACCAAGGAAGTACAATATCAAGTCTGCGTTGAAGCCGCTTCTACGCGGGGCTTCGAGCGACTGGGCCTGCGGAGTAGCGAGAGCTGGCACGAGGATCCAAAGCATCTTGTCTTCCGGTTATCGCGCTATAAGTTCGTTGCAAAGATGCTGACCGATTATGAACATGTCCTCGAAATTGGATGCGGCGACGCTTTTGGCACTCGGATCGTACAGGCGGAAGTTGGCAAGCTATCTGCGACCGATTTCGACGCGGTGTTCCTTGAAGACGTCAAGGCGCGCATGTTGCCGCGCTGGCAGTTCGACGTCTTTGTACACGATTTGCTCGACGGTCCTATTCCTGGATCCTTCGACGCAGTCTATGCCCTTGACGTTCTGGAGCATATTGATCCTTCGAGTGAACACGTCTTCCTAAAAAATGCATTCGCGCCACTTGGGCCGCACGGCGTCGCCATTATTGGCTTGCCATCTCTGGAGAGCCAAATCTACGCATCGCCGCAATCGAAAATCGGGCATGTGAACTGCAAGACCGCACCGGAATTGAAGAAAACCATGCTGGCGTATTTTCACAATGTGCTTATTTTCAGCATGAACGACGAAGTCGTGCATACTGGCTTTCACAAAATGGCCAACTACGTATTCGCTATCGGAGCTGGCAAGCGCGTTGAATAATTTGAGTAAACGATTCGAAATAGAATATCGGTTATGAGCAAGATCGCGAAGCCCTGCGAATTCGGCGTCAAAGTCTCCCACCACATTCCGTTTTGACGAACGTAAGATTGTGATGATATTTAGATTGGCTCATTCAGTTGCTTCTCGACAATGTCGGCAATATCCTTTTCGCCGCTCGCACTATCGATTGCGGGTGTTTTTTCAACCTTATTCAGTCATGCGCTGACATTCGGTGCACTTCTTATGCCCAGTCTGGAGAATCGTCTAAAATTCGTCTCGCCGGAAGTTGTCTATTCCGATGGAGACTTCCTTGCGGTCGACGATGAAATGGTCTCGATGCTTCGCGATAGAGCTTCGGTTGCACCTCGCCGACGGTGCCGTCTGTGCTTTCATTCTGATGCCGAGGCGGGGCAGCAGGAAATGCTTATCGTGATTAACAACACCTCATATGTCCGGCCGCATCGCCATTTCGGCAAGGTGGAGACGCTATCGGTGATCGAAGGCATGTGCGATGCGGTTCTTTTTGATCCGAATGGCGTCGTCACGGATGTCATTGCGATGTCTCCTGCGGGCAATGGCGGATGTTTTTTCTATCGCATGCCAGAAGGTGTTTTTCATACCTTGATATTCCGCTCGGAATGGCTGGCCTTTGTCGAAACGACAATAGGGCCTTTTGATCCGGAAAGGTCCGAGGCGGCCGACTGGGCGCCGCCCGAGACCGAGACGGAAGCTGGCCATATATATCTTTCAAATCTCGAGCTCACCCGATAATATTGACGGACGCAAAATAAAGCGCCTAAAAATTTCATCCATGAGTAGAAAATGGTTTGTCTCGTTTGTCACTCTGATTCTTTGGTCGAACGGCTAAATGTTGGCTCCCACCCTGTTTCGTCATTCTACCTTAAGAACAAGGGTGATCCGGAACGTAACTTCACGCTTGCGCTCGGCCAGTGCAACGAGTGTGGAACAATCCAGGCTATGGAGCCGGTTCGGCATGAATCCTTAGTGCCGCCGTTTGATTGGATTTTTGCCCGCGAGCCCGAAGAACATCTTGACGAGGTTGTCGAGCAAATTATCGCGATGCCAGGCCTGGGCCCGGACAGCGTTATCGGCGCCCTAACGGAAAAGGACGATACGACTGTTGATAGGTTTGTGCGCAACGGTTTTGAGAATACTTGGCGCGTGAAGCTAGACGAAGATCTTGGGGTAACCGACCCGGCAGCCGGGATTGAAACCGTGCAAAAACTTACCGATCCGGAGCGGATGGCGGTCATTGCTGCACGGCGCGGGGCAGCCGATATTTTCATTGCCCGACATATCACGGAACATGTGGAAGATATGCAAGCGTTCATCGGCGGCATTGGCGCGCTGGTGAAGCCCGGCGGGATCGTTATGATCGAGGTGCCCGACTGCACTGACAGCCTGCGCCTGGCCGAATACTGCATGATCTGGGAAGAGCATTCTCTTTATCTGACGCCTGAGACGCTCGAACCTCTAGTGACGATAGGGGGGTTCGAGACGATCCGCACCGACATATATCGACGGCCGTTCGAGAACTCGCTTGTTCATCTAGCCCGAAAGACCGGTGCGCCGGGAAAACTGCGCATAAGTTCGGCGGCGAAAAACCAAGTAGGACTGCTCGATAGTTATGCCCGTAAATTTCAGCCAACGCGCCGCGAAGTACGCACAACCCTTGAGCGTGTGCGCTCCGAACAGGGGCCGATTGCTCTTTTTGGCGCTGGCCATCTTGCTTGCGCCTTCGTGAATTACTTTGGCGTGTCCGATCTCATCGAATTCGTTGCGGACGATTCCCCGCATAAGCAAGGTAAATTTCTACCGGGCTCACGCTTGCCGATCTTGCCATCGGCGGACCTTGTCGGTCGCGGCATCAAGCTCTGCTTGCTCGCCCTGTCGATTAACAATGAAGATGGCGTGATTGGACGGCAAGGCGCCTTCACCGCTGTCGGTGGAGAATTTAGGTCGATTTTTCGCGCAAGCTCGCGGCCCTTGATTTCCCAATAGCCGTTGATGCCAGCATTTATAATGAGGAACAATCGTTTTGGCGAGTGATATGGTTCGACAAGATGTAAACCATATGATTTTCGCCGCACCGGTGTTCAAATCAAGGATTTCGAGATGAGCATCGAACCAATTAAACAAGGTTCATACGAAGCCTGTCGTGTCGCTATCGTCCCCCGAAACTCTCTTATAAACTGCCCATGAAAAAGGGACTCTACAATGGCTGACACCGTACGCGATACGGACGAGATAGCTGGACCGGTTGATTCAGGAACTCAAAAGCGGGGTCGGTCCGCCTCGTATATAAAAGGAATTTCAAACTGACGCACCACCGGTCGGTCAGTTCCCTTGACTGAACAGTTACGGTTTGAAAGGGTGTGCGGCTTGGTTTTTGCGACTACTCACGAATGTTAAGGCGAAGTCGATGCAGTACAGAAGAGAAATCGATGGGCTCCGCGCGATTGCTGTTATTCCCGTTATTTTTTTTCATTCCGGCATCGAGCAGTTCAGCGGCGGATTTGTCGGAGTGGACGTATTTTTCGTGATAAGCGGATATCTGATTTCTTCGATCATACTCGGGGATATCGCCGCCAATCAGTTTTCAATGCGGCGATTCTACTTTCGACGGGCCCGCCGCATTCTACCTGCGCTTTATCTTGTTATGCTGGTGTGCCTCCCGGTCAGTTGGTTCTTGATGGCGCCCCATCAAGCCAAGGATCTTTCCCAGAGTGTCGCCGCGGCAACGGTCTTTTTATCCAATTTATTCTTTTATATTGAAACTGACTATTTTCACCCGTTCGCCGATACAAGCCCTCTGCTCCACACTTGGAGTCTCGCCATCGAGGAACAATTTTACATTGTCTTTCCTCTATTTGCGCTCTTGATGCTGCGATTGAGTAGAAATACCTTGGTTTGGGCAACCGCAATCTTGCTCTTACTGAGTCTCGGGTTAAGCGAATGGGCCTGGCGGACTGATCCGGTGGCCAACTTCTATTTGACCCCAACACGCGCCTGGGAATTGCTCGCCGGGGTTTCGTGTACACTCTATCTGCACTCGACCAGTCGCGATAAAAGTGACCTCTTGGCAACAATCGGCCTCATTCTAGTGCTGCTTGCGTTCTTTTTGATTGATGAAGACACGCCTTTTCCGTCCATCATCGCGGTGGTGCCAGTTTTTGGGACTGTCCTCATCATTCTGTATGCAGAGCGCACGACGCTAGTTGGGCGACTATTGTCTCTTCCGATGTTTGTCGGTATTGGCCTCGTCAGTTACAGCGCTTACCTCTGGCATCAGCCGCTCCTGGCGTTCGCCCGCATCATGACCCAAGGCGAGCTATCATCACTGACAGTGGCCCTATGTCTTCTGACTACAGGCATTCTCAGTGTGGCAAGTTGGCGATATGTCGAACGCCCGTTCCGCCGGAATTTAATTCCAGGGCCTTTGGTTGTGATCATCTTCGGCCTGTCTGCCTCATTGCTCGTTGGCGTCGGTTATTGGGGACATAAGTCGATAGGCTGGCAGGCATACAAACTGGCGAGATTACCAGCCCATACCAGGGAATTTGTGATCAACCGAGATCATCAAGCAGAAATTCGAGGCCCCATCTGGGATACTTTGAATGAGCGGGCGGAGGTCCCGTTTGATACAATTGGCACCGGCAAACGCGTATTGATCATGGGCGATTCGGTCGGCACCGACCTCTATGTTGCTATGACCATCGAACAACCCAAACTCCATCAAAATATCGATCTACGAGTAATCGAGATGGATGATAAATGCATGGCCGAGCTTACACAATTTTGGGAGAGCGCGTCGCAACCGTCGCTACGTTGCAATAGGTCGATCGCCAATATATCCAACAGTGAATTGTTAGCATATTCCGAAATCGTCGTTTTGGCCGTCGCCTGGCAGGCGCCCTTCATTAGAGACGTCACCGTATTGGTGGAAAGTCTGCGGGCCCAAGGCAAGGATGTGATGGTCGTGGGCGCAACAAATTTCAACGAGATGACATCGATGTCTCTCGAACTGGCGGAACGAGGTATCACGCCTAACCTGGCTGGCTCCTATTTCTACAGTAATCTTCGTTGGGATTGGCGGCGCAATTCAATCGATTTAAGGAACCTGATAATGCAAATGCCAGGTGTACGTTTCTATGATCGAACGGAGATATTCTGTGACCTTGAAGCCGAGACATGTCAGCTGTTCGGCGAAAACGGGGTGCCGTTCATTTATGACACTGAACACTTAACTGAAACCGGCGCGCGGTTCGTAGCCGAACGGATAGATGCGCTCGGCTGGTTCAAAGAAGAGCACGACGAATAAGCATTCAGCCCCGGGTCTGTTCGTCGTAAAAAATGCAAGCGCCGCTGTTCGAATTTTTTTGTTTGATCCTTTGCTTGTTATTAGGAACCGGTTTTCGGCAGCAGGATCATGATCCTGGAAATAGCAAACGCTATTTTGCGTTGGAATTGAGGGACGCTAGCGAGGGCAGGTCCGTTCATTTGTACAAGGGAACAGCATGTTGACTAAATCTCTGCTTCAAATTGGATCTCTAGCGCTTTTACTTTGCAGCTGCGATGCGCCGGATGAAACGGCTCGCGTTCCTAGTGATCTCGATAGCTGCTTCCGCAACGCGATTGCGGCCGGTCTAACCTTAAAAACGGAATTTCAGACCAACCTACGGAACTTTATTGTCGATGCGAAACCGGATTTTATTGAACTGGCGGACCTCAATATGAATTTGCAGACCGCGCTGGCCGAAGCAAGAGCCATACATTCTGAATTTTTGTTATCGTATGACCGCGCACGAATAGATTCCGTTTCAGGGATATCGACCCTCAGAAATTTTGATTGGGCGGACGCGGATGAGATGGCCCTTCTTTCCGCAGAGCCCGACCATGAGGAACTGAAGCAGCGCATTGAGAATCTGAAAATTCGAAACAATGGACACCCGGATTGGCCCCGGTTGCGCGAGACGGTTAATACTCAATTTGCCGAACAAACCCAATACCAGAGTCTGATGGAAGGTTTCTTTCAGCGGCAAACCGAGATCGAGGCGGAGTTCGATAGCTGTCGGGTCAATTGGGGAATGCCGTCAAAACTTCCGTAGCCGTAGCAAAAATTATGTTCGTTCAGTTCGGAACCCGGCGGGTCTTTTCCAGCAGTGCCTCGACACCGCCATCTTCTACCGCGTCCCGGTAACGGTAAAACGTATCGCGCGACAAGCCCATCATCTGGCAGGCTTTCGATACGTTGCCCAATTCTTCGGCCAAATTCAGCAGGCCGACTTTATGTCGGATGATTCTTTCGTTACTCTGTAGCATGAGGGTTACCTCACTATCCGGGGGAACTCTATACACCCTCGGCCCGTGTCTACGAGCCGCCATCGGAGCCCGACTACCCGTTCCATGATCGCATCGTTCGGGTTACGCGTTGTGGCCGGATCTGCATCGGCGAACGAAAAATCAACCTCAGCACCGTATTTGCAGGCCAGATCACCGGCCTCAGGCAGGGCGACGACCAAATTTGGCTGTCTCGTTCCTCAAGTATAATTTAGGGCTCTTCGATAATCACGAAGGGCGAGTGGAACCCGCCCCCCAATCCGTTCACGCCGGTGAAACTGTAAACCATGTCTCCGGTACAAAACGCAAACGATGTGCCCGGGTCGGACACTGAAAAATCTGGCGGAGGGAGTGGGATTCGAACCCACGATACGCTATTAACGCATACACGCTTTCCAAGCGTGCGCCTTCAGCCACTCGGCCACCCCTCCGGCGATGGAATATCTGCGTTGATACAGGGATTTAGCTGAGCCGGACCGCCGACGCAAGGGTCATGCGTAGGTTTACGACATTGTTTGTCGAATGCTAGCCCAGTGTTAGCCCAGTGTTAGCCCAGTGTTAATTCGATGATCGGGCCGCCAGCTGCTTCGGCATCGTTGGGGTCATGGGTTACGAGGAGTGTTGGAACGCCTCGTGCCTTTGCGTGGTCGAACACAAAGCGGCGAAAGCGCGCGCGCAATTCGGCATCCAGTTTGGAAAAGGGCTCGTCTAAAAGCAGGGCGGCCGGGTTTGACAACAATGTGCGCATGACGGCCACCCGTGCCTGCTGGCCACCCGATAGGGTAGCGGGGTCGCGGTTTGCCATGCCGTCAAGGCCTGCCTCGGCTAATGCGGTCTCGACCCTGGCATGACGGGCCTTGCGTCCATCGCGTGCTGCTGGCAGGCCGAAGGCTAGGTTTTCGCCCACCGACATGTGGGGGAATAGAAGCGCGTCTTGAAAAAGTATGCCGGTCCGCCGTCGTTCCGGTGCGACGCCGGCCAAATCAACGCCGTTTAATTCGACCCGCCCAGAGGTGGCGAAAATGGGGGGCAGGGTGCCGCAAATATGCGCCAGCAGTGAGGATTTCCCGCAGCCGCTCGGGCCCATGATGGTCGTGACCGTATCGGCGGAAACGTCTATGGTGAGGGGGGCAAACAATGGCGCGCCAGCCAGCGTTAAACCGACATTTATTAGCTTGAGGGTTCCAAGTTTATCCATGGGCAACCTGCATGGCACGCCGATTGCGGTAAAGCCAGGCCGGTAAGCCGGCGGCGGCGGCAAATACAACAAGAGGTAGGAGCGCTTGGATCAGGGCAAATAAACCCGTGATCCGCCGGTCGCCGCCCGAGGCCAGGGTGACGGCTTCGGTGGTCAGCGTTTCCCAGCGCCCCGCCCCGGCAAAAACCGTTGGCAGGTACTGAGCAACCGAAACGGCAAAGGCGATGGCAAAAGCGATTAATATCGGTCGCATCAATATCGGCAGGCGGATGGTCCAAAATATCCGATTTGGTCCGACGCCCAATGTCTGCGCGGTGACCGCCAGCCGCTCGTCGAATGCCCGGTAATTATCGCCCAGCGCTAAGAACACGTAAGGCAAAACGAAGAGCAAATGGGTCCAGACAATGGCGCTAAGCGTGCCGTCAAGATCGGTACGGATGAGCAATATTTGAAAGCCGAACAGAAAGCCGATTTGGGGGACCAGCATCGGTGTATAGAGTAGCCACATGACCCATCTGCCAAGTGTAAGACTGCGACGGCGTTCATGTTCCAACGATCCTAGCACCAGTGCAAGTGCGATGCCCGCCGCAAGCAAGGCGACCAAAATGCTCACCCCGGCAGGCGCGAAAAGGTCGGGCCCGTGGCGCTGGATATTGGTGATACTCCATGTCGAGGGCAAGACATCTGGATAGCGCCAGCGCCAGGTAACGGCCCATACCGCCATCGAGGCGATGCCGGCGGCGGCGGCGGTGAATAGCAGGACAAATCCGCTGCCTGGAATTATGGCCGCGAGGCGCCCACTGCCCCCGCGCCGCCCGTTCGAGAGAAATGGCCGACATCCCCAGGCAACCATGCGGGCTGCGCAAGACCATAATGCTATGGCGCTTGCGACGAGGCCGAGTTGTAATATCGCGCCTGCTGCCGCCTGGAATTTCATTGCGAGATCGGGATCCCGAGCCCAAGCAAATACTTGGACAGCGAGTGGCGGGGGCGTTGTCGGCGCGAGGATGAGCGCCATATCAACCACGGATAGAGAAAAAGCAAGAACGGCATATATTGGTAACCGAAGCGGCCCATATATCACCGGTAATATACACTTTACCCAGCCAATTATCGGCCCATAACCAAGACTGCGGGCAACGCTCATGCGCCGATCCATGTTGGCCTGACTCAGGGCCGAGAGGGTGATTAGGAACAGAAAAGGTGTTTCTTTGACCACCAAGCCTATGATCAGGGCAAGACCGGCGCTGTCTTGGACCAGCATTGCGTCGGGCGGTTGGGTCCAGCCGGTTGCCCAAGGCGAAATGGCCCGAGCGATCCAACCCGACGGTGCCACCAAAAAGGCAAGACCAATGGCCATCGCCGCATGGGGTATTGCCAGGACCGGGGACAAGAATTTTCGGGCGCGGGCGAAACCCGGGCGATCATAGGACGAGGCGATAAAAGAAAAAACCAGCAGCAGCGAAATCATCGTCGCGCCAATACCGGTGGTCAATGACAATCTGATCGACCGACCGATACCCGGCGTGGCGGCGAGGTCACGCCACGCGCCGAAGTCAAATGACCAGTCGTCCAGACCCGGCTGCAATCCGAATGCGGGAAAAACGGTCGCCGTTAAGCCGGTCAAAACAGGCACGAGAAAAACGAAAACCGCAGCAGTGGGAAAGGCGCGTAGCAAAGCCGTCCCCTATCATCATCGATCGGTCAATTTGAACCGATAATGCGCCGCTGCCACTCCGCCTCCAGACGGCCTACCCACGATGGGTGGGGTTCTGCCAGGGTCGGCGACAGCTCCGTCGGCGACAAGGTCGCGACGCCGCGCGGAATGGCATCAAATATATTGGCGTCCGCTGGCGACAGGCGATCAGCCGCCAGGACAGTAAAATCACCCCACACAGCCGGGTCCTGCTTGCGCGCTTGGGCTTCGGGCGACAGCAGGAAATTGGCCACAACCATCGCCGAGGCTCTGGCCGAGCTATTATAAGGAATGGCGACAAAATGCGAGTTACCGATGGTGCCGCCGTCGAAAATAAAGGTTCGCACTGTTTCGGGTAGCAAACCTTGTTCAATTGCCGATGAGGCCCCAGCCGGCTCGAAGGTCATCGCGATATTGATCTCCCCATCGTCGATGAGCTGCTGCAGGACCGTTCCATTGGCCGGGTAGGCCTTGCCCTGGCGCCAAAGGGAGGGAGTGATCTCCTCCAACCACTGCCACAATGGGCCGGTGACCGCATCAAAGGAGGCATCTGTTGCCGGTTCCTGCAGGGCTGGGTCGCTGCCAGCGAGATCGAGCATAATTTGTTTTAAAAATGTGGTACCGGTGAAGTTCGGCGGTTGCGGGTATGTGAGCCGCCCCGGATTGGCCTGGGCCCAGGCAAGGAGGTCTGCCGCCGAGCGCGGCGGCGAAGCGACGCGGGCCGTGTCATACATAAAGACCAGCTGTGCCATCCCCCAAGGTGATTCCTGACCGTCGGTCGGAACCGTGAAATCGCTGATTGCTGTCGGCGTTGCCTCAACGTCGACGAGCGCGAAGTTGGGTAATGATTGGGCAAATGGCGCGGCGAGCAAATTGCCGCTCTTCATCGTGGCAAAATTTTCTCCATTGATCCAGATAAGGTCGACAGTTCCGTTTTCGTCGCGACCAGCGGTTTTTTCCGCCAAAACCCGGGCAACGATGGCGGCGGTATCGTCAACTTTTACATGGCGCAATTCAATGCCGAATTCTTCTTCGACCCGATCAGCCGCCCAGGCAATATAGTCGTTAATTTTCGGCGAGCCGCCCCATGCATTAAAGAACACAGTCTGTCCGCGGGCGGCAGAGAGGGTTTCGTCCCAGGTCTGGGCCATGGCATTGGTGGAGAGTGCGGCAGTGGCCAGAAGTCCGGCACCAATGGCAACGGAAATAATGCGCGATAGGGGGCTCATATCAAGGGTTCTTTCGATTGTCGGATACATAATCTGGGGCAGACATATATGTGTCCTACGCCCATATGTCATGTGGGTAAACCACGCCGTCACTTGAATGTGAAGGGTTGGGACTTGCTCGGTCACCTGGTTCTTATTCGTCGTCGGCTAAATCGGTCGGCTCTTTGGCCCTTTTGGTGACCCTCAGTATCGAAATAAACTGGTCACGTGCAAAGCAATCTGGGCGAATTCATCGTCGATGCCGACCTTAGCTCGAAGTTCGACCCTACGATTTTTGATTGCGCGGCCGCAAATAACGGCGCAACAGGAGCGGAGCAATAAGGCCGGTGATAGCAATCGCCCAAAGAGAAATCGAGATCGGGCTCGACCACAGAATGGCCAATTCTCCGTCGGATATGGTTAGCGCTCGGCGTAAATGCTTTTCCATTTGGTTGCCGAGCAGAATGCCGAGAATAATTGGCACGGCAGGGATGCCGAGCTTGCGCAAGATATAACCGAGTACCCCGAAAGCGACCATCAGGCCGATATCAAATAGTGATCCAGATATTGAATAGATACCTGCGAAGGCGACCATGGCCACCAATGGCATCAGGATACGCGATGGCACCATGAGTAGGCGGACGAAGATGCCAACCATCGGAATATTCAGAATTAACAATACGATATTGGCAATGAACAAGGCCGCGATTAGCCCCCAGACGAGATCCGGTTTTTCAGCAAATAGGAGCGGGCCGGGCGTAATATTCATTGTCATCAACAATGCGAGCATTACCGCCGTGGTGCCACTGCCCGGAATGCCGAGTGTCAGCATCGGGATGAGCGCGCCACCGGCAGCCGCGTTATTTCCGGCTTCTGGAGCGGCAACGCCGCGCGGATCACCTTTGCCGAACGTATTCTCTTTATTGGAAATACGTTTTTCGACGCTATAAGCGAGGAAACTGCCGAGTGACGCTCCTGCCCCAGGTAAAACGCCAGCGATAAAACCAATGGCGGTGCCTCGTATCATGGTCCCCGTGCAGTGCCAGACAGTCTTTATCGGCGCTGTGATGCGGCCAACCTTGATGCCAATTGCCGACTCCTTACCCTGATGCTCGATAAACATCAGCACCTCGGTTATGGCGAACAGACCGACAATTGCCACCAGAAAATCGACACCTTCCATCAGATGCAGATGACCACCGGTGTAGCGCGTCGAACCGGTAGGTCCGTCGAGCCCGATCATCGCCAACGACAAGCCTAAACCGGCGGCAAATATCGCTTTGCCTTGATTGCGGCTGGCTAACCCGCCAAGCGTTGCAAAGGCCATTGCATAGAGGGCAAAGTTTTCGGCCGGGCCGAATAAGAAGGCGACTTCGGCTAACAATGGACCGGCTATGACAAGGCCGATCGTGGCCAGAAACGCACCGAAGAAAGACGCGAGCCCAGAGAGCGCCAACGCCTCTCCGGCTTTGCCTTGTTTGGCCATGGGGTAGCCATCGAGGGTGGTCATGAGCGCCGGTTCATCGCCGGGCATGTTGAGCAATATTGAAGAAATCCGACCGCCATACATTGCGCCATAATATACGCTGGTCATCAAAATCAGGGCTGCGGTCGGCTCCAAGCCGAAGGCGAAAGCAAGTGGGATCAGGATTGCCACACCGTTAGACGGTCCAAGCCCTGGCAACGCACCAATTATCGTCCCCAGGATGCTGCCAAATACCGCTAGGGCAATATTTGTCGGTGTCAGCGCCTGCTCAAAACCGCCCATGAGGAGCGTTATTGTCTCCATCGCTTAAAACCCCCACGGGCCTTTGGCGAGCGACAAGCCAAGGGCGAGATGAAAGACGGCATAGATGCTAAAGCCAATGATGATACCGGTCACTGGCGCAATGGCTGGACGTGAGCCCAGTCGCCAACTGATAAATGATGCCGTGATGGCGGTCGCCGCGACAAAGCCAATCGGTTTCATTGCATAGACGTAGCCAATAAACACTAATACGACAAAAGCGATCTCGAAAAGCCGCCGGCGATCGGGCCAGGACGGATTTGGGTCGGGCCTCAGCAGCATATAAAGACTGCTTAATGCAACCGCCGCGCCAGCCATTCGTGGAAACCCCTTCGGTCCCATCGGGTCGACGAACCGAGGCACGTCAAATTGGCTGGCGCCCGCAATGAATGCGAGCGCCAGCACTAGAAAGACCGCGCCGAAGACGCGATCAGACATTAGTCAATTATTCCAATGTCGCGAGACAGGGTCTCGATATCAACCAATTGTTGGTCGATAAAAGATTGGAAATCGGCACCGGATTTGGCGAATGGCATCAGACCATTATTGGTCATCACCTCTTGCCATTCACTGGAGGCCGCGATGGTCTTCAATGCTTCCGACCAATAGTCGAAAGAGGCTTGCGAGGCGCCAACCGGCGTATAAAAACCACGCCAATTCGGTGATACGACGTCTAGGCCCTGTTCGCGAGCCGTCGCGATATTGTCGAATTCACCGGGGAGACGTACTTCCGACAGAACTGCAATCACGCGCATGTCGCCGGACCGGATAAAGCCGGTCGCCTCACTGATATCACCTGAGAAGGCTTGGACGAAACCGCCGACAAGCTGCGTTACTGCTTCACCACCGCCGTCGAAGGCGACGTATTTGACCTGGGTGACGTCGTCCATACCGGCGGCAACAGCAACCTGCAGGATTTTCAGATGATCAAAACCACCCGCGGCGCTACCTCCGGCGAAGGCGACAGATGACGGGTCGGCAATGACCATGTCCATCAATTCAGAAAGGGACTGGATTTCAGAATCTACGGCAACGCCGATAATGCCGAAATCTGCACCCAAGGAACCGACCCAACGCACTTGATCGGCCGTGGCGTCGGCATAGAGGCCCTGGGCCAGTCGCGTTACTGTTGCGGTTGATGCCGCAACCAACAGGTCGTTATCGTCGCCGCGTCCTGAAACGACACTGGCAAACGCAACGCCACCGCCGCCGCCTGACAAATTGGTCACCGCGACTTGTCCGGGGACCAAGTCAAGATCGCTGAGGGCCTTGCCGACAGACCGGCAGGTGAAATCCCAACCGCCGCCAACGCCGGCTGGCGCGATACATTCGGTAGCGCTTGGGCGAAATTGTGCGGACGCCGTTGAAGCCGTGGCAATTGCTGCAATGCCTACAACCCCACCAATAACCATCTGGCGTGATAAATTTAATAACATTTTCGTTTTCTCCCTTCCCTTGTTTTGACCCTTCTGGGTCTTCAATGGGGCCTGGCAAAACAATTATTTGCTGGACCCTACTTCTCCTTGACCTATCAACGCATTTTCCCAGCGGCGCAGGAATCTGCTGCGCCGTGCTTGGTCCAAATCGACCATTAGACCGGGACCGACATTAATCGGAATGAGCGAATTGGGAATTTGTGCGCGCAATTGCTGTTCCGTGGTTCCGCCACTTACCCTCGGATGTATCGAAAAAAGTCCGGCTTCATTGGCCAGGACCGTCTGTCCTTCGAACGATAGAATGAAATCAACAAAGCGCTCCGCCCAGACGATGTTTTCGGCGGCCCGGGGTATGATCGCGATGCGGGACATGACGAGGGTATAATCCTCGGGCAAGATGATGCCCAAATTTTCGGAATCTCGGGCGCGGGTGATCGCATAGGAACCGAGCAAATTATAGCCGATGGCAAAACGGCCCGATTGAACGTGGTCGAGCATTGCTGACGTACTCGAATATAGCTTGACGCCGCTTGATCCCATCGCCGATGCCAAATCCCAAATGACATCCGAAACACGCGAATCATGTGTGGCGAACAGATAGCCTAAGCCACTGCGCTCCGGGTTATATGTCGCAATGGCGTCGAAAAAACGATCCTGATCACTGGTGATAAGCTGTGCCAAGTCGAAACGAGTATGGGGGATTTCATCTTCGGCGATCAGGTTCCGATTATAAACAATTACCGCTGGCTCGAAGGTAAACCCAAAGGCCTCGTTACGCCAATTCGCCCAATCTGGGAGCTCGCCGAAATTTGCCGGCTGGTATCGATGGGCATAACCATCGTTGGCGAACTTGATCTGCAAATCCATCGCCGAACTTAACAGGATATCGGCGGTCCGGTTTTGGACGTCGCTTTCCTCCAGCGCGCGGACGTACAGGTCGATCGAATTGAGGTCGTGATAAGTCACCTCAACAGATGGAAAAAGAGCTTGGAAGCTAAGCACAATCGGCTCGGCGGCACCGATATCGAGCGTCGAATATATGACCAGTTGATCGGAATCGATTTCAGGTCCCGTTTCCGTCCCAAATGGCGGATATACGACTTCATTCGATTGTGCAAATGCCGCCCAAGGCAGCGCTAGTAGAACTAGGGTGAATGTTAATGGTCGCATAACGACCTCGTGCTTGTTGATCCTGCGAAGGCGACGGCTCGACCCTAACGGGTGAAACTTTCACCAACCTGTCGCAATTATAGCCTTGCGACACGAGTGACTCGTTTCGCCAGCAGAGACGCTCTATAGTCTCGACGGTGAAACCGTCCCACTATAGTCTAGACGGTGAAACCGTCCATGGAATGGGCTCGCAGAACAATGCGTATACTTTGCGTTGAGGACGATGTCGAACTGGCGGACGTGATCAGCGCTAGCCTGCGGCTTCGCGGGCACGTTATCGATATGGTGCACGATGGCGAAACCGCCGATGCGGCGCATTTTTCTGAAAATTATAGCCTCGTTATACTCGATCTATCTCTGCCGAAAATTGATGGGCTGGAAGTCTTACGTCGGATCCGCGACCGAGATCGACAAACACCGGTGTTGATCATGACCGCGCGTGCCAGTATTGCTGATCGCGTCGCCGGTCTTGATCGTGGTGCGGACGATTATCTCGCCAAACCTTTCGCACTTGAGGAACTCGAGGCTCGGGTCCGCGCACTCTTGCGGCGAAACACAGCTGCGGGCGAGAACACTCTCACGCTTGGCGACGTCTCGCTTAATCTGGAAGGCAGGCGCGTCGATATCTGTGGCAATAAGTTGAATTTGCCGCGCCGCGAACTTGGTGTCCTCGAACTTTTGATGATCGAGGCGGGAAAAGTTGTTAGCAAGGAACGTTTGCACGAACATGTGTTCGGTCTTGACGATGAGGTCGGCGTCAATGCGATTGAAATCTATATTCACAGATTGAGAAAGCGCCTTAGCATGGCCAACATATCGATCAAAACCTATCGCGGCCTCGGCTACATGATTGACGAACCGTGAAACAGGCGGGGTGGTCCATTCGCCGGCGGCTAATGGTTTGGCTGTTGCTGCCCATGATTGCTGTTGCCGGGGTGATGATGGTGGAAGGGTTTTATGCGGCCAGGAACGCCGCCGATACGGCATATGACCGATTGTTGATGGCCTCGGTCCTGGCGATCTCAGAGCGCGTCGTTGTCGAGCGCGGAGAATTGGTCGTTGACCTGCCTTATGTGGCCCTCGATATGCTGTCGTCGGCGGCGCAAGATCGCGTGTTTTATCGGGTTGTCGGACCAAACGAAACTGTCGTCACAGGGTATGCCGATTTGCCAGAATTACCCGACGATGTCGATCTGCTAGCCGGTGAACCGGTATTCTTTAATGCCGTTTATAAAGACACCGATGTTCGTGTTGCGGCGTTGAACAGGGCGTTCGTGTTTAGCGACAGAACCGAATATTATCGCGTTGAGGTCGCTCAGACAAAAGGTGAGCGGGTTCTTTTAATGCAGGAAATCCTTCTTCGCGCCGCAACCAGAGCCGGTATACTTATTCTACTTGCTGGGGTTATCACCTGGTTTGGTGTGGCCAAAGGGCTGGCACCGCTCACGCGCCTACAAGAAGCCGTCGCCCGCCGCTCCCCGGCTGAGTTGCGACCGATCCAGCATGATGTCCCACAAGAGGTTGCGGCACTGGTACGAGCGATCAATACGTTGATGGCCAGATTGGAAACCAATATAGAGAGCGTGCAGCGATTTATTTCCGATGCGGCACACCAATTGCGCACGCCCCTTGCGACCATCCGAGGTCAGGCGGAATTGGCGCTCGACCAACAAGATAGCGATGAGGTGGCCGAGACTTTGGCAGCTCTTGCCAAATCAACTAAGCGTACCAGCCGGTTGGCGGATCAACTTTTGAGTTTGTCGCGAATTTCGAGAAGCGAGGCGGGCCGAGACACACATAGTGGCGTCAACCTGACCAAACTTGCCTCGGATGTGACCCGGGAGTTTGTGCCAAACGGCTTGAAACCCGATCAGGAGATAAGCTTCGAAGGCGATGAGGTGATTAAAGTCCATGGCGACGCATTGTTGCTTGAGGAGTTGCTGAGCAATCTACTCGAAAATGCCGCCCAATACTGCCCCCCGGAAGCGATGATCGACGTTTCGGTACGGGCCAATGGCGCCGGAACTGCGATCCTTGATATCAGAGACGACGGACCTGGCATTGCGCCCGAGGAACGCCAGAACGTGTTTGAGCGTTTCTATCGGGTGGCCGGTTCTGGAGAGCAAGGTTGTGGCCTTGGCCTGGCCATCGTTAAGGAAATTGCCACTCAGCACGGTGGACACGTGACCGTTGGTGATGGCGCCGACGGTACCGGAACGACCGTCCGAGTGAAATTGCCATTGGTCTTGTAGGACTGCAGGTATCGCCCCTACGCCTTGACAGAAGGTACGTTGTGATTTTTCTCAATCGACCTTCTTTTTTGTGGCTAAGTTCTCGAAAAAATTTTCAGGATGCGTGAGCATTGTCAGTTAGTGTTGAAAATACGAAATGTCAGAAAGGACGATAAGTTGGAAGCAATGGGAGTGATGGGGTTCGTTTTCGGAATGGCTGGTTTGTCATTTGCGATTATCGCTAGAAAAGAAATTGAAGCGTTGAAAAGAGAGTTAAAGGAACTTGGCATCACAAAAAGTTAGCGGAGGTCCCAGAAGGGGAACTTCTATCATTTGTTGGCAAAATATTGACATCAACTTTCGTACTTGGCGCGCGGTTCCACGCATGTTTTTGGTGTCAACTGGAACCTGCACATGGCTCTGTACACCCCTAATTGCACCGGCTTAGGCGCGACTTCCTAGGGCCCGCATGGGTCAGGTGTGCTGGGTCATGCAGGCGACAGCATTGGCCGCAATCTGGTCGAACAAATTGGGTTCATTCATCGCCTTAGACACGATCATTGCGCCTTCCAGGGACGCAAGAAAAGTTCCGGATATGGCGCGGCGCGCCCTTGCTTTTCGGGCCTTGCCTTCGGGGTTTTTTGCTGGTGTTAGGCGGGTGAGCCAATTTAAATTGGCTTCGAAAAAGATTTGTGCCTCTGTTGCTACCGCCTCGGGCAGCGCTTCAATTTCGGCCGCTAGCATGCCACACAGACACATCCGCCGGTCTCGCCCAAACGTTTCCCTAAACAGGCCGACATAAGTCTCGAGCAGCTCAGTGACATCTGTCGTCAAAATTTCGGTTTGGCGCAACCGCTCCATGAAACGCTCTCGGTATCGAGACGCGACGGCTACCCCAAGATCGACCTTGGCAGGAAAGTGGTAGTGAATGCTGGCGGAACGTATGCCGACCTCGTCGGCAATATCGCGATAGCTGAAACCATTATATCCGTGATGCTGTATTAGCGCTTCAGCTGTATCGATTAGTCGATCCCGAATATTTTCCAAAAGTCGGAGCTCCTCATTACCTCTAAATGGGTTTTCGATTGATCGATTTTCCAAACGAAAAATGCCCAGCCGAACCGTCTATTGACTCGCGGATGAATTTTGCCTATCTATCGGTAGATAGTCAAGCTATCTAGTACTAGGTAGAATTAATAATGAAGGTGTAAAAATGAAAATCTACGAGTTTGCAGGTTTCCCAAATCCCCGCAGGTTGCGGATCTTTCTTGCTGAAAAGGGGATCAGTGGGATCGATTTCAGCCAAATTGACGTTCCGAACGGAGCGCACCGGGAGCAGTCTTTTTTGGAAAAGAATCCCTACGGGACAGTGCCAACTCTGGAATTGGAGGATGGCTCATACATCAGTGAGACGGTCGCTATTTGTCGGTACTTCGAAGAGGTGCACCCGACACCATCGTTGTTCGGCGACGATGCACGGTCCAAGGCTGAAATCGAAATGTGGCAGCGCCGCGCCGAGCATGCGCTGTTTGACCCAATTGCCACCTATTTCCATCATGCGACCCCTGGATTGGGGCCACTAGAGCGATATCAGAATATCGAATGGGGAGAAGCAAACCTAAGATTCTTCCAAAATGAAATGGTCCGTCTGGATGCTCGGCTGGCAAATTTTTCGTTTATCGGCGGCGCAGCCTATTCGATTGCCGACATAACAGCTCTATGTGCGATCGATTTTGGTGGCTTTGTCGATATATCAATTCCTGAAAACCTTAACAATCTGGCGCGCTGGTACGAGGGGATGTCAAATCGACCCAGCGCCAGTGCCTAACTGCCACCCAAACCAGAACCACTAAAGCAGGAGTTACTGCTATGCATGCGAACATCAACATGGATTTTGGCGAACGCGCCGTCATCGACACCAACAAGTTGGCCTGGGTCGATAGTCCGCTCGCCGGTGTACACCGCAGAATGCTCGAGCGCGAAGGAGCAGAAACTGGACGCGCAACGTCAATCGTCAGATACGCACCGAAAAGTTATTTTTCGTCACATGAGCATTCTGGGGGGGAAGAATTTCTTGTTCTCGATGGTGTATTCTCCGACGAGTTCGGAGATTTTGGCCCGGGGAGCTATGTCCGCAACCCGGTCGGATCCAAGCACCGGCCACACAGCGACGACGGATGCACGATTTTCGTTAAATTGTCGCAAATGGCAAGAGATGACCAACTTTATGTCCGCCGAGACACACGAGGATTGGCATGGGGTCCGACGTCGGCACAGGGCGTGTCTGTCCTGCCGTTGCACCAATACGGCGGCGAAGAAATTGCCCTCTATCGCTGGCAGCCAGACATTGCAGGCCTCGAAATTAAAGCTCCCCGAGGTTTTGAGCTATTCGTTCTGAATGGCGAAATCGATGTTGACGGAGAACGATACGAGAAGGGAACGTGGCTTAGAGTGTCGGCTGTTGAGCAATTCCACCTGGCGAGCCAGGTAGGTGCGACTGCCTACATAAAGACCGGGCACTTGTCGGCCGGATAGATTGAGGCCCTAGTTGCAGCGTCTGCGGTGTCCGCACTGGCGGGGAAACTAGGGCCGCCTCCGACGGGGGTGCGTCGCCTAGCTCAGTATATCCTAGGCAATCTTGCGCGCCATGCGTTGAGAATCGCCCCAGGTGGATAGCCATATCGCTATGTTGGTGGCGATCACGATGCCGCAGTCTAAAAGACGCGCACCGGTATGTTGTACCCGGATGCGATCCACCGCATTGCGCAGATGCGACAGTTCGTCGATCTGAATGTCCTTGATCAAATCGACGAGCTGCGAGTCGCAATCAGTCAGGAATTTGATCTGGCCTTCCAAATGCTGATGAACAGTTCGTTCGATAGCGGCGGTACAAATCCAAATGCCCTGGCGTCCAAGCAGAGCCGTCATAGCGCCAAGGACAAAACCGCCTTGTCCCCATAGGCCCATGATCCGGCATGGCCTGGCGGATAGGTCGCGCATGGCATGGCGAAAACGGTCGCAGTGATCGATCTCGTCCGAGAGCATATTCTGCAGAATTGGCACGATGTCGGGATACAACAACTGGGCGACAAAAATCTGGGCCCGATAAATGCGGATCGCGCCATACTCGCCGGCGTGATTGACCTTTGCGATGCGCGCTATGGTTCGCCCAGTCGGATCAGGCAATGGAAATGCCTCGTACGTACGCCCATATGGTTCAGCACAGTTTGTGCTTGGTGCGCCAGGGGCGATGAAAATGAGAACTGGGTGATTGTAATGAGCCTGCCAGCAGGTAGAACAGCCGAAAGGTAGTTCGAGGCCAGGCCAGTGGGCCGATCAAGACAAAGATGGGACCGGATTTACTAGTGCCTCTACCCTCCTTCAATGTCCGTTATTGACCAAAGAGCAGATTTTTAGCAACGGTCATTTTGAATTCCGCTTATAGCTAAGGCCGCATCGACTAGAATTTAGGATAAATCGTCTGTCTGATCTGGTTCTATTTCTTCAAGTAATATCGTTGGCAGAGATTTATTTGCTTTGGCGCCCAGTTTCTTTAATTCTTCAGTTCTATTGACGAGATTTCCCTTCCCCTCTGACAATTTTTTTATTGCATTTTCTTGTGCTGTACTGGCCTTCCCAATTAGCTTTCCCACATCCTCAACGTCACCAACAAATCCCACGAATTTATCGTATAACTGGCCGGCTTTAGTCGCAATTTGTTGAGCATTCTGCGTTTGCGCCTCATAGCGCCAAATATTTTCGATGGTTCTTAGTGCCAACAGAAGGGTGGTGGGCGTAACTATAACAACATTGCTCGCCAAGGCCTCCGTTACCAATTCATGATTGCTGTGAACAGCTATGCTGAAAGCCCCTTCAATTGGAACAAACATCAATACGTAGTCGAGAGAGTTGACATTGGTCAGATCATAATAATTTTTGTCCGCGAGTTCCTTAACATGTGTACGAAGTGATTTCACATGATCACTTAAATACTTGGCTGAGGCGTCCTTATCGGTGGCTGCACAAAACTGTCGATAGGCTGTAAGAGACACTTTTGAGTCGACTATAATGTCCTTACCTTCGGGTAGGCGTATGATGACGTCAGGTCTCAGTCGTTGACCTTCCTCGTTTGTCCCTGAATGTTGGCTATGGTACTGAACACCATTTACTAACCCTGATTGTTCCAGCAACGTTTCAAGGATCATTTCACCCCAAGCACCCTGAGTTTGACTTTGCCCCACAAGGGCATTGGTGAGGCTTTCTGCCTCATCCCCAAGGCGTTCGTTCAATTGTGCGAGCCTCTTTAATTCTTCTTTTAAGACAACCCGTTCCTTCGTTTCACTTATATATGTCTCCTCGATTTTTTTCCTAAATCCATCAAGATTTTCCTTCAGCGGGCCTAGAATAATCTCCAGAGTCTCCTTATTTTTTTCTGTAAATTTTTTTCCTTTTTCTTCAAAAATATCGTTGGCTAGATTTTTGAACTGGATCGCCATCGTGTTTTTGGCGTCGTCAAGAAGAGTTAGCTTTTCATCAAATTGCTTGCGCTCCTGCTTCAGTTCCTCTTCAAGACCAGCAATCAATTTCACCTTCGATATTTGATCATCTGATTTGACCTGGAGCTCAGTTTCCAATTTTTCAAGCCGCTCACTTTTTTCTAAAATAGACCTATTTTGGACATCCAATTTTGATTTTAGAATTGAGGTAACAATCAGACCGACTACCGCTGCTCCAATCGGTATTCCAATGCTTAGACCCAGAAAATCCACCGCTTTTACCTCCTATAAACCGGAATCAAGATCATTCATTCAGCATCGGTTTACAAAAAAATTGCTTTAAAATAACGCCAAAATACTTAGGCTGCCTGTGATGTCACACCCTAGCGTACCTGTATCGGCCTTTAATATTTCGGGCAAGATATTGCCCCTTTGAAGAGGCAATTCTCATGCTCGCGAAGGTGCTCTCCGGCACATCAAAATAGTTATACTGACCCCCTTTATTGAACTCTACGGTCAACACCATATTTTCATTGTCGTACTTGAACCTAGCTATGTTTGAAGACTCGGGCGTATTAATCCAGCTCATGATTTGTCCCCTTTTTTACCGTCCGTTTCTGGTTCCGCCGCTTCCACCTTCTTATGTTCGTAGTGAGGGGTCTGCTGGCGCCACTGCCTCATAATAATTGTATAGTCATCCTTGTATCGCGGCACCGCCCAGCCACCCTCGCTCTCAAACCCGTCAACATTCGGGTCACCACGTACAACGACACGTGGATCATCGCTATCCGGTGTTCGATTCATGTCTGGTGGATCAATCAGGGTTCTTATCGGCAGGCTCACAGCTTCTCCAACAATAATAGCTTCGCCAGTGCGCAGGACAGGCAGCATGTCGAACAATCCTTTGAGATTATCGGAAGCGGCCCCTGCGATCTGGCCACGATCTAATTCGTTGGCCAATCGCATCGCAAAAATTGTACCGCATTGAGATAAAATGGTTGGGTCAATCTCGGAAGGCCGTTGGCTCACAATCATGGCACCGACGCCATATTTTCGTCCTTCCTTTGCAATCCGCCGGACTGCCGCTGCCGCTGAGCCGGAGTGCTCCTTACCCAGATACGCGTGCGCCTCTTCGAGAACTAACAAGAGAGGGCGCAAACGCCCACCCTCAGGCAATTTCTGCCCCCAAAATAGGGCGTCATAGAGTATACGCAACAACGCGCCAATTAGGTCATTTAGAACTGTCGAAGGAATTCCCGACAGATCTAGAATTGTGATAGGCGACGGCCCGCCGATCCAATCTTCGAGGAGTATGTTGAGGTCTTTGTCTACAGTACCGTCAATGGAGGGGCTATAATCACCTGGATTGAAAAGAAAAGAGAACTGCGGGCTACGCAATTTTGACGCTAGGACCGCCAATTGTTGGCCCAAATTAAGAGGATCTGGCCCCAATTGAACTCGCTCATCTGCAGTGCCAGTTGTCTTAACGGTACGATACTGGGGAGGCACGACAGCCATAGCGTCGCCAACTTGTATAGGTTGGTCGTTATCGTCGAGTACGAACGCTGACTCAACCTCTTCAGCAGCGGCCCCCGGTTTTGGGACCACTGTTCGATGTTCACGCTCATGGAAGTCCAACCAAAGCTTATGCAGGCAAAACGGTACAGGCGTGTCGATTGTAAGCCGCTCAGGGCTTACTCCCTCCCGTGGTTGCTTCCTCAAGGACTCGCGCTTCAGAGCAATCACTGCATCCTCAATAGCAGCACGAGGTTTTCCTTCTAATTTGCCAAAGGCAAGTTTGGTCAGTTCATCAAAGCTTAGTGCCCAGAATGGGATATGAAGCGACCGTTCACCTTTCTCAATATCTGGTGCAATCCGGAAAACGCTGGCACGATCTTCCAAAGCTTTAGCATATTCGCCGTGAATATCTAAAACCACGATTCGGGCGGAAGGGTAGCGGTCGGGATTGGAGAGAGATGCAAGCAGACCGGCTACGGTCGTTGACTTTCCTGCACCAGTGGTTCCGACAACTGCCGAATGGCGCGTAATCAATTTGTTGATGTTGATGAGCGCGGGAATTGACTCAGCACTAGCAAGGTGCCCGACTGAAACAAAATCGGTGGGGTCACCCGGGCCGTATATCTCGCGAAGATTATCCTCTGTTACTATGTGAACAGGGTCATTTATTGTTGGGTGCTGAGAGACTCCCCGTTCGAACCGCCCTTCCGGGCTTCTTTCACCTACAAGTTGGACTTTCAACCATTGACTGCCCCAAGGATGCATATCGCCATCCGTTTTTGGTGCTGCACCGGCCCCAACTTGGGATACGATACCGAACAATGAAGTATAACCTAATGGAATGCGAACAAAGCTCCCGACTTGGCCTACCCTGTATGATTCTCCCTTGAAGACGCTGAGACCTGTGACAGTTTCGTTCACTAGCGAGACGCTGATAGTCGTGCCCGCCACATCCTGTACCGAGCCTATTCGAGTGGGATCAGGACGCATCGTGACGTCCCTCTTCTAAATCCCTATTAGAAAGCTGAAAGGCAAGAAAACGTCCTAGAGCTGCAAAATCTCCCAATAGCCATTTGCATTGTTCTGCAGGTGCACTGCTCCGTGAACCAGGAAGATCTGTTCCGACGGTAAGTGGGTTCGCCGGATTAGTCCCATCTTTCTCGTCGCTATGCCAATTGCGATTAACAGTACCAATAATACCGCCATCCGCCGCTAAAATGGATAAGTTTGCGTGTTGCTCCGCTAGTTCAATAGCGTTCGGAACACCCGCTCGGTCCCCATAAATCATCGCAATGCATGAAGCGTTGGGATTACCGGAAAGACCCTGACTGATATAAGCATTAATGTGCTCGTCGGCGAATGAGTAGCCGCAAGTCAAAAGCACACACTGGTCGGTTCTCAGAAATACGCGCAACCTATCCAGCATGGCGTAATAAGGCATTTGGCGGCTCTGATTGTATTTTAAATGTGACGGATAGATTAGAAGCTGTTCGCCATCTATCTTGTCGCGACTCCGCCGAATTTTCTCTTTCTCGGTCATCCACCAGTTAATCGATCCGTGGACCTTCCAAAGGCGTGCCCAACGGGCAGGCAAATCGTCCTCGGCCATAGATTCGAGATCAAGAAATGAGCTGTCACCTCCAATAAACCCATCAAAATAAGGAACTTGCCGCTCTTCTAAAGCTTGCTCTAAGAGCAAATCATAATTTGTAGTAAAAATCTCAACAGGCTTTTCGCGGGCAATAGTTTTTATCCAACTTGCTAAAACGTGATAGGGCGTATCACTCGTCGGTAGCGGCACATTTACTATCTCCCTGACGCATTCGCAAATTGCACGATCAAGCATTCCGAGAAGATCATCGGAAAACCCGTCAATACCACCGGTTCCGGAGAGTGATTTAAGCGTCCGGATATGGCTGAGAACGTCTTCAATCGTCGGCGTCGGAATTCCTCGGCCAATGACGCGATCCCAAATCTCGCTGGCAATATTTTTGAGATCAGAATCTATATCCAGCGCAGCTTTCACTTGCGTAGTGAGGCCAATAATCTCCGGGATTAGTGGTGTTATCTTGCCATTTTTTGGCACCTGGATTGCTAGTGGGCAGCCGGCGCCAATCAAAAAACTAATGCGCATTTTACTAGGAGCTAATCGTTGCAACAGGTCTGTTGTACGACGATAAGGATCGTGTGAAGGATTGTTTATAGGGGGGGGTGTAACAGGACTAACCTCCTTAGCTAGCCCTTCAATTTGATCGGCATCCGTAACAGCTTTTCCTTCAACCTCTGTCTCGCTCATGCTGGCACCACCTGCGATTATTGGAGCATCACTATGGCCAGCGTTATGCTAGACCATTTTATAGGCAAATAAGTCCCCCGTGTTTAGTAACACGGGGGGTTGAAAATACATGAACCAATTCAACTATTCTATAGAATAGCCTGATTCGGTTTATTTTGGCAGCTACGGTTATGTGCAATTTTTGCGGAGGCCCTTAAGAGACGTGTCGGGGCCTGGTACGTCGCCGAGCTAGGCGCGGCAGGGCCTGTACTCGCGCCGCTTCATCTATACCTTCGAAGTAAGGTGATGCTGTATTTAGCCTTCATTTCCAGGGCTTATAACCGCGCCTTTCCGTCGTGACGCATGTCCTTCGGCCGCACGTTACGTATACGTAACGTGGCACATTGCTAATGTTACGTTACATTCAAGACCGTCAAAAGGCGTTCTGCCTCAACTTTCACGGCTTGGGATTTGATCGATACTTGACGACTCGGGTGTAATAAGAACAAAAGATGTTTATGGCTCTCAGAACCTACACCCTTCACGAAATGGCCGACACGATCAGTCGCTCTGGCAAAGCCAGTGATATCAACCGGTTGATGCGTCAAATTCAGCACTGGACGACCAGCGATCTGCTGCACCCCCAAGAGGGGAAGTATAGTGGCACCGGCAGGCACCGGAGATACGATGTTGATGAGGTCCGTCGCGCCGCTATTTTCTATGAACTTGGCCGCTATCGTGTACCTGTGCCGACGCTGGAAACATTTGCCATCGTTATGCACCAACAGACCGAATTGAACCAGGTGCTTTGGGACCGCGCGATAAATGGCGACGGGACGATATATTTATTTTTTGGATGGGACGATGATGTGATCGATTTCCAGATCGTCGATGATTTGGCAGGGGCAAGCTCGGCGAAGTCGAGGAGAAAAAACAGCCTCATGTCGATTAAAACGAGTGCCATCGTGATGGATCTTACACAAATTTTTCGGCAGATTAATTTCTGACTTTTTTTTGTTCTCATAAACACATAACTTGCGCTTAAGGAGCGTATGATGAGCGAACTACAGGCGAGCGAAAGTGGACCAAAGTTACTGCTACAGGGCCTAGACAGTCTCTACGTGTCGTATTTCCTAGAAATGACGACCAGCCGTCTCGACTTCGACGAACTGGCTTATGCGCGGGAAAAGCTGAAGCAAGACGGCGAGCGATTTTGCGAGATCACACTCGGGACGGAGACCTTCGCCCTAAAATCGTACGGTGCAAAGCCCTATAAATATGTTCTCGGAAATGAAGATTTTGAGATCCGCCTGACTGAAACAATGCAGCCGACCTGCCATGTGCGTTTTGCGAGTAAGGGCCTGTGGCTGAAGGGCTGTCAGGCCCTCCTGGACCGGGTGGGGGCGTGGTACCGGTCAATGGGCATGACGGTGCTGAGGCCCGAAGTCGTGGCGCGGGCCGATTTTGCCTTCGATTTCCATGTGCCGGAGGTTGATTTTGATGAGGGTAATTTCCTATCGCGCGCGGCAAAAGACACAAAGTGGCGCAAGCATCAAAGAGTCCAGACCTTTCAATTTGGGACCGGCGATATTGTCGTGCGGGTTTACGATAAAATAGCCGAGATCAGGGAGCAGAGTCAGAAAGTTTGGTTTCATGATCTATGGGGATGCGATGACGCCGTGTGGCGAGTTGAATTCCAGGTTCGCTCCAAGCGATTGGCAGCGGGCGGCATAAAGTCGTTGCTGGACCTGGAATGTTTTCGCGGTGACTTGCTGCGCGAACTCGCGGACAAGCACACCAAATTGTTGACGCCGAGTTTGGACAGAAATCGGTCGCGCTGGCCATTGCATCCTCTGTGGACCTCCCTCCTACGCGCAATCGATGCGCTGCCGCAAACCGGGCTTATCAAAGCCTATGATCCCAAAAACGAACTGAACTATCGGCTCTATGAGCAGGCGAAATCTCTATACGGCTCGTTCAAAGGTATTGGCGCGCTGATGCAAATAATAACCGATGCCAACGTCCCCCTTGAGCTCGAAGATATTATTGAACGTCTGGATGGCCTCCTGGACGAACATCACAACCCGACGAAATGGCGCCAAGACATAGCCACGCGCGTTACGGCACACGCGCTCGGTCAGTGGTGAACTGGCTCCATCATGACAGATGATCCAAAAGACCTGCCGGAGGTAACTGGAACCAGTAAAAGGGCCATAGGTACCGGTGTCGGTACTGAGACAGGAACCGAACCAGAAAAGACAGGTACCAGTGCGGAGCCCGTCAAGTTCCTGTGCGCCGCGAACGATAATCTGCCACGCGTCAGCGACAATTTTCCAGCCGCGTTAGATATTGTTGCGGGCGAGATCGAAATCCTGGACACTTACCTAATGGACATTGTTGCTGCGCTCATCGCCGCTAACGATAACAACAAGCCATAGGGAGAGATTGAACCATGGCCAAGAGGGCCGCTATTTACGCCCGTGTTTCGACGACCCGCCAGGCCGAGCACGACCTATCCATCCCGGATCAGCGTGCCCAGGCGCAGCGCTATTGCGCGGACCATGGGTTCGAGGTGGTTCGGGAATTTATCGAGCCCGGCGCCAGTGCGACGACCGACAAGCGCCCCATTTTCCAGGACATGATTGCGTTTGCTTGTAGAAGCGATAGGCCGTTAGACGCGGTTATCGTGCATAGCCTGTCACGTTTTGCCCGCGATGCCATTGACGCCGGTATCTATGAACGCAAGCTCGAAAAGAATGGCGTCAAGTTGTTGTCGGTAACTCAAGCCTTCGCCGACGACCCCAATGGCACGATGATGAAACAGATCATCGCTGCCGTTGATCAGCATCAAAGTGCTGAGAATGCCAAACACACATTGCGGGCGATGATGGAAAACGCTCGCAATGGCTTCTGGAACGGCTCGCGTCCCCCCTATGGCTACAAGACTTACGAAGCCGAGCGCCGGGCCGACAAGAGCAAGCGGAAATTGGCAATCGAGGATCACGAAGCCAAAATCGTCAAGCTAGCGTTCAAGCTCTATCTGCACGGCGATGGCCGCAGCGGCCCGATGGGGATCAAGGCTATCGTGAATTATCTCAATGGCAAGGGTTTGCGCCATCGCACCGGCGGTGGTTTTAGCGTGCAGGTCGTCCAACAAATGCTCCGGCGCACGACCTACATGGGCACGCACTTCTTCAATAAGCTCGATAGCCGCACGCGCCGCCTCAAACCGCGCGACGAATGGGTGGAAATGCCGAGCCCCGTGATTATCGACGAAGAGGCATTTATCGCGGTTCAAAACCGATTGGCCCGCAACCATCCCAAGACGACACCGCCGCGCAGTGTGAACAGCCCGGTGTTACTGACCGGCCTCGCCCATTGCGGCGATTGCGGAGGACCGATGCGCCTTAGAACCGGCAAGAGCGGCAAGTACCGGTACTATACCTGCGGCAAGAAGGCGGATCTTGGTGCGACGGCTTGCAAGGGCCGAACGGTGCCAATGGGACTGCTGGACGACCTTGTTGCCGAGCAACTTTGTGACAAGGTGTTGGAACCGGAACGCCTGAGGAAAGTGACCGCCGCCCTGGTCAGCCGCTCATCGTCGGCCAAAGAGCGATTGCTGCAAGAATCAAAGCGCCTAAAGGGCGAGAAGCGCAAGGCTGATGAAAAAATCAACCGGCTATTCGAGGGTGTTGAAGACGGCTACATTGAGCTGACGCCGAGTTTTAGGAAAAGGCAGGCCAAGCACGAGCAAGACAGAGACCAGCTGATCCGCCTCATCGCGTTGAATGAACGCCAACTAGACCAACCGATAAAGCCGATAGCCCAAAGCAGCCTGGATGCCTTCTCAAAGGCCATGCGCGCCCAGATCACCGGCGGCTCCACTCCCTTCCGCAAAGCCTATCTCCGTCTCTTCATCGACCGCATAGACGTCGGCGAAGACGAGATTAGAATATCGGGATCGGACCTGGCGCTAATGGCCGCCGCGCAACAGCAGAAAAATACGGCGGAACCAGTGGTGCCCACTTTTGCACAGGAATGGTGCGGGTGGAGGGAATCGAACCCCCACTCCCTTGCGAGAACCAGATTTTGAGTCTGGCGCGTCTACCAGTTCCGCCACACCCGCACTTTCGCCGCACAATATAGTCATAAGTTCGAAAAGTGCTAGTGTCTCTTGCGGTTCGTTTTTAAGCCCTGTATTTCCGGGCCTGTTCGATGTTTTTGGAGGTTGGAAGTGCTGCGGCGACTTTATGATTGGACGTTAAAAATGGCCGCGTCGCGCCACGCTATTTGGGCGTTGGCGCTGGTCGCTTTTGTCGAGAGCTCGCTTTTTCCAATTCCGCCGGATGTCATGTTGATACCGATGATCTTGGCGGTGCGCGCTAGGGCGTGGCGATTGGCGATGGTCTGTACACTAGCCTCTGTCGCCGGTGGCTTTGCTGGTTATGGGATCGGTTATGGGTTTTTTGAAACGGTGGGGCGCCCGGTGCTCGAACTTTATGGATACGGGCATCAATTCGACGAATTTGCCGCAGCCTATAATGAAAGCGGCGCCTGGATCGTTGCCTTTTTTGGGGTAACGCCATTTCCTTACAAAGTCATCACCATTACCAGCGGCGCAACGGAGCTTAATCCTTGGGTTTTCGGTTTGGCCTCCCTTGGCTCACGGGCGGTCCGCTTTTTTCTGGTTGCGGCGCTGCTATGGTATTTTGGACCGCCAATCCGCCATTTTATTGAGCGGCGGTTAGGTTTGGTGACGTTGCTTTTTTGTATTGCGCTTATTGGTGGGTTCGTTCTTGTTGGGTTTGTGCTGTAAGATCATTTCATGACTGATGAAAAGCCAGCGAGCGCGTCTCGTCACCCCAGTTCTAGCCGCAGCTCCTCCCAGCGGCCCCGACCCTTGCCAGGGGACCCGGATCGCGAACGCCTCATTGACGAGATTGTTCGCGTCGACCATGCGGGTGAATATGGCGCCGTGCGAATTTACCAGGGCCAGCTAGCTGTCCTCGGTGATCGTCCCGTGGGGGCAAAAATACGTGAGATGGCCGAGGCTGAACAACGGCATTTGGCGCGGTTTGAGGATTTGATTGTTGAACGCGGCGTGCGGCCGACGATTTTATCGCCGGTCTGGCATGTTGCCGGCTTCGCCCTCGGGGCTGCTACGGCGCTGCTTGGCGAAAAGGCGGCGATGGCGTGCACCGTCGCCGTCGAAGAAGTGATCGACGAGCATTACCGTGATCAAAATGAACGGCTCGATGAGACCGAAGTAGAGCTCAAGCAAACAATCGAGGAATTCCGGCTGGAGGAACTTGAGCATCGCGACACCGGCATTGCCGGTGGGGCGGCGCAAGCCCCGGCCCATGATGCGCTGACCAATTTTGTTAAGGCGGGGTCACGGGCTGCCATCTGGCTCTCAACCCGATTTTAGCAGGCCTCAAGCTCGCTATCCCAATATAGATAATCGCCCCAGCTTTCATGCAGATAGTTGGGTGGGAAGGCGCGGCCGTTCTGCTGCAATTCCCAACTACTCGGTCTGCGTGGGATCCGGGTCAGGTGCAATCCAGCCTCCTCGGGGGTCTTGCTACCTTTTTGCAGATTGTGCTGGCCACAGGCAGCAACAACATTTTCCCAATTGGTTCCCCCGCCACGGCTACGCGGGACCACGTGGTCGAAGGTTAGCTCGGCGACCGGGAAGCGGATATTGCAATATTGGCAGCTAAACCGATCACGCAGGAACACGTTAAACCGAGTGAAAGCCAGCCGAGGCGCCGGGCGGACATATTCTCGTAGGGATATGACACTGGGCAATTGCAGTTCAATGCTTGGGCTGTGCACCGTACGATCATAGGTTTCAACCGTATTTACCCGCCCCGAAAGCGCGCCCTTGACCGCCTCGTACCACGGCCAAATGGACAAGGGAAAATAGCTCAATGGCCGGAAGTCGGCATTGAGCACCAGGGCCGGGCAACTTTCAAGGCTCGCTTGCATTAACTCAACTCCTGAACTCAATACCTGGAGTGAATACGCGATAACGGTCTCAAACGCTGGGCATGTTAGGGTGGTTTCGGTTGAGACGCAAAAAAATTGTGCCGGTCAGGCTGTCGCTCTGCGCAATACCCTTTGCAAGAAAGCGCCTCCCAGTTCGATGCCGACCCCGTCGATACCGTGCCCCAGACCGGGGCAAAGGTGGCTATCGACGGGAATTCCAGCCGCGATCAAGGCCTGCTCTGAAACGGGCATGGACGCTGCCGGCACGACCTCGTCGGCGTCACCATGCACCAGCAGAACGGGTGGGCGGGCGCGGGCTTCGTCCTTCAGTCGCACCGCATCGATAAGAAGCCCCGAAAAGCAGGCAATCCCGGCGCAAGCCGTCGGACGCCTCAGTCCTGCATGCAAAGCCATCATGCCACCTTGGGAAAACCCGACAAGGGCCATTGCCTCGTCTTTGAGGTCATGTTGGCTGAGCAAATCATCGAGGAATTGGTTGAGTATCGGCAGCGCTGCGTCCGCCCCTTGGGACATGGCGGCGGTTGATCGGTCGATCAGACTGAACCATTGGCGCCCCATCGGTGCCATATCGCAAGGTTGAGGGGCGTCGGGTGAGGCAAAGAGCGTGTCTGGCAAAAGACTGGTCCAATAGGCGGAAATATCGATCAAATCATTACCGTCGGCCCCCAGCCCGTGCAAAAATACGACGAGTTTTGCGGGGGCGGCGCCGTTTTCCGGTGGGCGCTGCGGCCCGGAAATTAAGGTCATAATGTTATCCTAAAAAACATCTAATCCATATGCGTGCCAGAGCAATCGTGCCGCCGCACTGCGCTGGGGTTGCCAAGTCTCTGCTATAGTACGCAGCGCGGGTTCCTTCAATCGTGCGTCATGTCCTTGCCAGAGCTGATAAGCGTTGGCAAGGGCGAGGTCGGCGGCGGGAAACAAGTCGGTGCGTCCAAGGGCAAACAGCAGATAACATTCTGCGCTCCAACGCCCGATCCCTTTTAAGTCGACGAGGGTGTCGATTGCCTCATCGTCGGGCATTCGGTGAACGCGCCTCAGTACGACACGACGTTCAGTAAGCGCTTCGGCAAGTGATTGCGCATAGGCCGTTTTGGCCCGGCTGAGGCCAGCGGCGCGCAATTTTTCGTCGCCCGCAGCGAGTACGGTTGCTTCGTTAAATGGTTGGCACGTCTCGGTCAATCGCAGCCAGATAGACGCCGCCGCCTTAACCGATATTTGTTGGCCGACAATGACCCGCATGAGCGTTTCAAAACCGGGTTTTCGGCGGCGCAAATTAGGCGTTCCGGTCTTGCGCCACAGTTTTTTCATGGCGGGATCGATCCGCCCCAATGCGTCGAGACTGGATTCAAGTGCCGCGCGGGTCTTGATCGTGGTCATGGCAGCCAATTATACCTTTTCATCGAGAAAGTGAGGTTGGAGTGTGCCATATTTTATGCGCCAGCATGACTGAAAGCGAAATGAAACCCGAGACGACACGGTTTGCACCGAGCCCGACCGGCCGCCTGCATCTCGGTCACGCTTATTCAGCGCTTTTTGCCGAGCGATTGGCCCGAAAAAGCGGTGGGCGTTTCTTGCTGCGAATAGAAGATATCGATACCGGTCGGAGCCGCCCCGAACATGAGGCGGCCATATGTGAAGACCTGGCTTGGCTCGGACTGAGTTGGGAGCAGCCGGTCTGGCGGCAATCGGCGCGCCTGCCTCATTATCGTGCGGCACTCGACCGATTGGACGCTGCCGGTCTGCTCTACCCATGTTTTTGTACCCGCAAAATGATCCGTGCCGAAATTGCGGCGATCGGGCAGGCGCCGCATTTATCCGTGAGCGGCCCCGACGGACCCATTTATCCCGGTACCTGCCGCGAGTTGGGCAAGGAGGCCAGAGCGTCGCGCATCGCCGCCGGGGATCCCTTTGCCCTTCGCTTGAATATGGCCCGGGCTATTTCACAGGCCATGTCGATGGCCGGCGAGATCAGTTGGCGGGATCGTCGTGAAGGCCCGCAGGCTATGCGCGCCGATATATTCGGCGACATTGTCATCGCGCGAAAAGATGTTCCGGTGAGCTATCACCTGGCAGTGACAATCGATGATGCCGCGCAAGGGGTGAGCCTGGTGACGCGGGGCGCCGACTTATTGCCAGCGAGCCATATTCACCGGCTGTTGCAAGCCTTGCTCGATCTGCCCGTTCCCGACTGGCATCACCACCCGATTTTGCGCGACCAGGATGGGAACCGGTTGGCAAAACGCCTGTCCTCCGTAAGTCTTGCAGATTTGCGCGAGGGGGGTAAAAGCCCTGGATGGGTCCGCGAAACAGTCGCGGAGTTGGCGGCTGACGCGGCGCCTATTTGAAGCTAGTGGCTCGCCTTTGCCGCCGATTTCGTGTTTTAATCGATCCATGGAACTCTTGAGCAATATTTTCCTATTTGGCGCCTTCGCTGCGATTGCCGGGATTGTACTTACTTTATTAATTGGCATTTTCTCGATGGGGCGGGGCGGTGATTTTAACCGTCGGCAGGGCCATAGGCTGATGCGTATTCGGATCGGTTTGCAGCTTGCCGCCGTTGTGCTGCTGGTCGCAACTGCGCTTTCCCGAGCGGCCTAACATGGTTTCTCTGACGCGCATCTACACCCGTGGCGGCGATGGAGGCGAGACGTCGTTGGCCGATGGGACGCGGGTGGCGAAATCCGACTTGCGGGTGGATGCCTTTGGCGCTGTCGATGAGGCCAATAGCACCATTGCGCTGGTCCGCCTGCATACAAGTGTCGAGATGGTGTTGACCGATCTCGATGGTCGACTTGCAGATATTCAAAACGACCTGTTCGATCTTGGCGGCGATTTGGCGACGCCAGTCGGCAATGACGGCAAAAACAGGCTGAGTGTGACCGGCGAGCAGGTCACTAGATTGGAACACGAGATTGACCGGCTCAATGGCGACCTGGCGCCGTTGACCTCCTTTGTGTTGCCCGGCGGCAGTCCGGCTAGCGCCTATCTGCATTTGGCGCGCACCCAGGTGCGCCGGGCCGAACGGCTGGTCGTCGCCCTGGCGGCCCGAGAAGACGTAAACCAAACGATTATCCACTACCTCAATCGCCTGTCGGATTATCTCTTTGTAGCGGCTCGCTGGGCCAATGACCCGTCTGTCGCCCAAGGGCCTGGCGACGTCTTATGGGTGCCTGGAAAAAATCGTGGCGAGAGCTGAAAGACGGGCGCAATCGAATATTTGACTCAGACCGTTCCGATGAGGCATATGATGCGCTGCAGCATAAAGGGGCAGTGCGGTGCTTTATGCATAATTTCAATAGGTTAGTGGCGGTGGGTCCATGAAAATTCTGGTTCCGGTCAAACGGGTTATCGACGCCAATGTGAATGTTCGCGTGAAGGCCGACGGGACGGGTGTCGAGACCGACAATGTTAAAATGTCGATGAACCCGTTCGATGAAATTGCCGTCGAAGAAGCTGTGCGCCTGCGCGAGGCTGGAACGGCCGAAGAACTCATTGCTGTATCGATCGGCCCTAAACAGTCCCAAGAGACCATCCGTACGGCCCTGGCCATGGGCGCCGACCGGGGGATCCATATTGAAATGGATGTGGCGCCCGAGCCACTGGCCGTGGCCAAACTTTTAAAGGCGGTGTGCGACCGCGAGCGGCCTGGACTGGTGCTGCTCGGCAAACAGGCCATTGATGACGATGCGGTTCAGACCGGTCAAATGGTGTCGGCCCTGCTCGGCTGGGCCCAAGCGACTTTTGTTTCGGCCATTGAATTTGTCGACGATGGGATCAAGGTCACCCGCGAAGTTGATGAGGGGCTTGAAGTCCTGCAACTTGGCAAGCCTTGCGTGATTACCGTGGATTTGCGCCTTAATGAACCGCGCTATGCTTCTCTGCCCAATATCATGAAGGCGAAGAGAAAACAGATCGATGTCTTGACCCCGGCGGAACTGGGTGTTGACGCTGCGCCGAGGCTGACGGTGCTTGGGGTTAGCGAACCGCCGCAGCGCCAAGCGGGGGTCATTGTCGAAACAGTGGCGGACTTAGTCGACAAATTGCGCAATGAAGCCAAAGTGATATAGGGGGTTAGGGCAGTGAGCATCCTCGTTCTCGCCGAACATGACAATCATAATTTGAAGCCCGCCAGCGCCAGTACAGTGGCGGCTGCAGCAGCGATTTCGGGTCATGGTGGCGGTGATATAACAATGCTTGTCGCTGGACATGGCTGTGATGGTGTGGCCCAGGAGGCTGCTAGCCTGGACGGCGTTGCCAAGGTCTTGCTCGTCGATGATGCGGCATTGGAGCATGGGTTGGCCGAACCGCTTGCCGACCTCGTTATGGGGCTGATCCAGGATTATGAGTATGTGATGGCGCCTGCCACGACGTCGGGCAAAAACGTAGCACCCCGCATCGCCGCGCTGGCCGATATGCAGCAAATCTCGGAAATTGTTGATGTTCTTGCCTCCAATCAGTTTGTGCGTCCGATATATGCCGGCAATGCATTGGCAACTGTTGAGACCGCCGACCCGATTAAAGTGATGACTGTGCGCACAACCGCCTTTGATGGGGTTGGGGAGGCGGCGTCCCAGGCCTCCATCGAAACTCTATCTTATACGCCAGGGCCGGGTGCGGGCCTGACGCAATTCATTGAAGCCAAGATTTCGGCAAGCGAGCGCCCGGATCTGACATCGGCGTCGATTGTAATTTCCGGCGGTCGGGGTATGGGATCGGCTGAAAACTTCAACCTGATTGAGCCGATTGCTGACTGCCTCGGGGCGGCGATGGGAGCCTCCCGGGCCGCGGTTGACGCCGGGTTCGTGCCCAATGACTGGCAAGTTGGTCAAACAGGAAAAATCGTTGCGCCGGACCTTTATATCGCCGTTGGAATTTCCGGCGCCATCCAGCATTTGGCTGGGATGAAGGACAGCAAAGTTATTGTGGCTATCAATAAGGACGAGGAGGCACCGATCTTCACGGTCGCCGATTACGGCCTGGTGGCTGATTTATTTGATGCGCTGCCGGAGTTGGCGGCGGCACTGGAAGAAGCAGGATAAACTTATGAGTACCGAAAAGATCAAGACCATCGGCGTTATTGGCGCCGGTCAAATGGGTAATGGCATTGCCCATGTTGCCGCTCTATCCGGGTTTGACATTGTGCTGATGGATGCCTCCACCGAGCAGCTGAAAAAAGGCATGGCCGTCATAGAAAGCAATCTTGATCGCCAGGTGAAGCGGGAAAAAATATCGGATGATGTGAAGGCGCAGGCCCTGGCCCGGGTGACAACGGCGGCGGAAATGGCCGGTTTGAATGACTGCGATCTTGTCATTGAGGCGGCGACGGAAAACCCCGACGTAAAAATCGAAATATTTAAGGCGCTGTGTGTTGGGCTGAAAAAGGACGCCCTGATTGCGTCTAATACATCGTCGATATCGATCACCCGTCTGGCCTCGGTGACCGACCGGCCGGAAAAATTCATCGGCATGCATTTTATGAACCCGGTGCCGCTGATGAAGCTCGTCGAGCTTATTCGCGGCCTCGCGACCGATGACGATACCTTTGAAGCCATTTCGGCTATTGTCGACAAAATGGGAAAGCAAGCCGCTGTTTCGGAAGATTTCCCCGCCTTCATCGTTAATCGTATTCTGTTGCCGATGGTCAATGAAGCGGTCTATGCCTTGTATGAGGGGATCGGTACCGTCGAAGCCATCGATACGGCCATAAAACTCGGCGCAAACCATCCGATGGGGCCCTTGGCCCTGGCCGATTTCATCGGGCTCGACACCTGCCTTTCGATCATGCAGGTGCTCTATGACGGGTTGTCCGACCCGAAATATCGTCCGTGTCCGCTGCTGGTCAAATATGTTGAGGCTGGCTGGCTCGGCCGCAAGTCGGGCCGAGGATTTTATGATTATAGTGTCGAGCCGCCGACGCCGACGCGATAGCGGCTCTCCATACTTAGCCCCCAGTAGCTAACCAGCAGCCGGTTTTGCTAAATAATAGTCGATAAGCTCATAGGCTTCCGGCGTGTCCCACTCGGCGGGGCCGAAGACGGCGCCGAGAATATTGCCTTGAGCGTCGATGAGGGCGGTGGTGGGCAGGCTGGAGACCCCAAGCTCATTGGCGAGCTTTTTGCCGACGTCGAGAAAACTGCCCGGCGTTGCAATATGCAAGCGGTCAAGGAAAACATTGATTTGTTCCCAGCCGGTATGGTCTTGGCTCATCAACGCAACGGTCAGCCCTTTGTCGCTATATTCATTGGCCAGAGTTTCGATCGACGGCAATTCGCGAATGCAGGGGCCGCAGAAGGTCGCCCAGAAATTAACCAGCACCAATTCGCCCTGAAAGTTGGCGAAACTTTTGACGTCGCCGCTCTCGGTTTCAAAAGTGATCAGCGGAGCTGGCACCGGCTCGTCGAAAGCTGTAAAGTTCTGCACCGACCCGGATATGGGTACCGGTCCCTGGCTGACGGATCCGCTCTCTCCGGACCCTAAGATACGGTCACCGAAGGCTAAATATCCGCCTCCGGCAAGGGCGATGACAACAATGGCGAGTACGGCGAATTTCTTCATGATGACAGTTCCGATATGAGTTCGAAAAAAACAGGTTCTAAGGGTGCAAACCAGCATAAGGGCGCAAACCAGCAATGGGGCGGGCGCTTTGACCATGGACCCGATGAAATTATGGAGCGGATTAACGCCTCCATCGATTTCGATCGCCGCCTCTATGCCCAAGACATTGGCGGTAGTCTAGCACATGCCAAAATGCTGGTGCAGCAGGGCATCCTAAGTGCTGAAGATGGGGCGGAAATCGAACACGGTCTAAACACAATTTCGCGAGAAATCGAGGCGGGAGAATTTGTTTTCGACCCGGCGCTCGAAGATATTCATATGAATATTGAGGCACGCCTGAAATCCTTGATCGGCGATGCCGCTGGGCGGCTGCACACAGCCCGCTCGCGCAATGACCAGGTGGCGACGGATTTCCGACTCTGGGTACGCGATGCCAATGACCGGATCGAGGCGGGGCTGCGTGATCTGCAGGCCGCGCTGATCGCCCAAGCTGAGCGTCATGCTGGCACAGTCATGCCCGGTTTCACCCATTTACAGACCGCTCAGCCGGTAACATTCGGCCACCACATGATGGCCTATGTCGAGATGTTTGGGCGCGACCGGGGCCGGTTTGCCGATGCCAGAGCCCGGGCTAACGAATCTCCCCTTGGCGCTGCGGCGCTGGCGGGCACGTCATTTGGCATTGACCGGAAGATGACGGCGACCGCGCTTGGGTTTGACCGGCCGATGGCCAATTCCATGGATGCGGTTTCGGACCGAGATTTTGCCCTGGAATTTCTCGCCGCTTGTACCGTGATGGCTTTACATGCGTCTCGCTTGTGCGAGGAAATCGTCATCTGGTGCACCCCTGGATTTGGTTTTGTTCGCTTGTCGGATGCCTATTCCACCGGCTCGTCGATTATGCCGCAAAAGCGCAATCCCGATGCGGCTGAACTTATTCGCGGCAAAGTCGGTCGGGTCGCCGGTGCGCTCAACAATTTGATCCTGGTCATGAAGGGCTTGCCCCTAACCTATGCCAAGGATATGCAAGAAGATAAGGAGCCGCTATTTGATGCCGCCGATACAGCCGAGTTAATATTGGCGGCGCTGAGCGGCATGATAAAGGATATGGAGGCGGTGCCAACCGCGATGGCGGCCCAGGCTGGGACCGGGTATTCGACCGCAACCGACTTGGCCGATTGGCTGGTTCGCGCGCTTGGTCTGGCTTTTCGGGATGCGCATCATGTTACCGGGCGTATTGTTTCATTGGCTGAAAGCAAAGGCGTTCAGCTGCACGACCTCAACATTGCCGACATGCAAACAGTTGAGGCAAGAATTAACCAGGACGTATTCGACGTGCTCAGCGTCGAGGCCTCCGTGGCCAGCCGGGTGAGCGAAGGCGGCACGGCGCCGGAAAATGTGCGCCAAGCGATTTCGCTGGCAAAAAAGCGGTTCGGCATATGATGAAAGGCAGGAGCGGAATGATGGATGGATCGTCGATGAAAAAAATGAAACGCGGCCGCCTGCTGGCCATCCTTTGTGCTTTGGCCTTGATTGCCGGCCCGGTTGCCGCCTGCGGCAAGAAAGGGTCACCGGAGCCGCCCGATGAGACCAGCCAGTTCCCGCGCACCTATCCTATGCGTTGATCAATACCGATATTTTTTGACCTGCGGCGGCGCTGTGGAGCGGCATCAATGAACGAATTTTCTTATCGGAATGGGCACTTGCATGCCGAATCCGTCGCTTTGGCCGATATTGCCCGCGAGGTCGGTACGCCGGTCTATGTCTATTCAGCCGCGGCGATCGAAGCAAATTATCGCCGGTTCGCCGATGCGCTTAGCGATATGCAGGCAAGCATATGCTATGCGCTGAAGGCAAACTCCAATCTGGCGGTGATCCGCTTGTTGGCCGAACTGGGCGCTGGCGCCGATGTCGTTTCGGAAGGCGAATTGCGACGCGCCCTGGCGGCCGGTATTCCGGCCGAAAAGATCGTATTTTCCGGTGTCGGCAAGACCGAGACGGAAATGGCATTTGCTCTTGATGTGGGAATCGGCCAATTCAACGTCGAATCTGACCCGGAATTGGATATCTTATCGGCAATTGCGACGAATAAAGGACAGACGGCGAATATTGCGATCCGGGTCAATCCGGATGTGGATGCCCTGACCCACAAGAAAATTTCCACCGGCCGTCGGGAAAATAAGTTCGGTATCGATATCAGTTCGGCCGAAGATGTTTTTGCGCGGGCCGCTTTGCTGCCTGGCTTACAAGTGCGCTCGATTGCGGTTCACATTGGGTCGCAATTGATCTCCCTTGACCCATTTGCCGCGGCTTTTACTGCGGTGGCGGGCCTCGTCCAGCGCCTTCGGGCAGCCGGAATTGAGATCGATCATCTCGATCTCGGCGGCGGTTTGGGCATCGTTTATCGAGCCGAAGAAGCGCCCGACATGGCGTCCTATGCGGCAGTGGTCAGAGAGAGTGTTGGCAATCTTGGTTGCAAACTCACATTTGAGCCGGGTCGCGCCATTGTCGGGCGGGGTGGTATTCTGCTGTCCTCGGTCATATATCGGAAAGAAAGCGACACCCGAAAATGGCTGGTGGTTGATGCCGGCATGAACGATCTTATCCGGCCTTCGCTCTATGAAGCCTTTCACGCGATTAGGCCGGTCAACGAGGCAGCAAGCGGCGGCACCCACGCCGTATTTGATGTCGTTGGGCCGATTTGCGAGACCGGAGATACGTTTGCATTGGATCGCGAACTGCCTGTTCTCGGGCCAAAGGATCTGCTAGCCTTCGACAGTGCTGGGGCATATGGCGCGGTGATGGCGTCGAATTATAATAGCCGTCCGATCGTGCCGGAAGTGCTGGTGCGTGACGACAAATGGTCTGTCGTGCGGCGTCGGCAGACATATGATGAGATGCTCGCCCAGGATGATATTCCCGCCTGGCTGTAGTGTCCCTGGGACCCGGTAGGCGAATGGTGGACGTTAAGAATTCTTCAGTAAGGACGGCACGTCGCGGCGATTGGCGACCGCAAACCAAACCTCAATCCCTGATGTCGGCACGGCTTGGCTTACGCCAACGGGGCGCGCAGCTTATCTTGTTGTGGGAGGTGCTCTGGCGCGCTTTTTGGCAGCCGGTCGCCATTGGCGGCCTATTTGCGGCTTTGACCCTGCTTGATGCCCTACCGTTGCTCGGTGGTTGGGCGCATTTGGCTGTCCTTTTGGCGCTGATTGCCGCCTTCACCATCGCAGCGATTAGAGGCGTTCGGACGCTCGAATTGCCGACCCAAACCCAAGCGCGTCGGCGTTTGGAGCGCGACAATCATCTCGACCACCGGCCTCTGACCATGCTCGAAGATAATTTGGCGGCCGGACAGGGTGAGGCTGGCAGTGAATATCTCTGGCAGGCCCATGTCGATCAAACTCTTGGCTCCCTGGGGCGGTTGCGGGTCGGGGCACCGAAACCGGGATTGGCCCGACGGGACCCGGTCGCTTTGAGATATGCGGTTTTATTATTGCTTTTTGTCGGTGCGGTGATCGGCTATCGGGATCTTTCGGATCGCTTTGCGCGGTCGGCGGTGCCGGATATTTCGCTGGGTGCCGACGGGGCGACGGCGGGCCTCGAATTATGGGTGACCCCACCCGATTATACTGGTTTGGCACCGATTTTTATTTCCGGCGGCCGGGCCGGGCCCGAAAAAAGCGAGGATATAATCCTCGTTCCTGCCGGATCGAAAATCGTCGCACAAGTGCATGACGCGGGAGGTGCACCTGAATTGAGCTTCGGCGGGCACAATTGGGTACTTGAGGCCTTGGACGACCGGAGTTGGGCGATTGAGTTCGATGTGTTCTTGGAGGGTGTTGGCGATCTCCCGCTGGAAACCGAGATAATATTGAAGCAAGACGGCCGTCAGATCGGCCGGTGGCCGGCGGCCTATATTGCAGACCTAGCGCCCGAGATTGAGTTTGTGGCCGCCGAGGAAGAGGAGAGTGAAGGGGCGCGCGGGAAGGCATTTTCCGTCAGATATGCGGCGACCGATGATTTTGGCGTTACCGAGCTGGTCGCGCGAATTTGGCGTATCGATCAGCCGGGCAGGGGTTTTGATCTGACTTTGCCGATGCCGCGTGGCAGCAATGGCCTGCCGATTTCCGTCTCGCAGGATTTGACCGCTCACCCATGGGCCGGCTTGCCGGTTGACGTGAAGCTCGAAGCGCGTGACGCGCTGGGGCAGCTCGGAACCACGCAATATATGGCGATATTGCTGCCGGAGCGGGTTTTCTTGCACCCCGTCGCTCGGGTCATCGCCGCCAGCAGAAAAATTTTGATCCGCGACCCGGCGCAAAGGTTAGACATTGCGCACGCCCTTGGCCGACTGGCTGACCGACGCGAAAGCTATGGCAATGACGTGGCGGTTTTTCTCGCCCTGACCGCAGCAGGAACCCGGTTAACCCGGAACCCACCGCCAATGGTTCCGTGGCGCAGCTACAGCCTGGTCAACCAGGATTCCGCCATTGGCGAGCCGGTTATTATTGAGGTTATGGATCTCTTGTGGGAAACAGCCTTGCGGGTCGAGGATGGCGGCATGTCTACAGCCCAGCGCGAATTGGCGGACCTGCAGCGCCAGATTCAAGAGGCGCTGGAAGACGGCGCTAGCGACGAACGGGTCGCTGAATTGATGGATCAATTGAGCGAGGCGCTGGATCGTTTATTCGAAGCCGCCGCTGAACAGTTGCGCCAAGCGCTGGAAAACGGAGAACTGCCGCAACTGAACCCGGACAATCTGGCTCTCGGCCAGCAAGATTTGCAGGACATGATCGATCGAGCCCGCCAGTTGGCGGAAATGGGCGCCGACGAAGCCGCCGCCGACCTCTTAAGCCAGCTGCAACAAATGCTCGATGGAATGCGTGCGGGAACGCAGCTTGGTAACTTGCAACAGCAACAGGGTGAAAGTCAGGCGCAGCAATTGATGCAGGACTTGCAGGGTATTATTGGCGACCAGCAAGAGCTGCTCGATGAGACGTTTCAACGAAATCAAGACGGCAAGCGAGAGCAAGAAGGCGAGGATCAAGCCGATCGTGAAGGCGCGGGGCGGCAGGAGGATCTGCGTGGTCGTCTTGGTGAGTTCATGCGTGAATTGGGTGACGCGCTAGGCGAATTGCCCGGTGAGCTAGGTGAGGCCGAAGGTGCGATGCGCCGGTCGACAGAAGAATTTGCCCAAGGCCGTCCGGGCCAATCTATCGGCCCCCAGGAAAATGCCCTTGAATTGCTGCGCCAAGGCGGGCAGGCGGCGGCACAAGCCTTAGCCGAACAGGGACAGAATCAAGGCCAGGGCCAGGGTCAAGGCTTGGTGTTTGGCTTCGGTCAGCCGCCGGGGCAAAGAGGGTCCCGTCAGCCGGGTACGGATCCCTTCGGCCGCGAGCTCGACGGTAATCGCGGGTTTTCCCGGGACGATGTTGATGTGCCCGATGAAGGCGATATCCAGCGAGCCCGGGAAATTCTTGAAGAATTGCGTGAGCGCGCCGGAGATCGCGGGCGCACCCAAGATGAACTCGATTATATCGAGAGATTGCTCCGGCGCTTCTAGTCTGTGACTTTATTCTGGGGCGTCAGCAGCCGGGGTTTTTACGCGGCTCATAGAACATGATGTTCAGGCAGGCAGTATCTTCGGGTGGATTATCCACACGGCTGGTAAAATCGACGGATTCATCGGCCTCGAGCCGTGGCTTGTCGGCTGCAAAATTCCACTGATAAACAGTTTCACCGTCCGAATTGGTCAATCGTCCGATCAGTCCTGGCAAATCCATCGCCTGGCTACCGGTATTCACGATCGTGCCGGTAATCTGGAGATAGGATACGCCCCCTTCGGTCAGACGCGACGCGGTTTGTACGATCTCGAAATTGCGGGTCGGCTCAAGGCCGAGCATCCCGTAAATACCCTCCGCCGCTGGAAAAGAAGAAATTATCCCTTCACGCCCAAACCAAGCAATATTTACCAATATGATCACTAGGGCAGTGATGAGCGCAAAGGCAACAGTGCCTTTGCGATTGCGACGGCCGCGCGGAACCCCTGGCATTCCCGTTTGCGTCGGGGGATTAGGGCGGGCTTGCGAGCCTGCGCCATAGACGCCAAGTCCGGAACTACCCAGCGGTGGTGCCACTGCCGCTGCCGGGGTTCGCCCTTGCTCGGCGATCTGTTGTGCGGGCTCAGTCACTGGCGGTGCGGTCCGGGTCTGTGCCGGCGGTGGTGGCAATGGTGTCTGTTGCGGTGTCTGTTGGGGTATCTGTTGCGGTGCCGGTACTGCTGGCTGAGGTGGTGCAGGAGTCGGCTCGGGTTCGGGAGGGACCGGCGGCTGTTCGGCGATTGGGGCCGGTTGGACTGGGGGCGGGGCTTGGTCGGTAACAGTTGGTGGAATGGGATGTCCGAAATCTGGTGCTGGCTCATGCCAGACATGGGCGCAATGGCTGCACTGGACTTTGCGTCCTGCGGGCAGGACGTCGTCGGCATCAACTTCATAGCGCGAGTGACAAGAGGGACAGGTCAAAATTAAACTGGTCATGAAAGTGTCGACTGTCCTTTTTCTGTCGGCGTTGCGTGTCCAAATAACCAAATGCGGGCCGAAAAAATAGTAATCAGACCCGCGCCGCACCTATATAAGCGTAGAAAGTTAGGTCAAGCAACCTAGGGGCGGCTGTCCATGCTCCGCGAACCTTTACAATGCCAAGGACAAAATGCGATTTTCGATCAGCGACGGCCAGCCGGGCTGGGTTATAGCAAAGAGTAAGGGCGGGTCAATTTTTGCTCAGATTTGAAAATGTCGGTATGCGGTACGGTCGCGGCCCGGAAATCCTAAAAGACGTCTCATTCGCGCTGACACCGGGTTCTTTTCACTTTTTGACCGGGCCAAGCGGGGCCGGTAAATCCTCTCTGTTGCGTTTAATGTATCTGGCTATACGTCCGAGCCGCGGACTAATATATATGTTTGATCGCGATATGTCGGCGGCTCGGCGACGGGAATTGGCGCAATTAAGGCGGCGTATTGGTGTGGTGTTTCAAGAATTTCGACTGATCGATCATATGTCGATTGTCGATAATGTTGCTTTACCGCTCCGGGTCATAGGCGAAAATCCGGAAATAATAGATAGCCATGTTCGAGAAATTTTGAGCTGGGTAGGCCTGGCTGATCATCTGAATTCCCGGCCGATGACACTTTCAGGGGGGCAACAACAGCGGGTGGCGATCGCCCGGGCGGTGATAAATAAACCGCAATTATTGTTGGCCGATGAGCCCACCGGCAATGTCGATGACGAGATGGGCTTGCGGCTGATGCGCTTATTTGTTGAGCTCAATAAAATGGGAACCACCGTCGTGGTTGCAAGTCATAACGAAGCCCTGATCCGCCATTTTAAGTTTCCAGTCATGCGTCTGGATGCTGGCGAGATGACGATCAAGCCACAACTATGATAAATTTTTTCTAGGTCGGGCCAAATGTTTGGGCAAATGCAGCGGAAAACAAAAAAACGTCGTGGAGATCTACCCTTCGAGCAGGATCAGTCAACGCGATTTCTGCCCTGGATAATTGCGCCGATGGTGTTTTTAGCCATCATGTCCCTGGCTGCGGTGCAAATGGTCGGCGGCGTTGTCGAGAGCTGGGATGCGCAGTTAAGCGGCAGTATGACGATCCAGGTACCGCTGCGCGATAGCGCGGCGCAAGAAGATCGTGTTGCAAGGGCGCTTGCATTTGCCGCTGCGACACCCGGCGTGGTTCGGGCTGTGGAAATGGAGGCCAATACAGCACGGGCCTTGCTCGAACCTTGGCTTGGAGACGCAGCAGCGGATCTTCCGGTGCCGGCGATTATTGAAGTGAAACTGGCGGCGGATGCCGGTCTAGACGGTGATATATTTTCCCAAAGGCTGGCGGATGTTGTGCCGGGTGCGCTGGTCGATGACCATCGGGTGTGGCTTGATGGGTTGATTGGGCTGGCTGAAATCATCATGAATTCGGCCCTCGCCGGATTGCTCCTGATAACGGCGAGTGCGTCGGCGGCGGTTATTTACGCCACCAGGAGCGGCCTCACTGTGCATCGTCAAATTATTGACCTGCTCCACCATATGGGGGCGTATGACGGGTATATTGCGCGGCAGTTTCAAAAGCATTTCATGCGTATTTGCGCCCGTGGTGGCGTCATTGGCTCTGTTCTGGCTGCCCTTAGCCTGGGCGCTATGTTTTATGTTGGTCGCAATATCGAAGCGACTTTACTGCCGCCGCTCACTTTGTCCGGCGTTCAATTTCTGTCTTTGGCCGCCATTCCCGTTGGTACGGTTGTTATAGCGTTGGTGACAACTCGGGTGACGGTTTTGCGGGTGTTGGCGCGCTTGCCATGATTATCCTCTCATGATTTTTGGCCGCCGCCATAAAGCCCACCATTTACATGGGCCTCATCGCCGCCCTTGGCGTCGGCTCGTGGCTCGGACCGCCCTTGTTTTTTTGACCATTGGCGTTGGTTGGATGGCTGGTTTTACCTGGTTTGTCGGCCAGATACCGCGTGCGGTGCCGCATCCGCAATCGGGTATTGCCGCCGCCGTTGTTCTGACTGGTGGTAGTCGACGCCTAGAAGAAGGGCTCGATTTGCTCGGTCGTGGTTGGGCAGGGTCGCTCTTTGTTTCGGGGGTCTATGAGCAGGTGGACGTTCGGACATTGCTGGAAATATTCCAACTTCAATTGCCCCAACTCTCATGCTGCATTGAGCTGGGCTATGCGGCCAATGACACTCGCGGGAACGCCATCGAGACTGCCGACTGGGCCGCGCGAACCGGCGTTTCGTCAATTCGCTTGGTGACCTCGAATTATCACATGCCTCGGGCGTTGTTTGAATTTGGCCTCTATCTTCCCGACGTTGAAATCGTTCCCCACCCGGTCATTCCCGAAACCCACCAGATTGAAAATTGGTGGCGAAGCCTCGGCACCTTCGAGCTTGTAGGATGGGAGTACAGTAAGTTTTTGCTGGCCCACGCGACCAGTTGGATTGGCTTGGAGCCCGAACTACTTATTCCGGCGGCGGGCACTGGGCGATGAGGTTTTTCCGAGCGTTTCTCTTCAGCTTCTATTTTTATGTTCTAACGGCGATATTTTCGATTGCCGCACTGCCGCTTCTCGCTGCACCGCCCGGCTGGATCATGATTTACGGCCGTTGGTGGGTCCAGATGAGTTATGTCGGTTTGCGCTGGATTGTCGGCTTGAGTCACCGGGTTGAGGGGCTCGAAAATTTGCCCGATGGGCCGTTTCTTGTCGCCGCCAAGCATCAGTCCGCCTGGGACACGATGATCTACCGTTTGCTTATCGATAATATGGCGCCGGTCATGAAGCGCGAACTCGCCTATATCCCGGTTTGGGGGTGGCTTGTGCGCCGTGCGGGCGCAATCACCGTTGATCGTGGCGGCGGAGCAAAAGCCATTAAACGCCTTGTTCGTGAAGCGATGGCGGCCAAAAAGGCGGGCCGACGAATAGTCATATTTCCCGAAGGCACTCGGGTCGCCCCCGGAGAAAATCGCCCGTTCTTGCCCGGTATCGCAGCACTTTATACCAAAATGGCGCTGCCGGTTGTTCCGGTTGCTGTCAATTCGGGACTGTTTTGGCCTCGCCGAAAACTATTCGGCCAACGCCCAGGAACCATTAGCTTACGTTTTATGGAGCCGATATCGCCGGGTTTGGACAGGCGTGAATTTATCAAATGCTTGGAAAAATTGATCAGTGACTCCAGTGATGAGTTACTTGCGGCTGCCAAATTGGAAAATGCCGAACAGTCTTGACGGCGCGCGTCTTTGCCCCCACTTACCCTATTGAGCAGTGGTGCAAACTCGGCCACTCGTTAGGGGCGCCCGTTTGGGCCCCGCAGCCTTTTTTCGCTTCTGTCAAAAGGTTTGCTCGCTCGCTACAGGAATAGGGGTGTGCATGTTATGGCGCGATTGACACTTTTGAATAGCCCGTTAATGTTGGGGTTTGATCAGTTTGAGCAAACTTTGCAGCGTGTCGCGAAAACCTCGAGCGACGGCTATCCCCCTTATAACATTGAACGAATTGGCGAAGATCGGCTGCAAATAACGCTGGCAGTTGCTGGAATTCCTATGGAACGGCTGGAAATTCGGCTTGAGGCAAATCAGCTGACCGTGCACGGTCGCATTGGCGACGAAGTTGAAAATGGAAATTCCGGTGCCGAGCGCGTCTTTTTGCATCGTGGCATTGCGGCGCGCGCCTTTCAGCGCAGTTTCGTGATCGCCGAAGGTATAGAAATCGAAGGGGCTGTGCTGGATAACGGCCTGTTACATATCGATTTAATGAGGCCAATTCCGCGTCAAACCGTGCGAACGATTAAAATTAAATCGGCGTCGGATGGAAGGGCGGGCGCAAAAAAGCCACAAAACATAAATATTAATGAAAATTAGCTAATTCATGAAGCGTTCATTTATTTCATGTGACACTGTTTTTGAAGCTTAGTATTTAACGAATTTCGAAAGGAGCCGGAGATGGTAGCCCAAAATATAGACCTTCTGCGCCAGATCACGTCACATGACCTTGCTGGGCTGGGCTTGAACGACATCGCCTATGTCACGCCGAAATTTGTTGCCGACGTTACTGTTTTCGCCATTCATACGGCAGATGGAAATGAGGTTGCCGTTGTCGAGACGCAAGACTTGGCGATCGCGACAATCCTTCAGAACGACCTGGAATTGGTGCAGGTCCACTGACCCCAAACTAAATGAGAATTTTTTTGATGTATCAAGCGGCGTGGCTTGACGTCGTAGCCGTGAGCAGCGCAAACACGGCTTCTCCATTATTAGAGCCGCGTAGCTTGTTGCAGAACTCCCGATCACGCATCCGTCGTGAGATGAGGGCCAAGGCCTTCAGGTGATCGGCACCTGCATTTTCCGGCGCTAATAGCAGGAAAACCAGATCCACCTTCTCATCGTCGACAGAGTCGAAATCAACGCCTTCGCTGAGCCGGGCAAATACACCATAGTGGCGATCTAGGCCTGGAAGCCTGGCATGGGGGATAGCCACGCCGTGCCCGACCCCGGTTGACCCAAGTTGCTCTCGATCAAGCAATAGCGCGAAAATATTTTTGCTGGCCTCGCCGGTGATGTTGGCTGCAAGTTCGCTCAATTCGTGAAGAGCTTGTTTTTTGCTGCTCACCTTCAAGTGAGGAACAATCGTATCCAAATTTAGAAGTTCGGATATTTCCATACTTTCGCCTCATATCGTGTCCGGGCTTGATAGCTTTTGCCCGACTTTGCCAGATTTCGCGTTACCGTCTATGAAGTAGCAGCGGCAGCGCCCTATTGAGGTTGCGGATCGATCCAGCCAATATTTCCGTCACTACGCCGGTAAATAACATTCAGTTCGTCATTTTTGGCGTTGCGAAACATGAATGCTTGCTGATCCGCCAAATCCATCCGCATCACAGCTTCCGAAACCGATAGCTGTTCTATATGGGTCGCCGTCTCGGCAATAATGACCGGACTAGCGTCGTCGTCGTTGCTTGACGAAGAGGCTTCATCATTCTTTGGTGCCCCGTCGTCGGCCAAAACATATTGTTGAGCCTGCTGGGTGACGGTATCGGCTTGACCATGATGATCGCGTAATCGCCGCTTATAGCGGCGTAGCCGCTTGGCAATATGAACTGCCGCAAGATCAAAGGCGGCATAAGGGTCTTCATTATTGTCATGAGCCCGGACATAGATACTTCGTCCGACATGAATGGAAATGTCGGCCCGGATTTGCCGTCCATCGCGTGATAATACGATTTCTGCATCCAAAGCGTTGCCGAAATATTTTTCGATCATATCGGCAAGAGCATCTTCGATATGCCCGCGCAGTGCGTCGCCGACATCAAGCTGTTTGCCCGTTACAGTAATTTTCATGAACAGCCCATGCCGTTTGTCCCAATCGTCAGGTAAATAAAAGCTATGCGCGTGATGGACCTGATCGGGCCCAAAATCGATTACGATGCGTGTGCTTTCAATGCGCCCCAGGCGTATGATGAGGTCGATTCAGCATCAAACTCGCAGCAACTGAACCAGCCTTCAAAAGCCATAATAAATTCGTCTCGCCTCTAAGGTGCATTCTTGCACATGCCCGACCGATCAGTCCAGGTGGCCGGTTATTATCATGGCCATCTGATGTTGGTTTATCGGATCGCCGGGAACCTAGTCAGCCGAGCCGGGTATGTCAAGTATTGTAACTAGCTGGGCTGTGGCAGAAAACTGGCGATGACAGGCTGTTTAACGCATTGCAAATAAACAAAAAATGGCGATCAAATTTATGGGCTCGCCTTTTTGTTTCGGCGTCGCTGCACTGACGACGGAATGCGCATCGAGTCGCGGTATTTGGCCACGGTACGCCGGGCAATATCCACCCCGTCTTGGCGCAGCAAATCGACTATTTTATCGTCGGACAGCACGGTTTTCGCCGTTTCCGAGTCGACCAAGTTTCGAATTTTATGGCGGACAGTTTCGGCCGAATGAGCGCCTTCACCTGTCGTACTCGCGATAGCATTGGTGAAAAAATACTTCAATTCAAAAATCCCACGAGGGGTGGCGATATATTTGTTTGCGGTGACCCGGCTAATTGTACTTTCGTGTAGGCCAACCTCCTTGGCAATTTCCCGCATGACCATCGGCTTTAGAAATTCGACACCCTTGTCAAAAAAAGCCGATTGAACACTCACGATTTCAGATGCGACCTTGAGAATTGTCGTCGCCCGTTGGTGCAACGCCTTGACCAACCAGTTGGCGGCACTTAACTGGTCGACGATAAAGGCTCGGTCGGTTTTGCTGGTCTCATGTTTTAGAATGCGCGCCGCGTAGCTCCGGTTGACAATTGGCCGAGGCAAGGCGTCGGTGTTGAGTTCAATCTGCCAACCGCCATCACGGTCCCGGCGAAGGAATACATCGGGCCTGATTGCTTGGGTAACAACATGATCGAAGGCCTGTGCCGGTTTCGGGTCAAGGGACCTGAGTTCGGCAAGCATTTCCGTAAAATCTTCCTGGTCGACACCGCAGATCACCCGCAGTGCGTCATCTTCGTGCCGGGCGAGTCGGTCTAAATTTGCCAGTAGGGCCTCCATTGCTGGGTCAAATCTTCCTAAGTCTTGAAGCTGCAAAGTTAGGCACTCACGTAAATTTCGGGCAAATATTCCCGGCGGGTCGAATTTTTGTAATTTTCCCAGCAGGGTCCCAACCTGATCAACTGGGCAGCCTAGTGTATCGGCCAACTCGGGAATTTCGTTCCGAAGATATCCGGCTTCATCTAAATGGTCGACCATAAGGCGAGCTATAAGCCGGTCTGTCGGGGCAGGAATATCTATATTGATTTGGCCGAATAAATGGTCACGCAGGCCTATCTCGCTGGCCACTGTTTCGCCGAAATCGTGGGAAGGCTGGTTAGCGGGCGCCGGGCCGGACCCGCCACCGGGCCAATCATCCAATGGGCGATCTTTGTCGACCGGTACAGGTTCGGTCGACATATTTTCGGAACCTTGGATGGTCGCCGGCGTTTCGGGTTTTTGTGTGTCGGTGGCCTCGGCATCGGCGTCTTTGGTGTCTTCGCCGTCTGTAGCGAGTTCGAGCAGAGGGTTCTGCTCCATCTCGTGTTCAATATAGTTGATCAGCTCCAACTGGGTGAATTGCAGCAATTTTATCGCCTGCTGCAATTGCGGCGTCATTGCCGGAGACTGTGTTTGCCTCACTGCGAGGCGCTGGGTGAGGGCCATAATTAATCCGCAAATATTTACTAGAGTCGGAAGCGATCGCCCAGATAGACACGTCGGACATCGTCATTATCGACAATTTCTTCCGGTCGGCCGCCCATGAGCACGGCGCCTTCATGGATGATATAGGCGCGGTCGACAATTTCGAGGGTCTCGCGCACATTATGGTCGGTTATCAAAACCCCAATACCCCGCTCTTTGAGGTGTTTGACCAGGTCGCGAATATCGGCGACGGCAATCGGGTCAATGCCGGCGAGCGGTTCATCAAGCAAGATGAACTGGGGGGAGCTGGCGAGGGCGCGCGCTATTTCCACGCGGCGGCGTTCACCACCCGATAAAGCGACGGAGGGTGTGCGCCTAAGGTGAGTGATCGAAAATTCCGCCAGCAAATCATCCAGGGCCTGTACTCTGCGCCGCCGGTCCCGCTGGACAACTTCGAGCACTGCACGGATGTTCTGTTCAACGGTCAGGCCGCGAAAAATTGACGGTTCTTGGGGTAGATACCCAATGCCGAGCCGAGCTCGGCGATACATAGGCAGATCGGTAATGTCATGGGAATCCAGCGAAATCGTACCGGCGTCAGGGGCCAGGAGGCCGGTGATCATGTAAAATGTTGTCGTCTTACCGGCACCGTTGGGCCCAAGAAGACCAACCGCCTCACCGCGCTGGACCGAGAGCGAGACGTCGCGAACCACTGGGCGTTTCTTGAACGCTTTGCCGAGGGAAAAAATCCGCAGACCGTCATTGTTTTGGACGAGCTGAGGGCCATCTGGCCCACCAACTGGCCCAATTGCGGTATTCGACCCCGGACGGGGGTCTCTTGAATAAGGGTCTTGGCCATCTAGCGACATGGATGCTTCAATTCTGTGGCTCGAAAGTTCCGGGGGTAAATACGCCGAGTACGCGTTGGCCAGCCGGGCCTGCCGTAATTGTGCTGATGCCGGTCACCATATCGACCCTGGCTTCCTCACCGACGAGGTGGCTGTCACCTCGGGTAATCTGCACATTCCCGCTGGCGGTTGCAATCTCTGTTTGTGGATCATATGTACCGCCATCGGCTTGCACAGTCTCGGTCGCCGTCACGATGAGCATATTGCCGTCAGCGACAAGTTGATCAACCTCCAAATCGTCATTGGGCAAGAAATACGCAATGAGCGTGTCGGCGCGAACTTGCCTGGTACCGACGATTGCTTTGGCGCCACCGTTTGCAACGGCATAATTTTGGTTGCGAAAAAACTCAATATTGCCGTTGGCGAAAATTTTAAAGTCTTGGGTGTCGAGCTCGACATTTTCACCCGAAAGGACGATCCGTCCCGTGTCCACGTCGTAGATGGCGCGATCACCGCGGGCGACAGTATCCACGGAATTGATGACCACCGAGCCGACCGCCTCCATCATGAAAATGTCGGTGCTGCCAGGCTCCGATTCTCGGTAGAAAGCCCTCAAAACTCTTGCGTTGACGGTGAGGTCGCCGCGTATTGCGACGGCGTTTCCGGTGGCTTCGTAAACTTTATCCCGGCGTCGCCATTCAATACCGTCATCAGCTTCGATCCGAACTTGAGCTGCGCCGTTTGACGGCGTTTGGGAAATGGCTGGGGATGTGAGGGTAAGAAGGAATGCCGCGACAATCAGTGACCCTGTCAATACAGCGGTGTCGGCCAATTCGGAGCAAACTTTTTGCAGGGTCATCCTGGTCACGCCCCTATCTCGCCGCTTCCGGGCCGCGGGTAAACAGCGCCGATCCATTGGTATTGAGCAGGAGACTGGATTTACCCAGAAACACCACTCGCTCGCCCTGATCCAATATTCGAAACCCTTCGGAGTTAATTTCGCCGAAATCTCCAAATCCGTGGACCGGCAAGTCGCCTTCGGCGGTGCGTTCACCCATTAAAATGCGCGCTTCTTCGGTTTGAAATTCGACGCCGGAATCATGAAACAGGCTTACCCCATCTTTCAGTAATAAGACCGCCGCCACTGGCTCGTAAATACCGTCGGCGGCGTTGAGAGCGACCCAGGAGCCGCCGTTCAGTGACAAGTCGGCCCGGGGTTGGGTCAAATAATAAATCTCATCGCCGGTTTCGCCGATCGCTGCCGTTCCTATATCTGCCGTGATTTCAAATGGCTGCCCATCTTCGTCGACGCCGCTCAAGCGGGGGTTAAGGACCTGTGGGCGGGCATTATTGCTTGTATCCGACACAATTGAGCTGCTTCGTTCCAGCGCCCATTGATCGTCACCCGACTGTAATTTTGGCCAAGCCAGAACCAGCCCGACAAGACCGGCTGCGATCAGCGGAAGGGCGAATTTGAAAACCAGCACTTTCCGGCTGCGTCGGAAGCGTGACAGCCTAAGGTTTTGTGGGACCGGCCCATTTCCTGTCGACCCCGAGCCGACCGGACCGTAGGCCATATTCGGCGGGGCGGCTATCGGTGGCATGTTGGTTGAAGATGGGGGGCGGGCCATGGCGGTGGGTCACTCCAGCCCGGCGCGCAAGCAGTCGTGGATATGTAATATTCCGGCAACTCGGTCGTCATCAACCGCAAATAAAGCGGTGATGGACCGCCCATCCCGTCCGTTCATGAGGGCAAGTGCTTCGGCGGCCAGGGCTTGGGGCCGGATCGTTAAAGGCGCTCCGGTCATGACCTCCCCAGCCAATCTTTTCAATAAATCCGGGGCCATATTCCGGCGCAAATCGCCGTCAGTGATCACACCGGTGAGCCGGTCTTTGTCGTCGACAATGCCGGCGCAGCCAAATCGTCTGGATGTCATTATGAGCAGCGTATCGGCAATAGTCGTTTCGGCGCGGACCAACGGAACTTCGTCGCCGGAATGCATCAGGTCCGAGACTCGCAATAGTTTTGTCCCCAACGATCCACCAGGATGAAAGACGTGAAAATCGTCGGATGTGAAGTTACGCCGTTCGAGCATCGCAACCGCCAGCGCGTCGCCGAGCGCGAGGATTGCCGTGGTCGTGGTTGTCGGTGCCAATCCCATCGGGCAGGCCTCGGTCATTGGCGGCAGGACCAGGGCGCAATCGGCCATTTCACCAAGAATGCTTTTCGACTGTCCGGTGATGGCAATGATGGGGATGGTTAGGCGTTTGCAATAGCCCAGAATATCCCCGAGTTCGGCGGTGTTACCCGAATTGCTGATCGCCAGCACAACATCGCCGCGCACGATCATTCCGAGATCGCCATGGCTCGCTTCTGCCGGATGGACAAAATAGGCCGGCGTTCCAGTCGAGGAGAGAGTTGCGGCAATTTTATTGCCGACATGGCCACTTTTACCCATGCCGGTGACGATAATACGGCCTTGGGCGCCAGTGAGCATGTCGAGGGCAGTAATGAACGTGCTGTCCAGCGCGCCCGCCAATTGCTCAAGGGCCTTGGATTCTATGGTTAAAACACGACGGCCAGCGTCGATGTCGCGTTGCCCGCTGTGCTCGTCGCGCCCATTAGCGGTCGTTTCAGCGGGCACCGAGGTGCCGCCATTGCCCGCCTCGTGAATTAATTCACCGGTTTCGGCTGTTGGCCTATCTGTTGTCACGCCTGATATATCCCAGGTTAAACCCGTCAGCGACGGGTAAATATGCAATTATCTTCAGTATGCCCACCCCTCATGCTGACCCTGTGTCACCGATATACGGTGTTTTTACGGGGTTTTCGGAGGCCAAGTTTCGGTTCTCAGGCAGGGGCCATAAGTATGGGGTTGATTGGTCAAAACGTCAACATTTCTGGGACCTAAGGGGGTGGTGACGATTGTTTCAATGGGCAAATATATCGATATCGTCCCAGCCGGCGAGGTCGGCCCAAGCACGGGTCGGCAGGCTGGCGAAAATAGCGGCCGCTAATTCTGTTCGGCCTTCGCGTTCTAAAAGCCCGTCCAATTTGGTCTTCAGGTCGTGCAAGAACAAGACGTCGGATGCCGCATATTGGAGCTGATCTTTACTGAGCTTGCCCGCGCCCCAGTCCGAGGTTTGCTGTTGTTTGGAGATATCGACGCCGAGCAACTCCCGGCATATGTCTTTTAGGCCATGGCGGTCGGTCGAGGTGCGGCACAGCTTAGATGCTGTCTTTGTGCAGTAGAGCGGCATACTATCGATGCCGAAATGGCGCCGCAGCACGGCAATATCGAACCGGGCGAAGTGAAAAATTTTGGTTACTTTCGGGTCGTTTAGAACCGCAACCAAATTTGGCGCTTCGTAGGCACCGGTTTGGAATTGCACCAAATGGACTGTACCGTCGCCGGCTGAAAGCTGGGCCAGGCATAACCGGTCTCGGTGAATATTAAGCCCCATCGTTTCGGTATCGACGGCGACTGACCCGCCGAAATCGAGCCCGGCGGGCAAGTCTTCCTGGTGTAACTGAATATCGATCTGGCCTTGCCCGCTCACGTGGATGCTCCTTGCTGGATGGGATTTGCCCTATCGGTTATCTGACCTGGCGTCGCTTGTCAAAATCCGCATGTCAAAACCCAAGAACATAAATCGCGCCAAGTACGAGGCCGAGGATGAGGCGATAGATCACAAATGGTGTGAACGAAGCCCGGGCGACCCAGCGCATTAAAATAGCAATGGCGGCCAAGGCTACAACAAATGCAAATACCATGGCGAGCAGAGCGTCGCCGCCGAAGGCGAAATCACGTGCTTGGAGAACATCGCGCCCTAGCAGCAAAAAGGCGCCGAAAATGGCCGGCCCCGACAATAATAGGGAGAACCGGGTTGCCTCGGTTCGGGGCAACCCGAGCAAGCGTGCCGCCGAAATGGTAACGCCCGACCGGCTGGTCCCCGGAATGAGCGCCAGGGTTTGGGTCAAACCGACGAAGAGCGCCGCCCATGCCGATAACGGCGTTTCGTCGTCACGTTTAATTTGGCGACGCGCCCCGATGAAGTCGGCAAGATAAAGCACAGCACCAAAGCCAAAGGTCGTCGCGGCGATTACCGGCAATATAAGGTCATGGTCGCGCAGCAATATTTCGATTGAGTCTTTGGCGACGAACCCGACGACGCCGACGGGTATGCTGGCAATGATCAAATTAACGGAGAGCTGCGCGCGCGCGGACCGGCGGCGCGCCGCCAAATCGAACAATCCGGCAATTGCGGTGGCGATATCCGCTCTAAAATAGACAATCATGGCCGCCAGGGTTCCAAGATGTACGGCCGCGTCGAAGGCTAATTCCTGACTGAGAGTTAATGTCGGTTGCCCGAGTCCAGTTTCGGTCATGGCAAGCCGGGCCAAGATC
>JAJFIX010000044.1 GCA_021774575.1 Alphaproteobacteria bacterium | reverse complement strand
TCGCAGCGTGCAAAGCAAACTACTCAATAAAGCACGGTCCGAGCCGCCAGAATTTGCAAACGATAGAATCAAAGCCTTCGACAAGGAAGGGTTTGAAGGGCTCAAGGGCTTTGCGCTTGAAGAATACTGGTGTTCAGAAGGAAGCATCAATATCTTCGAAGTCCTCGGAACGAAACACCCCGACTACCAGGGTATGACCTGGCTTGAATTACTTGAAAAAGGGAAACGCATGCACCTCAATCTGCCCCTGCTTGAGAGCAATCCCAATTATTACCTCGAAACCAAGAAAAAAGAACCCACCATGAGCTACATCAAACTGGACGGGAATTTCTATGTCGACAGCGACGGCAATCACCGCAGCTGCATCGCCAAATTCTTTTTCTACTACGGCATGCAAACCCATCTTCATGGCGTTGAAGTCCGTGAATACAAAATTGATCGGGCACTCTTCCGTTTGTTCGCGGACCTCAAAAAGACCCTGGAACAAAAAGGCCTGTTTCACATCCAGGTGAAACCACACCGGACCCTTAAGTCACGGAAAGATACGGCTTGCTGGAAGCGAGACTATTTTGAGTTGGGCCTGGAGGTGTGCAACGCACGCAGCACGCAAAGGGTATTGATGAAGCCTGCACTTGCTGAGCACTTTCTGAACAATTTGGAGCGTCTGCGCTGGTTCAACCGCTTCAGAATCAAGCAACACTTTCCCATTCTAAAGGCATAGTGATGAAGCACTTAATTTGCAGCGTAATCCTGATATTTCTTCTCCTCTCTCCTTACCCTGCCCATTCCGGATATATCGACGACTGGGTTGCTCAAAGGACTGAGACCTCCCCGGGCTATTTCGAAGGCCAAAAACGGGGGTATTTTAATGGCGGCGGGTTTTCAGCCCGCTTGTATACTTCGAATGACTACTTACTTTCCGTGACGCCTCCGAAGATTAAAGCGGGATGTGGTGGCATCGATGTCTTTATGGGTGGTTTTTCTTTTTTGGATGCCAACTACTTGGTCAGTAAGGCCCAGAATATCCTCACCGCCGCCCCGTTTATTGCCTTGGACCTTTCGCTGAGCGTTTTGTGTGAACAGTGCATCAAAGCAGTGAAGTCTGCAGAGGCCATCGCAAACCAACTCAACAGTCTTCAGTTTGACGACTGCAAGGCCTCTAAAGTGATGGTGGCGAAAGCCTTTAGCCCCTTTACCGACAACGCCCAAGTCAGAGCGGAAGCAGAAAGTGATTTTGTCATGGGGACCGGTATCTCGGACCTCAAACAAGAACTGAATGACATTTGGACAAGTAACGACAATACACCAACGGTAGATGATGGAGATCAAATCGCTGCTTGTCCTGCCCCGATCCGAGAAATATTCGGCACGCCAGGAAAAACCGTGTTGCAGGTGATTTCGGAAAAGAAGGGCTATCCAAGGGAATACATCGATCTCGCGCGAGGTTTTGTGGGTGACATTCGAATCGAAGCCGTGGGCGGCCACACGAAGCCTGTCTCGCTAACGCCTTGCGAACAAAACAAGCCGGACAGTTTTGAAAATTTCTTTTCTGGGAATGTATATCTTCGTCCAGCGAGTGGGGGAAATTGTGTTCGTGCCTCCGACACGAACGTCAATCTCACGGAGTGGATCGGGACAACCATGCGGGGTATTGCAAGAAATATGAAACTTGGGATTCCTCATCTTCCCTTTGAACAAAATTTTATCGACACAACCCCCTTGCCTATTTTCAACGCTCTGAAAGTCGCGATCGTCTCAAATCAAGAGGGAACCGTGATCAGTATGTATTCGAACCTGGCAGCGCGGGCCTATGCTTTCGGCATGATGTCTGACCTTTACAATCTTGTCTTACAACACATCCATACCGCGCGATCGGTGCTATCTCGTCAAGGCGGAGAGACGACAACAAGCTGCCAAATGGCGCTTCTGATGCCAGCGGTTGAAGGTGTCGAACAATTGGCACAAGGGCTCTACGGTTCCATCGGAAACCTGCAAACGGCCTATGCGGCCTTGGCCGTGGAAATCAATACGGTCTCGCAGATCGTGCATAGAATGGAACAATTTGATCGAATCGCCGCATCGGAACTTTCAGGCGCTTTCTCACCCTCCATGGCAAGAGGCATTCTAGATCGCTAATTTTAGAAGTATGAACGAGAAGGCTTGTGTCTTTGACAAACAAGCCAATACGGGATGCAACAACGGCATCGTCGAGATCCGATTGGAGGAACGATCATCGTGATCCGTTCAAAGCATTTTAAGTCCGAAAAGAATCTGCAATCTGATCTTGTCATTGTATTTTTCAGCGTATTTCATGTGCTTGCCCTGCTTCCTTTATTCATCTTAGCGCCGAGGGCAGTCTATGCTTTAGATATGGAATACTATACCTACAATGGTTTTGACGCCAGCGTAGGAGCGTTCCGAAAAGTTGCGCTTATTTTCAGCGACGGGGCCTACATGGGATTGTTTGTCACGGTGATTTCGATGGGCATCCTGTTTGGCGTCGCCTCGGTCTATGCTCGCGCAGCCACTGGGGCAAAAGCAGGCATCTTTTCCTGGGCATTGCCCGTACTTCTCGGGGTCATGATTTACCACGCCTTCATCATTCCACGCGGCACGCTTCACATTTACGATCCGGTCAAGAATCAATATCAGCCTGTGGGTGGTGTCCCAGACGGGCTGGTTCTTCTCGCCGGCACACTGAATCTCGTTGAACGGGGATTGGTCGACATGGTTTCCGCATCGGCCGATCCGGTGGGTTTTCAGCAACAAGCGGGCGGCATCGGCTTTGACATGCTCTTGAATATGTCTGCCGGCGGGATCGTCCTCTCCGACCAATATCTCCACAAATCACTTCAGAAATACATCAAGAGTTGTGTCTTTTTCGAACTTGAGCGTCCCGGATCAACTTTGACCATCAATCAGCTCGCGAACAATAGTGATTTTCTGCCGCTTTTTGACCAAGCCGCAAGCCCTGCACTTTTTACGACCTATTACGAAGACACCCTTTCAAGGCGCCGCGGCGAGTCAATGTCCTGCGAACAAGCGTTTACGCTCATTCGGACAAAAATCACGAATCCGACGCAACTGGAAAATGCCACGCGTGCCCGCTGTGCAGACGTCGGTTTTGATCCGACCATCCCCAGTGAATATAACCAGTGCAGGGCCATGTTTGGAAATCTTGTGACCTGGCTCGAAGGTGCATCCTTCAGTGTCACACAGGTTTTCCGACAGACCGTCATCGCCCAGGAGCTCTCAAATGTCATTCTGTCCAGTAGTCGGGATAATGCCATCAAGGTCTTGGCATCCCGAAATGCAGGCACAGCCATGACCGCCTCGGGGATTACGGCGAATGAATGGATTCCGATTGCTCGCGCTGCTTCAACTGCATTTGTGATCGGATTTGTGCCATTTCTTTCTATCTTCATTCCCACCCCAATTCTGGGTAGAGCCATTGGACTTCAAGTGGGATTCTTTGTCTGGCTGACGGCATGGGGTGTTACGGATGCTATTTTACATCAGTTCGCGCTGGATGCCTCTCTTAAAGCCTTTGAAGAGGTGCGCCAACATCAATTGGGTTTGACGGCCATCTCAAATTTCGGCACCTCATCCTTAAAATCACTCGCCGCATTTAGCGCTGTCCGTTGGAAAGGCTTGATGCTTGCCACTGTGATTTCCTATGGTTTGTTCAAGTTTGGGGGACACGCTCTCGCGATGTTCGCGGGCGGTTCAATGGCCATCCCGCAAAGTACAGGTCCCAAAGCAGGAACCGACACAGTTACACCCGAAGGACAGGCTCAAAATCAGAATGCCCTAGAAGCCGCACCCCCAGTGATGGACAATGCCCACAAGTTCGATTTTTCGCAGAGAATTTCGGCCCGTTCCAACCAGATGGCCAGGAATGTCGGGAGCGGAGGCGGTTTGGGAAATCAAGAGCTTGCGTTCGAGACTGGCATGACTGAAAGTCAGGGCGCGGTTGGAGCAAGCAAGGGAATGCAAGATGTTGGAAACGCTTCGGGGATGGGTGTAGCGGGCGCCTCTCGGGCACAGACCACGATGTTTAAGGGCAGTGGGGTCGCGGGATTTCAGTCCGCGTCGCAAACGGGAACACAGCCTTTTGGGGTGCTCCAAGCGATGAAAAACAAAGAATATGCGCAGGGATTCGCTCAGTCGCAAGAATTTAGAGGCTTCGCTGATCAGCATTTCAAGCAAGATGGAATGAATAACGTGCAGGCTATGGCCACTGCCGAGCAATTTGCCCAGAAGATTGGACTCGGCCAACGATTTGGTGATCTGGAGGGATATGAGCAGGCCTTTCAAGGCGCTCAACAAAAGGGATTCAAGGGCGACATCAAAGACTTTGCGAACTTCCAATCGGGCATGCGAAATACCCGTCTATTCAGTGAGGCCTCAGTACAGCAACAAGTGGCCGATCAATATTTCCAAGGCGACAGTTCTTCAATGTTCACAGCCATGTCTACCTATCACAACGAGCAAAGTGCTGCACTCCTGGAAAAGATGGGCACACATGGTTTTGATCCCAGTTCGGCCGCACAATATCGCGGTCATATTGAGGCATTGGCTAAGATTGGGGAAGCTCAGGCACACAATGCCTTAGGAGATAGCGGTTTGGTCGCTTCAGGACGCGGAAAGACCATGAACGAGGCTTCAAAATTTCAAGTGAGAGAACAGATGGCCACTGCGCTAGGTTTCATGCAGCACCAAAACGACATGGAAGGTTATGTCGCTTACCTTCAGCAAAGCCATGGTCAGGATACCGTGACCCTCAATGAAGGCATGGCCCAAAACCTGAGCCGTCACATGCACAATGCGGGATACGAGAACTTCCAGGCGCAAACCGGTGATCAAGCAGGCTTCGCCTTGGATCCTTCCACCGGCATGATCTCAATGGCCCATTCGACAGCTGGAGGGAAGTCGGAAGCATATGACTTGTCTACACAAAGCTCCGGACTCAGAGAAACCCAAGAAGACGTCAGCACACAACGCTTTTCCCGTGGTCCCGAAATTTCGCCAGCGACAATGCAAAGTGCGGCACTTGCTAAGGATGGATCTCTGGGGAAACGGATTTCGTCCGCTCCTACAGTTGCCGCAAGAGAACAGGAAGAGACGGCTCAGGCCGGGGCTTTGGCGAGATCTTTGAGTGAAAAAGTGAGTAAAACGGGAAAAATCATGAGTTTTTCGGAAGTGGGAGGGAAAGGACAATTAAATCTGAGTAACCCAGGAAAGGCTGTAACGGACGGTCTTTTCGGAATTAAAGCCGGGGCTTCTGCTGCCGTGGGTCTCGGCAGAAGAAATGTAGAAGAACAAAACTTCGATTTGTACTACGGAACAATTCGCCGTCTGCAATCCAGCGCGATGGAACAGGCGACAACAAGCGGAGAAGTTAATGAAGAACAGTTTTCAAATCTTTATTCAGAAAGCCTTTATCAACTCACGAGAGGAACGGATGAGCTAGCGCAGGGAAAGACGGAATTTTCATTTGGAGCCAGCAGTGGAATCGGGGAGACTTTCGAGGAAGCCAAGGAATTTATGAATAAAATAAAAGAGAAAAATTGATCTGATTTTTTAGTCTCGAAAGTGGTCATCCGATGTTCGATCATCGTGACCATACAGTGAGATAAGCGGATCTTCATAGAACATTCCGCCTGGGCCCATTTCGTCCCAAGACCACCCCTCTTCTTCTAAACCTTCGTCATTCCAATCTTTCCTTTCTTTAGGAGAAAGATTCCTGATTCCTACGCGTTTCCTAAAAGACGGAATAAAAAACAGCAGCACAAGAAATGCGATCCCGATAGGAACCAAAGTAATCAGTAGATCGAACATATCGTTACCTCTTATTGAAATGAGCGCTCACTTTTTGAGCGATACCACCATTTTCACATTAACATCAAATAAATAAGGCCTCAACCGTTTTCATGGGTAGAAACAGCCGCGTCCGACCCTTGCGCACTTCAAGGGATTGAAACCCATATTGCACATAGAAATGCTGCACCCCTTCGCCGATCAGATCCAGTACAACCGCGTATGATGGCAGGTGGGCATTGATTTCGTAGCAATGTCGTAAGGCTCGGATCAGTGTGAGTTTCCCCAGTCCTTGTCCTTGGAGCGTATGATCTACGGCGAGCTGGGCCAGCAGCAGGACTGGAATCGGATAGTGAGGCAACTTTTTTGCGAAGGGCACAGACAAGGTCTTGCGCTCAATTTCGGTGTGAGACAAGGTATAATACGCGCAAATATCGGCTTCATTTTCCTGCGCCGGGAGGACCATCGTCAGGCTAATTCCGGCCTCCCGGTGTCTTGCAGCAAATCGAATCAAAAAGACATTCAGTGCCTCATTCCCGCAGTCAAAGGACTTCCGGTTGTGGATCTTCTTGTCGAGCTCTACAAATACAGTGGAGGGTCTCATTCTACGTCTTAGGCCATGCCTTTGGCTTTGAAGCTTTCCAGTGCTTTTCGCAGTTTGGGATGGGGTGATTGCGCTGCGTCGCAGGCCTCCATAAAACGATCGAATACGCTGTCTTTGAGTTTAATCGTTTCGTGTTCTTTAATGACGCGTTGTGCGTCGGTTTCAATCAGTCGCACAACATATTCGGTAAGGCTTTTCATGCCCTGGAGTGCCGCGGCCTTTTCCGCCGCCGCTTTTACGGATTCGTCGATTCTCATATCTATGCGTGATGTGGCCATGGTTTGCTCCTGCCTCCTCTAATTGTCCCTTTGAGGATAGCAGAGCAGGGCCACATTGTACAGCATATATCCGTACGTTTGTGCGAGTGCCCATTTTTGAGCAAAAAAAAAGGGGAGCCTGCCGGCTCCCCTTTTTTAAATTTCTGGTTTCATCACAACCATCTCTAAAATACCGTCTTGTTCCAGGCTAATTCCCCCGAGCACCAAATTCATGTATCGTTGCCATGCTCTGATGCTCACCTCCTTCATTCCGCCTCAAGAAGCAGAGCGCCACTTTTCATTCCGAGCGGTCAAATACCTGTGCGCACGTTCAATCAACGAAGTGCCGTTGGTTAAACCGATTGCCTCAGCAAGATCTGGCCAGGTGGGCTTCACATCGGAGGCATCCATGCCCCGCTTGACGGCATCCATCAACATAAGAATGAATACGATCCAGGAAATGACCTTCATCTCACTAAAGGTGCCGCTGTGATTTCGAAACTCAAAGGTCCGATGACGAAACCAAGCCGCTAAGTTAATGGAAAAGTAGCGACTTTGGATACGCGCGAGCGATTCGATGCTTCTCATACGGTTGATTTTCCGAACCAATTCTTCTGTCACCGCACGGCTGTACTGTCCATTTCTCCTCGATTGAGGAATCAAGAAGTGCAGTACCGGTTGCTCAATCCTCCAAATCACGCGGATCAGCCTGCGAACGTCGGCGATATCAAAATTCCAGGCATCGATATGGACATGAAGACCGCAGCTGCGATTCACTTGTCCACCGAGCTGTTTGACGATTTCGCAGACCTTTGAGAGGGTTTTGAATCCTTCTGCGCCAAAAAGTTTCGGAGAAACCAGCTCAAAAGGATGCGGTCCCCTGATCGTCGCATCGGTCGTGATCTTAAACAGATTTCGAAGGCCATGGTTGTAGTGCTCGGTTTCCGAAAGGATCCCCGCGCGATTGAGTTCTTGTCCCAATCGCTCACGCGCAATGTGCGTTCCTTCCAGCTCAATGCCGAAGGCATAGGTCGGTAGAACTGAAAAACGTCCCTTGTTTTTTAAGAGTCCCTCCAACTCCACATAAGAAACCCCTTGTTTTCGGAGCAGCTGATCAATAATAAAATAGGCTTGTTCCGAAGAGAGTTTCTCGTGTGGCAAAATGCATAAGTTCTTTAAAAAAGCACTTTGCCACTCTGAGGGAGCTTTGATTGTCCGATGATCTCCGTGGTCGGGAAGACGGTTTTGATGATCGAGATAGTCGGACAAGTGTTTGCAAATCGGAAAGCTTCCATGGTTTGGTAGGTTTTTCTCGCGTAAGCCATTGTTTGAAAGAAATGACATACAACTACAGCCAAATGAGCCATCCGATAAACGATTTAATGAATAGCTTCCGTTGTGGTTCTGTGAGACGACCGTGCCCAACAGAGTCCAGGTCGGTCGTGTTTTCCGACGCCGGCGCTGTTCTAAAATCGACACAGCCGCGGACAGCTCGTCTGTTGTGGCATGATTGCACGATGCATCTTCTTCCAAGTTTCCGCAACGTCGACACTCGATCGTTTCGGTCGTGACTGCAACAAATTCATTCACTTCCATCGCTCTTTTACCTCCAATTCATTCAGGAAATAAACCACCGCTCCTGTCGGCAGTGGTTTTTGTTCTCCGCCAGTGACAGGATGCGGTGCTCTAAAAAGAGCAGTCTTGATGATCTAAGGACTATTGAGCTGCGGCTGTTTCTTTGTTCTCCTCCTTAGTCAGGCGGTCAATGGTCAGGGTCGCCTGCTTTTTGGTTTTTACCGGTTCAAGAAGTTCAGCAATCTCTGCTTTAGAATGGCCCTTGGTCTCAAGCAGTTTTCTGATCTTCCAAATTTGCCGATCGCTTGCTGTGGGTTCTTCTTCGCTTTTTTCTTCTTGAGCACGGCTCTCTTGTTGGGAAGGCGTCGCTCCTGATTGTTGGTCATCCGCATGACGACTCTTTTCGCTGTATTGCGGCAAAAAGATCAGCTTATCGGCAACGACGACGGTTCGCTCAAACTTGATGCCGTCTTTTTCCCAATGATGGGTCTCTAAATGACCTTCATCAAGAAGAAGCGGACTTCCCTTTTTGAGCTTCTCGGAACAACGCTCTGCCAGTTTCCCGTAAGCTACGACACGATGCCAATTTACGATCTCTTCGCCCGTTTCTTTCAAGCAAGAGGTCGCCAGTGAAAAATTGGCGATGGTGGTTTTGTCGCTTGTCTTCATTTCCGGATCACTGCCTAAATGTCCCAATAGTTGAACGCGATTGATTGATTTCATGATGCTCTCCTTTTAAAGTTCACCTCAGAAACGTCATCTTAAGGTGACGAAATGAATCCCAGATGACAGGGATCTGA
>JAJFIX010000043.1 GCA_021774575.1 Alphaproteobacteria bacterium | reverse complement strand
CGAGAATTGCGGCGTGGTATTGTTTTCGGCTTGGGCGCCTTCATCGCTATAGTATGGCGCGATGGCTCAATCCGTATGTACGCCCGCAAGACAAAATCGCGTCGGCCCGCCTCCTTTCGCCGCCCGTTTGCCGTGGCTGGGAGGTGATCTGCAGACATTGCGTAATTATCTGGTTCAGCCGCGCGTTGCATTGGGTCCTTGGCCGGGGCTTGGCGTCGCGTTTGATGCCGCCGATGGGTCCGGTGACCGGCTGACGGGCACCGCTCATATGACGCCGCCGGACCTGGGGCGCCCGGGGGTTGTCATTATCCACGGGCTGACCGGGTGCGAGGATGGGGTCCATATCCGCCGGTCGGCATTGATATTTCTAAACGCAGGTTATTCGGTGTTGCGGCTCAATCTCAGGGGGGCCGGGGCGTCCCGGCTGACCTGTGGCGGCCATTATAATGCGGGGGCAAGCGCCGACCTTGGCGCGGTGCTGACGCAATTGGAGGGTGTGCTGCCTGGGTTTACGGCGAATGGGGTCGTTGCCCTGGCCTATTCCCTGGGCGCCAATTTGATGCTGAAATATCTTGGTGAGACCGGCGGCTTGTCGCACCTTCGTGCAGCGGTATCGGTCTCGGCGCCGATCGATCTCAGCGCGACAAGCGCCCATATGCTGCGGCCCCGCAACTGGCTCTATCATCGCTGGTTATTGAAGCGGCTTAAAACCCAAACTCTTGAACCGGGCGCGCGTGTCTCGGCTGAAGGCCGCCGGGCGGTCTTGGCGGCCCGCACCATATGGGAGCTCGATGATCAGTGGCTGGCACCGGCATTTGGCTTTGCCGGGGCGCAGGATTATTACGCCCGGTCTTCGGCGGCTGGGTTTCTAGCCAAGATCGCCAAGCCGACCCTACTCATTCACGCCGACAATGATCCCTGGGTTCCGGTGGCGCAGTATCGCGCCTATCCATGGCGCGACGCGCCGATGCTGACCTATTGCGAGACAAGGGGCGGCGGTCATGTCGGGTTTCATGGTGTGGGCAGTGCGCTGCCCTGGCACGACCGGGCGGCGTTGGCTTTTTTTGCCGCTACATGCCCGCCCTCTACATATCAGCCATGAGCCGGGCCGCATCCGGCGCAAAGTAGGTCAGAATGCCGTCGGCGCCGGCGCGTTTGAACGAGGTCAGGACCTCCATCATTGCCTGGTCGCGGTCAAAGGCCCCCGCCTGGGCGGCAAAGCTGATCATCGCGTATTCGCCGCTGACATTATAGGCGAATGTCGGCACGCCGAACCGCTGCTTGATCCGTCCGATGATATCGAGATAGGGCAGGGCGGGCTTGACCATCACCATGTCGGCGCCCTCGTCGATATCCAGGGCAACTTCGCGTAAGGCTTCGTCGGTATTGGCCGGATCCATTTGATAGGTATCCTTGCCCGCGCCTTTCAAAAATCCCGCACTGTCGACGGCGTCGCGGAACGGGCCGTAAAAGACCGATGCATATTTGGCCGCATAGGACATGATCGCCACATGCTCAAACCCCTCATCGTCGAGGGCGTCGCGGATAATACCGATGCGCCCGTCCATCATGTCCGACGGGGCGATGATGTCGCAGCCGGCCTGGGCCTGGACAATTGACTGGCGAACCAGCGCCTCAATCGTTTCGTCATTGGCCACTTGGCCGTCGCGTACAATGCCGTCATGGCCGTCGGAATTAAAGGGGTCGAGGGCGACGTCGCAGACGATGCCCATATCGCCATGGACCTGCTTGATTGCCGCGACGGTTCGGCAAATAAGGTTTTCCGGGTTCCACGCTTCCTCGGCAAGTGGTGTTTTGAGGGCGCTGTCGATCACACCGAAGATGGCGATTGAGGGAACGCCGAGGGCTTTTGCCTCGCCCGCGGCCTCGACGGCGCGGGCGACAGACATCCGGCTGACACCGGGCAAGGTGGTGATCGGGGTCTCGGCTTGATCGCCCTCTTGGACGAAAATCGGCCAGATGAAGTCGTCGGGGGTCAGATTGTTTTCGCGCACCATGCGGCGCAGCCAATCGTGGCGTCGATTGCGGCGCATACGGGTGCGGGGATAGCTGCCGGTTGGGGTCGCGGGGCCTCTGGTCATGAATTTATCCGGTAAAGTTCTTGGGAATTTTCACCAAGATACAACGACCGGACTAGTTGCTCAATTCACCAATCGCACCTGGTCCCAAATTTGGCTCAAGCAGGGTTTTTAACTTCTCTAATGCGCGCGCCTCAAGCTGTCGTATGCGTTCTTTCGAGACGCCAAATCCGACACCGATATCGGCCAGCGTTTTCTTGTCTTCTTCGAGAAACCGCTTCTCGATGATTTCGCGTTCGCGCGGGTCAAGCTGATCAAGGGCGGTATTAATCATATTTGCTTGGGTCTGGCGATCAAGGGTTTGGGTCGCGACGTCTTCGGGTGTTGGCTCGTCGGTGGCGAGAAACTCGATTTGGGTGCTGCCCGTTTCGTCGCTGCCACTAATGGGAATATTGAGCGACATATCTGGCGCCCCGAGATGAATTTCCATATGTTCGACGTCGCTTGGTTTAACATCCAGCGCCGCGGCAATTTCTTGATAATCGTCGGTGGTTAATTTGCCGCCATTGCGGCTGTTACGCCCGGCGATTTTGGCCCGCAATCGGCGCAAATTAAAAAATAGCCGTCGCTGGGCCGGGGTTGTTGCCACCCGAACAATCGAGGTGCTGCGCAAAATATGGTCTTGGATGGCGGCCATGATCCACCAGGACGCATAGGTCGAAAATCGCGCCTCCCGGTCCGGATCGAAGCGGGCCGCCGCTTCCATCATCCCAATGTTCCCGTGCTGGATGAGGTCGCCGACCGGCAGGCCGTAACCGCTAAAGCGCCAGGCGATTTTAACGACAAAGCGGCCATAGGGGCGCACCAATTTGTGCAGCGCCTCGACATCGCCCTGGTCACGCCAGGCTCGGGCTAGTTCAAATTCATTTTGGCGTTCCAGCAGCGGTTCGGCCATCAAGGCCGATATGAAGCGGCGGGATGCGCGGTCTGTTTCTCTGGCGCCGGTTAATGACATGAATTTTCCATTTCTCTTTAACGCAGGCTCTCGGCCGGTGGTCTTTTGACTGATGGCGGTACAGGCCTATATTGACCTATAGGCGTTACCTGCAGCCGCAGGATCGAGTATTAAATGTAGTGAGTCGCTATAATATATCTTCGGCCAAGTGTGCCGCAAGTTATATTAGCGAGTCGATACAATTATGTGTCGGCGGTACAAGGAAGTGGATGATGGCTCCGAACGCAGATTATGGATCGGTATTCAATATTGCCGATCTTCTCGATTGCCTGGGGCGCTGGACGCGCGGGGCCCAATTTAGTCACGGGCTGAACCCGGCCCAATGGGAAGCGCTGCGATTTATTGGGCGGGCGAACCGTCCGTCGAGGACGCCGGGGGCCCTGGCAAAATATCTCGGAGCCACCCGTGGAACAGCCAGCCAAACAGTGCAAGCCCTTGAGAAAAAAGGATACTTGACCCGGGTAACCAATGCGGCGGATCGGCGGGTGGTTTATCTTGAATTGACCGACGCCGGTGCAGATCTTTTGGCCCAAGATCCGTTGCGCGATATTGACGAGCGCATTGTTGACTCGGTCGAACCGGCGGCAGTGGCGGCGATTACGCAAAATTTGGCCACACTGATGGAGTGGTTCCAGGACGCCGGTCTTGGGCAGGGCTTTGGCACATGTCGCCATTGCGGGTTTTACGAAGGTGGCCCAGATGACGTGGCTCGGTGCAGCTTAAAAGCATCCGACCTGTCGGCTGGAGATGCCGCCGGCATCTGCGTCAATTTTCAATTGCGCGGGCCGGAACCGGCCCGGATATAGCCAGCCAACACGAGTGCCACATTAATCGTCCTCTATATCTCGAAATTTACGCCGCAATTCATATTGTGATGAGGTAACCAGGGCCTCCAATTCCCGCAGCCGTCGTTCGATATTGCGGAATTTATGCCTGAGTCCCTTCGTTGTGCCGCTTGGCTCGGTATGGACGTCGCGCCAAAATTCTTTCTCTTCTTTGGATCCGTATAAGTCTCCCGGCAAGTCGTCGAGGGCGATCGCAAGAATGATATAGCCAATGACAACCGGCCCGGCAAAAAAGAAGCAGGCACCGATGACAGCGAGGCGCAGTAGCGAAACATTGATGCCGAGATAATCCGCCAGCCCGGCTATGACACCGCAAATTCGGCCCTCTCGCGAATTTCTGTAGAGACGGGTGCGGCTTGGGCGAGACCGCGCCATCATAATTTGTCTCTCCATCCCGGTAAGTCTGCGTCCAAAATTCGTTCCAGCGTTCGAATGCGCTCTTCCATCTTTTCCGCAGTTTGGTATAGCTCGCCGAGGAGGGCTTCGTCCTCTCCGGTCAGTCGTTTCGATTGACGCCACTTTGTGACGTAGTGGAAGACGATCCACACAGGCACAACCACCGTTAAACAGATGATAGCTAAAACAAAGACCATGGAGCTCATCTATTGCCTCGCTTTCACTAGACTATTCATATTTGACGCCATGTTCAGTCGGTTTCTTCGTGGACCGGCGCGCCGGTTTTCTTTTTGCCGGCTAAGCGCGCTTTGATCGCCGCCAGTTCTTTTTCGATATCGTCTTCGGTTTCGATATCTGCAAGTTCTTCGGCCAGTGTTTTGCGCTGACCGAGATCGTAAGCTTCGACTTCACCTTCGGCTCGATCAAGCCGCTGTTCCATCGCTTCGAACCGCGAAAAAGCATCGCGGACCCGTTTTTGGTTGAGCTGCTTGCGGACCTTCAAGCGGGATTTTGCGGTTACATGGCGGGAAAGCAAGGCCTGTTCCTTGGCTCGCGCCTCGACCAATTTGGCGTCGAGCTGAGCAATGTCGGTGCTATGGGCCGACATCGCGTCTTCGAGCTGGTCCAATTCCGCCTGCAAAGCGTCCAGCGCCGCGACCAGTTTTGCTTTTTCCGCCAGGGCGGCCTTGGCCAAATCTTCGCGGCCTTTGGTGACGGCCATTTCAGCTTTCCGGTCCCATTCGGCGGCAGCGCGATCGAGCTGCCCGGTGCGCCGGTCGATCTCCTTGCGCTCGGCAATCGTGCGCGCCGCTTGCGAGCGAACTTCAATCAATGTGTCTTCCATCTCGCGGATCATCAAGCGAACCATTTTTTGTGGCTCCTCGGCCCGATCCAGCATGGCGTTCAAGTTGGAATTCACGATGTCACTCATGCGTGAAAAAATGCCCATTTCAAAAATCTCCTGCAAAGGTGGGGTTGGGGTGTGAGGCCGGTTAGCCGAATATCGCGCCGATGATCAGGCCTGCGGCAAACATGATCCAATGATCGGTACGCCGGCTGCGGATATAGGCAATCAGCCGCGCCCAGAAGTCGGTTGGGGCTTTTGTATCGACCTGGGGGTCGGCCTGGGGGTCGGTCTGGTACATGGCAAAATTTTCTCCATTTGATGATGCCCGAACATGGGGCCTACCCTAAACAATGCAGAACCCGTGCCAGTTTGATTGAAAAAGTGTAACGCCTTGAAATATCGCTATTTAATGTGTGATCATCTATTCTTCTGATGTGATAAAATTTAACAATAATTGCTAAAAATAGCAAAATGTGTTAATTTTTCGTAGTTCATTTGCCAAGAGGAAATATGGTCGAATCCACCCAGCAAAATGACATCCCCCAGCCGATCGGTGAGGCGCCGTCGTTTCTCGACGTGCTTGAACAGATTTCGCGTGCGGCCCCCCTCGATCGGCCGGTCTTGGTTGTTGGCGAGCGCGGGACCGGCAAGGAACTCGCTGCGGCCCGACTGCATTACCTCTCCCAACGGTGGGAGAGGCCGTTTGTCAAAACCAATTGTGCGGCCATCGCCGATACCCTGGTTGAAAGCGAGCTGTTTGGTCACGAGGCGGGTGCTTTCACCGGGGCCGACCGCCGACGTATTGGGCGGTTCGAACTTGCCGATACCGGCACGCTTTTTCTTGATGAAATTTCCGGCGCCAGCCTTGCCGTGCAGGAGAAAATTCTGCGTGCCGTCGAATATGGCGAATTTGAGCGGGTTGGAGGAAATGAAACTCTGTCTGTCGATGTTCGGCTCATCGGCGCGACCAATATTGACCTTCCGGCCCGGGCGGCACGTGGTCAGTTTCGCTCTGATCTGCTTGATCGGCTTGCCTTCGATGTCATTACATTGCCGCCATTGCGGGCGCGGGGCGACGATATAACATTGTTGGCTTGGGTGTTTGCCAAAAACATGGCGTCGGACCTCGGGCGACCGACTTTTTCGGGGTTCACCAAGGCGGCCTTGGCGCAGCTGGAAAAATATCATTGGCCCGGAAATATTCGTGAATTGAAGAATGTTGTTGAGCGCGCTGTCTCTTCCGCGACAGGAGAAATGCTGGTCGACACAATCATAATCGATCCGTTCGACAGCCCCTATCGGCCGGTCTGCGAACCAGTCGAAACAAAAGACTCGACGCCGGAGAAACAAACAGAAAGGAGGCTTGACCTAAAAGAGGCGGTCGGTGCGCTCGAGCGAGAAATGGTCGAGCATGCTCTTGCTGCGACCCGGCATAATCGGCGGGCCGCCGCCAGCCGCCTCGGCCTGACATATAGCCAGATGCGTCACCTCTTAAGTCGGCATGGGTTTTAGCTAGGTTTTAGCCCCTCGGGTTAGGCCAGTCTGCGTGGCGCCTTGGTTGGGCGGACTAAATCGGTCACGTACATGTGACGCGGAGTGAATTTCAAGACGTTCTCAGCAGTTCCATATTCAGCCAAGAGGAAATCTTTTGAGGCGTTTCTATGGTGGATAGTATGATTACGACAAAGGCTGTTTCTACTGACAATTCGCGACGAGTTTGGGTGACCGGTTTAAGCCTGGGGCTTGCATTGGTCGCTTGCCTGGTGGCCTCCCTGATATTCGCGGCGCCCGGCGCCCGCGCCAACCCGGCTATTTGGCAGTTTGAATGGCCGAATACGGATTTCGCCCGAGCGTCGGTGCCGTTCGAGACAATTATTTCCGGTTTCGGCAACGCAGCCGTCGGGCGGGATCGTATTCCGGCAATCAGCAATCCAACCTTCGGTTCTATCGCTGCAGCATCGCAATTTGTGACCGGCAACGAACCGGTTATTACCGTCGAACTCGGTGGTGAGGCAAAGGCCTACCCCTTGTCGATCTTGATTTGGCACGAAATCGTCAATGATGTTATCGGCGGTGTGCCGGTCGCGGTAACCTTTTGCCCGCTGTGCAATTCCTCTGTTGTTTTTAACCGGGTCGTTGATGGGGTCGTGCTGGACTTTGGCGTCACCGGAAAACTACGCAATTCCGACCTCATCATGTTTGATCGCCAGACCGAGAGCTGGTGGCAGCAATTTACCGGTGAAGGGATCGTCGGCGCGCTAACCGGGGCCCAGCTCGAAATTATCCCGGTTCGGGTCGAATCCTTCGATCTTTTTAAGGGCCGTTTCCCCGGAGGCTCGGTTATGCAGATTCCTGCGGAATTTGCCCGCAGTTATGGTCAAAATCCGTACACTGGGTATGATAGCCTCCAACGGCCGCCACTGTTTCTCGGGACGACAACGACCAATGCGCCGCCATTATCGTATGTGGTGGCAGTTGGAGACCGGGCCTGGAGCCTCGATCTTTTGCGCGAAAACGGGCGAATTATCACTGAAGACGGCTTGATCTTGGAGTGGACTCCAGGCCAGACATCGGTGCTCGATACATTGCGAATTTCCGATGGGCGCGAGCTGGGCAATGTTACCGTCCGGCGCCAACAGGGCGGGGCGATTGTCGATGTTGCACACGACACGACATTTGCCTTTGCCTTTAGCTCGTTTTTCCCCCAAGGAGTTCTACACGAGTGACAGCGTACTGGTGATGGCTGTTGGAATAAGCACGACGAATAATGTACCAATGACAGTATCAGCCCGTCGTCAGTCGACACATGACAGTCGGCGGCCGAGTGCAGCCCGTATATCGGACTTGCGTCTTGGCTTGCATGAAGCAATTTAATGACGAATAGACAGTGGAATAGCGGAATAGTATGAAAAAAATTATTTTACTAGGAATTGGTGCAGTGGTCACAATTTTGGTGGCAGCGGTAGGTGCGTTCATGGTTTTGGGCCCCGATGTGGGAAGCCCGGTGGCCAGCGGGCCTGTTTCCGGCGGAAACGGGACGGCGGTGGCGATTGATCCGCCCGCTGGTGGGGCGACAGAGGTCATCGCTGTTGCGCCGGCAGACGCCGGTCCAGCAGAAAATACCGTCCCGGCCGAGAATACCGCCGAAGATATTGCGACCGAGACTGCTTCGGCTCCAGCCACGCCTACGGTGCCTACTCCGGCGACCTCGTCGGCTTCGGCGCCGCAGCCCGGCGACCAGGAGGTGCCACGGGGATGGCAAGCGGAATTCCCCCAGACGGATTTCTCGCTATATTCGTTAGATTTTTCCGAAATTTTTTCCGGTGGACCGCCGCGTGACGGCATTCCATCGATCGATGATCCGAGCTTTGGAACCGTTGCCGAGGCGGCCGAGGTTATTTCCGCCACCGAGCCGATGATTACTCTGGAACTGAACGGCGAGGCGAAAGCCTATCCGCTGACCGTGCTGATGTATCATGAGATCGTCAATGACGAGATCGGCGGTCGGCCTGTTGCCGTTACATTCTGCCCATTGTGCAATTCTACCATTGTTTTTGCTGCTGAAATTGACGGCCAAATCCTTGATTTCGGCACCACCGGCAGATTGCGCAACTCCGATCTCGTCATGTATGACCGTCAAACCGAGAGTTGGTGGCAGCAATTTACCGGGGAAGGGCTCATCGGCGCGCATACAGGCAGGCGGTTGGATATATTACCAGCGCGGGTTGAAGCGTTTTCGAAGTTCCAGACACGTCATCCCGACGGCATGGTGATGAAGACCCCGGAAGCCGGTTTGCGCCGCTACGGCACCAACCCCTATTCAAAATACGACCAAGCCGGTGTTCCGGCAGATGAGCAGCGCCGACCGTTTCTATTCTTTGGTGAGCAGCCGGAAAATATCGGACCGCTGGCCTATGTTGTGGCGGTTGGAGATCGGGCTTGGGCGCTGGATATGGTGCGTGACCAGGGGCGGATGGAGACCGATGACGGTCTGGTGATTGAATGGACGCCCGGCCAAAATTCGGCCCTTGATGCAAGCCGGATTGCTGATGGTCAAGACATCGGCAATATCACGGTTCAGCGCAGTCAAGACGGCGCCATGGTCGACATCGCCTATGACGTCTCGTTCGCCTTCGCCTTTAACGCCTTTCATCCCGAAGGGCAGATCATCAAGTAACGGGTCACACACGGGAATTAAGACATGTCGGGAAATCCACACGCGCGCCGAATCCTTCTGGCGGTAGCCTTCATGCTGGTTTTAGGGGCGATTGCTTATCGTTTTATGGGCGTCGAAGGCGGGAGCGGGGCCCAAGATGGCGCGTTCCAAGACGTCGCTTCCGTCCATGGCTGTGGTGTTGACCGGCTGGATGAAGCGCAGATTGCCGCCACCCATGCCGACTGGGTTGATGGTGCCGGCGCGGAATTCGCCATGACCGATTTTGGTGTTCGTTCGGTTGCTCTTGATGAAATCGTGTTCGATGGCAATACCCGTGATTCAATTCCTCCCGTCGGCACACCGCAATTTATCCCGGTTGGCGAGGCGCTGGCCCTTGGGCAAATCGGTGAATTGGAGCCGGTTCTAAGTGTTGGCATTAACGGCGATTTTCGCGCCTACCCGTTGCGGATCCTACTTTGGCACGAAATCGTCAACGACGAAATCGGCGGTGTACCGGTGCTGATTGCCTATTGCCCGCTGTGTAACTCTGGGCTGGTTTTTGATCGTCGGGTCGGCGATCGGGTGCTCGAATTCGGCAATACCGGGCGGATACGTTTCCACGATATGGTGATGTACGACAAAGGAACCGAAAGCTGGTGGCAGCAGGCCATGGGCGAGGCGGTGATTGGAGAACTAACCGGCACCTGCATGAAGCCTCTGCCGGCCCGCCAGGAATCCGTTGCCCGCTTTCGCGAGCGGGCCCCGGAAGGCCAGTTGCTCATTCCGGAAAACCCCGATGCCCGCCAATACGGCATAACGCCGTTCCGCAGCATGATTGAAATTCCGCAAAACATGGCGCGCGAAGTTTTCCCCTATCCGGTGCCAGAAGGCATCAATCCGATGGACAAGGTTGTCGTTGTTGGTGATCAAGGCTGGACCCTGCCATTGTTGCAAAGCGAAGAAATCATCACAGCAGATGAATTGACGCTGACCTGGATTGCCGGGCAAAATTCAATTCATGACGCCGCTGTGATTGCCAATGGCCGCGATATCGGCAACGTCATTGTGCAGCGTGACGGGCAGGGCGGCCCGGCGGATGTGCCGTATGACGTCATATTTGCCTTTGCATTTGCCGCATTTTATCCCAATTCCACATTGCACAGCATAGAGGCTAACTAAATTGCCCGGCTGTTTCACCTTGTTCTCGCAAGGGTGTGATTTGACCGGCCCGTATGCACTAGACCAAGTATAGATCGCATAACATGAATTTTTTTCGCCAAATCCACCACGGGAAAAGGTTGAGTTGGCCAACGAGGAGTTTCTTTATGAGCCGCCAATTTTTCTTCAGACCGGCTGTTGTCGCTGCCGCCATTGGACTTGCCGCCGCCCTCATGGTGACGACGGGTTCGGTAAACGCCCAAACCGGCTTTGACCCCGAGCGGTTCGGCATATTGTGGCCGAACACGGATTTTGAAAAGCACAGCGTGGACTTTTCAGAGGTCTTTTCCGGAGGCGTACCCCGGGATGGCATTCCGCCGATCTATGATCCGATGACCGGGTCCATCGATGATTTGGTCGGCATTATGGGGCCGACGGAGCCGGTCATCACGGTGGCGATCGACGGTGAAGCCCGGGCCTATCCGCTGGGCATTCTGATGCGCCATGAGATCGTCAATGACGAGCTTGCCGGTGTACCCATTGCCGTCACATTTTGCCCCTTGTGTAATGCCTCGGTGGTGTTCGACCGACGCGTTGGCGATGTCGTGCTTGATTTGGGTGTCAGCGGCATGTTGCGCAATTCCGATTTGATCATGTGGGACCATCAAACCGAGAGCTGGTGGCAGCAATTTCTGGGTGAGGCGATTGTCGGCGAAATGCTTGGGACCCAGCTGACAATGCTGCCGGTGCGGGTTGAATCCTTCGAGAATTTCATCGAGCGTTATCCTGAGGGCTCGGTCAATCTGGGCTCGGAGGGTTTTGGCGGGTTTAACTCGGTCTATTTGCAGACCGCCTATGTCGGTTATGACCAATCCGACGTCGCAGCGGAAGATCAAGCTCGGCCGTTCTTGTTCTTTGGCGACCTGCCCGAAACGTCTGCCCCCCTCGCCTATGTCGTTGCGGTCGACGACGAGGCCTGGATGATAGATGCATTCAAGGCAGCGCTTGAGACCGATGATGCCGGTGAACTGATCCCTCAGGAAGTCAGTTTCGAACACGATGACTTGGTGATCACCTGGAATCTCGGCCAGAACGCGGTCATGGGGTCGCGGGTCATTCGCCAGGGGAGCGATATCGGCAATGTGATTGTTCAACGCCGGGACGGCGATGAGCTTGTCGATGCGGTTCATGACGTCACGTTCGCCTTTGCCTTTAATGCGTTTCATCCCAATGGCGTTATCTATGCCGAGATCCCAGAATCCAGCGGTGCTGCGGGACTGTCGAAACAGTTGGTAATTTCGGCGGCGGCGGCCATACTTCTTCTCGTCGGGTTTATGGCATTTAGAATGTTCCGCAAGCGCGCGGCATAGCTCTATTGATCTTGCTTAAACACCCTCCCGGCAATGGAGGAAGATGACAGGCGGTCGAAAGCTTTCTGCCAGAGATAGGACATCGTCATCGCAGGTGGCGGCGTTCCTGCGTAAGGTCGCCGTTGCCAAACCGGTGACCTCACGATCCGAAGGTGCGGCCAGGCGGGGACGCCTGGTCTTTGCCATTGATGCGACTGCTAGTCGTGAGCCGACATGGGATCTGGCCTGCCAAATTCAATCAGAGATGTTTGCCCAAACAAAAGAAATTGGCGGGCTTGATATCCAGCTTTGCTTTTATCGCGGATTTGGCGAGTTTAAAAAAACAGCCTGGCTGAACTCGGCCGCCAAACTCATTGCGCATATGACCAAGGTTCGTTGCCTAGCGGGCCGCACCCAAATAGCAAAATTGCTCACCCATGTCGCGGGCGAGACTGGAAAAACCAAAGTTGACGCACTGGTTTTTGTCGGCGATGTCGTGGAGGAAGATATTGATCAACTCGGTCACCTTGCTGGCAAATTGGGTGTGCTCGGGACACCGGCGTTTATTTTTCATGAAGGTGGTGACCCAAGCTCGGCCAATGCCATGCGCCAGATAGCCAAGCTATCGGGTGGGGCTTATTGCCCCTTCGATACAGGCAGCGCGTCTCAACTCCGCGATCTGTTGACCGCTGTTGCCGTCTATTCGGCTGGTGGGTGGCGGGCGCTCGAAGACTATGGCCGCCAAACCGGGGGGCGGGTGCCGCAGTTGGCCGTGCAGCTTGCACTCCCCGAACGCAAACGCTAGACGAGGGCCGCGGAGGGCAAAATGCCATATATTCTGTTACTTCTTGCCCTGCTAGGGGCCCTGGTATTGTTTGTGCGCTGGTTTATATCGGCCAAACCCGGTGAAATATTGCTTGTCGTCAGATGGGTCGCGATCTTTTTCGGCATCCTCTTGGTTCTATATGTTTTCTTGGCCCGCCGATGGGCCCTGTTGCCCTTTTTGGTTTTCATAATCTGGCCATGGCTTGGCAGATTGAAACGGGCGCGAACAAGAGCCAAGAATTCATCGGGACCGACCCTTGGATTGAGTTCCGATGTGGAGACCGATTATCTTGCGATGTCCCTGGATCATGATAGCGGCGCGCTGACCGGCGAAGTTCTGCGGGGAACCTATGCCGGGCGCCGGGTCGAGGATCTCACCCTTGCCGAGTTGCTGGTTTTACGGGGCGAATGCGAGCGCGATGACAGCTCATCATTGGACGTGATCGAAGCCTATCTTGATCGTCAGCATGGTCCCGAATGGCGGGAAGCGGCCTGGAAAGGCGATGTGGCCGGGGGCATGACCGAGGAAGAGGCCTACGATATTTTGGGGTTGGCACCAGGTGCGGATGTGCAAGAAATTGAGACCGCCTACCGCGATATGATGCAAAAATTGCATCCCGACCGTGGCGGCTCGGATTATCTCGCCGCAAAAATTAATCAGGCCAGAGATACCTTGCTGGACGAATAGATGTGGGAAACTTGATGCGCGGCGCCGGATGTGGCAAGACATGGCCGATTTTTAGCGGCAAGTTTAAAGAGAGGCTAGGGTGAACGATAAAGTCCTTAAAGTTGTGTTTCCTATTGCCGGTCGCGGCACCAGGACATTGCCCGCGAGTAAAGCGGTGCCAAAAGAAATGCTACCGGTTCTTGATCGGCCACTGATCCAACATAGTTTTGAGGAGGCGGTTTCCTCCGGCTTTGAGCAATTCTTGTTTATTACCGGTCGTGACAAGGGGGCGATTGAAGATCATTTTGATCGCCATCCCGATCTGGAGCAGGCCCTGTCGGACAAGGGGCAAGCGCTCGCCGCAATTCGCGACTTTATTCCCCCTCCCGCAGATATATCATTCGTGCGCCAACAAGAGCCCCTCGGCCTCGGCCACGCCGTTTGGTGCGCCCGCCATTTTAGCGCCGGTGATCCGGTGGCTGTTGTTCTGACCGACGATCTGATACTCGCCGATCAACCGTGCTTGGCTCAACTGCTTGAAGTTCAGGCAGAGCTCGGCGGTAACGTGGTTGCAGTAATGGAGGTCCCGAAAGACCAAACCTCTCGTTACGGCGTTATCGATCCTGGGGCAGGCGGAAGTGAGACCGTAATCCCCATTGCAGGCCTGGTTGAAAAACCCGCACCCGAGGATGCGCCTTCGAATTTGGCTGTCGTCGGCCGATATGTGTTGCAGCCGGAAATTTTTGCCGAACTGGCGCGGATGGAAAAAGGGGCCGGGGGCGAGATACAATTGACCGACGCGATGGCGCGCCTCATTGGCAAGATGCCGTTTCACGCCGTTGTTTTCGAGGGGCGGCGTTTTGACTGTGGCTCCGCCGCCGGCCTGCTTGAGGCGAATTTGGCATACGGCCTAAATGATGAGACATTTGCACCGGGACTTCGGTCGGCGATTAAAGAATTTCTTTGAATATCTGTGAGTTTCTGTTTGGGGGCGTGAAATGCGAATAGCGATGATTGGCACGGGGTATGTCGGCCTGGTCACCGGTGCCTGTTTTTCCGAATTTGGCTGGGATGTCGTTTGCGTCGACAAGGATGACGCAAAGATTGCCAAATTGCAGGCTGGGGAGATCCCGATTTTCGAACCAGGCCTTGAAGACCTCGTTGCGACAAATCACAAGGCCGGACGGCTGACTTTTACCACTGATTTGCCCGCTGCTGTGGACGGCGCGCAAGCTGTTTTTATTGCCGTTGGCACACCGTCACGGCGCGGGGACGGCGAAGCAGACCTCACTTTCGTTCGCGATGTGGCGCGGGAAATTGCGCCTTTGTTGGCTAGTTATACTGTCGTCGTCACCAAATCGACCGTGCCCATCGGCACCGGCAAGGAGGTTGCGGAAATCATTGCAGCGACAGCACCAGAAGCCGATTTCGATATGGTCTCGAACCCCGAATTCCTTCGCGAAGGGGCGGCTATCGGCGATTTCATGCGGCCGGATCGGGTTGTCCTCGGTGCCGAAACCGAACGGGCGCGCGACGTCATGCGCCATCTTTATCGCCCCCTATATCTCAACGCGACGCCAATTATTTTCACCTCCATAGAGACGGCGGAATTGACCAAATATGCGGCAAATTCTTTTCTCGCCACCAAAATAACCTTCATCAATGAGATCGCTGATCTCTGTGAAAAGGTTGGGGCAAATGTGCAAGATGTCGCCCGCGGTATCGGCCTCGATGGCCGCATCGGTGCTAAATTTTTGCATGCGGGGCCAGGCTATGGCGGCTCTTGTTTTCCCAAGGATACAAAAGCGCTGGTTGGTCTTGCCGAGCGGGCAGGGGCGCCGATGTCCATTGTCGAACGCGTGGTCAATGTGAACGACGCGCGACCGGCAAATATGGTCAAAAAAATTGTTGCAGCCTGTGGCGGCTCGGTTGCGAATAAGTCGATTGCCATTTTGGGCCTAACCTTTAAGCCAAATACTGACGATATGCGCGACGCGCCGTCTGTGCCGATCATTGAACAATTGCAGGCACAGGGGGCGAAAATCCAGGCCTACGACCCGGTTGGTATGGACGAGGCAAAGAAAACCCTAATCGATATCGGTTGGTGCGAGAGCGCCTATTCGGCAATGGAGGGCGCGGCCGTTCTGGTTATTGTTACCGAGTGGAATGAGTTTCGGGCACTAGATCCGACGCGAATTGCAACGGCCCTGACAACGTCGGTTATCGTCGATTTACGTAATATATACGAGCGTAAGGCGATGGAAGAGGCTGGTTTTGACTATTATTCCGTCGGCCGAGCACCGGTTCTCGGTCGGCTTTCCGCCGCCAAAGATACAACGGCAATTACTTGAGTGAGGTAAGTGTGACCCATATTTTTGACCCGTCGATCTTGCGTGAATACGATATTCGCGGCATTGTTGGAACAACCCTGACAGTCAGTGATGCGAGGGCTATAGGCGCCGCCTTTGGCACCCGTATCGTTGAAGCTGGCGGCACGCGGGTCGCCCTAGGCTGGGACGGGCGATTATCGTCGCCGGAGCTAGCCAATGCTATGGACGAGGGATTGAGAAGTTGCGGACTTCACGTGCTGCGCATTGGTGTTGGACCAACCCCAATGCTTTATTTTGCTGAAAAACATTTATCGGCAGATGCGGGAGTGATGATAACCGGTAGCCATAATCCTGCCGATTACAACGGCTTTAAATTATCGCTCGGTGGTCATTCTTTTTTTGCCGAGCGGATCCAGGAGCTCGCGCCGATCGCTGCGACGGGCGCCTATGCCACCGGCGACGGGAGCAATGAAGCGGTCGATGTTTCCGAGACCTATATCGCCGGGCTGGCGAAGGAATGCGCTGATATTCCCGGCTCAATCCTTGCCTGGGATTGCGGCAACGGTGCCGCCGGTGACGTGACGACCGAGCTCACCAAACGATTGGCCGGCACCCATATTCTGCTGAACGAAACTATCGATGGTACCTTTCCAGCCCATCATCCCGATCCAACAGTACCGGAAAATTTAGTGCAGCTACAGGCTGCAGTTGCGGAAAACAACTGCGCGATGGGGATCGGTTTTGACGGTGACGGCGACCGGATCGGGGTTATTGATGAGACCGGCCGGATCGTCTGGGCCGATCAGTTGATGCTTATTTACGCGCAAAATTTGCTGCAAACTCTACCCGGTGCAACTGTCATCGCTGACGTCAAGTCGAGCCAGATATTGTTCGACGGTATCGCTGCCGCCGGCGGTAACCCCGTCATTTGCGCAACCGGGCATTCGATTATTAAGGCCAAAATGACCGAGCTTGACGCGCCGCTCGCCGGAGAAATGAGCGGGCATATTTGTTTCGGGGATCGTTATTGGGGATTTGATGATGCGGTTTATTGCGCCGTCAGGTTGATCCGTGTGGTTGCCGAAAGTGGCGGCAGTCTCGCCGATCTGGTGGATAAATTGCCGAAAGTCTTAAACACGCCGGAACTGCGTTTCCCCTGTTCCGAGGACCGCAAATTTTCCGTGGTCGATGAGATTCGCGACAGATTGGTTGCCGAGGGAGCCGACATTTTAGACATTGACGGTGTGCGGGTGCGCGTTGGTAGCGGCTGGTGGCTGGTGCGTGCATCCAATACCCAAGATGTACTTGTCGCCCGTTGCGAGGCCGCGACACAAGAAGAGCTGGATGGATTAAAACGCATCGTCGCCGAGCAGATTGGCTTGAGCGGTATTGAGGTCCCGGCGGAACTTGCCGGATAACACAAACGACTATTTATGGATGAGGGGCGAAATAATATGGCGGACCAGGGATTAGCACTCATTGTTGGTGCCGGTGAGGGGTTAAGCGCTTCATTGGCCCGACTATTGAGCGCCGAGGGCATGCAGGTGGCTCTGGCCGCGCGCAATCCAGACAAACTTAAAGGTTTGGCAGCGGAAACGGGTTCCCTGGTTTATCCATGCGACGTTTCGGACCCGGCCTCGGTCGATACGCTTTTTGCCCAATTGGAGGCGGCTGTCGGCGTTCCCGATATTGTCGTCTTTAATCCCAGTTATCGGGCGCGCGGTCCCATTATCGAACTCGACCCAAAGGAAGTTGAAAAAGCGCTGGCAATTTCATGCTTTGGCGGATTTTTGGTTGGTCAGGCGGCGGCCAAAGGAATGCTGGTGCGGGGCTCGGGCTCAGTGTTTTTCACCGGCGCATCGGCTAGCGTTAAGGGTTACCCGCAGTCGGCACCGTTTGCCATGGGGAAATTTGGCCTTCGTGGGCTTGCCCAGTCGATGGCGCGGGAATTACAGCCGCGCAACATTCATGTGGCTCATTTCGTCATTGATGGCGGCATTGCCTCATCCGGTAAGCCGCAGCGTGACGAATCGGATGCATGGCTGGAGCCAGACGCCATTGCCCGCACTTATCTTGAATTCCATCGCCAGCATCGCAGCATCTGGGCCTGGGAAATCGAATTGCGGCCCTGGGTCGAAACGTTTTAGGTGATATTCGTTAGAGAATGATGCGGTTGATAGTCGGCCGGCAGGCGTTTCATCTGTTCGGCGCCCTAATTCCTGCTGTGTAAAAGCCGCTTCACGGCAAAATTGAGGGCCGGTAAGGCCGTTCGAATCGTTTTCAGTCTCGGTCACCGAATACGGCCTAGAGGGCCCACAGCAGGCATTAAATGCCAAATACCGGCTAAGCTTCCGTCGAATCGACCGATCCCCGGCCGTGCTGATTCGCTCTGCAGGTTTGTTGGAAGTCGCTAGCTAATTGAAATAAAATAATTTTTACGTATTTAACGCCTTGGTCGACATCGTTTTGTCGGGCCGCGGCCCATTTCTGGGCGGTGGACAAAACCCCGAATTGGCATGTTGTTCACCAGGCCCAAAAACCCTACAATCCTCCCAGTATTTCGCTGCTGAATTTTTTTTAAGAAAAAGGTTTGACAGTGCACTGAGGCGGGCGTACAAACCGCACTCCCAAGCACGGGAACAAGGTTTTCCGGAGGTTTCCGGGGCTTCTTACCGGGCACGGCAGCATCAGTTTCATGTCCCAGGTTTTCGGGGTATGATGGGCGCTGCCGATTTGGATGTTCGTGCGTTTGTTTTACGCGCGGACGGCTCTTGAACAAGTAAAGATCATTGGAAGGGATGCGCAGGCAGCGGTGCGTTTGACGTGCCTGTTTAGACTGCGCATCCGGAACACTTCAAAGTTTGGATACATTTTTGTATCTGAATAGTTTAGGTACATTTTTTGTATCTGAGCAGAGTCGGTTTGGGCATGCATTGTGCTCAAGCAGATATCTGTGTTCCGCCTGTGTAAACAGGCACCCTGTCTACCCGATAAAAGGAGGATCACTTTATAGCCAGCCCTTTATCGGGAGCTCAACTTGAGAGTTTGATCCTGGCTCAGAGCGAACGCTGGCGGCAGGCCTAACACATGCAAGTCGCAGGAGAAACCAGACTTCGGTTTGGCGGACACTGGCGCACGGGTGAGTAACGCGTGGGAACCTGCCCTTGGGTACGGAATAACGGTTGGAAACGACCGCTAATACCGTATACGCCCTTTTGGGGAAAGATTTATCGCCCAAGGATGGTCCCGCGTCCGATTAGCTAGTTGGTGAGGTAACGGCTCACCAAGGCTCCGATCGGTAGCTGGTCTGAGAGGATGATCAGCCACACTGGGACTGAGACACGGCCCAGACTCCTACGGGAGGCAGCAGTGGGGAATATTGGACAATGGGGGAAACCCTGATC
>JAJFIX010000042.1 GCA_021774575.1 Alphaproteobacteria bacterium | reverse complement strand
CACAGACCTCTCCGTGTTCTCACAGGTCGAGCTCAATAGGTTTGCACGTGAATTGAATGAGAGACCACGAAAAACCTTGCAATATGAAACTCCGGCAGAGAGATTTAACACCTGTGTTGCAGCGATCAATTGAATTCGCAGAGTCAATGCGGACATCGCGCTGAATGCCGCGTGCGGTCAAGGCATTGGATTACATACGTTTTTCATGGTCGAGATCAATGACCGAAAAAAGTAGATAAAGACGGTTGCGAGCCCCTGCAACCAAAACGAACGAAAGACATTCATAATTTCACTGGGTTTTTGGGGGCGAGCCGATCCCGTTAAACTGATGAAACGGGGAACGTAATGAATAGGCGATATCCTGAAGAACTGATCAGAACTCAGTCGTCTCAAGGTCGCCAGTGTATACGGTCTGGTTGGACGTCCAGGCCCCAGCCGACCGCATCGGAAAGTGAATATTTGTTGATATTGAGTATGCCGCGGCGTGAAAATCTCAGCGGTGGCGCCGAGATATCCCGCCGAAGCAACCATGTGCCGTAACCGCCCTCGCGCGCAATCGGTGCGCGCTTCATAGCTTGCCCCACTGCCAGCGAGGCACGGGTGAGTAAGCTCGTTTCTCCGACATGGGCGCCCAGAATGACGGCCATTCCGGCGTCTTGGGCGATGCGCGCAATTTCTATCGACCGCAGGACGCCACCGCATTTCGATACACGTATGTTGGGCACCCATATGTCCGGTTCCGCAAGCAACGGGTTGATCTGCGAACAGGTGAGGAGACTTTCATCGAGAATGATCTTCACTGACAATTGTTTTGCAATAACTCTCATTGAACCGATGTCGCCCGCCACAACCGGCTCCTCGATTGCCCAAACTTTACGTCCCAGAGAACGGATGTGACGAATGCATTGTTCCGGGTCGTGCCAAAGATTATTGGCATCGACCCGCAGTGGATTGTTGCGCGGCAATCGGGATAATCTTTTTGAATCATGTTCGATGTCGTCGCTTAGTTTGATTTTGAAATCGGCAAATCCCAACAGCGCATAGGCAGCGCTTGCAAGTCCGGTCTTGAGGGCGGAACTGTCGCCTATGACCGCGCTGTAGTGGGGGTTTCCGCGAAGCGGACCTGCGCCGATAAGGCGTTCGACGGAGATGCCTTGTCGCCGGCTCAGTAAATCGAGGAGCGCCAATTCGAGGGCGGAGAAGGCCGAGGGATTACTATCGATAAGTGACCCATTCTCGTTGATCCAGCCTCTCAGCTTGTCAATCGATGTGCAGCGCTCAAGAATTTCTGGACCGTGGGAGCGAATAAATGCCTCGGCGCCCGTTTGCGTTTCGCCGGTGACATAATGTCTCGGGCATCCCTCTCCAAATCCGGTTAGTCGGTCGTCGTCGCGGAGTTCGACAATGACATTTTCTGTCATGGTGCGTGTCGCCGATGCATGGGAGAACTGGAATCGCAGGCGGCTTTTGAAGGTACCGATTCGCAGATCGATAGCCATTACCGGCGGGTCCCGTAGCCGGTCGGCGCATCCCCGCCAACCAATTCAGGCAAACGATCCGACCAGTTGCGCGCATAATCCAGCGCGACCGGCTTATATTGGGATTCGCGGATGCCACTTGCCACGCTCATGCTTCGGATTGTTTCCATCGCACCGTCGCGCAGCAGGACGACAACCAAAGCGCCAAGACGGCCGCTCGCTCTCTTGTCTTCATACTCGCCATTCAACGAGCAGAGCATCGTGTCGACGCGCGCGGCAAGCGTGTCCAGAGAACCGGATTCCGGGCACTCGAAATAGAGTTCATACCGCGATGCCTTTTCGTCGGCGAGTGCAATATAGCCTTTGGCCGCGAGATCCAGTTCAGTCAAAGTCGCCGACATGGCCGTAATCACTTGATGTTCGCTCAATTTTTCGCCGGTGATGTTCGTTACGCCCTTGCCTTTTTGCAGAAAACGCAGGGCCGGACATAACTGAATCCCAGGCTCGGCTCGCACGATATCGTTGATGTTATATCGATACAGTCCCGACTGGGTGGTCACGAAGATATAATATTCCTGACCGGGTTCGAGCTCTTCTATCCCTAGAAATATTTCGCGGCCCGCGTCCCAGTCATTGCGGCGGACAAACTCATAGACGTTTTCCGTTAAGAGTGGCATGCAAATATTCGTGCGCGCATCAAAATTTGGTGCCCCGAAGAATTCGCTGGCGGCATACCCGTATTCGACTATTTGGACCCTACTAGGAAGGTTGCGGCGCAGTCGCTCAAGCGCGATTCCGCAACTTCCGCCGGACCAAGTGGTGATCGCCGAGAGTCGCGGCCAGATTATGTCCGCATCCAGCCGGCCGGTCTTGTTCAGCTCTTGGCGAAGGTGGCGGATCCGCCCGACATCCGCATGGCGCATGACGTTTCCGGCCACTTCGGCGGCGTCGGTAGGAAGGCCTGTGATCGACTTACGTTCGAGGGAAGCGACGAGCCCCTCGCCGTCGGCTGCAATGATTTCGCAGACCTTTAGGATGGATGATGGATTGGCGGCAGCGACGCCGGTTACATCACCGTTTGCCAATACGACCAACGCATAGACCTGGTACTTGGCGGTCATGTCACGGATCTCGAAGGCAGTGCTCGGTGTAGCGAATTTCCGTTCAACGATTTTCGGTAGTGATTGATATGCGCTGCCGGAGCTCGATCCGTATGGTAGACCGTTTTCAAAATATCCTTCGATTGCCGGACTCGCCATTCCGAGAATGGACCCGTCAAAAAATCTCGTGTCCTTCCAAAGCGAAATCGCGAGAATTTTTTGCGCCAGTTTTACCTGCCTAATCCCACCTTGCGTCATGGGGAGATATTTGAAACGGCCGGTTGTTCCACTGGTCCGCGCGTAATAGAGGGGGTTATCCGCTGTGAGAGCCTTGGCCTTGGTGTTTTTTTGCTGGTCTTCGATGTGCGGTTCGAGGTCATCGAAGCTCTGAACGGGCACGATCTTGCGGTAATCATCAAATGTCGAAATCGATAAAAAATCATGCTGCAGGCCGAATGCTGTATCCGCATTGCGATGCAATATTCGCAGTAGGAGGTCGTTCTGCACCGCTCTGGGTCGCCGAAAAGCGCGCTTCATGGGACCGCGGTGCGCAATGATGTCCCATAGCATTGACATATCGATCAATCGGTTTGCCAAAAATTTACCGCCGGTCATCTGTCGGGGCTATCGGTTGAGGTAATGAATGGGGCTGTCATCTGGGCCAGAAACCCCTCCGGCCACAATGGGTTGCCGATGCCGACACGGTTCACGCCGTGCTCTTTCGGTAGGTAGCGTGTGCCGAACGCCGCATCCCATATAATCAGGTTGTTACCGTAATTCGATTGCGCCTCGGAATAGACGTCGGAGTGATGCCAGCGGTGTAATTCGGGACCGGCGACAATCCAATTGACCGGACCAAGCCGGATATCCGCGTTGGAATGCTGGTAGAAACCGTTGATTGCATAAAATACGAAGTAGGCCGCGAATACTTCCGGTGCGACGCCCAAAAATAAAAAGGGGACAGTATCCCCAAAAAATTGAAGCGATTTGTCGAACGGATGAAAGCGGCCGACATTTACCGAATAGAGCTTGTCGGAGGCATGGTGAACGGCATGCAGTCGCCACAACGGCCGGTAAATATGGAGCGCCCGGTGTATCCAATAGCGAAAGAATTCAGCGATTACGAGCATAAGTATTATTTGTATGGCTATCGGCGCGCCATGGGGCCAGTAGCCTTGCCAGGAGGCCGCACCGCCCGCCGCCAACCCGACGATCAATGCGAGGGCCGAAACTTTCATAACCGCGGGCAGGGCGATTTGGACAATAGCCAGAAACAATCCGTCTTGGATGAAATTGTCTAGGACCGGCCGCCAATCCTCGCGGGCGGGTAAGAGCGACTCATGTAAAAAAACCGCTGTTGCGCCAATAAGCACGCTCAGATAAGACGAAAAAAGAAAAGGGGAACCTGTCTGAAGCAGCCAAACATAGAGGGTAAACCCACCGATCATTACTACCGGATAGCCGCCGATGCGCACGGCGCGGCGGGCGAGAGTATCCGGAACGGCCTGACTTGAAGGTCGATGAATCGCCACGCCCACGGTCGTAACGTAGGCGGCAATAACAAAGTGGAAAGCGGTCGGTATGGCGCCGTCAAACCAGCTTGTTTCGCTGACCCCCGATACGCCAATGATCATTCTGATCGTCATCGATGCGAAATAGATCGAACCCAACCATTTCAGCGCGATCCCGGCCATTGGTCGATATCCAATTACGGCAAGACGGAATATTACAATCAACATAGTAAAAAAAATGGCGACTTGGACGCTCAGCAGAGTCGCATAAGGCATCGTTGCGCCATGCCGCCTCTCGAACACCGGCAGAAACGGTATTTCGTAATAGAGGACGAGTAGCTGCCCGGCAACGCGAAGCCCAAAAATAAAAGCTAATAAGGCTAGTACCGATTTGTAGGGAGCCATGCCGTCCCGCCCGCCGCTCGTTTCTGCGTTCATGCCAGTGGGCGAAGGGGGAGACGAACCCATGGTGGCAAGTCGGTCTTTGTCTGGCATTGGCCCAAATTTCCGTGGCAGCGCGTCAAGGGAAATTATTTCCCAACCGCGACCCTTCAATCCTCGCGGTGTGCGACCGGACCTGACAGTGTCATCCAGAACTGCCCGGCGCACTTGCGCATTGGAGGTAGTCAAGGGCATCGTAACCGATTTCTGGATTGTCCGGCGACTGAAACCTCAAGTGCCGTAGGCACGCGCTTCGAAGCTCCGCAACAATCCGCAACCGGATTTGAAGAATTTACAAATAGCGTTGGAGTCGATAGTAGTTATCGCGATTTTCGGCTGTAGTAGGTCCGAATTAAGTCCGGTGCCGTGCCTTTATAAAAAGGGCGAGGGGCGCCGGTTTGTTGATCCCAATCCCCGACGCCACGATCATCGGATATTGTTGGTATCGGGCCCCCGCAACCGTATCGATGGCAAACACCCGGCGAACTCAATAGGTTATGGAGTAGGCTCGAAGGGGCAGAAATTCGATTTGGGAGAGTGAAATGAAAGCCGCATATTATGACGCCCTTGGGGCTGCCAGCGATGTCTTGCAGGTCGGCGAGGTGGAGACACCGACACCGGGCGACGGCGAAATTTTGGTGCGGCTTGCCACTTCGGGGGTTAATCCATCGGACTGGAAGGCGCGAACGCGGGGGCGCGATGGCGGGATGCCATTTCCCCGGATTATCCCCCAGAGTGACGGGGCGGGGGTGATTGAGGCGGTCGGTGGTGGCGTCGATGGGCGCCAGGTCGGCGAGTCGGTCTGGGTTCATAATGGCCAATGGCAGCGGCCCTTCGGCACGGCGGCGCGCTATATTGCGCTCGAGGCGGCTCATGCGGTGGCCTTGCCTGACGGCGCCGATCTCGCTGAGGCGGCCTGTTTCGGTATTCCGTTTCTCACCGCTCATCGGGCCGTCACTATCGATGGCGATGTCGCGGGGCAGACGGTGCTGGTGGCCGGTGGCGCTGGGGCGGTTGGTCACCATGCGATACAGGTCGCCAAATATAAAGGAGCGCGGGTTATTGCAACGGTGAGCTCGCCGGAAAAGGCGGGCATTGCCCGTTCAGCCGGGGCCGACGAGGTGGTCAATTATCGTGACGGCGATGTCGCCGAGCAAATCCAAGGGCTGACGGACGGTCAAGGTGCCGATCGCATTCTCGAGGTTAATTTGAGCACCAACGCGCCGCTGTATGACCGTATCCTTGCGCCGGGCGGCACCGTTGTCACTTATGGAACCGATGAGATGTACGCCAAGGTTCCGGGCATGGCCTTCATCCGGCGCGGCGCCACCCTCAAATGGTTCATCGTCTACGATCTTGATCCGACCGATAAGGCGGCGGGTGTTGCCGATCTCAATGGGATGCTGGCGGCCGATAAGCTCGAAACAATTATCGCGGCGCGCTTTGCCTTGAACGACATTGCTGCGGCGCATGAAATGGTGGAGGCGGCATCACATATCGGCAACGTGGTGATCGATATCGGTTAACGATGGATATTGAAATTTGCGGGCCCGACCGAAACGACGGGGAGACCAAACGCCTTGCGGCGTTTTTTGCCCGCGCCGTCGATGCGGCGATGCCGGAAAATTGTCTGCCGGCATATCTGCCCGAACCACCGGCCGGTCGCACGATCATCGTCGGCGCCGGAAAGGCAGCCGACGAAATGGCGCGGGTCGCGGCAGCGCATTTCCCCGACGCCACCGGTGCGGTCACGGTCCCCGCGGGGACCGATGTTTTTGGTTCGGGCGCAATTGAACGGTTTTTTGCAACCCATCCGGTTCCAAGTTCGAAGAGCGAACGCGCCGCCCGGCATAGTCTCGACCTTGTTGCCGGATTAACGCCGCGCGACTTGGTTGTCTGTTTGATGTCGGGCGGCGCATCGACGCTTTGGGCTTTGCCCCCTGAAGGGGTGGGGCTGGAGGCCATCGCTAAATTGACCCGTGCCCTTCTTAAAAGTGGCGCGCCGATAGGCGATATGAATATCGTGCGAAAGCATCTGTCGCGGATAAATGGGGGGCGGCTTGGCGTCGCGGCGGCTGGCGTCCGGCTTGAGTGTTTTGCCATATCGGATGTGCCGAATGACGATCCGGGTTCCATTGGGTCGGGCCCGACGATCGGTGACGGATCGACGCTTTCCGATGCGCGCGCGGTCCTGGCAGCCTATGAAATCGATATTCCAACTGCGGTTGCCGCAGCCTTGCAAGACGCGGCCAATGAGAGCCCAAAACCCGGCGACCCGAGATTGGCCGCGACACGCTTTACCATGATCGCCAATGGGGCGTCGGGCCTTCGGGCGGCGGAAAAACGGGCTCGCGATGACGGGCTTACCGTGGTCAATCTCGGCGCTGAATTACAAGGTGAGGCGCGCGACCTCGGCCGCGCCCATGCCCAGCTTGCGAGGCGAGCGCGAGCAGAGGGCAAGGCCTGTCTCATATTGTCGGGTGGCGAGACCGGGGTCACCGTGACCGGCACCGGCCAAGGCGGGCGCAATAGCGAATATTTGCTCGCCCTCGCCGATGCGATCGACGATCCGGCGGGGATCTATGGACTTGCCTGCGATACCGACGGGATTGACGGTGTATCTGATTATGCGGGGGCAGTATTTGGGCCGGCGACGATGAAGCGGGCCCGTGCGGCCCGGATGTCGGCGGCCGCCTATCTCGATAACAATGACAGCCTGTCGTTTTTTGACCGGGCTGGTGGGCTGGTGCGAACCGGCCCGACGGGAACCAATATCAATGACTTCAGAGCGATATTGGTAACCTGACTAGGTGCGCCGCATAGTGCCGCCCGCCAATGGGGATTTGTGCAACGGCGGCAAAGGTGGAGAGCTCGGCATAGTCAACGGCGGTAAACGGCTCGAAAAACGTCGCGACGGTTATCGTAACCGAGCCGTGCCAGTTATCGTCCTGGTCGATGGTAAAGACATCATCGAAGGCAAAAGTCGCGGTGCTTTTCTGGATCATGCCGTCCAAATTCGCCTGACCGGGGGTTTGCAATAGAAAGCTCTGCCGATTGCCGTTGGCAAAACGCACCTGCACCTGGGCGACTTCAAAATCAAAATCGGCGGCAACCAAATTGAAAAATATGTTGCTGCCTTCGACAATCGCGTCACGGGCGACGGTGAAGTCGAAAACGAATGTGGGGCTGTTGGGGATGTTGGGCCCGTTGATGTCGGGCCAGTCACGGGCCGGCGAGTTGGGGGTTAAGGCTAGGTTTGTCCAGGCCGATCCTTGAGTCTTGGCGGCAATAGAGAGGCAGCCGATACAGTCTGCTTGCCGGTTGGCGCGCACCGCCTCGTCCCGATTATCAAAGGCGTCGAGCCCAAGAAAATACCAGACCGCACCGTCGCCATTAAGGTCGGGCAGAAACTCGGTAGGTTCCAGCAAACCGTCACCGTCGGTGTCAGCGGGCCCCGGCCCGAAGTCGCGCAGGGGTCGCTGCAAATCGCTGGTATCGGTAAAGCCAAACCCGTCGGCATTGCCGATACGGATGCGGTCGAAGGCTTGGGCGTTTAGCTCCCCAGGCAGCGCAAATAAAGTAAGGACGGCAATCAAAAAAAGTTTCATACCGACTATCTTAACCGGGTTTTCGAGTGTGGCGAAAGCCTATCGCCCTCGCCCGTCATTGATCGCGGCCAGGAAGATGTCGGCAAATTTATCGAGCTTTGCCTGACCGACGCCATTTATGTCGGCGAATGCAGTGCGGTTTTCCGGCATTTTCTGCGCCATCTCAATCAGCGATTTATCGGGAAATATGACATAGGCGGGCACCGATTGGCGGCGCGCCAGTTCCATCCGCAGTTCCTTTAATCGGGTCAGAAGATCGCCCGCCCTTTCACTGAGATCGGCGGTGGCGACCGTCCCGGCCCGGCGTTTTTTCGGCTCTGACGCTTTTGCGCTTCGAGAAACTAAGTCCGAGCGAAAGAAAAAATCAGTTTCTCCAGATGATAATCGGTCGCCCTTTGCGGTCATCGAGAGCCCCCCATAACCATTAATGTCGAGGGAGAGAAAACCAGCCGCGACCATCTGGCGGATCAACGATTGCCATTCGGGTTTTTTGCGTTCGGCACCGGTTCCATAAGGCGTCAGCCGATCATGGCCGAACTGGCGAATTTTTTCCGTATCGGCACCGCGCAGCACGTCGATGATATGGACCGCCCCAAACCGCTGACCGGTTTGCTCGACGGCCGCGATAATTTTTCGCCCATCATCGGACCCGTCGGTCTTTTCCATTGGGTTCAGGCAGATGTCGCAATTACCGCACGGCTCAGTCACGTCGCCGAAATAGGCGAGCAAAGTTTGTCGACGGCATTCCGGGCTTTCGCAATAGCCGATCAGCGCATCAAGGCGCTTATGCTCCCGGCGTTTTCGGTCGCTATCGCTGTCTTCGTTTTCGATGAAAACGCGGCGCATGCGAATATCATCAAGGCCATATAGCATATGAGCCTGTGCCGGCTTTCCATCGCGACCGGCGCGCCCGATTTCTTGGTAATAGGCTTCGACACCACCGGGCATGTCGGTGTGAAAGACAAACCGCACATCGGATTTATCGATGCCCATGCCAAAGGCGATTGTCGCGACAATCACCGTGCCGGGGCGGGTCATGAAAATATTCTGGTTCGCCTGGCGGAGGTCTTGGTCCATGCCGGCGTGATAGGGCAGGGCGGCGGTGCCGTTATCTTGCAAGAATTCGGCGGCCTCTTCGGTTTTCTTGCGCGACAGGCAATAGACGATACCGCACTCGCCCATGTGCCCGGAAATAAAGTCGAGGAGCTGGCGCTTCCACTGGGTTTTCGGCTCGACGGCCAGAGTGATGTTTGGCCGGTCAAAGCCCTGGACAAAAATTTCGCCCCGGCCGCCAAAAAGCCGTTTCTTAATATCGGTGCGCGTCGCCGCGTCGGCGGTGGCTGTTAGGGCAGCGATCGGTACCTTGGGAAAGCGGTCGGCAAGCTGGGCGAGATCGGCATATTCGGGGCGGAATGCCGGACCCCACTGGGAAATGCAATGGGCCTCATCGACGGCAAACATGCGGATTTCGAGTTTAGTTAATGCCGACAGCATGGCCGCCGTCATCAGTCTTTCCGGCGCCATATAAAGCAGTCTTAGTTCCCCCGATTGGGCGCGACGCCAAGTCTCGATGTTTTCGGCGCGCTGGCGCGACGAATTAATACTGCCTGCGGCAACGCCGGCCAAGGTGAGGGCGGCAACTTGATCCTGCATCAGCGCGACCAAGGGTGAAACGACAATTGTCAGCCCGCCCATTACCAGGGCGGGGACTTGGAAACAGAGCGATTTTCCCGCCCCGGTCGGCATCACCATAAGGACATGGCGGCCATCCAAAATGGTGTCGACGACCGCCTCTTGGCCCGGGCGAAACTCCTCGAAACCAAAAATTTCGGTCAGGATGGTTTTTTTATCCCGACGGATCGGTGTGGATACGGACATAAATTTTTACCGAGTTACGCCGGGCGCACCAGCGGTCCATCGGCTTTCCGCCAGGCGTTGATCCCGCCTTCGAGATGGCAGGCTCGGGTCAGGCCCGCGTCCTGGGCGGCCTGGACCGCCATCGCCGACCGTTCGCCATAGGCGCAATAAAAGACCAGCTTTTTCTCATTTCCTTTGGCGAGTTCATGGAGTAACCCACCCGCATGAACGTTTTTGTCGAGATCGGGATAGGGGGCGTGCACCGAGCCTTCAATAACACCGTGCTGCTCGCGTTCATTGCCGTCGCGCAGGTCGATCAACAATATGCCATCATCATCCAAGCTGCCATCCAACCGGCCCTTGAGCTGGCCGCAATTAAGCGCCCAACCTTTCGCCGCAATATTTTCCTGGGACAAGCCGATTTTCAGGTTGGCCGGAACCGCCACGTCCATCAATTTAGGGTTGGGCAGGTTGAGGTTGTTCATTAGCTCAACATATTCGGCTTCCGAGCCCACCTGCAGGCGTGGGTTAAAGGCCTTCTCCTCACCGATGGTGCTTACCGTATCGCCTTTATAGTCGTGACCTGGATAGACTAGGGTCTCTTCAGGCAGGGTGAGGAGTTTGGAAAACAGCGAGTTATATTGGTCTTTGGCGCTGCCATGCTGGAAATCAGTGCGTCCGGTGCCGCGAATGAACAATGTGTCGCCGGTGAAAACCCGGTCGTGGCACAGAAAACTGTATGAATCAGAGGTATGTCCGGGGGTGTAGATCGCCGTGAGATCGATCCCCTCAATCTCTATCTTGTCGCCGTCATTGACCCGCATCGAAACAATATCGACGCTCGATTGTTCGCCCATCACCGTAATGCAATTTGTCCGGTCGCGCAGGGCGCCGAGACCGGTGATATGGTCGGCATGGACATGGGTATCGATGGCTTTGACGAGTTTTAAATCGAGCTCATCGAAAAGCTGAATATAGCGATCAACCCGTTCCAGGACGGAATCGATAATAAGTGCCTCTCCGCCAATTCGACTGGCCAGTATATAGGTATAGGTCGAGGAAATATTGTCGAAGAGCTGGCGGAAAATCATCTACCGGGTCCTATTTCAGTCCAATATGAGCACCCGTAACATATAGCGCCCGAAGCACTTTTTTACACTCAAATTTTGTGTTATTTGTACCGTCATAGGTGATTCCATCGGACGGGGGGCGAATGGCGACGGACGTCAAAACCACAACTTGTTATATGTGCGCCTGCCGTTGCGGCATCAAGGTGCATCTGGACGGCAACAAGGTTCGCTATATCGAGGGGAACAAGGATCACCCGATCAATAAAGGCGTCCTCTGCGCCAAAGGGTCGGCGGGCATTATGCATCATAATTCCCCGGCCCGACTGACCGGTCCCTTAAAGCGGGTCGGCCCGAGGGGCAGCGGCGAATTTGAGGAAATTAGCTGGGACGAGGCGCTCGAAACGGCGACCACTTGGCTTTCAAATATTCGGGCGAGGGACCCACGCCGACTTGCCTTTTTCACCGGGCGCGATCAAAGCCAAGCGATGACGGGCTATTGGGCGAGCCAGTTCGGTACGCCCAATTTTGCCGCCCATGGCGGTTTCTGTTCGGTCAATATGGCGGCTGCTGGGCTCTATTCAATTGGTGGTTCGTTTTGGGAATTTGGTGAACCTGACTGGGAAAAGACCCGTTATTTTCTCATGTTCGGCGTTGCCGAGGACCATGATTCCAATCCGATCAAAGCAGGGCTTGGTAAATTAAAAACCGGTGGTCGGGCAAAATTTGTCTCGGTCAACCCAGTGCGCACCGGCTATTCGGCAATCGCTGATGAATGGGTCGGAATAAAGCCGGGAACCGACGGGTTGTTTGTTCTGGCGCTGATTCACGAATTAATGCGAACCCGTAAAATCGATCTCGATTATCTTGTCCGCTACACCAACGCTCACTGGCTGGTGTCGCTGGATGAGGATAGCCCCGAACATGGGCTGTTCATCCGCGACGGGCTCGGCAACCCACTTGCCTGGGACAATGCGCGCGGCTTGACGGTCGGGGCACACTTGCCGAGCATAAACCCGGCTTTGGCCGGTGAATTTGAGCTGCCCGGTGGCGCCAGGGTGGCGCCGGTTCTACATTTGATGGCCCAACGTTATCTGGCGGCGGAAAATGCCCCCGACGCGGTCGCCGATAAATGCGGCGTGCCCGCTGGCACAATTCGGCGCATTGCTGCCGAGCTGGCGCAAGCCGCGTTTTCCCAAGAGATTACCCTTGATATTCCCTGGACCGATTGGGTCGGCCGCAAGCATTCAAAGACCACTGGACGCCCTGTCGCGATGCATGCGATGCGGGGCATCTCGGCCCATGCCAATGGTTTTCAAACCTGCCGTGCTCTGCATGTTTTGCAGATGCTTCTCGGCAGTATCGATTGCCCCGGTGGGTCGCTCTATAAGGCGCCGTTTCCCAAGCCCGTGCCCCCCGGCCCCAAACCGGTCGGAAAGCCGTCGCAGGTAAATCCAGATACACCGATGCCAGGCATGCCCCTTGGCTTTCCCCAAGAGCCGAAAGATCTTCTGGTCGAGGCAGATGGAAGCCCGGCCCGCCTCGATAAAGCGTTTTCTTGGGAATACCCCCTGGCCGCCCACGGCATGATGCATATGGTCATTCGCAATGCCTGGGCGGGGGATCCCTATCCGATCGATACCTTGTTTATGTATATGGCCAATATGGGCTGGAACTCGTCGATGAATACTGGCGAAACCATTGCCATGCTGACCGATAAGAATGAAGAAACCGGCGACTATAAAATTCCCCACATCATCTATTCCGACGCCTTCTATTCCGAGACGGTCGCCTATGCCGATTTGATCTTGCCCGATACAACTTATTTGGAGCGTTGGGACGTGGTCTCAATGCTCGATCGCCCGATATCGAGTGCCGATGGGCCTGCCGATGCGATCCGTCAACCGGTGGTCAAGCCCGACCGGAATGTGCTGCCGTTTCAAGATGTGCTGATCGATTTGGGGGCGCGACTTGGTTTGCCAGCCTTCACCAATAGCGATGGCGGGGCGAAATTTCCCGGCGGCTATGCCGATTATATCGTCAATCACGAGCGTGCACCCGGGATCGGTAGTTTGGCTGGTTGGCGGGGCGCTTCGGGTACCGAGCAAGGGCGGGGCGCCGTCAATCCCAAGCAGCTCGACGCCTATATCGAGAACGGCTGTTTTTGGCGCCATGAATTGCCGCCCGAACATCGGTATTACCGGCACGCCAATGGCGGATATTTGCGCTACGCTTTCGATATGGGCTGGATTGCTCATACCGGACAGATAACTCTGCAACTATATTGCGAGCCCTTGCAGCGGTTCAGGCTGGCCGCAAACGGCCACGGACCGGTGCAACCGCCCGACGAACATCGCGGGCGGGTAGCGACCTATTTCGACCCGCTGCCCTTTTGGTTTCCGCCATTTGACGATGGGGGCAGTGATGGCGACGGGGATGATCTGCCCCTGCATGCAATCACTCAAAGACCGATGGCGATGTATCATAGCTGGGGATCACAAAACGCTTGGTTGCGCCAAATTCACGGCCAGAACCGTTTGTTCATAAACAGTGCTACGGCAGCAAAACTGGGTCTTGTCGATGATGACTGGGTTTGGATTGAAAACGGTCGGGGCCGGGTCAAAGGCCAAATCAAATGCATGGAGGGGTGCAATCCCGATACCGTTTGGACGTGGAACGCCATTGGCAAACGACGCGGTGCCTGGAACCTTGATGAGGATGCACCCGAGGCAACAAAGGGATTTCTGTTAAATCATCTGATCGCCGACATTCTAACGCCCAAGGGAGAGAGCAAGGGGCGCGGCTATTCAAACTCCGATCCGATTACCGGCCAGGCGGCATGGTTTGACCTCAAAGTACGGATTGTTAAGGCCTTGCCCGAAGAAGTTGGGGAGGCAATGCCGCAGTTTGACCCTTTGCCGGTCCGTGACGTTCTGGATCCACCGCCGACCCGTCTGGGCGGGGTGATCGCGCGATGACCAGCCTGCCGACAACGCCGCCGGAAAAGAAACTTGGCTTGGTGATCGACCTTGATATCTGTGTCGGCTGCCATGCCTGTGCAGTCAATTGCAAAGAATGGAATACCGGCGGGGAGGCAGGTCCGCTGACCGATAAAGACCCCTATGGCGCCGACCCGGAAGGGGTTTGGTTTAACCGGGTCCATACCTATGAAGCAGGCTCGGGCGCCGATAGTCGCACGGTCTATTTCCCCCGCAGCTGTTTGCATTGCGAGGAGCCAGCCTGCGTCACCGTTTGCCCGTCCGGCGCGTCTTATAAGCGCGACACGGACGGAATTGTTCTGGTCAATTACGATACGTGCATCGGCTGTAAGCTCTGCTCCTGGGCCTGCCCCTATGGCGCGCGCGAATATGACCAGGCCGAAGGGGTGATGAAAAAATGCACCCTCTGCGTTGACCGGATCTACGACGAAGAAATCGAAGAGGGAAGGCGGGTTCCGGCCTGCGTCTCCACCTGCCCCGCTGGCGCGCGGCACTTTGGTGATCTCGGCGATCCGGGGTCCGATGTTTCGAAATTGGTTGCCGGGCGTGGCGGTTATGAGCTGATGCCCGAACTTGGCTATAAGCCGGTCAATCGCTATTTGCCGCCACGGGCGCGCAAAACCGAGGCGGGCGCGGCAAATGACGCCGGGCCGGGCCAGGGGGCGGAGCTCTCCGGCTTTCTCGCCTGGGTCGATCGAACTTTATCACGCTAGAACGGTACCGACATGCATCCAGCCTATTCCGTTATATTTTTCACCACCAGCTCGGGCGCGGGATACGGCATGCTGGGGCTTCTTGGTGGCCTGACGCTGGCCGGGCGATTGCCGCCCAATAGCGTGTTTGGCTTGCTCGCCTTTGGGCTGGCTCTTTTCCTCATTACCGCCGGCTTGTTGTCGTCGACCCTGCATCTCGGTCATCCGGAACGTGCCTGGCGGGCCCTCAGCCAGTGGCGGAGTTCCTGGTTGGCGCGCGAAGGCGTTGCTGCGGTGGTAACCTATGCCCCGACTATGGCGGCGGCTGTGGCCTGGGTGATCCTCGGTCGCAATACTGGGGCTTGGGGTCTGGTGGCGGCGGGAATGGCCCTAGGGGCGGCAATTACCGTTGTTTGCACCGGGATGATTTATGCGTCGCTCAAACCTATTCCCCGTTGGAATAATGGCTGGGTTGTACCGATCTATCTCGCCTTTTCTTTGGCAACCGGATCGGTCTGTCTGGTGCCTGTTACTCGCCTTCTCGGCCTTGAGGTTTTTCATCTGACGGTTTGGATAGCGGTGATTTCCGGTGCCATAGCCTGGGGGTTAAAGCTGGGGTACTGGCGCCATATCGATCGTGCGCGCGGACTTATGACAGTGGCGCGGGCGGTCGGCATGGAACATCTAGGAGAGGTGCGCCAGCTTGAAGGCCCCCATAGCGGCGCTAATTTTGTTATGCGGGAGATGGGTTATCGGGTGGCGCGCAAACATGCGCGAAAATTGCGACGGATCGGTTTGACCGTGGGTGGAGGGGCAATAATTATGCTCATCGTTGCGGCCCTATTTGTCGGCCCGGTGGTTGATCTTGGTCTGTCGATTTTAGCTGTTTTTGCCACGGCAACCGCCATATTTATCGAGCGCTGGCTGTTTTTTGCCGAGGCAGAACATAGCGCGATGCTCTATTATGGGCAGGGGCTGGGTCAAAATGACGCTGGCTGATCCGGCGTACCCGTGATATGGGGACCAACCTCAATTTCCGGGCAAAAAAATGAATATTCGAAATATCGCCATTATCGCGCATGTCGATCATGGCAAGACCACCCTCGTCGACGCTCTTTTGCGCCAGTCCGGCGTTTTTCGCGACAATCAAAAAATTGTCGAAAGGGCTATGGATTCCAATGAGTTGGAGCGTGAGAGAGGCATTACGATCCTGTCGAAATGTACTTCGGTCGAGTGGCAGGACACCAGGATCAATATCGTCGATACGCCCGGTCATGCCGATTTCGGCGGTGAGGTCGAACGTATTCTGGGCATGGTCGATGGCGTTTTGTTGTTGGTTGACGCCTCCGAAGGCCCGATGCCGCAAACAAAATTCGTCACTGCAAAGGCTTTGAAACTCGGCCTTAGACCCATCGTCGTGGTCAATAAAATCGATAAGCCCGATGCGCGGGCTGAGGCCGTTCATGACGAGGTTTTCGACCTTTTCGTTGCGTTGGATGCCAACGAGGAACAGCTCGATTTCCCGATTTTATTTGCCTCGGCCAAACAAGGCTGGGCCAGCGGCGCGGCGGATGCCAAGGCCGACGATATGGCGGTGATTTTCGATACAGTGCTGAGCCATGTGCCGGTCCCCTCTGTTGGTGAGGGTGACGATTTCCGCATGTTGGCGACAACGGTTGAGAGCGATCCGTTTCTCGGTCGGGTGCTGACCGGGCGCATTTTGTCGGGCACGGCGCGACCGAATATGACGGCTAAAGCGCTGACCAGTGACGGCAAACAAATCGAAACAACCCGGATTACCAAAGTGCTCGCCTTCCGCGGTTTAGAGCGCCAGCCGGTTGAAGAGGCCCAGGCTGGTGATATTGTCGCTATCGCCGGTTTTACCAAGGCGACGGTTGCCGACACCCTGGCCGCCCCCGAAGTGACCCAAGGATTGCCGTCCCAGCCAATTGATCCGCCGACCATATCGATGGTGTTTTCGGTCAATGATTCGCCCCTGGCCGGCCGGTCCGGCAGCAAGGTGACATCGCGCATGATCCGCGATCGGCTGTTGGCCGAGGCCGAAGGCAATGTTGCCGTCGAGGTCAGTGAAACCGACGAAGGTAACGGTTTTGTCGTCGCCGGTCGTGGCGAGCTGCAACTCGGCGTCTTGATCGAGACCATGCGGCGCGAAGGTTTTGAGCTGTCGATTTCCCGCCCCAGGGTGCTGACCCGGGTCGAAGAGGAAACCGGTGCGACCCTCGAGCCTTTTGAGGAAGTGGTTGTCGACGTCGATGAAGAATTTGCGGGCACCGTTGTCGAATCGATGGCAGCGCGCAAGGGCCGCCTTGAAGATATGCGGCCTTCGGGCGGCGGCAAGACGCGGCTACAGTTTTTGGCTCCGGCACGCGGCTTGATCGGCTATCACGGTGATTTCTTGACCGAGACCAGGGGCACCGGCGTGATGAACCGGCTTTATCGCGAATACGGAGCCCATGCGGGGGTCCTTCCGGGACGACGCACCGGCGTGCTTATTTCGATGGTCTCGGGCAAAAGTGTTGCCTACGCGCTGGCCAATCTCGAGGACCGTGGGGCGCTGTTCATCGGCTCGGGTGTCGATATTTACGACGGCATGGTCATCGGCGAAAACGCCCGTGGATCGGACCTTGAGGTCAACCCGCTCAAAGGCAAGCAGCTGACGAACATTCGCGCTTCGGGCACCGATGAGGCGGTTCGTCTGACCCCGCCACGGCGCCTCAGTCTCGAACAATCGATCGCCTATATCGATGATAATGAGCTGGTCGAGGTGACGCCGGATCATATTCGTATGCGCAAACGCTATCTCGACACTCATTTGCGTAAAAAGGCAATGCGGGCTGCGGCAAACGGGTAGAGTTGTTATAGTGGCGGCATGATGACTGACCGCCGTTCCGACCTCGACTTCAAGGCCGTTAGAGGCGCTCTGGAAACCGAGCGCAGCGAATTGCGTGCCGCGAGCCAAGCGCTCGTTGCCGACCGCAAACCGGTGATCCTCGATCAGCAATCGGTGGGCCGTCTGTCGCGCATGGATGCGCTCCAGGTCCAGGCGATGTCCAAGGCCCAGGAATCCCGCCGCCAGGCCCGAATGCTGGCAATCGACGCCGCACTGAAACGCCTCGAAGACGGGGCGTACGGATATTGCGCCGAATGCGGCGACGATATTCCGGCCAAGCGTTTGGATGTCGACCCGGTTACGCCGCGCTGCATTGAATGCATGAGCTAGGGTGGGGCTAATACGCGAATCCGCTATACTAACCAGAGAAACAATTGGGAGACTTTAATGGCCGACCGCATCCGCCTGGTTCGCGACCAGGAATTGACCGGCGAGACAAGCCGGCTGTTTGCCGCCGTCATCGCCATGCTGGGGCGAGTTCCTAATTCATACCGGGTATTGGCGCGAGTTCCCTTGGTCGCCAAGCTGCTTATCCCGTTCAATGCGGCGATGCAGCGCCAAGGTGCGGGCAGTATCCTGACGGCCAAAATCAAAGAAATGGTCATCATTAAGACCAGCCACCTCAACGGGTGTCGATACTGAATTGCCCACAATACGTCGCTTGGTCAAGCGGCAGGCATCACAGACGAACAGACGATTGAAATCGGGTTGGGGGATTACCTTACGTCCGATCTATTCACCCAGCGCGAGAAAATGGCCATTCTCTGGGCCGAGCATGTAACTCTAAATACAGCCAAAGAAGAAAACGGTGTCTTCGAGCAAGTCCGCGACGTCTTCAGCGAAGAAGAAATCATCGAACTCACCCTGATGAGCGGGTTTTTCAACCTCTTTAACCGGTTCACCGACAGTCTCCATATCCCTGTCGAAAGCGGCGACGAGGTGGCCAAGATCAAGCGGTCGGTCCATCTCGACCCGGAGAAGGTGCGCGGATATTTGGCAACCATGGTCGAGCAATGGCCAAAAGTTATTCCCGGACCGAATGAAGACTGAGCGAATGGGGCGCTGAATGACTTGGTTTGGCGTCATTCATGTGGTGGCCGCGGTAATCGCCTTGCTGACCGGCGCGACGATCTTTTTCCGACCGAAGGGAACGGTCAACCATCGCTGGATGGGGTATATCTATCTCGTGTCCATGATTTTCGTGAACGGCGCCGCCCTGTCGATATACGAAGATTCTCAAGGGGCTTTTGGTGTCTTTCACTATTTGGCGGTTGTTAGTCTGGCAACGCTGATAGCCGGCTTTTCGTTCATTCGGTTAGCGCACCGGCGAACCTCTCGCATTGCCGTGCACGCGCATCTCATGTCGTGGTCCTATGCCGGGCTGCTCGGTGCCGGAGGAGGGCAAGCGGCGGCGGCTGTAGGTCTGAACGTCTTACTCGTCGTCGCCATAATATTGGCCTGTGCTGGAGCCATCATTCATACGCGCGTTATAGGGGCGGTAAGAAGGTCTATTTAGGGCGTGATTTTGCCATTAATTCATCCTGGTCCAAGCTATCGACCCGCCGCAGTTTCGGGAAAATAAAAGCAAATCCCACCGCTACCAGCACCGTGCCAACTCCGCCTATCACGACTGCCGGAACCACGCCCCACCAGTGGGCAGTGACGCCGGATTCGAATTCGCCCAGCTCGTTGGAGGCGCCGATGAAGACGGCGTTGACGGCGCTGACGCGCCCGCGCATGTCGTCGGGGGTGGAGAGTTGGACCAGGTTTTGCCGGATGAATACCGAGATAGCGTCGGCGGCCCCCATGACAAAGAGCGCGCCGAGCGACAAGACGAAGAGCTGGGAGGTGCCGAAGACAATGACGCCGATGCCGAATATGGCGACCGTGGTGAGGAGGGCCTTGCCGGCATGTCGGCGTATCGGACGCTGGGTTAGAGTGAGCGCGCAAAGGAACGAGCCAGACATGAAGACGGCGCGCAGAATGCCAAAACCTTCGGCGCCCACATGTAGAATATCGATGGCAAATATGGGCAGCAGAGCAACGGCGCCGCCCAGTAAAACAGCAAAAAGATCGAGGCCGATGGCGCCAAGGATGATTTGATTACGGAAGATGAATTTGATCCCGGCAAGGATCGTTGTCAGGGAAACCCGTGCCTGGCTTTTGACCTGAGCCTTGGCGCGAATTAAAAATGTAAGGGCGGCGGACATGGCAAATAATATGGTGACTGGACCGTAGACGATGGCTTCGGAAAGATCGAATTTGGCACCGACACCGATCAATAATCCGGCGATCGCCGGACCGGCGATACGCGCCATCTGAAAGCCCGAAGAGGTCCAGGCGACGGCGTTGGCGAAGGTGCCCTTGGGCACGAGAATGGGCACGATGGCCTGCTGGGCCGGTGCCTGAAAGGCGCGGGCGACACCGATGAAAATCAGGATGAGGAAGATCAAGGCGAACGTGGTGGCGCCGAGCAGGGTCATGGCGAAAAATGCCGCCGCGCAGATAACTTGCAAGCTGATACAAGCGGTCAGAATGCGTACCCGCGAAAATCGATCCGCCGCAATGCCCGAAATTAGAAAGAGCAGGGCAAATGGCGCAAATTGCGCCAGCCCGACCAGGCCGAGATCCAGCTCCCGGCCGGTCAATGTATAGACCTGCCAGCCGATGGCGGTGATCATCGCCTCGATGGCGATAATTCCAATGACCCTCGACATCCAGTAAAGCACATAGTCGCGATGCTGAAAGGCGGCCATGCCGCCGGAACGCCGGGTCGGCGCATTCGGTTCTGCCTCTGACATGAATGGATCGGTTCTATACGGGTACTGGCCGGTTACTCACCGTAAATCTTAAAAACGGACCCGTAATCGAGCGTCGGATATTTGTCTCGCGCCGCCTCGAAACGGGGGATGGTCGAGCTATAGACCGGCATGTCCGCCCCAACTGATTTGGCGTGTGCTGAAATAATACCGGTATCCTTGGTCCATATATCAAAACTGCCCTGGGGCGGCGAAAACGTATCATTGGCCATCAGTGCGCCGCGAATTTTAAACATCGCCGAGGTCGCCGCCGGCGCGTGATCTGAAATAACATCATGGGTGAGCTTGAGGTCTAGACCGCTCTTTTCGGCCAGGTGCAGCGCCTCGGCCGCCGCCGCGATGTGGATCGAGACCAGCGTGTTGGCGACATATTTCATCCGGCTACCATGGCCGAACGGACCGACATAGCGGTGGGTGCGTGAAATCGCCGAGACCACCGGGTCGAGTTTCTTGCAGGCCGCCTCATCACCGCTGGTAAAGACACCGAGATCCCCCGACTGGGCCTGGGACCCGGTGCCGCTGACCGGGCAATCGAGCAGGGTGACACCGACTTTTGCCATGGTGTCCCTGGCGGCCTCTTTGGCGGCAATGGGCAGGGTTCCGGTTTCCATTACTAAGGCACCGTCAGCCGCCGCAGCGTTGGTGGCAATGTCTGCAGCGATAGCCTCCAGGGCGGCGATACTTGGAACGGAGATGATTGAAATCGGGCAGGTCATTACGACTTCGGCCGCCGAACCTGCTTGGGTGCCGCCGAGATCGGCAAATACGCCGGCCCGGCCATAATCGGGCTCATAACCGATCACCTCAAACCCTGCCTCAATGAGATGATGCGCATAAGCACTGCCCATTACTCCAATGCCGATGATCCCGACTTTATCCGCCACCGTTTTCGTCCCTTCATATGTTGACTTGTGGCGCTAGTCTAACACGCCGAAGGCGCAGTTTGACACGCCGAAGGGCGCAGTGTGCGAAAAGCCAATTGCCCCCTGCGATTATCGCAAGGGGCAACTGATTGAGGCCGGACGCTGCTTATAGGAGAGCTAGCGCGCGGCGTCGGAACGGGGGTGGAGGGAGAAGATCATATTGTCGTGAAACAAAGGGTCGAATTGATAAAATAGCTGGGCACTGGCCCTGGGCGCTTCAATTTCTGCGACCAGGGATTGACCCGGCTGGATCGGTTGACCATGGAAATAGGTTTGATCGACCCACCAGCTGCCGTCGGGTGATTTGAGGGTTCCGGTTTCTGGATTTAGGGTCAAGAAAGGCGCCCAAACCGGCGTCGGCGGAATGATGTCGCCACCGGCACCAGGGTTGCGCAGAAACCCGGGGAACCGAACTTCGGCAAACTGGGCCCGGTTCGGGTGGGTGGTGATCGGACCGTCGGGCATTTTGGCAATGCCAAACCCGGCGGTATTCAGGCCGATACGCACACCATCATCCCCGGCGCCGTCGCGCAGTGGATCACCTGCCGGAAGAGTTGCCCCGGCGCGGATCGCCGCTGGCGGGTTGAACCGCCAATAGCCCGATACTTTGCGGAACAGATAACCGGTATAGGTCTGGCCAAGCTGCCCGGTGAAGGTTTCCAGTCGGGCTCGGTCAACTTGGCGGGGAAACACGCCCGGCTGCCCGGCGATACCGAGATGGGGGACATAGCCCCACCCGGTGCGCCATTGCATTTCCGCGACCTTGGGCACGCCGAAGGTCGGCTTGGGGCTGAAGCGCTCGAAGCTGAATTGACCGTTGCCAAAGGCGCTGGCGATTTCGGCTGACTGGCGGGCGCCGAAATCAACATTGCGATAATAGTGGGTGATATTGTCGAGATTGATGACCTTGACGCGCACCGTGCCGCCCTGGTCCCAGTCGCGCATTACTCCCGATTTGCCTTCGGAGAACGAATTTGCAAAGGGCGTCGAGCCGTAAATCTCGTTATTGAGATAGGCGACGATGACGTCATAGGGGCCGAATTCGCCAGGCGCCAGCCCATCTTCTCTGGCCACCGCCTCCCAGGCTTCGGGGGGCAACTGGCGCAAATCTTTTGAAAGATTGAGCCATTCGGCAAAGGTTCCGGACGGCGCGACTGTCGGGTCGGTCACCATGCCGACGATTTCAGCGCCGGTCCGTTGACCGCCCAGGGCGTGGCGCGCGATATCGAAAATTTTCATTTCCGGCGCGTCGGCACCGATGGCCTCAAGGGTCAGGTCTTCCCGTGTCCGGGTTGCAAAGGATTGGCCGGCCGGATTTAGACTGCCGTCAGGGGTTTCCCATACCGGCTGTAAAAATTGGACACGGGGTGGGTGAACGCCCCAGCCCCAAATATACATGCCGCGAAAATGGACGAGGCTTGGGTAGCGGACGCTTAACGTCGATAGATGGCGCTCGGGCAGGGTCTCGAACGTGCTGTCAAGGCCGGACATGATGCGCCCAAATCCGTCATTGACGATGGTCGTGGGTGCAAGATCCTCATGGATCAGTGAATAGACCCGCCAATTTATCCGCAACTCGTCAAAACGATCGGCCTCGGACGGGATGCGGATGAGGAATGTGTCGCTGTCGAAATTTTGTCCGGTCCACAGCATGTTGACTGTGAGTTCCCAGATTTTATGACGCTCGCCATCGATATCGCTGACGACGGTTTCGCCACTATCGACCAGGCGTTTCATCTTGTATTCGCCCTCAATATGACCGGGGGCAAAGGCGCCCCGATTATAATTGAGCAGGGCAAATCCATCATAAGCCCGGCCGCGGGTTTGGCCGGTCATGATATCGATAATGTCTTGGGCCGCGCCGTCATCAAGATAGGGCGCGGATCCGGCTAACCGCGCATTGCGCACCATTCTAAACAGCGCCAATTCAACGTCGGTCAGGGGGTCATTGACCCGCTCAATTGTGTGGCCGGTCAAACTGACCGCGCCGCGTAACGGTGTTTTGACGAGGTCGCTATCGTGCAGTAATGGCTCGCCGGCAAGGGCGGCGATGGTGCTTGGAATATAGATGTTCCTGCCCAAAACCGCAGAGAGAACCGGGTCGACGACATTCTCATGGGCTTCGTTGATACCGGCGTCGTTGGCGATGGCGGCCAACGCTTCGGTCTTGGCGCTGTTTTTGTCTGCTTGCGCCCATACCGGCGCGCCGGTGAGCATGACCGGCAGGGCGGCGGTCAGGAGGACGGTACAAAAATTGCAACGAGGTGTCCGCTTGAACATGGGGTTGCCTCCGTCATCTAAGGGATAATTGAGAAGGATTGTCTTGGGGCGCAGCGCCGGCCAATCGTCCGTCCGATGGCAGGACGCGCAGCAGACCCCATTGCCCGGCCTTCATATAAGGCAGGCGATGGTTGCTCCATAGATAGTCGCCGGGACGGCTTGCTGGGCCCCCAAGGCTTTTCAATTCGATATTGAGAGTTCCTCCCGAGGGGAGGTAGCGACTGCTCACGACATCGGAACCGGCCAGGGTTGGGGTGAGTTCCCATTCATGACCCTCGATAGAAAACATTTGGACCTGCTCGGAAAAGCCGCTGATGACACGGAAACGAACGGTTTCACCGGCCAGGGCCGGGAAAACATTTGTCGCGGGCGGCCCAAATATGTCCTGATCAAACAGCCGCGCGGCAATATTGAAATCGGCCGGGTTGATGAAATCCTGGTCTTCGAGGAAACCGAACAGGGCGGTGCGCGGGCGCATCGGTTCGGCGCGATAATTAACCGTTGCCTCACGATCTACATCGGCGTCATAGGGCATCAGGAACAGTCCGATATCGGGATCTTGATCGGCGAAAACCGTCACAAATTCGCGAAACGATTCGCCGCCTGGCAGACGGATAACCGCGGCGACACCGCTGTTGAGTGCGCTATCGGTGATCGTATCATGATAGGTGGCGCCCGCAGGTTCGACGATGAGTGCGCCATAGAGGCCAACAGCACCATTTTGCAGCGGGCTGCCGAAATCACGGATTAGCAACGCGCCCATTTCATCGGGCAGATAGTAACGATAGAGCCGCCGTGATCCCGGTTGAGTGGCCTGATTGAGATTGTAGCCAACGGTCATACCAAGGGACCCTTGGGGATCGACTTCGGCGCCATCGATATAAAGGCTGGCTGGATTGGTCGAGCGATTGGAGAAACTAACCTCCAGGCAGTCTCCGGCATTCGCCCGCAAAACCAAGGGCGATATATCTTCGCTGGGAAGCCGGGCCGGGCTGAAATCGGAATCGAGCACATAGACCCGACCATTTGGTTGGCGTAGTCCGGAGGCGGCATTGATCACGTAGCTCGCATCTATCGCTGATACCGCATATCGACGAATATTAGCCGTCGCCGGGCAAGGATTGCCTGGGTCAGTGGCGTCGGCGGGAATACCAGACGCGATCTCGGCGCGAGGTTCACTTTTGGGTACTTTGCGACCAGGCAACGGCTGCAGGTTTGCCGATAGGGCCTCATAGACTCTGAGCAGTCCCCACGAGCCCTCGCGGAAATGACGCTCTGCCGCGTTATAATATAAATAGTCGCCGGGCAATTCGGCCGCCCCACCGGCCGACGGGATATAGGCGTTGTAGCGTTCAGAGATACCAACGCCGAAATTGCTGATCATTGGGGAATTAGCCTGGAAGCGTTCTTGACGGAACCGGTGGCCGGTAATGTGGAAAGGATGCACCTCCTCGGTCGCCGACGTCAGAAGCCGCAACATAATTGGGTCGCCGGGATAGGCCTGCAAAGTTGGCGTCGCCGGGTCTCCGTGGAGCGTGGAGCTGAGCAGAAGATGCTCGGGCCCTTGGCCGCGGTCGGTGTCGGCAGCCAAAGGTTCGGCGCGCAAGTTAAAAGAGCTGCCGGTTTGAGGATTGCGGTCGTTCATGAACAACACGAATTCGCGGAAACTTCCGGTCAGGCCGGGTACCACTTCGCGGTCAGTATGAATATCGGCAAAGGGGCCGGAGGTGATTTCCTCACCGGTTCTCGGGTGATGCCAGGTTGAGGCCTGAGGCTCGGCGATCAAGGCGCCAAACAGCCCCCTGGTCCAGCGCGCCAAGGCATCAACATGATCGTGATAATAAATCGCCCCATTCTGGCGCGCCACGAACCAGCGATAACGGACGAATTCGGCACTGACAATTTCACCGATCGCATGATTGTTTTTTAGCGGTTCGACAAGGGACAGGGTGCGGCCATCGATTGCGGCGATGGTCGCGGTTTCGAGTATCTCCGTTGCTTGGTCGATGCCGACGGCAATCACCGAACCGACGTGAAAGAGCGACGCATCGGCAAGTTCGAGCCGGTTACTGCCCGCTGCTGCGCCGCTCGTGAGATCGACCGACTGATTGTCTCTGGCAAACGGACGCGGCGCTTGTTCGAAGGACGCACCGGTGATCACTCCGTCGGACGCCTGCACGTCGAACTGGACAAAATGAATATGAATGTTGGTTTTGAGTAGACTGCGGTGCTCACCATTGTCTTTGGGCAAGCCTTCGAGCTCATTGATCAAAAAGATATCGACGCAGTCACCCTGGTTGGCGCGGATTGCCAACGGAACTTTAAACTCGGGATCGGACCGCGCCTTGGCTTCATGTTCTTTGAGGACAAATATCATCCCATCGGTTTCGGTTAAGTCGTGGGTGACTTCGATCGGTGTTTGGATGGCATGAACATTATAAAACCGCCGTGGCGCGCCCGTCGGACACAGGCTGCCGGCTCCATTCGCTCCTGGGGCGGACGGTTCTTCGTTGGCGTGGTCAAAGGGCTCCATATATGGCGACGGGCCATGATGGGGGGCAAAGGGCGGGCGTTCCCCAAGATGCGGTCGCAAATACGGCCAGGCAAATTTGCCGGTATTGGCGGCAAATAGAAATGGCGGCCGTTCGCCGGGAGCGGGCGAGGCATAGTCAGGCCAGACATAAGCGGTTTCCGGCTCGTTAAGATATAGATTGCCCTCACGTTGCCAATCGAAAACCTGGGCATCCTGCACATGGTGGGGGGTGCCCTGGGGCGGCAACTGCATTTCAACCAACTCGGCGAGGTTTTCTTCCTCAACCTGTATGGTCTGCCCGGAAAATTCTACGGTGCGGCCGATCAGCCCTTCCGAGGTGACGGGGAGCTCGATGATATCGCGCCTGTCGGGCAATTCAGCAAGCACGGCCAGCCGGTCGGTTTTGCCCTGGCCCGACTGTAAGGTGTTGTAGACCCGCCAAAAATGCCACATGCCGGACACATAGTGAGAGGCGACATGGCAGTGGAACAGGAAGTCGCCGACGGTTTGCTGGCAACCGCCTGAGCCGCAGGCGATCTCCATTTCATAGGTTTCCGATGGTCCGATGGTCTGGGAATCATTTCCCGAGCTCGGCATTGAGGCGGCAAATTGCTTGGTCAGGCCGGCATTAATCGGCACATAATCGTCGGCGCTGTCCTTGCCCATATCCTGTTGGCGCTGCCATTGAATGCCGCCGCCATGCAAATGGGGAACGTGAAATGTCTCACTGCCGCCGTGGATCAAACGGAATTTTACCGGATCGCCAAGATAGGTTTGGGGGATTGGCGTCGCTGGGTCGCCATTGGCGTAGGAGGAATAGGCGAGGGCTTCGTCGGCGGAAAACTCCTCGTAAAAAGCAACCTGCTCTTCGTTCTCAAGCAATCGGTTCGCAAAGGATTCGCTGCGATAGTTAATCGCTCGGCCTGAGGGTTTATAGGAATTTACGATCGGATCAATGATCGGTAATTGTTCGCCGTTTTTGTCGAATACGGCATATTTAGCGTTGCCGATTTCATGATAAAACATGGCGAATTCGCGAAAATCGACGCCTTCGCCCGGCGATATCATGGCGTCCCAGCTATTTCGGCAGCGCCTTACGCCGTCAAATGAGCGCGGGCTGCAGAGCAAGGAACGGTCGCGCTGGTCGTAATATTCGGAACGTTCCGGCTCGACAATGACCGCGCCGAACAGTCCGTGACCGACTTGGAACCGGGCGCGCGGTCCATGGGGGTGCGCGTAATGAGTGTTTTCTGAATAGTAGGTGGGATCGATATACCATTCATAGGATACGGTCTCGCCGGGCAGGGCCATGGCGTCGGGGTTGGTCGAGAGAGCTGGGTCTTGGGTGCCGGCGAGAACGAGGTCCGCACCGTGGACATGCATTGAGGTTGGCTCGGCCAGGGTGTTGGTCAGCGAGATACGCAGGCAATCGCCGACATTGGCGCGCATGGTTAGGGGCTGAATGACGTCGGGACCGAGACCAAGGGTCAGCCCATAGGCTTGATCTTCACTCGCGGCGGCTTGGGCGCGGACGGCGCCAATATTATCGACCATCGTGTAAATGAAACCGTCGGGATCATTATCGCCCCACCGATTTAGAGTAATTTTCGTGCTGACAGCGGCAATCTCGTAGAGCTTAACGTCGAGACCAACTGGGCAGGGGCCACCGGAAAAAAGCTGGGCGACATGTTCTACCTGGGCAGCGCCCAGTGTCGGTCCCTCGCCTTCCTGATGTCCGTCAATTTGAAAGTCACTTTCCGCTTCGATACGAGCGGCAAGCCGAGCCTCCATATCGCGGGCGAAGGCGGTCCCGGGATCATCAAGGTTTTGGGGGTATGCCGGTTTCGGTAAGAGCGCCAACCCCGTTACGAGTCCAAGACTCAATAGGGTTGCTGACATAGGAAAACTTTTGCCGGCCGCCAATAGGCGGGCCGTCCAGGCGTGCTTTTTGCCGGACATGGGACTCCCCCGAAATGTGAATGAGCACGTACTAGTAAGCGCTGCAACGCACAGTAACGACAGATCACGAAGGCGTGATCATGCCGTGAGAGGAAGGAAAGTACAAGCAGATTCTATATTATAGAAATATGAACGCCGCCGGCCGCGATGAGCTAGATCATGAAGCGGTCAGGCCTCTTGTTTGGCATTTGCTGACTTCGGCCATTCCTTGAACGGAAAAGGTCGCTCGTCGCTGGCATAAGATAGATAAGACGCGACCTCGTAAATAAAGGCGCAAAGCGACCCGGCGAAGGTCACGAGCCTTCTATTGGTCCGATGAACAAACAGCGTTGAGAGGAATTGAAAAATGACCATGGCGATCAGCAAGGTTTTCGCCAACCCGAAAATGATCAGGAATAGAAGCACATAGAAGCCGCGCATCCAAGTGTCGCCAGCTCGCATATTCTCACTCAAGGTGGGTTCTTCGGAACTTTCTGTTTCCGGCTCCGAAGTAGGCTGATTTTCGGTGGGTTCTTTAGCGTTTTCATCAGGTTGATCGGCCATTTTCGTCTCCTTTTCGCCCGAAATGGGATCGTTAGTATTGGGCAAAGTTTATCAGGGTCATGGGGAGAGTGAGTTAATCCATATCAATTGAGATTGGGGCGAACCGAAACGATGTCAACGCTTTTGCTTAGGCGAAGGCGGCGGCCCTATAACAGCTTGGGCGGCGGTGACTGGGCGAGAAGCTGGCCCGCAGCGCACCACCAGTCTGCATGATCAGCCGAAATCCGTTCCCCAGCGACTTGTGCAGCGGCAACGGTGTCGAAAAGGCCAAAGCAGGTTGCCCCGCTTCCCGACATTCGAGCGAGCAAGCAATTGGGTGAGTTTTCTAAACTGGTCAGCAGCGCGGTGATTTCCGGCATCAAATCACTCGCCGCCCTGCTCAAATCATTGCCCTGGTCGGCAAGGGTGGACATCAAGTGACCGGTATTCTTGAACTCGCTCGGTAATTCGATCGGTTTTGAGAAGGTGGGGTTTTGGTCTTTATAACCGGCGAATACGGCTGGGGTCGATAATTGGCGGCTTGGGTTGAGCAGGACCACGCCTAGGTTGGGTAAGGCGGGGAATGGCGTTAAATCTTCTCCGATGCCGCGCATTATGGTCGGCGTTCCATCAAGGCAAACCGGAACATCGGCGCCCAAATCCAATGCCAAGGCATGCAGGCGGCTCGGGGCTATCTTGGCGCCGGTCAGGGCCAACAGGGCGCGCAGAGTGGCCGCCGCATCGGCCGATCCTCCGCCAATGCCGGCGGCAATGGGAAGTGATTTGAAAAGTTTAATATGAAGGGCGCTAAATAAATTCGCCTCATCTGGAATGTTGGCAAACAAGCTATGCGCCGCCCGCGTTACCAAATCCCCCGCGTCACTTTCTGGTAAACCGGCGGCAAATGGGCCGGTGCGAGTGACAGTTAACCCGCCCTCATTTATTGGCGCCTCAACATTCCGCGAGACTGTGACCCGATCGCCGATATCGGCAAAGGCGACCAAGCTGTCGAGAATGTGGAAACCATCATCTCGTCGGCCGGTAATATGCAGATAGAGATTGACCTTTGCCGGCGCGAGAACTTCGACCCGAACGGCCCGCGTTGGGGTGATCAGTCTTCTTCCTGGCCCGGCGGGCGGGGCTGAGGCTCGGTCTCGCCGGACAGTTTGGCCCGGAGTTCCTCGGTCTGCTTTGCGGTGGGCTCGTTTTCCAATGCCCGTTCCCACTGAAAACGTGCCTCATTGGTTCGCCCGACCAGCCAATAGGCATCACCCAAATGATCATTGAGGATTGGGTCCGACGGGACCAGGGAAACGGCGCGCTCCAAATGGACCACCGCTTCTTCGTATTCGCCCATCCGATAAAGCACCCAACCCATCGAATCGGTAATATAGCCGTCGCGCGGTCTCTGGCTGACGGATTTGGAAATCATCTCTCGCGCCTGGTCGAGATGTACGCCTTTTTCGACCCAGGAATAGCCGAGATAATTCAGCACTTGAGGCTGATCGGGATTTAATTCGAGGGCGAAGAGGAAATCTCTTTCGGCCTGGCTCCAGGCGTCGTCTTTTTCCCGGTCACTCAGTTCGCGGTCAACGGAGACACGTTCGAGGGAAATGCCGCGCGTGTAAAAAATTTGCCAATCGCGCTCGCCCGGATCGACCAGCCGTTCGATGGCGATGCCATAAGCGTCCGCTGCCTCGCCGTAGTTTTCGTCGATACGCTGAATATCGCCGAGGGTGTGGGCCGCATCCGTGCGCTCCGGTCGCTCATCGATCATGTTCGAGAGCATGTCAATTGCCTGAATTTCTCGGTCCATTTCGGACAGTCGGCTGGCAATGCTGAGGCGTGCATACCAGCCAAATGGTGTTTGGGTGTCGACTTGCTCCAGCACTTCGATCGCGTCGGTCGAGCGATCCTGGTCGGCCAGTACGTCGCCCAGCAAAAATAAAATCCGAGGATTTTCTGGGTCGAGATGACGGGCAAACCGAACGAAAATTAACGTCTCTAAATCAGCCCGTCCTGAATTAAGCCGGTTGGCAATGCTATAAAATGCTTCGGCATATCCAGCATGAATGGTGGGAATGGGGAGAGGCATCGCGGTGTGGGTTTCCACCGCTTGTGCCATCGGGTCGGCCATCAAATTATCGCGGTTTTGTTCTAGATATGTGGCAAGAAATGCCTCGGCTTCTTCCCAGCGATCTTGCCGGCTGAGGAACGAAAAATAGAGCTCGGCCACCCGTAGCGGCACGCTCTCACCGTTGCCCAGGGCAACAAGATATTCCGCTTCGGCCCGGGTCATGTCGCCGGATTGGTCGGCGATCACGCCGGCATGTACGCCCTTCAGCCCCGATAGGGCACCATTGCTAGCAAGTGGGTCGAGGGATTCGATTGCCGCTTCACTCTCGCCCATGCCGATAAATGTCCAGGCTTCGATGAGTGGCATCAAAAAGCCATAGGGACCCTGATAGGGAATTTTAAGGATATGCGATAAAGCAGCGTCATAGTCGTCGCCTTTGACCGCCTGCATGGCCAGGGTCATTTCGGCCAGCGCCGAGCTACTGCCCTCTTCGGCAAGCATGGTCTCGGCAAGAATTGTCGCTTCGTCGAAGCGGCCCTCGGCGATAAGCAGGATATGAGCGCGGGCCAGGGCGCGGCTATTCTGTGGTTCAAGCTCAAGAATTTCGAGCAACAGGTCGGCGGCAATGCTCAGATTTCCAGTGCGCTCGGCGTGGCGCGACGCGAGATATTTGCCGGAAATCGAGTCACCTTGCGATTCCCAAATTTCGTTATCCAGTTCGGCGACGGCATTTGACGGTGCCGCGGTGGTTTCGGCAGACGGCCCGGTGTCGGACCCGGTCTCGCCGGATTGTCCACCGACATACTCGCGGACGCCGACAGCTAAAACCATTAAGCCAATCAAGCCGGCTGAAATCAGTATGACTTGCAGCCCGCGGCCGCCGGATTTTTCCCCGGAATCCGTTTTTCGCAACGAAGTCGGGGTCTTTGTCTGAGATTGATGCTGGTCCTGTGTCATAGCCGAAACGACCTACCTATTGCTGCGTGATTTTGTCATCGTTTACCAAAGTCATGGGTCTCAATATCACTGGTGGCGCAAATTCGTGATAATATTCGTGGTATAGCAGTCTGGCGGCGCTGATTGTTACGCAATTTTTCGCCCGAGACTACACTTTTGCGACATTAGGAATGCTTGAGGAATCCTCGAATGCCCAACCCGCCGAGCCCCTCGATCCCACCGGAAGACCGGGCCGCGCTTCGCCAAGTGCTCGACTGGCAGGTTGAAGCAGGTGCCGATGAGGCTATATTGCCGGACCCGGTCGACCGATTCGCCGCGCAGCGGGAAAAAATGCGGGCAGATAAACCAGCGCCCGCTCCAGCACCCGCACCAGCCGCACCACCACAAATGCCCCAGGATGGGGGGGCTGGCCGGAATGCCGGGACCGGCCCGGCCCGGCCCGAAATTGCGGTTGCGGCGAAAGCAAGGTCATTGGCCGGTAGCGCCCAAGATCTCGACACTCTGCGTGCCGCACTGAGTGATTTCGATGGCTGCTCACTTCGCAAGACAGCAACTAATTTAGTCTTCGCCGATGGCAAATTTGGGGCGCCGCTGATGCTTATTGGTGAGGCGCCGGGGCGCGATGAAGATCGGCAAGGCCTGCCCTTTGTTGGGGCCAGCGGGCAATTGCTCGATGCCATACTTGCGGCAATCGGGCGCGACCGCAGCTCAGTCTATATTAGTAACATTTTGCCTTGGCGGCCGCCGGGAAATCGCCAGCCAACGCCGATAGAGGTTGCCGCTTGTTTGCCCTTCATCCAGCGCCATATTGAATTGGCGAAACCCAAGATCATCCTTTGCCTCGGCGGCACTTCAGCTAAGACGTTGCTGGCCCGAAGCGAGGGCATTACCAAGCTGCGCGGCACCTGGTTCGACTATCTGCCGGCCCCGCTGGTGGCCGAGGCCGCACCGGTTTCCATTCCCGCATTTGCGACCTACCATCCCGCCTATCTATTGCGCCAACCAATCGCTAAGCGCCAAGCATGGCAAGATTTCCTGGCGATTAAAACAAAGCTGGAAGAGATTGAGGCCGAATAATCAGCCGGCGAAAACCCAGCCGATGAGGCTATATGCGGCGGTTAAAATGACCGCGATCGAGATGATGTTTAACGGCAGTCCCGCCCGCGCCATTTGCGGCACTTTTATATGGCCGCTGGAAAAGATGATCGCATTGGGCGGGGTCGCCACCGGCATCATAAAGGCGCAGCTGGCCGCGATGGCCGTTGGCGCGGCAAAAAACAGTGGATCGGCCCCGAATGTGAGGGCGGCTGCACCCATGACCGGTAAAAACACAGCGGCCGTCGCCGTGTTGCTGGTGATTTCGGTGAGGAAGATAACGACGGCAATAATGGCCAGCAGGATCAAATAGACCGGCCAGCCGTCAATGCCGCTGAGAGCCGCGCCGATCCATGCGGCAAGCCCGGTTTTGTCGACCGCCGAGGCCAGGCTCAATCCGCCGCCAAACAATATCAAGACCCCCCAGGGCAAGCGAACCGCCCAATTCCAATTCATCAGGAAGTCACCCTTTCCGGTTCTGGCCGGAATTATGAACAGGGCGACGGCGCCCATGATGGCGATACCGGCATCAGATAGGCCCGAGCCCGGCAGCGCCTTGTTAATCAACGGGCGCGCGATCCAAAGTGCTGCCGTCGCGGCAAAGACCAGCGCAACGGCGATTTCTTGATAGGTGATCGGCCCGAGTTTTTCGACCTCGTCGTCGATAATATCCGTCGCGCCAGTAATTTCGTGGTGGGCTACGGGGAAAATGAACCGGGTCAGCAGCAGCCAGGCAATCGGCAATAATATGAGGGTTAGCGGCAGGCCAACCAGCATCCACTGGCCAAAGCCGATGGAACGGTCATAAACCTGCTCCATATATCCGGCGAGCAGGGCATTGGGCGGTGTGCCAACCAGGGTCGCCAACCCACCGATACTGGCCGCGTAGGCTGTACCCAAGAGCAGCGCGATGGCAAAGTTTCGGTTCTCGCGATCAGTGCTCTGCGTATCTTCATGGTCTTTCAGCAAGCCAATGACCGAGAGCGCAACCGGCAGCATCATGACCGTTGTCGCTGTATTGCTGACCCACATGCTCAAACCCGCCGTGGCGCACATGAAGCCGCCGACGAGCCGTGCCGGGCGGGCGCCGAACAATCCCAACACATTGAGCGCGATCCGCCGGTGGAGATGCCAGCGCTCCACCGCTAGGGCAATCATGAAACCACCCATGAACAGAAAAATCAGCGGATTGGCATAGGGTGCGGTGGTGTCGCGGATCGATAAAATGTCGAGAAACGGAAATAAACAAATTGGCATTAAGGCGGTCACCGCAACGGGCACCGCTTCAAAGATCCACCACACCGCCATCAACGCGGCGACAGCGGCAACATGCCAGGCGGCGGGGCTGAGGTCGGCGGGTGGCGGCAAGGCAATCATCGCGCCAAAAACCGCCAAACCACCAGAAATGGCGCCGATGCGGGATGTAAAGCCGCCGAGACGTGGCCGGGTGGGTGCGTTTGAGCTGCTCATAGGTCAGTACTAAAACCTGGCGCTACTTTTGTCACCGCCGTCTGTAGGGCTAACAGCCATATCGTGGCGAATTAGCCGAGTTTTGCCTTCGCCTCGGCGCGCCGGGCGTGCAGGATCGGCTCGGTATAGCCGTTGGGCTGGGCGCGGCCCTTAAAGACTAAGTCGCAGGCGGCCTGAAAGGCGACGCTATTGTCGAAGTCGGCCGCCATCGGGGAATAGTCCGGGTCGCCCTCGTTCTGTTTATCGACCACCCCGGCCATGCGTTGCATAGTCTGGGCGACTTGGTCTTGGGTGCAGATGCCGTGATGCAGCCAGTTGGCAATATGCTGGCTGGAAATGCGCAACGTGGCGCGATCTTCCATCAATCCGACATTATCTATATCGGGAACTTTCGAGCAACCGACGCCTTGGTCGATCCAGCGCACGACATAACCGAGAATACCCTGGGCGTTATTGTCCAACTCGGCTTGAATGTCGACGGGCTCCCAGTTCGGGCGGGTGGCGACGGGAACGGTCAATATATGGTCGAGATTGGCCCGTGGCCGCGACTTCAATTCGTCCTGGCGTGCCGCGACATCGATCTCGTGGTAATGCATGGCATGCAGGGTCGCGGCGGTTGGCGACGGGACCCAGGCGGTATTTGCCCCCGCCTTAGGATGGCCGATTTTAATTTTGAGCATGTCGGCCATCAGGTCGGGCATGGCCCACATGCCTTTGCCGATCTGCGCCCGGCCTTTGAGCCCGCAAGCCAGCCCGATATCGACATTCCAGTCTTCATAGGCGGCGATCCAGGGGGCGGCCTTCATATCGGCCTTCCGGATCATCGGTCCGGCCTCCATCGAGGTATGGATTTCGTCGCCGGTGCGGTCGAGAAAACCGGTATTGATGAAGGCGACCCGGTCCTTGGTCGCCCGGATGCATTCTTTCAAATTGATCGTCGTGCGGCGCTCTTCGTCCATGATGCCGAGTTTGACCGTATTGCGGGCCAGACCCAGCGCGTCTTCGACCCGGGCAAAAATTTCGTCGGCAAAGGCGACTTCTTCGGGGCCATGCATTTTTGGTTTGACGACATAGACCGATCCGGCGCGACTATTGCTCGGCCCGTCTCCGTCCAGCTCATGCTTGGCAACAAGGACGGTAATCATCGCGTCGAGAATGCCCTCGGGCACCTCGTTTCCATCCTTATCAAGCACCGCGCTATTGGTCATCAAATGGCCGACATTGCGGATCAGCATTAGGCTACGGCCGGGCAGGGTAAAACTTCCGCCATCTGGGCCGGTATAGGTCCGGTCGGGGTTGAGCCGCCGCTCGATGGTCTTACCGCCCTTTTCCAAATTGGCAGAAAGATCGCCCTTCATCAGGCCCAGCCAATTACGATAGGCGAGAATTTTATCTTCGGCGTCGACTGTCGAAACCGAGTCCTCGCAATCTTGGATCGTCGTGATGGCGGATTCCAGTACGACGTCGCTGACCCCGGCGGGATCGTCCTTGCCGATCGGATGAGCCCGATCGATGCGGATCTCGATATGCAGCCCGTTGCCGGCCAGAAGGAAGCTGGTCGGTGAGGCGAGGGCACCCTGAAAGCCGGCAAATGTTTGCGCATCAGCCAAGCCGACAGTATCGCCGTTGGATAGGGTGACGGCGAGGTTCTTATTGCTGATCGCATAAAGGGCGGCGTCGGCATGAGAGCCGCCAGTCAATGGCACCGCTTTATCCAAAAAGTCGCGGGCAAAGGCGACCACCTTGGCCCCGCGCACTGGATTATAATCCCCGGTTATTTCCGCGCCGCCCTCTTGGGCAATGGCGTCGGTGCCATAGAGCGCATCATAGAGGCTGCCCCAGCGGGCATTGGCGGCATTTAAGGCGTAACGGGCGTTGGTCACGGGCACGACAAGCTGCGGACCGGCGGTGGTGGAAAATTCCGGGTCGACATTATCGGTGGTCGCTTGAAAATCATCACCCTCGGGTACCAGATAGCCGATTTCGGTCAGAAAGGCCTTATAGGTCTCGATATCGAATGGATTGTCGCGGTTGGCGATATTCCATGTGTCGATTTTTTCTTGAAGCGCGTCGCGGGTGGCCAACAGGGCCCGATTGCGCGGGGCCAGGTCATGCACGATTGCGTCGAAATCCGCCCAGAATTTTGCCGGGTCTATGCCGGTGCCCGGCAGCGCTTCATCTGTGACGAAATCGTGGAGGGATTTAGCAACTTGAAGTCCGCCCGATTGCACACGTTCGACCATGATGTAACCTGCCCCAATTTTTAAAAGGAAATTCGTGTGCGCCGGTCTACACGTTTGTGACTATAAATCAAAGTCTTTGCGCTAAGAAACCGCGCAAATTTTAGTGAAGCTGACTAAAGTGCGAGGCAAAATTGGAGTGAGAACCACGCGATGAAAATTTGCCGTTTTGATGATAACCGTCTAGGCGCCGTTATTGGCGAGACCGTATACGATGTGACCGACGCGGCAGAGGTTTTGCCCCCGTGTCATTGGCCCTTTCCGCCCGGTGACCTCGCCATGTCCCGACTGCCCGAACTTGTGGCGGCGATCGAGGCGCGTGGAATGAGTGGCGTCAAACACAATATCGGCGATGTTGCCCTGCTCAGCCCCATCGCCAATCCAGCCAAAATTATTGGCGCGCCGATCAATTACGAGGCGCACCGGGCCGAGGCGGGGCAGGACCCAGGCTTGCATCATGGCACCCATCAAACCGATTTCACCGGATTTGCCACCCCAATCGCCAAATATGGCCTATTTTTGAAGGCGGCGACCTCGGTCGCCGGGGCGGGCCAGGGGGTCGAGGTGATGTTTCCCGAGCGCCGCACCGATCACGAGGTCGAGCTGGCTGTGGTGATTGGACGCCAGGCAAAAAATGTCAGCGCGGCAGGGGCGCTCGACTTCGTTGCCGGTTATTGCATCGGTCTTGATATGTCGGTGCGGGGAACCGAAGCGCGTTCATTTCGGAAATCTCCCGATGGCTACACCGTGCTCGGACCGTGGCTGACCACCGCCGACGAGATTGCCGATCCCGGCAATCTCGATCTGCAAATCACCGTCAATGGCGAGATCAAGCAGCAATCCAACACTAGCCTGCTCACTGTTTCGGTGCCCGAACTGATCGCCTTGGCATCGCGTTGGTACACACTATACCCCGGCGACGTGATTATGACCGGCACCCCCGAGGGGGTCGGTCCGGTTGGCGCCGGCGATGTGATGGAGGCCGGCATTGAAGGGTTGGGTTCGATGCGAGTTGAGGTGCGCTAGGGCGATGCGGATTGCATTCGCCGCATTCTGGATTTTCTTCTGCACCGCTTCGGGACTAGCAGCCGAAACCCGGACCATCACCCTTGCCTCGACAACGTCGACGGCAAATTCGGGTTTTTTTGCCCATATTCTACCGTTGTTCGAGGCGGCAACCGGGATCGAGGTGCGCGTTCTCGCCGTCGGTACCGGGCAGGCGCTACGTATCGCACGGGCCGGCGACGCCGATGTTTTAATGGTCCACCACCGCCCATCGGAAGAGCACTTCGTCGCCGCCGGTGATGGTGTCGAGCGATTTGATCTCATGTTCAATGATTTTGTTTTGATCGGCCCCACCGCCGACCCCGCTCAAATCGCCGGGCTGAGCCCGACCCGGGCCCTGGCAAAAATCGCCCAGGCAAACGCCTCCTTCGCGTCGCGAGGCGACGATAGCGGCACCCACAAAAAAGAAATGGA
>JAJFIX010000041.1 GCA_021774575.1 Alphaproteobacteria bacterium | reverse complement strand
CCCAGATACTCGAACCGCGTGCCGCCGAAAACCCGCAGTTCACTATTGTCGGTGAGCTGATCCATCGGCAGATGCGCGCCATATTCCCAGTCGCCATTGATAAAATGTACATCATTCCGGGTGCTGCAATTCATCTCGCTGGTATCGCAATTGCCGAACGGCGTCGCGACTTCGTTGCTGGAATTATCGTTCAGCAACTGCTCGCCGTGAACGACCGTGTCGGTGGTAAACGACCCGCCGCCAAAAGCAAATGTGTGATCGCGATCCCCGACCCGCCGTGCAGCGGCAAACCGTCCGACAAAGCCAAGCAGCTCATCGGCGGAAAAGGAGACCAGCTCATCGGCCGGCTCGGCGAAGATATTGGTGGTACTACTACAGCTCATCGTACAGGCCACCGCCGACTCGTCGGCCCGCCCCGATGTGTAGCCAAACGAGAAACCGCCTTCGATCGACACGGTCCATTGGGCGTCACCTTGGCTTTGCGCCAAGGCGGGCGCCGTCAACGCAGTCGATGCCAGCAATAACGCTGCGCTAATTTTTGTAACCTTAATCATACGTGATCTCCACTTGGGGGGCATTTGGGCGAGAAACCTTAAATAATAACCTTATTGAATAGCCTTTTTAGCTATCCCCATGCCGATTCACACCAAAAACCTCGCCAATCCAGTGAGTTTTCCCTTAAATGTGTTAAATTTATCACAACCCGGGGAATTGATTGGTGAGTATCTCCGAAAAATCGGCCCCAGCTGGCGCAAACCTGGTAGGGCTAAGTGTGGTAGTCACCACATGAAGGGGTTTTATCGCCCTTGCCTGGTATCGCACCCCTGTGAGTACTTTGTGGATAAGTTGGGCACACCCCACCTCGACCACGGGGACGCGCCGCCGATCGATCACGCAGGCTCGGATACGGCAACCCACCGTAATCGCTGGCCCCAATATCTAAATTCTTCTTAAAAAACGACCTAACGGTCGGCGTCGATCAGCGACCGGTAGGGGGTTGCGGCCCCCCGGTCATCGCCGACGATCATTGACGAGGGGTATTCCCCGGCAAGACTGCAGAAGTCCAGCACCCGTTCCCAGACCGATGCCGGATCCTCGACCAGGGTTTCGTAATCGACAACCAGGGTCGACCCGGGAAACAGCTCGCACCACAGATCAATGAGTTGGTAATACCAGCTGACATATTCGGTAATGGTTTTCATGTCATAGCCGTAGCTGTTGCCCGACCGGTAAAAGCTGAAAAAGATCCGCACCGCCAGGTCATCGACATCGCGCCGCAGGAAAATAAATTTGGCTTTGGGCACCAGGGTGACCAAGCGCGGCACGTCTTGGATCATACCCGGCGTCGTCGTTGTATAGACTTTCCGTCCATCGGACCGGCGCGCCAGCTCTTGGCGATAAAAACGGGTAAAATGGGCATGGAGCCCGACGGGTAAAGCAGCGACATTATTGATCCCCAGGCGCCCGGCAACCAGATTGGTCCGCCGCGCCAAGCTGCGCACTACGACATTTTCATAGCCCGGCTTGACCGTATCGTCGAGGGTCGCCAGCAACCGTTCGAGGGTCGTCTTTCCCGACCGGGAGGGACCGAGGATAAACAGCGACGTCACGTCTTCTTCCACCTCCGGCACCGGAGTGACCGGGATTTTTTTGAGTTCGCGGGCCCACTCCATGGTCAGGCGATAGGCTTTTTCATCCCCCGCGCGCTGCGCAGCAAGGCGATCGCGATAGCGGTTGTTGAGCGCTGCGGCCTCGGACCAAGCCGCATCATGCTTGCCCTGATGAGCCAGAATTCGCGCTCTAGCCGAGGCGATAATCCCGGCATCGGCCTCGTCATCGGGATCGACGGTCGCCGCCGCCCGATCCAGCAGGGCCATTAAATCGATCTCAACCAGCGCGGCGGGCAGCCCGGCCAGACCGCCCACCGCGTCGAGCAAACGGTCGCCGCCGATTTTAGTGGCGGCCAGATAGGTGCGATAGCTTTCCGCCAACTGGCCCAGATGCTCATAACAGGCCCCCAGCGCCGTCATCGCGTCGTAATAGTCGGGGCGTAGGTCTAGCGCCTTTAAGAGCGCCGCCTCGCACCGCCCATAGTCGCGCAACCGGCCATAAAGCTGGCCCAAGTTAAAATAGGTCTCGGCATAACTCGGGTTGAGATCGATCAGCTGGCGATAGACGATTTCGGCCATATCGTCGGCCCCGAGCTTGAAATAGCAGGCGGCCAAATTCGTCTGCACCCGCTCGTCCCAGGGATTATGCATCGCCGCCCGGGCCAGATAGTCGGCCGCCGGCCCAAATTCCTCGCGCCCGATATGAATGCGCGACAGTTCAAACAAGGCGGCGACATAATCGGGATACTGACCGAGCAACCCTTCCAGTCGCATCTGCGCCTTGCGGGTTTCGCCGTCCTTGATATAGCCCAGGGCAACCCGAAAATCCTGTTCGGCTTCGGCCTGATCGCTGATGGAAATCTCGCGATTTTGGCCAGCCGATTGGCGCGTCCCGGCCCGACGCTGGCGCCCCCTTGCTGATTGGCTTGCTGCCTGCCCATGACGCATCGGTCGGTTCGTCCTTCATCCGCTATTTCAAAATCGCGCTATTTAAAAATTGAGGTAAGAACCGGCGCGCTACATTCAAACCATACCAAACAGAGTCGCGCCCGCCATAATGCAGCGGCGAAGGGCGGGCGATCGCCGGACACCTGACGTTTGATAACAACTTCCAGTGCGACAAAGGTAATCAAACCTAGGTTTGAAGACGAGAAAACACGGCCGGTATACGGCACCCAAAACGCATTCCCTCGGAACTTTAGCGATACCTCGGTCCTTAGTGACCAAGCTTTGGCTAGATGCGACAGGGAATTTAATACCGTCGTCGTTACTTCGGATGGTCGAGAAGAGTGCGCCTTGAGACACGCAGACCCACGTGATGCAAGAAGAGCCAACAGAAACAACCGGATATATTGCGTGGAACAATCCAATGGGACGGCTTCGTGCACGAACCGTTCAAACTTTAATAACAATGATCGCACCATCCTTGGTCCTCCGATCGACGGAAGCCCTTTTCGTGACATCATTCAGATATGCCGTGATAGGTCGTGGGTGCCTAGCGATCCGCAAAGATGGAGATGCACCCCCGGCGACGGCCAATAGCGAACGACTTGGGTCGCCTGCCTAGCAGAGCATTTTATCCATTACCGCCTTGCCGGGGGAGCGGCCCGCATTAGGATTTGACCCCGCATCATGCGTCGACAGGGTCAGTTTTCGACACCGGCCAGAAAATCCAGGCAAATCCCCGCAAACTCGTCCGGCCGTTCGATCAGCGCGACATGGCCGGTGCCCGCCATCACGACCAGGCGGGCCCCGGCGATGGCGCCTTGAATTTCCTCGGCCCGGTGGGTCGCGACGATCATGTCGCGATCCGAGGCGGTGACCAGGGTCGGCGCGGTAATCGCGCCGAGGCGGGCTGCCGTATCCCCGTGGATGCAGGCCTCGAGCTGGCCGATCCAACCTTTTAAATCCCCCATCTGCCCGATCATCGCCACCCGCCGGGCCGCCATGTCGTCGAGATGGGCCTGGTAATAGCCCTGTTCAAACAGGGCGAGCAGACTGACATCGGCCAGCGCATCGCGCATCCCTCGTTCCGCCAGCGCCTTGCGTGTCGCCTGGAACGAGGTCAGCCGGGGGTCGGGCGCCGCCCAGCTATGATGGATGCCTAGGCTGATGATCATGCCCGGCCGCGCCAGCGCCAGTTCTTGGGCGATATGCCCGCCCATCGAAAACCCCATCACATGGGCCCGCGCCACCCCCGCCCGGGCTGGTATCGCATGGTCGAGCACCGCCGCCGCATCCCCGGCCATATCGGCCAGGCTATAGCCCGGTTCCGGCGCGCTGGACCTACCAACTCCGCGATTATCGAAGGTGATGCATTGAAAGTGACGGCCCAGCATATCCAACTGCCGCCCCCAAAAGGTCAGGTCATGACCGGTACCGCTGATCAGCAGCAAAGGCGGCCCGCCGCCGGTTATTTCATAATTAATGTTAATTCCGGAGCTGGATTTAGCGACCGGCATCTTAACGCGTACCAGTATGGATGGTATGGGCGGGTAAAATACGTATCATTCCTATTCACCGCGATTTGATTTGAGCGCCCCGGCGCACCCCATATAATCGACGATAATCCACGCAAAGTCGGACTATGCCTGATCGTATATAAGTGGCAGGATATCACCGGCATAACATAAGGGAGTGTGTACCATGCGCATAAAAGGAATTGCCATTTCAGTGACGGCTTTAATGTTTGGGTCGGTAATGATGGGATCCATCATCGGTTCGACAACCGGGGCAATCGCCCAGGAAATCGTCATTAAATTTTCACATGTGACGGCCGAAACCGGTCACCCGAAAGGCGAGGCGGCACGGCTCTTTGCCGAGCGGGTGAACGAACAAATGGCCGGCCGGGTCCGGGTCGAAGTATTCCCCAATTCCCAGCTCTTTAACGACGACAAAGTATTGGAGGCGATGCTGCTCGGCGACGTGCAGATGGCCGCGCCGTCCCTATCGAAATTCGAGCCGTTTTCGACCCGTTACCGGGTCTTCGATCTGCCCTTCTTGTTTGATGACATCGATGCCGTCGACCGGTTCCAGGCCAGCGACGCGGGCCAGGAGTTATTGACCGCGATGGAGCCGAGCGGCATTTTGGGGCTGACATTTTGGCATAATGGAATGAAGCAGCTCTCGGCCAATGTGCCGTTGAACGAGCCCGGCGATGCGGCGGGACTGAAATTTCGTATTCAGTCTTCCGATGTGCTCGAAGCCCAGTTCCAGGCGCTTGGTGCAAACCCACAGAAAATGGCGTTCGCCGAGGTCTATGGCGCATTGCAGACCGGTGTTGTCGACGGCCAGGAAAACACCTGGTCGAATATTTTCACCCGGAAGTTTTTTGAGGTCCAGGACGGCATCACCGAAACCAATCACGGCCTGATCGATTATCTGGTCGTGGTCAGCACCGATTGGTGGGAAGGCCTGCCCGACGATATCCGTGAGGAATTGGCAACCATCATGGCCGAAGTCACCGAGGAGCGAAACGCCATTTCGTCCGACATTGCCCAGCAAAATCGTGACTTGGTCATTGCCGCCGGGGCCGACGTGCGCCAGCTTAGCCCCGATCAAAAAGAGGCATGGCGCCTTGCCATGCGGCCGGTTTGGGATCAGTTCAGCGATGATATCGGCGCCGAAATGATCGAGGCCGCCCTCGCTTCCAACTCGGGATCCTGACCGGGACCCGAAGAGCGTAAAGCGGGAGCCGCTTTTGCGAAACCTCGTTAACAAAATGGAGGAAGGCCTGCTGGCCTTCCTCCTCGCCGCCATGGTCGTCGTGACCTTTTCCCAGGTGGTCGCCCGCTACGTCTTTAATTCCGGCGCGGTATGGGCGCTTGAACTCACGACCTTTCTGTTTGCCTGGCTGATCTTGCTTGGGGCGTCTTATGGCATCCGGACCAACGCCCATATCGGGGTTGATGCCTTCGTCCGGCTGTTCTCAACCAGGGTCCAGCGATTATTCGGCCTGGCGGTTACGTCGGCCATGCTGGCTTACGGTGTTTTTATGCTTGCCGGGTCATCGCGCTATGTCGGGCGGATGTATGAGATCGGCATCGCCGCCGTCGACATGCCCATTCCGCGCTGGATACCGCTGACCGCCTTGCCGCTGGGTTTTATCCTGATCATTTACCGAATTTTGGAACTCGCCTGGCGCATCGCGCGGGGTCATGAAACCGGCCTCACCCTCGGCGATGAAGGCCGGGAGGCAATGGATCAATTTGCGCAAGAGTCCGATGGCGAAAATCGAGACGCGCCTGACCACAGTCCTGACCACACACCCGGCAAGAACGGTGGCCTTGCATGACCATCGTTTTCCTGTTTGCCGTGCTCTTTGTTCTGTTGCTCATCGGCACGCCGATATCATTTGCCCTCGGCCTGTCGAGCGTGCTGACGATCTTTTTCTTTTCCAATGATTCCTTGGCCTCGATCACGCTGAAGTTTTTCGAAACGATGCAGCATTTCACTCTGATGGCCATTCCGTTTTTTATTGTCGCGTCATCATTTCTGTCGACCGGCGGTGTCGCCCGGCGGCTGATCCGTTTTGCTATTGCCACGGTCGGTCATTTGCGCGGCGGATTGGCGATGGCGTCGGTGCTGGCCTGTATGCTGTTTGCCGCCGTTTCCGGCTCCTCACCGGCGACGGTCGTCGCCATCGGGTCGATCGTTATCGCCGGCATGGTCAAGGCCGGATACAGCAAGGAATTTGCCGCCGGGGTGATTTGTAATTCCGGCACCCTCGGCATTCTCATACCGCCATCGATTGTGATGGTCGTTTATGCCGCCGCAACCGATGTTTCGGTCGGCCGGATGTTTTTGGCCGGGGTCATTCCCGGGCTCATCGCCGGGCTGATGCTGATGGTCGGAATATATGTGGCTGCCCGAATTAAAAACCTGCCCAAATTGCCCCGCGCCGGCATTGGCGAATTCCTGCAAGCGGGCAAAGACGCGATCTGGGGTCTATTATTGATCGTCGTCATCATGGGCGGCATCTATGGCGGTGTTTTCACCCCGACCGAGGCCGCCGCCGTTTCCGCCGTTTATGCCTTTTTGGTCGCCGTCTATATCTATCGCGACATGGGCCCGATGAAGGGCCGCGCCCCCTATAGCGTGCTCACCCGCATGCGTGGCCGCCCCCAGGCCCCAGACCCAAGCCCTGCCGGGCCAGCCTTGCGGCTGGCCGTTCTCCCCCTCGATTTGGCGGCAAATATCGGCATCGCCACGATCATGCTGCCGCGGGTGATGATTGACCGGGAGGTCGTCGCCGCCCTGTTGCAGGGGGCGCGGGTGACCATCATGCTGATGTTCATCATCGCCAATGCATTCTTGTTTGCCCATGTCCTGACCACCGAACGCATTCCCCAGGCGATCACCGGCATGATCCTCGGATCCGGCATGTCCCCCTGGGTCTTTTTGATTGTGGTGAATTTGCTGCTGTTGATGGCCGGTAACTTTATGGAGCCCTCGGCCATCCTGCTGATTATGGCGCCAATCCTATTTCCGATCGCCGTTGAGATGGGCATCGACCCCATACATCTGGGGATCATCATGGTGGTCAATATGGAAATCGGCATGATCACGCCACCAGTAGGGTTGAACTTGTTCGTCACGGCGGGCATCACCGGCATGAGCCTGCTGACCGTCGTCCGGGCGGCCCTTCCCTGGCTGATGATCTTGCTGGTCTTCCTCGTTTTGATCACCTACATCCCATGGATTTCGACCTTCCTGCCCGACTTGATGTACGGCCCGCAGCGTTTTTAACAAATACGCCGACGGCGTTCCGCGACCGATGCGGCTCGCGTCGGCGTCAGTGAGAGCTTCGAATTCTTTTTCGCGGCGTTTAGTCGGCAATTTGCCATTGTTTTGGCGCAGGAACGTGACCAAGGAGCATGACTCGCCCGCGGCACAACCAAGCAGGGCACCAGACAAGGTAATAAAACGACAGGCGTCAGGTAATTATCTAGTAAAGGTAAATCAAAATTTGATAAAAAATTTCAATTTGTTAATAAAAATCAAATATTTACAGAATATTAAAAAATAATTGATTTTTCACACCGGTGAATACAATGCAAAAATGGAGCCAGCCTTCTCTTGACGCTCATTTTTCGTCACCGATTTGCTGGTTTTCCAAATATTTTTATACTTCGCACTTTTACAACGTAACGGGAGTTCTTAATGTTCGTCTTACCCAAAAAACTCACCCCAATTTTAACCTCCGCCTTTATGACACTCTCCCTCACCCTCGCCGCCTCCGGCGCCCTGGTGATGGCATCGGGTGGTGATGCGTTGGCACAGGAATCAGACCATGCGGATCATGTGTATCAAACACCCGCACAGAGGGCCTCTCATCCGGGATATGTCGACCGGCTTGACCCAGCTACCTCACGGGCCGGACTTGATGTGGCAGTTGATGCGAGAAATGCAAGAACTCCCGCCCAAGTCGAGGCAGACTACCAAATTCAGCGCGCCTGCTCGGCACAACGGGGATATACTTATGACTACCTGACAAGCCGTTGTCTCCCACCTGGCGCTCACGGCACGCCAGAGCGAGCTAGACGCGCGGCTGGTATTTTTAATGAAGGCCGCAACCCTACCAGGTGCAGCCCTACCAGTGATGCTGGGTACGCCTCATGCATTGTGCCAAACCCAGACGGTGGAGACCCAATCACAGGCTTTATCTACCTTGGAAGTCCACATATTCAATGGCTGAATTAGTTTCTGCCGATTTCTAAATCGGCCGTCAAACCCTCTTTAGACCCAGCGATTTCGTTCCGCAAATTGCCTAATATGGGCAAGTTCCGCACCTCCATTCAGGTGCGGGCTTGACGAAATCCGGACTGACAATTCTCTGTCAGCCCAATATGAGAAGGCCCGGATCCATTCCGGGCCTTCATTTTTTTAACGACGGACGCAACCAAGCACACCCGCGCCTCTACCGGCTGCTAACCCCGCCCGGTTGGTCCTTGGCAAACACCACGATAAATCCCGGATCGATCAGCACGTAGCCGACCCGTTCGGCGGCGTGGTCGCGGGCGGCGGCCTCTGATCCGGCTTCTTCGATCGCCACGTCGATCTGGGCGTAGCCGATGCGATAGCGCAGGATTGCGGTGTCGGTGTCGTTGGCGGTTTGCATCGCGGCCAGCACCGTCGGGGCGTAGCCCAGCTCATTAACGATCAGTTTGGTGCGGGCCTGGGTCACCTCGACCCCGGTTTGACCGGCGAGGAAGGCGGAGCCGAGCTGATCGCCGCTGCCTTGTTCCCATAACACCCAGCCGATCCGCTCGCCCGGCGCGACGGTGCGCGATCCGGCGCGGTCGCGTTGGAGGGTGACTTCATAGCCCTGGGCATCGCCCGCGACCTGGCGGGCGGCCAGGGGCTCCGGGTTATCGGCGCTGAGGATTTGGGTCAACAGCACCGGGGGGAGCGGGTCGTCGGCGGCATTCTGGACCGCCGGCAATTTTGCCCAGCCATGGTCGACACCGTCCATTGTGCCGGCGCGCAGGAAAACCCCATTGGCCAACCGCCAATCGCCCCGCTCAACCACCAAATAGCCGATTTCCTCCAGGGCGTGGATACCGTCATTGTCGGGCCATTCCTCGATCTTCATGGTAAACCGGTCGCCGGCCACCGAGATCACCCGAACGAAGGCCGGGTCAGCCCCGGCATCGCTGACCGGCCCGATGATCACCACCGGATCGCGATAGCGATGTTCCAAAGCGACTTCATGGATCTGGTTGCGGCCGAACTGCCATTCGACCAGGGTGCCCGCCTCGCCGATCACCAGCTGTTCTTCTTCGCTTTCGGGCAGCGGGCATAGGGCATAAACTTGCTCGATGAAGCAGCCGCGCCCGTCGGGACGGGGGCGGCGGCGGGTTTCCTGGCGCCGGTCATCGCAATCGGTTAGGGCGACAATCCCCGGCTGACAGGGATTGCCCTGGTCGGTCGGCTGGTCACCATTGGGATCGTCGGGGGGTGGATCGTCGCGGGGCGGCGTATTATTGGTTTGGGCGAAGGCCGTTTCGGTATTTGACAGCAGCAATACCGGGGCGGCGAAAATAAAGGCGGCGCCGAAAATAAGCGCCGTTGCGGCTAAATTTTTCATCCCACGCTCCTTATCCTTTTAGTCGGTCTATATTCGCTCCTGGGCATTTGTGACCGGGCACGAACTGAAGAAGGATAAGGGCTGGTGGCGCACTGAAAGCGCCGCGGCACGAAACCCAGATTGATGTCGCCGCCAGCCAGAAAATGCCCGCAGCAAACAAATATATCGGTTCCATAGTAGCAGCTTTGGCGGACGATGACGACAGGCAAGCGCCGGTTTAATGGTCCGCTATACCAACGATCTTAGGGTCAAATTGCCGGTTTCCGGCGACGCGGGTCCAGGGTTTATAGCTAGAACAAATTCCCCGCCGAGGTAAAAACCAAGTGACCTATTTTTTAATACCGCATTCAGTTCCAGGGCCCGCGATCACCGCCCCCACTTTATCCACGCTCGCGCTGCTGGCCGCCCTCGCCGCCTGCGCCGGTCCCGTCGGCCCGACGCCAGCTGCGGTCTCGGGCGCGGCCAATATCGACATATCGGCCCCCGCCCCGCGTCAAATGACCTCTGTCCCCGGCATGGCCGGGGCAACGATCGCCGTCGAGGCACTAAGCTCGGAGCCCCGCCACCCGGCGACCGAACAACAAGACAGCGCGGAGCCCGGCGACGCTGCGACCGAACAACAAGACAGCGCGGAGCCCGGCGACGCGGCGCAAGACGTGAGCGTCGCGCCAGAGCCCGAAACCGCGTCGGAGCAAATCGCCGCCGCCTTAGAGGCCGAACCAGATACACCCAGCGCCGCCCAGACCCGGCTAAATGCGCTCGGGGCGACCCTTGATCCGAACCCGGACGCGGGGTGGGTGATTAATCTTCCCGGCGATATCGGCGACCGGATCGGGGCCGAGGAATTATGGGCCCTGCTCGACCAGTTCGGCGATGATCGCGACCTCGACCCCAGCATCACCTTTGGCGGACGGCCCCTGGGGCGCGCCTCGGCGCGCGCCGTCACGACCGGGATCGACCTATCGAATGCCGACAGCATCACCAACCTTGGGCCACTGGCGATATTTACCAACCTGACGCGCCTTGATCTCAGCCAGGCGGGCGATATCGATGATCTCGCGCCGCTGGCCGGACTGACCGAGCTCACCCACCTCAATCTCTATAGCCTGGGCGCTGTGTCCGACCTGGCGCCGCTGGGGGGATTGGTTAAGCTCACCCACCTCAACTTGATGGCGGTTGATGGGGTGACGGATTTAGCACCGATTGCCGGTTTGCAAAAACTGGCCGACCTCAACCTGATCTTTGCCCAGGGGGTTACCGACCTCGCCCCGCTGGCCGGGCTGGGGCAACTTCACACCCTCGCCCTGGGCGGAACCTTGGGCGGGTTTGACTTGATGCCGGTCGGCGCCATGACCGGCCTGCGCCGCCTTGATCTCAATTGTTCGCGCGGGGTGGATGATATCAGCCCGCTGGCGGCGCTGGAAAACTTGGAAGTCTTGCGGCTGCGCTGCGCCGCGGGGATCGATATCGGCGCCGTGGCCAACCTGACCAAGTTGCGCCTGCTCGACCTCGCCAGCAATGGCGTCACCGATCTGACACCGCTGACCGGTTTGACCGGGCTCGAAACCCTGTTCCTCGGCAATAATGACGGTCTGGCCGATCTATCGCCGCTGACCGGGTTGGCCGCGTTGCGCCAGCTTCACATAACCGATGTCGGTGCCCTCGACGATCTAACGCCACTGACCGGGTTGCGCCAGCTGGAGCTATTGGCGATAGACGAGCGGCTGGCCGGTGAAGCCGAGCGGGTTTTTGCCTCGCGCAGCACCGACGCGTCGGCGCTCACGATCCAGTTTCACGGGACGTCGGGAACCCGATCCACCCGCTTTGGCGGCCCGCCGCAATAGGTTTTAAGTTAAGGCGCCCGGCGCCAGACCCCATCGGCGCCCAAAATAAAACTGCCCGGCGCCGCCTCTTTGATCAGCCGTTGGCCGATTTGCGCTTGCACCTGGGCCACCGTGCCCCCGGTATCGGTGGCAATTCCCTGATAAGCAGCCAGACGCCGGCCATTAATATCGGCAATCAGCGCGACAATGGCGCCTGTGGGGTTTGCCGTTACGGCGGCGATCAGCCCCTGGGGCGTTTCACCGACTTGCCCGGCGGCCTTGGCATCGTCGAGGGGGGTTGCCCAGGCCGCCCCGGTGAATGACGCCGCGCCGAAACTCAAGATCAAACCAACAGCAAAAACCCGGAAAATCCGCATCAGAACAAATCCTCATTCTCGCGCAGCAGATCGTCAATCTCGCGATCAACCCGCACCCGCACATCCTGCTCGATCTTGATATTAATATCGATGACAATCGGATCCTCAGGCGCCGCCAACTGCACCGTCGGCCGGCAAGCTGCGACCGCCACGCAGGCGGCAAAAAGTGCGGATCGCAGCGTTAAGTTTCGACGTACCAAATTCTGGGTCATGGCAACCAACTTGCTGGTCATTTAAGGGCCGGTTCCATGATGCGCCCCAACCGGGGCCAGGCGCAAGAAAAAGACCACAAGGAAAAGAAAGGCCCGGCAAATGTGCCAGGCCTTTCGCCGTGTCGAGAAGGTGGAAACCGAACATCTCGACCAAATCAGTAAGTGTCAAATTAGGGAGCAAAGCTGCATAACCGGACCGATCCCGTAACAACGCAGCTCACGCGACCGCCATGGGCACCCGCGCCGAGGGGACCGGCGTCAATAACATTGCCGCGCGAATTTCCGTTGGGCCGCTCGTCCAGGCCGTTTCTGCCACCGCCACCGGCTAAGGAAGAAGGGCGGTTGGCACCGGGAGCGGGAGAGACAACACATAATGCCTTACGGTCTGGCCTGAAGCGACACACGCTATCACCCATACGAAACATTAGGGCCGCAGGGCCAACGAGACCATCATCAAATTCACCGCCCGGCTCAAACTGGGGTGGGCGACGCCGATAATCTTGGGGGGGGGGGGGCAGAAACTAGTTCAGCTATACCGGCAAAAGCATCTTCGCTGCTGGCCACCAGCAGACCGCCGGAGGTGGCAAAAATGAGTGCCAGGCTGACAAATGCCGGGGCGACAGCCCCAGAGATTTTCTTGAGTGATAGAGACATCATATACTCCTGTTAAAAACGCAAATTACATATTTAGCAGTCGCCCTTAGATTGGAACACCCGCCTCGAAGCCTCCGCGCGCGCAGCCAAGCGCCAGATGACGCCTGGCTGCGGCAGGGAGGATCGCCGTTGCTCAAATGTTTTCGAGCGGCGTCGATCAAGTTGGATCAGATTTACACGTCTTCGCGGGGCAAGTGCGGGCCGGGCCATTTACCGGCCAAGCATTGCTCAATTTGCTCCGGGGTCCAGTTATGCCGAGCCGCAGCTTCGGCGCAGAAAATCTCGCGCCGAGTTGGAGCCGGGTCCCGTTGAATAATCCGGCCACGTTGGCCCCGACCAGCTTGGAAACGACCAGCTTGGAAACGACCACGTTGGAAACTACCACGGCGCGAGAACCCAGCGATTTCGGTGAATGCCACCGAAGCCACAGTGGACTCTGTGGCCGAGACAGCCGCCAGATCACCGATTTGCGCCCCGACCGACGCCGATGCCGACTGAGTACCAGCCGAAAACAACAACGTCGCCGACAAAGCAACAATAAGAGAAAAACTAAATAACTTCATTACGTCCTCGTTTTGTTAAAGGTGTGGAGGAATATTTGTTGTTAGGGAAGGCACACGCTATACTCGCGCCAACCCAAGTTTGGTTGCCCCATCAACGCACAATTGCATATTGATCACGGCAATCCGATGCCTCAAGCAAGTTTCTGGTTCAGAAAACCCGGTTCGCAACTGTACCCGAAGCATCGAATTAACAACTTTACCGAACTCAATCCAAATATAACACTACCGCCTATGTTCAGTGCAGACCGTTGTACGGTTACCACTTGCATTCGTTACGGAATTGCACACGATTACAACATAATCGCCATTGTTGCGGATATTGGGCGTAGGGTCAGTAATCACAGTAAAGTTACCTTCTCGAACACCGCTATTCCGGGCACCAGGGGCAGTACATATAGACGTCCCCGGTTCTGGGGTCTGGTCGCAACTTGATCGCCCCCCCCTCCTATGCGCATTCAGCACACCGCTCGATTGACCGTCCCCGGGAAATGCATTTGATCCGTCGCGTTCACTCTGAACCGCAAAAGCATCATCACCGCCAGTCACCAGCAGAACGCCGGAGGTGGCGAAAATGAGCGCCAGGCTCACGAACGCCGGGGCGACGGCCCCGGAGATTTTCTTGATTGATAAAGACATTAAAAACTCCTGATTTAAATACACTTACGGTTACTTACATTCGCCGCGACAATCGCCAGAGACGCCGCCGCTGTTCGGCCAACCCGCGCTGAATTACTCCCGCGTTGAATTACTCGGTGTGCAACACGGTTTCGAAACAGCCGAATTTTCAGCAATTCGTCCGAGCAGGCCATGGTAGATACTACATAGACAAGGCAAGAATTCAATAATTATTTAAAAAATGTGAATCATTTCAAATGGTTATTAACAATTATTAACAATAGCGGGATTTTGCCAAGAATTTGATGTTTTTATTACTTTTGACTTACTTATTTTGTATATACCCGCCCCACCCAGGGTAATATATCGAGCGGCACGGCGCTAGGGGCGGTCGAACACACCCGGCTCGCGCAGGGTATCGGTGGGCAGGGTCAGGGCCCTGGCCGCCGCGATTGAGAATCTCGCGCAGGGGGCCGTTGATCGCGATGCGAAAGACTATATGAAGGACCCGAGGGCATACCCCCATAGAGGTCGCGATTGCGCCCGACGAGGGTCAGCAGGACGAACCATTCCCACCGCCGCGCCCTCGCCCAGGATCACGCCGGCTCATCAAGGAGGTGTCGCAATAAAAATCGCCCGGCGCATCGCGCACCAGGGCGAGGCCCTTACCTGCCTGGACGGCCACGCCGCGACAAACCATGTTCATCGCGGCGCGGCACCAGTCAGTGTCTCAAAAAAACCTAATCGTCATCATGGCTATGTGGATTAACACAAGTCACATACAACAAATTTTCAGCGGAATCGAAAACATTTCGGACCACATTGGCACCACAGGCACCATCAAAATCTCTTCTCCCGAATGGCCCCCAAGATTGGATCCATGGCCTATCTTCTCCGGTTTCGAGAGGCAGATGGGTACTACGTGGAGGGGGAGCACTCGAACTCCACCGAAACACTGTCCCCCCCCCAGTCGGAGGAGATCCAATTCGTGACGGAGCCCCATCCTGCTGCGCCCGAGACGCATTCCGCCCGCCTTGAGCCCCAGGGGGGGAGGAGTTGGCAGGTGCTTCCTCTTCTGTGCTTCCCTCAGGCTTTTCCGCCTGGGCCGCAAAAGCATCATCGCTGCCGGTCACCAGCAGAACGCCGGAGGTGGCGAAAATGAGCGCAAGACTCACCAACGCCGGGGCGACGGCCCCGGAAATATCCTTGATTGATAGAGACATTAAAAACTCCTGTACTAAAATACACTTACGGTTACTTACGACTTGTAAGGACGGTCGCCAGAGACACCGGCGCCCACCGGCCAACCTGCGATGAACCAGCCGATTTTTCGCATTCGAACAGATTGGAAAACAGGTTGACCATGCCCAACTCTATAGAAACAGGATAATAATTCAATAATTATTTAAAAAAGTGTGAATCATTTCAAATGCTTATTAATCATTATTAACAATAGCGGGATTTTTTCAAGATTTTGATGTCTTTATTACTTTTGACTTACTTGCTTTGTATATACCCACCGCACCCGACGTAATATTCCGGGCGGCGCGGCGCTAGGGGCGGTCGAACACGCCCAGCTCGCGCAGGGTATCGGTGGGCAGGGTCAGGGTCTGGCTGCCCCGGTTGAGGATCTCGCGCAGGGGGCCGTTGATCGCGATATGAAAGACCAGGGGCTTGCCCCCATAGAGGTCGGGATTGCGCCCGGCCAGGGTCAGCACCACCGCCATTTCCTCCGCCTCGCCCTCATCCAGGGTCACGGCTACATCCTCGTAATGGAAATTGCGCAGGGCTTCGAGCACCAGGGCCAGGCTCGCATTTTCCGCCGCCGCCGCGCTGCCGGCCGCCCCCACTCCATAAGTGATGACGCCGCCGCCGGGGTCGGCGCGCAATCGACCGCCGCGCACCGCGACCTCGCCGTCGATCACCCGGATCGGGATTTCGCCGCCCAGGGCGCCGGTCGAGTTGAGCCGCCCTAAATCGGCCGAGCGCAGCACCTGGTCGAGTTGCAGGCCCGAGGCGCGCAGCAGGATCTCCAGATCGTCGCTGCCGATGACGTAATCGAACGGGTCGCTGGCGACCACCCCGCCAAACAGATCCAGCCCGGCAATGCGGGCGATGGCGAACCGCGGGCCTGGGCCGCCGGATTTGAGCTCAAATTCCAGTCTAGCCTGGGTCACCGGCAGACCGATATCGAGCCGTCCGACGCTGATTTCCTGGCCCGGCGGCGTCGTCAAGGCGAACAAATCATCGAAATGGACCGCCCCGGAAATATCGGCGGCCTGCCATTCGCTGGTTTCGGCGCTGGCCAGCGCGACGATCAAATCGCCGCTGCTGGTCACCGATCTCGGTTCCCAGCTCATCGCCGCCGACATATCGAGGGTCCCGTCGATTTCGGCGGTGGTGCCGCCCAGCACCGGGAACACATGGTCCAGCCGCACCCCGCCCGGGGTCAGGGTGATTTGATCGAGGGTGGCACTCAGCGTTCCCGCGCCCCGCGCCGGGTCGTGCATCAGGTTAAAGCGGCCACCCAGGGCCCCGGTGGCGCGCCCCTCGACCAGCACCGTCCCCACCGGGCCGGTGGTCAAATTTAGGTCCATGCCAAGCGGCGCGAAATAAGCGGGTGCGCCGGTATGACGGAGCTGCCCGACCGCCATCCGGCCAGTAAGCCCGCCCCCCTCGCCCCAAGATATATCGGCGCCAATCCCGGCCGCCGCGAGATCCAGGCCCGGCGCGGCGATGGTCGCACCACCAAGCCCTACCAGGCCGCCCGATCCATTGATCGCCGCCGTCAAACGATCCGTCGTGATCGGAAATGGACCGGGGCCCCCATCGAATTCAGCGGTCAGGGCCACCGAGGCGGACGTTAGGTCGGCACCCACTTTGCCACCCAGGCGATACCGCAAAACCTGCCCCTCATCCTCAGTCAAAATAAGCGGCGCGGTGAGCACCAGCGACCAACCACTATCACCGGTGACCGTCCCGTGCTCGATCCGAGTTTCGGGCGATGGGGTGAACTGCAATTCATCACCGTCGCGATCAAACGACCCAGCAAGGGTTCCCGTCACCCCGTCGACGGCGACCGAGCCGAAGTCGAACGCCCAGTCCCGCACACCAAAGGATGCCTGGCCGGTGCCCGCCAAAAGCCCATCGACGGAGCCGGTGAGCGAGGCCCGCAGATGGCCAAAATTCGCCCCCAGAGACGTTTGTATATTAAGCCCGTCTTGGGTCCACGCAACGGCGCCGGTACCGTCGCCGAGCACCGTCTCGCCAATGGTCAAACCTCGATAACTACCGCCGGTCAGAAAATTGCCCCCGCCGGTAAGGCGAAACGTGCCGAACCCGACATCTGCTGAGGCCGGACCAACGGAGATTTCTCCGACATTATACGAGCCATCCAAATTTCTACCATTCGTGGTGCCGGCCCGCACCACGCCGCCGACGTCAACCTCCGTACCAGCCCAGTTTCCAGCTAGCGCCACTTCCAGGTCGACCTCCAACGCGGTGGCAAAGTCAGGCTCGGTCACCCGCAGGGTGCCCCCCCCGGAAAGCGTGATCTCGCCATCCGGCCCCGAAACAGCAAGCACTGCATCGCGGATCTCAATTTGGTCGGCGGGTGGGTGCCAGTCTGCGATACCGGTCGGAAGACGTGGAAACCCACCCGATCCAGCCCCGCCGAATTCACCCAACCCAGCAACCCGAAGACGCCCCCCGGCGAACTCAGCCGCGACCATTGCCCGATCGATAACCAAGCGCTCTAAGCGCCCCCGACGCAAACCGGCCAGGGTGAACGCCGCCGCCACCCGGGCGATACGCAAGCCCCCATCCGCACCGAGCGATATCTCGCGCGCCACCAACCCGGTGGTGTCCAGCCGGTCGATGGTCAGCTTCAAGTCGCTCACCCCGACACTCGCCTCAAGCAACGGCCCGGCAAACCGCTCGGCCAGGGGAAGGCGAAAAACCCACCCACCGGCCAAGGCCGCGCCGCCCACCAGCGCAAGCACCAGCACCGCCCGTCCGACCCGGAAAGTTTTGGCCGCGTGCAGTCGCGCCGCTTGCGGCCGCGCCGCTTGCGGCTGTTTATTTTTTCCGTCCACCATTATGGATGAGAGTTTCGCTCGAACGCCGTCATCGTGTCATGGAGTATTGATGCAGGAAAGGTCGTTTCCGGGTTATTCCCGGTGCCGGGCTAGGCTATAGTTGGGCTTACCGACCCCGCCGACCAAAGGACCGCACGACCATGACCCAAATTCAGCCCGATCAGCTAGAGGCCGATATCATTTACAGTGTCAATGACGGTAAAAAGCCGATCAACGAAACCAGGGATGTGAGCGAAGGCGACCTCGCCCGGATCTTTACCGGGGCGATTGAGGCAAGGCGGGTCATCTTGCAAAATGGTCGGCTGGCCACCGACAGCCATCTCGACACCAATGGTTTTACCCTGCGGCCCCACCCGACAAAAATGCGCGATTTTTTCGATGTGGCGGAAATCAAGTCGGTCTATTACCCAGAAATCGAGGCGCTGGTCAGTGAAGAATCCGGCGCCAAACGCGTGGTCATATTCGACCATACGGTCCGCACCGGCGACGAGGCGATGCGCGAACAACAGCGCCTGCGCGAGCCGCTCTTCCGCGCCCATAATGATTACTCCGACTGGTCCGGCCCCCAGCGAGTGCGCGATATTCTCGGCGACGAGGCCGAGGCATTGCTCAAAAACCGCTTTGCCATCATCCAGGTCTGGCGCCCCATCCGCGCGCCCATTGCTCGCCACCCCCTAGCTCTATGCGACGCCCGCACCATTGCCAGGGCCGACCTGATACCTTCGGAACGACGCTTCCCCGACCGGGTCGGCGAGACCTATCAAGTCGCCTATAACCCAGCCCACGCATGGAGCTATTACCCCGGCCAAACCCGCGACGAGGCGGTGGTTTTTAAAGTGTTCGACGCCGACCCAGCCCGGGCCCGCTATGTCGGCCATACCGGCTTCGACGACCCAACCACCCCCACCGACGCCCCCCCACGCGAAAGCATCGAGATGCGGTGCTTCGCGTTTTTTTAGGCCTCTCGGCCCCATTGGAACACACCTAATTTGGGCCAGAATCGGCGCGCCTAATTCCAGTTTTAGGGATTGTTTTATACTATCTTGGTAAAATATTTCCCGCGCCGGGTTTTGGCGCCTTCTTCAAGGCAGCGGGCCCAAGTGCCGGCATCATAATGGCTTATTACATCGCGAGACGGGCGATCATATCGATTCTATCTCATGGCCGTTTCTCCACGCCCGCGCCGCCCATCGCCCTGCACGCAACTCATTTCTATGCCGCGCCAACAGCACGTCAATTGACGCTGTAGGGCTCATGGTGCGCTACTATCGGATCTTACTACTTTACGTTCACTGTCATTTATATATACGGCGACCAGAAAAGCCGCGCGATGTTTTGGCTCGCGCTTAGCATTTTTTATTTTTCTTGGCGGCTATTATTTGCTCGCAGCCCAAGGACACATGGTGATCGACCGGGGCAAGGACAACTGCTCGATCCGATGAAACAGGGTCGCCCCCCAGATGACATCCGACCAAAACACACCGCGCGCGCTATTGATTTGAAACCGAATTGTTGTTATTTTAATATTATTTTTTATTATTCTTTAACCTAACAACAAAGGACCTCGCCAGGATCATGGCACCGATAAACCCCAACAGAAAGAAAACCACCCCCCTTCCCGACAATCTCGACCCCACCCCCGCCTCCGACGCCACGACCAAGGAGCTGGAGGCGATACTACCCAAACCCAACATCAAAATGCCTGAGCGGTTTTCGTTGTCGAAATGGCCAAGAAAATTGCCGAGAGAGACAGTGTCGGCGTTCTGGCCACCGGCCATTCACTGGGCGGCGGCTTGGGGGCGGCGGCGGCCCTGGCCAATAATGCGCCGGCCTTCACCTTCTCCAGCATCGAGACCATCGAGCAGCTGCCCCAAATCGAGTCCAGCCTCTCCGGACTCTTCGCGTCAGGCTCACTGACCAGCCCCGAAGCCCTCGCGCGCGCACTGGGCCAGCATGCTTAATGCCGTGCATTCGACGGATGATATTGTCACCGCAAAAAGAAACGCGCTACAGACGGTTGAAATTGTGCCGTCTGACTTAATGGCCACCGCTGCCCACGCTCTAGCTGGGTACGCCAACGCCATGGCGGATTTCAGCAGCGTGACTCTGACCACCCAGCAGCGACCTGGAGCGCGGCAACGGGCGTCAGCCAAGCCGGATCACTGAGGTCGACGAGATCCGTCGCCGGGTATGTTCGGCTCGCAGGATAGCTGCGGCGGTGGGGATTGGCAAGGCAAGCACCGCATCGATATAGCGAATGCGTTGGATGCAGGCGCTCATGATCACCGTACGCAACCGGTCCTCGGTTTTGGCATACCAATCATTCGAGCGAACAGTCAGGGCATAATCGAGCGTCGGCGCCGCCTGAAACAGGATTTGTGCGCGCAGTGTCGCGATCGCCGGGTCGACAACCGTGTTGGGCCGCCGACCGTAGGAGGCCCGGATCATCGCCTCAAACGCACCGATCCACCCGAAAAACATCGGCTCTGCCATTCCCCCGGCGGTTCGATCGCTAATTGACCTTGAAATATGTCGATCCCTTATCCAATCGACGCACGAAAACGTCTCCATCGCCACGGGTTCCGCCAGCGCATCCCGCAGACGGGCATAATAGGCGACGAGCCTTTCTTCGGTGGTACGCAAGGCATAGCGATCCAAATTCTGCCCCATCAGGTGTAATGACAGACAAACGGCAACCACATATTCGGTACTTTCAGCGGTGGACACCGGCCCCGCGTCCTTCCTCGGTACCAGGAAGTCAATAAATCCGCCGATCTCATTATCAAGCTCGGCGCGCAGTTCCGGGTCCTCGGCAATCATCGCCACCGCAACACCGGAGCGGCGATGGACTTCCATCGGTGTCGGCGCGTCCGGCGCGCCGGGGGACCGGGGAACCCAGGTTTGAGCGTTGGCGCCAAGCGGCACCATAGCCGCCATGACGGCCAGTAGACCGGCTCGAATGACAAAAATCCTGAATTTACAAGCGAGATCCACTGCACCACCCCACCATGTTTATTTGAAAATACCATACAACCGATCCGGGATTGCGCCAAGCCGGTCAATGCTATTGCCAACCCCCAAGATCCAGAAGCCCATCGGGGTGCCTCCGCCCCCGCCCCAGAACCCAAATGCTCGCCCACCAACCGAGCAAGTACGCAAAATTCGGGCGCTGAACAAACAGCAGCACCAAACCCTATCGGCCGGGCTCGAGCCGGGGGTCGAAGACCTGATCATGCAAAAAGTCCTGTCGGCCAAACGTGCCGCGATCGAGAACTTCACCGACCGGGCCAAGGGTCGGGCTTTACCGACGTCAACGATCCCTACAGCCATTGCCTGCGAAAAATCGAGCGGCGCATCGACGCCACCGGATTTGCCAAAAAATTGCTGCGCGAGAGGGTGTCGCCGTTCTGATCACCGGGCATTCACTGGGCGGCGGCTCGGGGGCGGCGGCTCGGGGGCGGCGGTCTCTGTCGTCGGCGCGCAGCCCTCGCAATTCAAGGCCCCGCCGGACGATATAAAGACCCTATTTATAAACGGAAATGGTGAGCTGTTTGGCTCCGAAATTGAAGACAAAAGAGCGTCACCCGGACGCGCGATATTGATCAATCGCGCATCCGGGGTCTTGTCAATTTGGAATCGGTATTGGCCAATACTAGCGCGCCCGATTAGGGGCAGGTTGCCCTGTGGGACGCTGCATTGATCTCGACAGTGCCAATGACCTCGCCGGCCCCTTCCATAGTGTTGGTGCAGGCCGTCACCGCCGTCGAAATATTCCCCGATCCCGAAACATTAATCGTCCCGTTCTCGCCGACCATTCGAAGACCAATTGGTGTCGTCGAATCACCAAGCGTTATGCCGGTGACATCGACCGTAACAGTCCGCCGATTGCCTACCTCCAAAGATACGGCATGACCACGTTCATCAACACCGGTAACGATCGTGCCTACTATAGACCCGCTGCTATTCAGAAAACGGATGTCGGACCCGTTGACAAAACTGCTGCCAGATAGGGCAATGTCGGTTGATTGTATCGCAAGAAAACCGCTTACCGCGCTGCCGTCAACAGTCACGCCATCAATACTCGCAGACGTAACTTTACCCAAGTTAATCGACCTCCCGCCCACACCGAAAAACTGGCCACCGGTTCCATCAACCTCACCGTTCGCGGCGGTAAAGTTACTGCCGGAAAATAGTCCCAGGCCTGTCTTACCGGCATCGGTAATCGAGAAATCTGTAATGCTTATATCATTTGACCCATTGTTGACACGTATTCCCGCCAAGCTTGCATTGTCAATTGCGACATCCCATACCTGTGCGCCATCAACGGTAATAAAGTTTATTCCGTCCCCAAGAACGCCGGTCACCGTGACATCGTAAATCGAGATATGGGAACCTTCCCGGATCAATATCCCGTCGCTGCTTCTCGTTGAAGTGCCGTCCCAAACTGCACCCGTATTGCGAATGTTAACGTCGTTAATTGTGATGTTGTAGTTCGTCCCACCACCGATCCCATAATAGAAGGTGTTAATATTGAGTTGGCGACCCGAGCCATAGATACCGACATAACCGCCTTCACCACGACGCAGCGCCTGATCAATCTCCAGGTCGAGACCGACGACATGGTTATTGCTGACCACTTTTATCAATGGCGAGGGGCGATTATCCCAATTGTGCAGAGTCGGCGTTTCGCCCGGTGCGGTGAAATCGACGATGGCCCCGGTCGAAGCGCCTCGCAGACGAAGGGTACCACCTCCACCCAGAAGGGTTTGGTTTCTTCGCAGAGAAACCGTCCGTACGTCGATCGGTGCCGCGCGCCCCTTGACGATAATCAGTGTGTTGGTACCCTGGTAGGTTGCGGCAACGAGGCCAGATCGATCATTAGCAAAGACCACCCGATTCAACGCAACGCCGGTTGCGTCGTCGATTACGCCCTCAGCGCCATCAGCGGTGGTCATGATAATATCGTTACCGGTAATGGATACTGTGGTCCGCCCAGGCAAATCCTGGGCCGCCGCCCCGGTCCCAGATCCCACTCCAAGGCAAATAAAAGTCGCAGCGAGGGAAACTATCAAACGCCAAGCCATAAAAAATACTCCTGATAGAAGGTCGAAAATCAAGCCAATTATTTTCCCGATTTTCTCCTATCTTTTCTTAAAACTCTTCCTGAAATATGTATTGCATGAAATATGTATTGCATGCACCGTAGTTATGGTAAAATAACTGGCGGTGGATGTAAAGCCAAGGAAAACATATGTATAGTTACTTTATTTATACCTATGGCTATAATAATGGATACGGAAATAACCTTTGCTAGTATGTTGAAAAATTTTTCGTAATATTTCTATACATTTCTTTGGACACCACCCTGACGGGCCGAGGGTGCACATTTGGTTGCCGTGCTGATTTTTTAATTTGACATGAATCAAGATATTATTTACTAAATCGGGCTTGAGGGTACTTTAGCAATAAATAAATCACAAGAAAATACGAACCCTATATTATTATACACTGCAACTGCCACTATGGATAGCCAATATAGACAGCCATTAACCATTTATCGACTTGATTACTGTTACGACTGAACTACCGCGCAATTTGCAATTGCCGGTAGCTGCATGTCCAACCGGATCTGCCCCTGCTTTCGACACCATTACTTGGAGTACTTTTATGACGTACCGTTTAGCCACCTCACTCGTTGCAATCCTTATCGGCATGGGAACTGGCCTGGGGTCCGCTGCGGTCGCACAAGAATTACCCGAGCAATCTGCCGACGCGGCCGCCGATCGGGCCAAATCCATCAACCCGTCAAAGGCCTACCGCAAATGGCTTCCCTGGGTGGAGCTTGGTGGCGTTTACGGCACCGATGACGCCAGCCGGGGTGAAGTGACTTTATTTGCCCCGGTTGCCCAAACCAATAACGGCCTGGCCTTTATCGAGGCCCGTGGCAAGTTCTATGAACAGGACCAGCAGGAATTAAACTTTGCCCTCGGCTATCGCATGATGCATTCGTCTGGATGGAATTTCGGCGCTTGGGGCGCTGTCGATGGACGGATAACCGAAGCCGACAACAAGTTCTGGCAGTTCGCTGGCGGGCTCGAGGCCCTATCCGATCGCTGGGACCTTCGGGTCAACGGCTATTTGCCTGTCTCCGATCCGAAATCTGCCCCGTCGTTAGCGACATTTTCCGTATCAGGTAACGGCATTCTCATGACCGGCGCCCAAGAGGTGCCCTTGCACGGGGTCGACGGCGAAGTCGGGGTCAAGGTTTTCGACTGGCAATACGACGCCGATGACGACAGCGCTCTGCTTGATGGATTGCGGACCGAGCTGCGGCTGTTTGCCGGTGGCTTTTATTTCAATGACGATGACGCGGCGCAGGAGATCGCCGGCTTTAGAGGCCGCGCCGAATTCCGCCTGGAAAATATTATCCCGGCCATTCCCGGCTCCCGGCTCACCTTCGAGACCGAATTTTCCCACGATGATGTGCGCGACGATAAGTGGGAAATTGGCGCCAGACTGCGTATCCCCCTGGGTAAAACACCCGAGAGTCGGGCTGTCTATGCCGGGCTCACCCCCCAGGAACAGCGCATGACCGAAGCGTTGGAGCGCGACACCGACATCATGACCGGCGCCACCGGCACCGAAAACGTGTTCGACAATGCGACCGATGTCGCCTTGAACCAGGTTGCCTTCGGCACCGATCAAGCCAGCCTTGACGTGGCTATTGGCCAGGGCGCCAATACCCTCATCATCGTCCAAGGAACTGGGGCGCCAATTGACGTCACCACCCTCGCCCTGCAAACCGATCAGACCCTTCAGGGCGGCGGCAGCACAATTCAATTGCGGGGCGCCTCAACCGGGGTCGTCGCCGATTTCACCGCACCGGGCCAAGCTGCAACCCTGCACAATGGCGGGGGCGGCACGGCACCGCTGGTCCTTCTGTCGAGCAATAACCATGTCGCCGGATTGGACCTGGATATCGCTCAGGCACTGGGCGGCAGTGAGGGCGAGTATGTCGGCATCTATGGGGCCGGCGGAACGCAGAACGCCAACATTGCAATCACCGATATCAACATCCACAATTCGGGTGCAGCTGCGACCGGAGCAGGAACTGCGGGTAGCGACGGTATCGTGATCAGGGATGGCGCCGATATCATGGTCGCCAATGTCATGATCGATGGCGTGCTAGGTGACGGGTTGAACTTCTTCGCCGTCGATGGTGCTTCGATATCCAACGTGCATATTGACGGTGCTAGCCGCGCAGGAATGCTCTTCGGCGCCGGGGCGAACAATATCAATGTGAGCGATTTTTCGATCACCAACGCGGGTTTTGCTGGGTTGTCCTTGTTCAATAGCAGCAACTTTACCGTTGCAAACGGCACGATTTCGGGGACGGGGGTATTTTCGCCGACTGCCGGAAAAGCCATCAACATGGATAATATGATGACTGCGAGTTTCACTAACATGACGGTCAGTGACAGCACAGAACTTGGCCTTAACGCGCGAAAATCCACCGGCATTTCCATCTCGGGGAGTAGTTTCGACAACCAGGAAACCGGTATTCGCTTTCAAAACACCAGCGGGTCAGTGACAAATACGACGATCACAAATTCCAGTATAGCTGGGATGCGCCTACAGGCCGACAATGGGCGGGTCGTTACAGTGGATCTTTCCGGCGTGGCATTTGGTGACGGGACGACACCACTCGGCCTCAATTTAATCGGCAAGGGAACGATCAATGTATCGGGAACGGGCAACACATCGACGGCAGTGACAGCGTGTATCGACAATACGTTTATGGGCGGCGTCGTAAACGGCACCGTCTCGGTCAACGCAACACCCTGCCCCTAGACCTTGAGAGTTTAACCTCTATATCGCAACATCCCGGATGCGCACCCAATCCACAATTGATTGGGATCGCGCAACCGGGTAACACTCTTTCGCAACCGATTTCGGTCATCCACTTAAAGCGAAAGAGAACCAGCCCCAAAATGAGCACGCTCCAGATATCGCCCGGTGAGGCCCTGTATTATGAATACAGTGAGCCAGCAGCGGACTCCCATACCTTCATTTTCATAAACTCCCTCACCGGCGGGACCGACATGTGGTCGGCGGAGATCTGTCCGCGTCTAAATGCAGCCGGATATGGCACACTTTGCTATAATTTTCGCGGCCAGACGGAAACCATGTTTGGCGACGCCACCGCCTTGACCCCGGAGCTGATCGTCGAGGACCTCACCCGATTGATCGGCGAGCTGGCCCCGCCCAACCCTATATTGGTCGGCCTGTCGATTGGCGGACTTTATGCTGCCCAGGCCTATCTGGCCGGCGTGGCGGCGCGGGGGATCGTCTTGATTAACACCCTGCGCAAACCAAGCTTGCGGCTGACCTGGATCAATCAATCCATTGTGCGCCTGGCCCGGATCGGTGGCGGGCGCCTGGTCCGCGCGGCGAACATGCCGGGACTTGCCTCGCCCGCGCTCTTAGAAAAGATGTGGGACTCGACCTTTACCGATGCCCCCTACGAGGCGCCGGCCGAAACCGACGGGTTGCTGCGGCTGATGACCGGGGCCCTCGAAACCAACTGGGATTTGGCGTATGAAAAGCTCAATGCGCCGGTGCTGCTCTTGACCGGTTCCCTGGATCGGGTGTTTCGCATCGACGCCGACATTGCCGAATTAAAGGCCCGCATTCCTACCGTAGAAGAAATACGATATAGGGAAGCGGGTCATATCATTCCAGCCGAAGACCCGATCCGTTTCAGTGACGACCTGATCGGTTTCGCATCCAGCCTATAAGGCCGTTTCGCGCGCCCTAACCAGCGATTTCGGCGATCAATTCTTCCAGCGAACCGCCATTGCGCGCTAATATCGCGGCAAAGGAGTCGCGCTGACTTTCAAGCAAACTTCTGCGGCCAAAGGTAATATCTTGAACCTTCAAGTGATCATCGATGGCAACCACCGTCCACACGACACGAGTCGACGCATTATCACCAACAAAAACCGTTACCACCTCGGCCATCGGGTCGCCGAGGTCGCTCACACCAGCATCCGAGGCATCGAAAATCTGGAACCGGCCCATCGGCAGACTGCTCGAAATAAGATCGGCAAAATGATCGCCGAGGGCGGCGATAAAGCGCGTCTGCGCGGCTGGTGCTGCGCTCGCCCACTGATCACCGAGGGCAAGGCGTCCGATTTCAGCACCGGCAAAAGCGCCGTCAAAAACGGCGCTTAGGGCGCCGCGTCGCGTGTCGGCATCACCGTCCTCGGCGAGTACACTAAATCCGTCATGAATGACCAATTGCACAAATCTTTGTGCCGACCCGACCACATCCCGTCCGACCAACTGCGAATTCGCACTGTTTTGAGCGCTCACTTCACCGGGCAATAACCCCGACAAAGCCAAAATTGCGCCAGCAGCAAGACTCATGCTGGCTCGGCGAAACATCTTGATTTGAAAGGAAAAAGTGTGAGAAAAATTACAAGTATCAGTTTTCATATTCCGCATCCCTAAAAAATAAGTGCTCGAAACCGGTTTTGGGATCCGGCACGGCCGCTATTAGCATATTCGCCAATACTCCATCCTACCCCAAATAGTCCTGATAATAGGTTAAAATTGAACCCAATCTGAATAACGCGTTCACTTTCTGTTAATAAAACATGATATTTCGACGCGCACATACGATGGAGGAGGCCACATGGTCAATCAAAAAGCGACGGCAAAAACAGCAGAAAAACCTATAGCAGACCTAAACGAGCAGCAGCAGCAATGGTGTCGCGACAGCCGGTGGGACTTTTCCGACCTGAAGGCCTTATTTTTAAACTGCACCCTAAAAAAATCGCCGGAACAATCCCATACCGACGGGCTAATCGCCATCGCCGCGGCAATCATGGAGAAAAACGGCGTCACCGTCGAAACATTGCGGCCGGTCGATTACGATATCGCCACCGGGGTCTATCCCGACATGACCGAGCAAGGCTGGGCCAACGATGACTGGCCGATGATTTTTAACAAAGTCGAGGCCGCCGACATATTGGTCCTGACGACGCCGATCTGGCTTGGAGAGAAAAGTTCGGTCTGTACCCAAGCAATAGAGCGGCTGTACGCTAATTCCCATATTTTGAACCCGGCGGGGCAATATGCCTATTACGGCCGGGTCGGCGGTTGCCTGATCACCGGCAATGAGGACGGGGCCAAACATTGCGCGATGAATATTCTTTATTCTCTGCAGCATCTGGGGTACACGATCCCGCCCCAAGCCGACGCCGCCTGGCTCGGCGAGGCGGGCCCCGGCCCGTCTTATCTCGATGCGGGCTCCGGGGGGCCGGAAAATGATTTTACCAACCGCAACACCACCTTTATGACCTGGAACCTTTTACACATGGCGCGGATGATCAAAGACGCTGGCGGCATTCCCGCCCACGGCAATCAACGGTCGCAATGGGATGCGGGCTGCCGGTTCGATTATTCGAACCCTGAGTATCGCTAACCACCCGAATACAGTTAAACAGGAAGACGAAATGCCGCAGGTAAAATGGGAAGGTGCCGCCTATCTGGCCGCCTTTATCGCCACTATTCCCCTGGCCAATTGGATGATCGGGAATGTCGGAACTCTCTGCCCCCCCGATAGCCCCTGCCTGATCCCCGTTGCCCCCGGTATTTTGGCGCCGAGCGGCGTGTTGATGATCGGCTTGGCGCTGATCTTGCGCGATTTGGTGCAGCGGCGACTGGGCAAACGCTGGACCCTTGGCGCGATCCTGGTTGGGGCGGCTCTTTCGGGCCTGGTCGCGCCGGGCGCTCTGGTTATCGCCTCGGCGACGGCCTTTTTACTGTCCGAACTGGCCGATTTTGCCGTTTACACGCCGCTGGCCAAGCGTCGGCTGATCCTCGCCGTTGTCGCCAGCAGCGTTGTCGGACTGATCATCGACAGTATCGCCTTTCTTTATCTGGCCTTTGGCAGCCTCGATTTCCTGCTTGGACAGGTGATCGGCAAGGGCTGGATGGTGCTGTTTGCCATTCCCGCTATTTGGTTGATCCGCGAGCGCGACCGGCGGCTGGGTATCACCGCCGCCTGACGCACTTTAGTAAAGTACGGGAAACCAGTCCTCGCGCAGCCGCTGACCCGCGACCATGCCATGGCCCGGATAGAGCGGCGACGCCCGGCCCGGCCGCTCGCAATAGCGCATATCGTCCCCTAACCAGCGCATGGAAAAGGCCCGGCGCCGCGCAACCGACAAAATGACAAAAACCCTGAACTTACAACTGAGGCCCACCGCACCACTCCACCATGTTTTTTTTGCGAGCATTATACAACCGAACCGAGATCGCGCCAAGCCGGTCAATCCGGTGTTCGCCTTAGCGATGGTGAAGGTGGGCCACTGCCCCCCAAAAATATATTCCTCCACTCATATTGACTTGAAATCAATAATGTTGTTATTTTTATATCGTCCACACGATATAACTTAACCTAACAACAAAGGGCTTCCCCGATGATTACGGTACCGATGAACCCGAACAGCAAGAAAACAAACCCCCTCCCCAATAATC
>JAJFIX010000005.1 GCA_021774575.1 Alphaproteobacteria bacterium | reverse complement strand
GGTGGAAATTTTAGCCGCCCGCAATGACGGCAGGGTGCCTGCGCCGGGTGGGATAATGTTGGCCGGAACAAATCAAGAGGGAGCGCCAACCAGGCCATTGGTTTTGGCGCCGGAGCAGGCAAAGGCGGCGGAGGAAAATAGGGGCACCCTATCATTTTTAGGCGATGGGGAACCGACTGATCCAGTGGCACCGGCTGGACCGGGGCCCAATATTCCGGGCTTTGTCGGCATCAACAAGGACACATCCGGCCAGGCGTTTATTGTGCTGCGCGGGGCCGACGGCGAGGGAATCACCCTCGCACCAATCACCGACGAGGGTGCGGCGGCACTGGAGGCCGAGTTCGGATCCCTGGAGACGCGGATCGGCACGATTGGGCGAACGAATGTGTTTATCGTTGACGCCGACGGAAAGCTGCGGGTGCAGCTAGATCCGGCCCAGAGGCTGGCCGATGGGGCCGAAACCAGGGCCCCAAATCCCACCGAACAAGCCGCCTTCGACAGCCTGCCTGAAGGTGCCCGTCAATCCCTCAATCGGCCCGACGGCATGGGGCCGGTGCGGTTCTTGGGCGGGAGTCTATCGGTGCGCGATTCGGCGGCGTTCTTTATCGAGGACTTTATTTTTCGCGCCGGGGTGGGCGGGGTTCGGGATGCGGTCCAAAGCGTGGCCGATTTTAGTTTGGAAGCTTCGATCTTTATTCATGAAAATATTCCGCCCGAGGCGGTGGGCCTGCTCGGGCCGCTGCTGCCCGGCCAGGGTGTGCTGGAGGCGGCCCATCAAATCAACAGTTTAAACCGAGAGGCCGAAGGATTGGCGCCGCTCACCTTTGCCGAATATGTGCGCGGACTACCAAAATTGCCCGAGGTGCCGCCACCGGACTCAGGCCTCGGACGGGTATCGCGCAGCGGCGTCGAGTTTGCCGCCGCCATCTTCGGCGTGGGCAAATTCACCGCCGGAATCCGGTTGGCCGCCCGGGGCGGGCGCATGGTGGTTGCAGCCGGGCGGGGCGCTCTGGCCGAGATTATTGTGACCGACCCCGAGGAGCAAAACCTGGTCGCCATGCTGCGCGAACATACGGACCTGCAAGATCCGGTCACCGCCTTTCTGGCCGGCGACGAGGATGACACGGTACTCGAAGCCACACTGAAAAACGCCCTGGTCGGGGCCGCGCTCGGCATTCCGGCGGACGTAATGCTGGGGGGGCTGAAGCTGTTGCGGGTGCGACGGCGGATGCGGATCGAGCAGATGGAATTGGACGGCCTGCCCGGGCGTACCAGGGCAGCAGCAGAGGCCCGCAAATTGGGCCCGGTCAGCAGAACCCGAACCGCAGACGAGGTGAATGTAACCGAACATGATGACCTCCAATCGCCGCGCCCATTTTTGCCGGGTACACCGGTTTTCGAAGCTGTGACCCAAGGGGAGGAACGATTTGTTCGGGTGTATCTGAAGGTGAGCGGCTCAAAGCCAGCAGGCCGATGGATGATGCGACGAGAAGATGTGGTCGATGCCAATGACAGACTCCTATCGCCGGAAGAAATCGCACTCCGGTTTGGCATCGATGTGCCGGACATGATTTTACCGGTCCAGATTAAGGCTGGTGTCAGAATGCGGGTTGGGCTCACAAATCCAGCCCAGCCTGGCGGCGGCGGTTTTGTGCAATTTGAGTTGCTGGATGAAGTAGAGAAAGAATCTTTCATTGCCAACCGGGCTATATCAATTGTAGAAGGGGCGTTGCTGCCCTTTTAAGTAGAGGAAAGTGAAATGGACGTATCGTTTATAGGACGCACGCTGACCATCGGCGATAAGGAAATTGAACTGGAGATGCCGGTAGAGAATGTGCTCGTGCATAATTCTGGTGTGATTCTTGTCGATTTTGCCGAAACCGATGGTAAAAATTCCTTGCTGCCACGTGACGACCCGAGGCGGGATTGCAATATCATCGGGCTTGATTTTGACGGGAACATTATCTGGCGTATCGTACAATCAAAGCGGGTCGAGGTGCGCGAAGATAACGGAGATATACATTTTATGACGAATTATTGGATGATTGGTCACCCCAACCCGGATGGAACGGTCTCCGTTACCGATTTTTGCGGCACGGTCTACGATCTTTACCCTAAGACTGGGGTACTCTCGAACCTTCGGTTTGTGCGGTAAGGGGTGGAAGAAATGGAAGAATCGGATGAAACGGGGCAAATTACTTAATTATGCCTCGGCTTCATCGCCTTTCTCCAGAATATGAGGTGAGCTCACATTCCAACCGCTTTTTCAAGAATATGGTGCGTCGATAATTAGCTAACACGGCTCGCTTCCGCCGCCGCTTTTCCCCGCCGACCCTCAGATCCTGCAACAACCAGGCCGCAGCAACATTCACCGCCCAGGAGCGGGCGGCGGAGGTGGCGTTTCGCGGCACACCCGATGGAAGGGTGAACTCACGTTCCAAGCGCACCATTTTGATTGCGTTGTCGAGCCTCGTGAGGTGTCTGGAAGATACGGAAAATACGGGGGGCGCGTTACCTGTTTATGTTGGCCGCTATGCGGCCAATGGCCTCGATGTGGATCGCGGCGCAGTCGATTATTTGGAAGTCGCATTCTTGATTATCGAAGGCGAGGAAAAGGTCGGTGCCGCCGAGCATGACGGCTTCGGCGCCTTGGTCTTGGCATAGGCGGTGACCGGCGTCGAAAAAAACTTGGCGTTGGGCGCTGAAGAAACGGGGACACGTTATTTAATTATGCTTCGGCTTCATCACCTCTCCCAAGGATATGGTGGGGCGATAATTAGCTAACACGCCCCGTTTCACCGCCGCTCTTTCCCTTCGATACGCAGCTCCAGCAGCATTTCCGCACCACCAGTGCGCTGGCCAGCCAGGCCGCAGCCACATTCACCGCCCGCGAGCGGGCGGAAGTGGTGGCGTTCCGCGCCACCGAGGATAGGCTCGGCCTGCCCGGCGTGGCGCAGGTGGCCAGCCTGACCCAGACCCACGACGAGATCGG
>JAJFIX010000040.1 GCA_021774575.1 Alphaproteobacteria bacterium | reverse complement strand
TCGAGGCACCGCGGCCCGGTGGCGAAGGTTCCGACCTGCATGGCTGCCTCAGCACGGAAAAAGAAAACTTCATCAGCCACGGCGCATTTGCCCGGATCAACATTCCGCTTGGTGGATAGTCGCCGACGAGACCTGTAATTTGGTGCGACGCCTCGCCCGGCCAACCGGGCGGGGCGTTTTGCGTTTGGCGGTGCAGGGCGTCACGATTAAGATAGCCGCCTGGATATCGGGGAGAGCCATCAAGTGACCTATACCGCACCCGTGGACGATATGCGCTTTGTGCTCGATGCGCTATGCGATATGGGCGATCTTGCCTCATTGCCGAAATTTTCTGAGGCGACCGGTGATCTGGTCGGCCAAATTCTAGGCGAGGCGGGCAATTTGGCCGCCGGTGTGTTGGCACCGCTGAACCGGGTTGGCGATGAGCAAGGCTCGGTACTGGAAAACGGGGTTGTGCGGACCCCAGACGGGTTCCGCGACGCCTACCGGACATTTAAGGAGGGGGGCTGGAACGCCCTTGCTCAAGATCCGGCGTTCGGCGGCATGGGACTGCCCAACAGTCTGGCCTTCGCCGTCCAGGAAATGTGGCAATCGGCCAATATGGGGTTTGCCCTCAACCCGCTGTTGACCCAGGGCTTGGCCCAGGCGCTGGCGATCCATGGAAGCGACGCGCAAAAACGCGATTACCTGCCCAAACTGATTTCCGGCGAATGGACCGGGGCGATGAATTTGACCGAATCCCAGGCCGGGTCCGATGTCGGCGCCCTGCGCACCAAAGCGGTCAGGGACGGCGACCAGTACCGGATTACCGGACAGAAGATATTCATCTCCTATGGCGATCACGATCTGACGGAAAATATTGTCCATCTGGTGTTGGCGCGCACCCCCGATGCGGCGCCGGGGTCCCGGGGGATCAGTCTGTTCCTGGTGCCCAAATATCCGGTGCTGGCCGATGGCAGTCTCGGTCCGGCCAATGATCTGCGCGCCGTTTCCCTGGAAGAAAAGCTGGGCATTCATGCCAGCCCGACCTGTATCATGTCCTTTGGCGATAATGAAGGCGCGCTGGCGACCTTGGTCGGTGAGGAGCAGGGGGGCATGGCTTGCATGTTCACGCTGATGAATATCGCCCGGCTCGGGGTCGGTATCCAGGGCCTGGCAATTGGTGAGAGGGCCTATCAGCAGGCCCGTGATTTCGCCCGCACCCGCGTGCAATCACGGGCAGCCGGGTCCAAAGACCCGGCCTCGATTATCAAGCATCCCGATGTGCGCCGGATGCTGATGGAAATGCGGACCCAGGTCGAGGCGATGCGGGCCCTGGCCTATCGCACCATTGCCGAATGGGATTTTGCCGTTGCGGCGGGCGATGAGGCGGCGCGGACGCAGCACCAGGATCGACTGGCGCTATTGACCCCGGTGGTCAAGGCCTGGTGCACCGATCTTGGGTTCGACGTGGCTTCGCTGGGGGTGCAAATCCATGGTGGGGCGGGATATATCGAGGAAACAGGCGCCGCCCAGCATTTGCGCGACGCGCGGATCACGTCGATTTATGAAGGCACCAACGGTATTCAGGCCCTGGACCTGATTGGGCGCAAGGTTCTGCGCGATAAGGGCGCGGCCCTGCGGGCCCTGATCGCCGAAATGCGCGCCGAACCGGGGCACAGTGACTTCTATGATTTGCACGGGCAACTCGGGCAAGCCATCGAGGAACTTGACGCGACGCTGAGTTGGATTTTAGACCGTGGAGAAGACGAGCAGACTTTAATTCTAGCGACCGCCGTTCCGTTCTTGCATTTAACTGGAACCGTGGTTGCGGGTTGGCTAATGTTGAAGGCGGCAGTGGCGATGGCTGCGGCAGTTAATGAAACCGGGAGTGAAAGCGGCACTGACTTTGCCGCGGCGAAAATCGCCACTTCACGCTTTTACCTGGCTAATATTTTGCCGCGATATAGGGCCCTTGCGGCCCAAGTGACTGGTGGCGGCGAGACAATCATGGCGATGGACGATCGGCTGTTTTAGCCGTCAGGATTTGACGAGGGAGGAATTACCAATGACGTATTCTAAATCATTTTTGCCGGCGGTCGGCGGGCGACTAGCAGGTCTTGCTGGCATGACCTGCTTGGCAGCTGTCTTGAGTGCCGGCGCGGCGACGGCGCAGACCTGCACCGAAGATCCCGAGACTTATATCGACCGGCTCGGCGGGCAAGTTGTCGAGATCGTTTCGGTCAGCGATGGCCGGGACGAACGCAAATTGGCCTTGCGCGACATGTTCGATGAACATGTGGAAATTGATACGGTCGCCCGGGTTCTGCTCGGCCGTTATCGGCGCGGTCTCGACGATATCCAGAGCGACGCCTATTTCCAGGCCATTCCCGGCTATATCTCGAACCTTTACGCCGGTCAGCTTTCTTTGCTGGAGGGCGATGACGTCGTCATCGAAGGCAGCCGCCAGTCCGGCGAGGCCGACACGCTGGTGCAAGCGGCCTTTACCATGCCCGGTGGCCCGGACCTGGGCGCTCAGTTTCGGGTGCGCTGCGTCGAAGGCACACAAAAACTCCTCGACGCCTCGGTTCAAGGCATTTCCCTGGTGATCACCAAGCGCGACGAATTTAGCGCCTATCTGCGCTCAAACAGCATCGAAGACTTGATCGTGATATTGGAAGAGCAGCAATGAGAGAATAGGGTGGGCCCGTATTCGGCGCCGCACACAAAAGGACTGAACGTCCGTGCGGCGCCCGAACGCGTTGCTAATTCATCTCACTTCTGTTCGTCCTTCCCCGACTCCTCCGCGATCTCGACTTTTCCGATTCCGGATTGGTGCCTTCAAAACTGCGGTCGGGTAGGCATGTCGTATACCAAAAGGAAGTGAGTTCGTTTCTTGTGTCTTGCCAGCCAGACAATCTCATCCGATATAGGGTCGCCGCTGGAAGGCTTGAACTAAATGTTTGCCGGGAGATCGAATGGAATTGCGCTAGATAACCGCAATCTGCCGTTAATTGGTAGTCCGAGTAAGCCTGTGCCGAGCCGGAGCTGGCCGCAATGAGGGGGGGGGTGGCAATCATGGACAAAGCGGCCAATATGCTAATTCGACGAACGTTGATCATTCTCAATGTCCTTCTAAATACGCTAATAATTAATTTCTAATAATATTATTATATATTTCAATTCTTGGCAAATTTAGGTGGTGAGCTCGCCTGCCATTGTCGCCCTTTTAATGTTCTTCGAAGCTGTAATTTACAGCTCGCGATATTTGGTGATTTCCATGACATTTTGTGATGCTCCCGACTGTTCGGGGCATGCGAATGGGCGCGCCATTGCAGAAGGGCGGCTTACATGTTGCCACTGCAAGAGAGCGGCTAATCTTAGGGAATATGAAAAAGGACCGGTAGATAACCCCATTGTTGCAGAATTTCGACGCCTTCGAGAAATGGGATGGCGACCAGCATGATGCCTGTGTCCCGGAGCGTATGGAGGACAAGGCGTGGATAGATCTCCATTTTTTCAACGTCCCGCCAGTTCTTGACGCGGATTAACCAGCGGGGCGTCGTCTGCATATAGTGGCGATAAGATGATCCGTAATTTTTGAGCAGATAATCTTCTTCTTTGGGGATGACCCAGCTGAAGATCAAAAAGACAAATGAGCCCACGGCAACCCCGGCCAAAATGCTGCCATCGGTCAGGCCGATGCCAAAGGCCCCGGTGACGGAAAAGAGATATAGGGGATTGCGCGAAACGGAAAATGGCCCGGCGGTCACAAGCTGGTGCTTTTTCTTTCCGCCAATATACATGGTACACTAGGTGCGCCCTAAAATGGCGATAATGATCAGCCCGATAGCGGTTGTTTCGAACCATTCATGCAAGGGGCTGTCGGGGGGCCAAGTGGATCGGGTCAGCAGCAGAAATAAAATAAACGACACGCCGCCGATAATCAGCATCTGGCGGCGCCGATGTTGAATGACGTGAAGCTCAACCGTACCGGTTTCCTGAGAAACCATATTTTTCTTCCCCCGATATCGTCCGTTGTATCGTCCGTTGCATCGCCCGGTGCGGCTTAGACGAGTGCCGGTTATTGAAAATAGATGCACTTCGCCAAGTCGTGCTCGCCAGCGAGGGGGCCTAGACTATCCGGGGTCGAAAAACATCGGGAATTTCGGGCCGGGTTTCGCTTGCGCTTGTATGGCTCGTGAATTTCTGGCAGAGAGTCTCTTTCTCCAACATGAAACTTTGTGAGCATTAATATGAGTGATATCCCGGCCCCTGAGAAGGCAAACGAAACCGCCGGAGAGGATTTTATCCGGGCGGCCATTCGCGCCGACCTGGCGGCGGGCCGGGTAGCCAGGGTGGTGACGCGGTTTCCGCCGGAACCCAACGGCTATCTGCATATTGGGCATGCCAAGGCGATTGCCCTTAATTTCTCGGTTGCTGCTGAATTTGGAGGGCGCTGCCATTTGCGCTTCGACGACACCAATCCGGCCAAGGAAGAGCAGGAATATATCGATGGTATCAAGGCCGACCTGACTTGGCTCGGTTTTGATTGGGGGACGCATCTCTATCACACCTCGGATTATTTCGAACAGCTCTATAGCTGGGCGGTGCATTTGATCGAGGCCGGTGACGCCTATGTCGACGATCTCTCGGCCGAGGAAATTCGCGCCCGGCGCGGCACCCTGACCGCGCCCGGCACCGATAGTCCGTTTCGCGACCGGACGGCGGCGGAAAATCTCGATCTGTTTTCGCGTATGCGCGCGGGCGAGTTTGAAAATGGGGCACGGGTTCTGCGGGCCAAAATCGACATGACTTCGGGCAATATCAATTTGCGCGATCCGGTGCTCTATCGGATACTGCATGCTCACCATCCGCGCACCGAGGACAAATGGTGCCTCTATCCCAATTATGATTTTGCCCACGGCCAGTCCGATGCGATCGAGGCGGTGACCCATTCCCTCTGCTCGCTGGAATTTGAGGCCCATCGCCCGCTCTATGATTGGCTGCTCGAACATTTGCCGGTGCCAGCCAATCCGCGCCAATATGAATTTTCGCGGCTCAATATCACCTATACGGTGCTCTCCAAACGCTTGCTGCGCGAACTGGTCGATGGGGGCCATGTGGCGGGCTGGGACGATCCACGGATGCCGACCCTTGTTGGTCTGCGGCGGCGCGGCGTGCCGGCGGCCGCCATCCTCGAATTCATCGCCCGGCTTTCGGTCGGCAAGACCGAAGGGGTGGTCGAGGTCGAGGCGTTGGAGCACGCTACTCGCGACGCGCTGAACCCGACCGCGCCCCGGCTCATGGGGGTCCTGCGGCCGCTCAAAATCGTCATCGAGAATTACCCCGAGGGGGAGAGCGAACTGCTCGACGCGGCAAATCACCCCCAGGATGAAGCGGCGGGCAGCCGGCAAGTTCCCTTTGGCCGCGAGCTCTATGTCGAACAAGATGATTTCATGGAAGACCCGCCGCGCAAATTCTTTCGCCTCAGCCCGGGCCGCGAGGTGCGGCTGCGCTACGCCTATTTTGTTACCTGCACCGAGGTGATCAAGAACGAGCAGGGCGAGGTCATCGAACTGCGCTGCACCTACGACCCGGCGACCAAGGGCGGCAATGCCCCCGACGGCCGCAAGGTCAAGGCAACTCTGCACTGGGTGTCGGCCGCCCATGCGGTTGACGCCGAGCTGCGGCTCTATGACCGGCTGTTCGATCAGCCCAACCCGGCAAAGGTTGAGGAAGGCCAAAACTGGCTCGATTCGCTCAACGCCGCTTCCCTAGAAACCCTGACCGGTGCCAAGCTCGAACCGAGCCTGGCCGATGCGGCACCTGGGGTTCCGGTGCAATTCGAGCGCCAGGGATATTTCTGCGTCGACCCCGATAGCGCGGCGGGCAAGCCGGTGTTTAATCGTATTATCTCATTGCGCGATAGCTGGGCAAAGGCTGCCAAAAAGGGGTGACAATTGGCGATGACCGGTGGTGAAACAGAAACGGCCACGCCGACCCTTTCGGTGCAGGGCATCGAGAAAAAATTCGGCGAGCTGCAGGTTTTGCGTGGCGTTTCCCTCGACGCCCATGACGGCAATGTGATTTCGATGATCGGCGCCAGCGGGTCGGGCAAGAGCACGTTTTTGCGCTGCATTAATTTGCTCGAAATTCCCGACGCGGGGCGGCTGTTCCTCGCCGGTGAAGAGATCCTGTTAAAGCCGGGTCGCGGCGGCAAGATGGCCCCCGCCGACCGGAAACAAGTCGACCGCATCCGAGCCCGGCTCGGCATGGTGTTCCAGTCGTTTAATCTGTGGAGCCATATGACCATCCTGGAAAATATCATCGAGGCCCCGGTCCATGTGCTCGGCCAGTCAAAGGAAGAGGCGCGGGCAACGGCCTATGACCTGCTGGCCAAGGTCGGTATCGATGATAAAGCCGATGCCTATCCAGCCAGCTTGTCCGGGGGCCAGCAACAGCGCGTGGCCATCGCCCGGGCGCTCGCCATGACCCCCGACGTGCTGCTGTTTGACGAGCCGACATCGGCCCTCGATCCCGAACTGGTCGGCGAGGTGCTAAAAGTCATCCGCTCCCTGGCCGACGAAGGCCGAACGATGATCATCGTCACCCACGAAATGAAATTCGCCCGCGACGTATCCGACCGTGTCCTGTTCCTGCACGAAGGATCGATCGAAGAGCAAGGCACCCCTGCCGAGGTTTTCGACACCCCCCAGTCCCCCCGCTGCCGTCAATTCTTGGCGCGCGGATAGGGGGAAGGGATCCGCATCTCTACGACTTGACTGGATGGTCAACAAATGTAGAGATTGGCACCACATAAAATCTAATAAACGAAATTTACGGGAGAAACGGTATGAAGCGGTTAATTTTAGGCGCCGTGGCGCTTGTTGCGTTTAGTGCGGCGGGACTGGCCCAGGCCCAAGCCCAAGATTTGGAAATCACCATTGGCACCGAGGGGGCGTTTCCCCCATGGAACGGCACCAATCCAAATGGTGAACTGTTCGGGGCGGAGATCGATTTGATCGCGGCGCTGTGCGCCGAGATGAATGCGACGTGCGAGACCGTCACCAATGATTTCGACAGTATGATCCCGGCGCTTCAGGCGGGGCGGTTTGACGCGATCATGGCGGCGATGTCGATCACTGATGAGCGGCGCCAGTCGATCAGTTTTTCCAATGGCTATTTCGGTGATCCGGCGCGCATCGCGGTGCTGGATGGCTCGCCCTTGGTCGGCATCGAGACTGTTGAGAAGCTCAATCTCGATAATCTCGATGGTGCCTCCCAGGCTAGTCTCGATGCGTTGAAGGCGGCGACGGTGGGGATGACCATCGGCGCCCAGGGTTCGACCACCCATTCCAATTTTATCGAGCAGATTTTGGGCGGCGACGTGACGCTGAAAACCTATGGCACCCAGGACGATCTTAATCTTGACCTGCAGGCCGGGCGGATCGATGCGGCGGTGGCGGAAAATTCCGTCTGGTCGGATCTGATCGACAGTGACCCGTCCAGCGGCATCGCCCTGATCGGGCCGACCCTTGATGGCGGCCCGTTCGGCGAAGGGATCGGCGTTGGATTGCGTCAGGCCGATACGGATTTGCTCGCGGCTTTTAATGCGGCCCTGGCGGTATTGAAAGCCAACGGCACATTGAGCCGGATTTCGATTGAATGGTTCGGTGTCGACGCGTCGCTCTAGCATTGACGTTGTGTCGTTGATTTAAAAAAGAGGGCCGGTTTTTTGGACCTGCTCGCATTTGGTGATACCGGGTGGGGCGACGAATTGGGTCGCGCCATGTTGATGACCTTGGCCGTAGCGCTGACCGCGATGGCGCTCGGCTTGGTCATCGGCGCCCTCGGGGCCACTGCCAAGCTGGCCGGGGCGTGGCCGGTCCGGCTGGCCGCCCGGCTCTACACGACGATATTTCGCGGCATTCCCGAATTGCTGATCATCTATCTATTTTTCTTCGGCAGTAGCGGCGGGGCGAAATGGGTGCTCGAACTGTTTTTCGACAGTGTCGGCTATGTCGAGGTTGATGCCTTTATCATTGGGGCGCTGGCCGTCGGCCTGATTTCCGGCTCCTATTCGACCGAGATTTTTCGCGGTGCCGCCATTGCCGTCCCCCGGGGCCAGGTTGAGGCGGGCATGGCCGCCGGCATGTCGCGGGGATTGATCTTGCGTCGCATCCTCGCCCCCCAAGCCCTGCGTTTTGCCCTGCCGGGATTGGGCAATGTGTGGCAGTTAACCTTAAAAGACACGTCGTTGATTATGGTGACCGGGCTGGTCGAATTGATGCGCCAATCCTATGTCGCGGCGGGCTCTTCCCGCGAACCGTTTTTATTCTACATTGCGGCGGCGGCGATTTATCTCGGTCTGACCTCGGTGTCCGGGGCAGGTTTCCGGCGGGCAGAACGGTGGGCCGGGCGTGGCACACAGCAGGGGGCTGGGCAATGAAGTTTACCTTGATGTGGGAAAGCCTGCCGACCCTGTTGTCGGGGGCGGTACTAACCGTGCAACTGGTCGCCTTGGCCTTGGTCATCGGCTTTGGTCTGGCAGTGGTGATCGCCCTGGCCCGGCTGGGGTCAAATCCGCTGATCAGCGGCGCGGCGCGGTTTTATATTTTTGTCTTTCGGGGCACCCCGCTGCTCCTGCAGATTTTCCTGATCTATTACGGCCTGGCGCAATTTGAGTGGGTCAGAGAGAGTATCTTCTGGCTGGTGTTAAAAGAGGCCTATTGGGCGGCAATTATCGCCCTGGCCCTCAACACCGCCGCCTATACCGCCGAACTGATGCGCGGCGGCATCTCCGGCGTGCCCAAGGGCCAGGTCGAGGCGGCGCTGGCCTGCGGGATGGGGCGCATCACCCGCTATCGCCGGATAATCCTGCCCACCGCCTTCCGCCAAATCCTGCCGGCCTACGGCAATGAAATAATTTTGATGGTCAAGGCAAGTTCGCTCGCCAGCACCATAACCTTGATGGAAATCACCGGAATCGCCGAACGGATCATCGCCCGCACATTTTCACCTTTGGAGGTGTTTGCCGTCGCCGGGGCGATCTACCTGGCAATCAATTTTGCCGTGACCCTGGGCGTCGAAGGTTTGGAGCGGCGATATAATAAAGGCCTGCGGCTGGCAAGTGCGGCCCGGTGAGGGGGGGGGTTAAGCTCGGGTTCATGTTTGCCCGCGTTCGTTACCCCGAACCGCGATGGCCTAAAAAGTGAGTCCAAAATGTAATCAAACAGCTCAATCAAATCACCTTGACGGCGAACCAATGGAGATTTGTCTATTGCGACTAACAGCTGATACACGGAAAACGGGCCTCTATGAGATGTTTTGAGGAGGTTTGACCGACAGCCGGAGATTGTGTTCTAATACTCGCTTCGGGCCCTTTGCGGATCATAGGGTTAAAATGCATCCAAAAGCTGCTCGTTGGTGGTCCTTGGCACCTAGATCCCGGGCATTCAAATTGATGTTACTTGGTCGCCGTCCCTACATTCAGTATTGTTCTCGTTTTATTAGAGAAACTGCAAAGATTGGCTAAGAATCATGAGCGACAACAGCAATAACAATGGCTTTGACGTCGACGATTTTACTCGACGCCTAAAAAGCGTTATCGAAGAATCGGAAGCTGTTAAAGATCGGCTTCAATCTGTAATTTCGGGAGCAGATAGCGCACTTATTTCGGGTGTGATCGGGCAAGGCTTGCAGGATTACGGGCTTATGTTCAAAGGCCTCTTAAGCATTCATGAGAAATCCATCAGCAGAATATTACGTATTCAAGATATCCCTGACAAAGTGCCCATGGATCGAATTACCAATGCGCTCCAACTTCAAATGCCGGAAGATCCGCTTGAGCTGATCAAGAGAACGTTCATAATGGAGTATATAGAAGTAAACTTCTCTGCATCGAATAAATTTGTAGAACTACTCACTAATGGATCGCTCATTTTACTGGTCGCTCAAGTTCAAAGTATTTCAAAGGCTAATGGAATAATATTGGATATTGGAGACAGAAAATTTACGCCTCTCGGCTATTTCGAAGTCCTGATGGCGGATATTGGAGGCGTGTTTCTTCCTATCGTCAGCCAACTACTCTATATTACGGACACGCTCTTTCGGAGTGAGCAGGCTAAGCTTGAAGAGGCTGAAAGAGAGGCATCCACCGTTGGGAAAGCATTCCGGTTCTCTGAGTATACTGCATTAGCAAATGATACGATTAAGGCGTACGATAACGTCTTTGAGTCTGCTGAGTTTCTCTTGAACGATTTTGTCACTATTAAGTTGCCACAGGCATTGGACGAACTAAGTATTTAAAGAATATCTATTCTGCTATTTTAAGGCGTTTGTTCTGATGGTCCCTGTTGGCCGATAACCGCCGTTCTATCCTGCACGTTTTGAGATGTAAATCTGCTACGGTCGCATCGTCGCGGTTCAATATTTTCAATGTGCATGACCGCTTGGGGTCACAAGCTATCGAGCGGGCGGGCAAGTTAGAACCTCGTCGACTCGTCTATTTGGAGAAAAAGGCCGTGGCTTTTTTCGCAGGCCAGTTCTTGGGGCGGGAGGTCGTTCTCGTTGCATGGGCGCGCCAACTCCATGTCGACATCGTAGCCCTCCAGGCAGTAAACACGCCTCACGGTGCTGCCGCTTCCGGCGGGTCAGCATCGATAGTTCAATGTACAAATATTCGGCAAAATCCGGTAGTGGTCTTGTAAATGAGTGAGAAACGACCGGCCAAAATGTCAATGGCGACGATTTGATCGCGGCCCAAGAGCAAACCGCCGACGCCAGCAGCGACGGCGACGAAGAGCTAGCCGGCTGATTAGTTTATGGCGTGCTCTCGGCGGTAGCCCTATTGGCGTTTATCGTAATCGCCGAGAGCGCTTAACAGGTCAAAAGACAATGCTCCAGTCTCTTCAAGGTCCATTTTTGCTTGGAAATTGAGGATGGCTTGTTCGGTATAGGGGCTGAACTGCCCGTCAATCCGGCCTGGTCCAAATCCGTGCCTAGTCAGGATGCGCTGCACTAGGGCAACATTGGCCCGGTTGGTGAAGTCGACATCGGGGTCGGCATTGGCGCTGGCTTCGAGCACATCTTCGGTGTCGCCGTCGGGCAAATAGTCGAGGGCATGGGCGGCAAGAAATGTCATTAGGCTCAGGGTCACCCGGCCGTTTACCCGTAAGGAATTCTGCCGCTGAAAAGAGCGAATGGCTTCGCGGGTCTGGGGGGTTAGCTCGCCATTGATTTCACCAACGGAAAACCCGACGGCATTGAGCAGTCGCTGGGCGACCAGGGTCTCATCGAAGCGGGTCGAATTGATCTGGCTGGTGCTCGTTGGCCGGGCCGTGACGAGGCTTTGGGCCGAGGCACTGCCGGTCACCCCCTGAAATGAAATGGCGGCGAGTAACATCGCCGCGCCGAGTACGGTCCTGGATCTAAGTCGATAATTCACCTGGCCTAAGAATACGGTTTTTAACATTATGGGTCCCTCCATTTTCGTCGTGTCTGAAAATCCTCCCATGGGTAGGCAGGTGGGGACCGGTTTGGTCGGAACAACCCTCTGGCCGCCGTGTTCAACGCAAAGTGACTATTTTTGAATTCGGGTGAACAGCCCTGTGAGTGAAAATAATCAGTTATTTCAATTGGTTGTGACATGTGTTTAATCACGCTCAATAACCGTCTATGCTAGCTATGCATATCCGTTCTGCAGAAATATGCAGTGTTTGTCGCCGGAGGAATTTCGTAATTGGCAGTTAGTGAGGTTGGTATGAAACGAAATGCGAAAGCCCTTTATTTCTTGCCGACTGCGGTTCTGGCCCTTGGTTTTTTTGTGCTCGATGGCGGAGCGGCGCTGGCTCAGCAGGGCACTCCATTTTCTGGAACTTGGTCGGGTTCGGTCGATCAGGCGGACGTTGACGCTTACGACGTGGAGATTGAGTTCTACGATGACTTTGTCACGGTTTTATATGCCGACCTCGATTGCGCCGGTGTGCTGGAAAACACTGGTGCCGCCGACGGCCGACGCGCCTTTGCCGAACATATCGTCATTGGCGGGGAAAATGAGGGCGGCGTTTGTGTCGATGACGGCACCGTGCAACTCGATATCCGGGGCGGCTTTCTCACCTATCGCTGGTTTTGGCCCGACGGTGAATTGGGTGCGACGGCAAAGCTCACCCGCGTGCTGACCGAATAATAACTGTGGAATGACAAATATGGATCCATCGCTATCGGTCACAGCGCGCTCGGGCACCGGGATGCTGGCGGTGTTTGTCGATCTCGCCAGCCAAGATCAGGCCGGGTTCCGCCCCTGGCTGACCAGCGAAATGTTTCCGCCGCGAATGGCGATCGGTTTTTTTGCCGGGGCCAGCTACGATTTGATGTCCGGGGACGGTCCGGAATTTGCCACCCTTTATGATGCGCCGAGCCTGGGAAATCTTTACGGGGAACCCTATCAAGGGCTGCGCCGGGTGCGCAGCCCGATGGATGCGGCCTATCATGAAAAATTCCGCGACCAGGAACGCTATACTTTGGGCTGGACCGGGCCCGAGCTCAGCCTGGATATGAAAACTCCCGACCGGCGGCTCGCACCCTATATTCACGTCGATCGTTTCGATCTCGACGACGCAGCTTCCCAGGCGTTTAATATCGGGCTCGCCTGTTCGTATCTTCCCGGCCTGGCGCGGATGCCGGGGGTGATGCGGGTGCGGCGCTACCTGACCATGGAGGGGCCACGGTCGCATGTCCTACTGCACGAGTTCAGCAACCCCAACGTCACCGAGAGCCTCGACTGGTTGGCCTTGCGTCGTGACTGGGGGGCTGGGCTGACCCAAATGCGCTCGGGCCTATACCAACGCGCCGCTCATTCGTCTTAGGTTCGCGCCCACTCGGCCCGCATTGCGGCGATTGCGTCCGGGTTGAAGCAGGCGGCGATATGATTTTCTATGTGGCGCGCTTGGTCCGCGTCGGCGAGGGCGGAGTTTTTGGCCTGGGACCAGTCGGCGCGCCAGCGGGCAAACCAGGTGAGGCTGCGCAGCCAGGTCAGGCGTCGCATCGGCGCCAGCCAAGGAGCCAATTTTGCCGCCGCCTGTTGGCTGAGGGTGCTCTTATATTGGGCGTAAAATTCGGCGATATTTTCGCGCGACAAAGTCACCGCGCAGCGCGGCTCCCAGCCGGTTGAGCTGGGCAGGGTCGCGTGGGCCAGGTCAATCGCCGGACTGCCATAGAGCAGTTTTTCTAAATCGACGAACCAGGCTTTGCCGGCGCCGTCGATGATGAAGTTTCCCGGATGAGTATCGGTGCCGCAGATGGCGATTGGACCGGGTGGCCGGTCTGGTTCCCCCGCCCAGTCTTTCGCCCAGGCAAGCTCTTCTTCAAGCCCGGCGCGGGCCACAGGGGCGAGCCCCGCATCGGCGAGATAGGCCGCCTGGGCGGTGATCACCTCGAGGGTTTGGCTAACCGGGTCGGTGTGAAACAGCAGTGGCAAGGCCGCCTCGGGGGCCGGGACCGGCGCGCGATGCAGGGCGCTCAGGGCTTGGGCGATAGCTGCCATATGAGGCGCTGGGGCGTCGCTCAATTGGGGTGGCGTGCCGATAATTTCCTCGACGATCAGGGCGCCGGTGGGGGCGTCCTCGCTGACCGGCAGCAGGGCTTCCAGGCGCGGCGTGTGGCCGCTGGACTGGGCTCGGGAAAAGGCGGCGGCCTGATAGGCTAGGTGTTCGGCGCCATCTCGAACGCCGCTACGGTCCCACTGACTAAAACGCGGGATCCGGGCCAGCAGGCCGGTCGTGCCAATACGATAGTGAACATGCGCTACGCCGTTGTGGCGCAATGGCGTTAGTGTGGGCGGTGCGCCGCCTAACGTCGCGGCCAGAGCCAGGGCCAGGCGGTCTAGGTCGGCTGTTGCCGTACCGCTGCGCATGCCGCTGCTCATGGCCGCCCTAGCGTTCTTGCAGGCGGGGCAGCAGCTCGGCGAAATTACAGGGGCGGTGGCGGATGTCGAGCTGGTCTTGCAAAATCCCATCCCAGCCATCCTTGCACGCCCCCGGCGAGCCGGGCAGGGCAAAGATATAGGTGCCCTTGGCGACCACGGCGGTGGCCCGTGATTGAATGGTCGAGGTGCCGATCTTGGCATAGCTCTGCCAGCGAAACAGCTCGCCGAAACCGGCGATTTCCTTCTCACCGACGTGCAGCAGCGCCTCGGGGGTGACATCGCGCCCGGTGACGCCGGTGCCTCCGGTGGTGATCACCACCTCGATCCCATCGTCGGCGGCCAGCTCTTCTAGGGTCAAAATGATCCCGGCGAGGTCATCGCGGATGATCGATCGGTGGACCAACTCGTGGCCCGCCGCCGCGACCCGGTCGACCAGGATCGCGCCGGATTTATCATCGTCGAGGGTGCGGGTGTCAGAGACGGTCAGCACGGCGATTTTGACCGGGCGAAAGGGGCGCGGGTCGGCCATTATTGTTCGATCTGGTGGCGGGGGGCGGTATCGCTGCTGGCGACCGGCGGGTTGAAATGATCGAGGGCGACCAGGGTCGGCCAATTGCCCGACGCGGCGGCGCTCAGCGACGGCGTCGGCTGGCCTAGCCGGTCACGATATATCCAGAAATTAGCCAGCACCCGCTCGACAAAAATGCGCGTTTGGCGGGCTGGCAGGCTTTCAATAAAGAGCAGCGAATCTTGCGGGGAACCGGCGGCTTCGAACCAGCGCGCCATGTTGCCCGGACCGGCATTATAGGCGACGGCAAGCTTAAACAGATCCGCATTGACTGCCGAGCTGGCGAGCAAATTGGCGATATAGCGCTGGCCGAGCTGCATATTAAAGCCCGGCTCATAGAGCCGATCGAGGGCGGCGCCGCGCAAGGATCTATCCTGGGCGACAAAACTTGCGGTCGCCGGCATTAATTGCATCAGCCCGCGCGCGCCCGAACGGCTTTCGGCGTCGTGGCGAAAAGCCGATTCTTGGCGCATGAAGGCGTAAATCAAGGCGCGGTCGACGGAAAACCCGTCATTTGGTCGCCAGGAGGGTACCGGATACATGGCGGCGGCCAGGGTGGTTTCCGGATCGGTGCCCGACAGGCGCTTGGTCAGGGCTGGCATATCGGCCCGAGCGGCGAGGGCCATGATCGTCGTCACCAGTTCGCGCTCGGCACCGGCCAAATGGGTCAGCTCGCGCTCGGCCTCCTGGGTCATGCCCAGTTGAATGAGGGCAACAGCGCGGGCGCCATAAGGGGTGGCGACGATTTGATCGACCAGGCCTGGGTCGATCGGCGGTGGTGTCCAATCATAGCTCAGCGGGTAGCCGAGGGCACGGCGCGACAGAATGCCGTAAAAGGTATAGGGAAAAGCGGCGCCAAATTGCAGCCATTCATTCACCCGGTCCGGTCGGCGACCGGCCAGATAGGAGCGGCCGGCCCAATAGCCGGCGGCGGCGAGTATCCAGGGACTTTCGGTTTGATAGGCGGCGAGCGCCGTAAAGTGACGTTGGGCGTCTTCCATCTGGTCGAGCCGCCAGGCGGCAAGCCCACCCCACCAATGGATCAGCGGCGCATCGGGGGCCCCGCCCAGCCAGGCCAGGTCGGATTCGGCCAGGGATAAATCAAATTTTCCCGCCCGGAAATAGGCCCGGGAAATTTCCCGAGCAATCTCGATCCGCTCACCGGCCGACAAATTCCGCCCGGCGGGCTCTTGGGCTATCAGCGTCCGGGCGCCGGTCGGCCAGCCATCGGCGATGCGGGCGCGAATGCGTGATTTAAGCCGGGAGACGGCGCGCCGCTGCTCGCTGCTCAATCCCGGCATGGTGGCGGCACGGGTCGAACCGTCCGAGCCGAAAAAAGCCGGCGGCGCGTGGCGCACCGGGGCCTGGGGCCCGGCGGTGTCACCGGCCTGGCGCCGCTCGGCCAGCCGGTGAATACGGTCGGCCTCGGGCAGGTCGTTATAAGAAGCCAACCAGTTGCGCAGCTCGCTATAGGACGAGCGATAGGCGGTCGGATGCATGTATTTCTGGAACTCGACATAACCCAGCAAAACCGGGTTCTCGATCTGGGAAATGACCCCAGCCGCCTGGCCAATCTGCCCCCGCTCCTGCAAATCAAAAGCGCGCAAATAGGCCCCGACATCCGCCGAGGAGAGCTCAGCCCGTAGGGTGAAGCCGTCACTCAGGGCAACGGTCTGGGCTCGTGCCGGGGCTGCGAAAAACGCCGACGCCAGTACCGTAATACTTACTGCTGCGCGCCAAAAACCGGGTGTTCGAACATAACTCTGCAAGGGGCAAAACTCTCTCTTGGGGGCAGGGCAGGTCAATATGTTTTGAATGCCCACGTCAATACACCTTCCCCCGAACCCCCCGCAAGAGAGGAGGCAAGATCCACGCGTGCGGAGGGCGCTAAATAGCCGAATCGGGTAGTACAATAGTATATTAGACCCACCATAGAGGAGGGTCGAACGATGAATTTAACGTTTCGCGTGTCGATTTATGCTTTGGTTTTGGCCGCATTTAGCCTGGCAACAGGTACGACTGCGGTGGCCGAGGCGGTCACCTTCGACATCGGTGGAGTGCAGATGAACCTCACCGTCGCCCCCGAGCATCCAGAAGGCTACAAACGCGATGACTACTTGCCCAATTGGGGGCGGGGTGTCGGCGGCGGCTGCTTTAACGTGCGCGACCAGGCGCTGGCCGACGAATCCTTCATACCGGTCGTGACGGTGCCGGCCAGCCGAGGCCGCTGCCGGGTGGTTACCGGGTTATGGTATGGCCCCTATACCGGCGAAACATTCACCCGTTCATCGGATGTCGATGTCGATCACGTCGTCGCGCTCAACGAGGCCCACCAGTCCGGCGGCTGGGATTGGGATGATGCAAAGAAAAAAAGATACGCCAATTTCCTAGAAGACCCGTTCCACCTAATCGTCGTCGACGACCACGAAAACCAAACCGTAAAAAATGACCGAGACCCCAGCGACTATCTCCCCCGCGAGGAATTCCGCTGCGCCTATATCGCCGCCTGGATCGCCATAAAATTCCACTGGTCCCTGACCGTCGACCCCGCCGAAGTCACCGCCATCCAATCCGTCCTCGCCACCTGCTAGTTTCGGGGACACGTTACTTATCTATTTTCTCATTTTTCCTTTTAGCGTCCTTGCCTTCGGCACCTGCGCCTTCGGCCCTGGCCGGCGTTTTGCCAGGGGGCGATTGAGGCGTCGCTCTAGCTTGCCGATAAATGCCTTGCTCCCCAGTGGTCGCCCGGTTCGTTCGACGGCGCGCAGGGTCTCGGCGGCTTCTTCATCCAAGCCGCCGGCTAGGAAGGCGGCCCAGTTCGGCACCAGGTCGAGCAAAGGCGAAACGCGGACCAGTTCATCGTCGGTGCCGGCTAGGTGGGCTCGGGCGCTCGACCAGGGGTGGGTCTCGGGGCGGCGGCGCAGGCGGGCGCGAACAGGGTTCAGTTCGACATAGCGCGCCGCAGTCAGCAGATATTGCTCGTCCATGACCGCCGAGGCAAATCGTCCTTGCCAGAGAAACCCGCGCCAGTCCTCGCGGCTATTTATGGCGACGGTATAGCGTCGGTGAGCTTCTCCGATTGCCCGGCTCAGACTGTCTTCATGTTCGGGCACGGCGATCATGTGGACGTGATTGGGCATCAGGCAATAGGCCCAAATTTCCACGCCACATCGCTGGCACCATTCGGCCATCAAATTTTTATAGAGCCGATAATCATCGGCGGAAAAGAAAGTTTCCTGCCGCCGGTTGCCCCGTTGGGTTATGTGGTGGGGCAGACCGGGGGCGACTACGCGTGCCATTCTAGCCATCGGTTGAGGATAGGCGGGCAGGCGGTAAAAGGCAATAGTTAAGTAAAGTGTCCCCTTATTTAAAGTGTCCCCTTATTTAATAGGTTCAATATTCCCGTAATATGTCCCAGTAATGGATATGTATAATTGATATGTATCATGGAATATACTCTAATAGTATCTAATGGTATTTTTTGAACCGGATTGAGGTGGATTGGGTAAGTGAGGCGGGTATGAACCAGGTTTCGAAGGCGCGGCGCGGTGCGATGTTTGGCGTGTTGGCCTTATGCTGTGGATTACTTGGGGCGGTGAATTCGGCAGCGGAGCCGTTTAATATGGCGACCGGTGCGACTGAGCCGCTGGCCAAAAACGACGGCGGTGGATTTCTCAATTTGATTGCTGATGAGGCCTTTGGGCGGTTGGGGCTCGAAGTCGTGGTTGAGGCGTTGCCCCCGGCGCGCGCTATTCAACAGGCCGATGACGGGCGTAGCGACGGCGATATGCAGCGGATATCAGGGATCGAGGCGAGTTTTCCCAATTTGGTTCGGGTCGGGGAGAAAATTAATGATTATCGCTTTGTTGCCTTTTCCAGCCCAAACAATATGTCAGAAGACGGGGAACCGGGTATTGAAATCAATGGTTGGGAAAGCCTGACCGGGTATCGGGTTGGCTATTTACGGGGATGGAAATTCTATGAAACCAATATCCCGGTGGAGATAGAGACCGTTATTGCCGATAATCCACGCCAGTTAATGTCGCTACTCGATTACGGGCGGGTCGATCTCATTCTGTTCAGCCAATGGGAAGGGCTGTGGTGGGGGCGCGAAACCGGGGTGCCGGTGACCATGCTGGAGCCGCCCTTGGGGTCGATGGAGATGTTTGCCTATGTCAATCGGGTGCATGCCGAGTTGGCCCCTCAGCTGGCAAACGCCTTGAGGGATATGAAGGATGACGGCACCTATCGGCGGATCGCCGAGCAGAGCTTGTTTCCTTTGCTAGAGGACTAAATACGTGTCGGTACCATCGGAAAAGGCGGGGGGGTAGCATGGCGTCGACATTTCGCTCGATTTCCCATCGTCATACGCGCCTGGTCGTTGCCGTTGCTTTGGCGGTTGGGGTCGGGGTCGGATTTATCCAAATTTGGCGGGATTATCTCCGGGTCGAAAGCGAGCTTCATAGTGGGGCTCTGGAGATGGTGCACGCAATTGAACAGGCGGCGTCCAAGGCTGCCTTTACCTACGATGAGCAGTTAGGCGGCGAGGTCGCGTCCGGACTGATGCATCTCGACGGCATCATGTTTGTCGAGATTACCGACGAGCTGGGCAATGTTATTATCGCGCGTCAGCGCGACCAAGGAGAACGAGTTACTTCGCGTCCGCCATGGCCTTTTCGCATGATTACCTCCGAACTCGTGGAAATTAAAATTGATCTGTTTGAAGGCGATGCGAGTGGGCGCCAAGTTGGCACGTTGCGGGTCGCCGTGTCACCGGATCACGGTCTTCTGCTTTTTGCCGAGCGCGCCTTGGGCAATATGTTGGGAACCTTGGTCACCGCAATTTTGCTGACCCTCGCCCTGCTGTTGCTTTCGCGTCGGATGCTGGCCACTCCATTGATGCGCATGGCCGACGATTTTTCCCGGATTGATCCGGGTAATCCCGGTACAGGATTTCGACCCGATCCAGCCAACTATCCCGATAACGAGCTGCGCCGGGTGGTGGAAACCGGCAACCGGCTGATCAAAAACATTAGCGAAAGCGTGACCGCCAGGGATGAAAGTCGTCACGCGCTAGAAATGAGCGAGGCGAATTACCGGCGGCTCTTTGAAAATTCAGAGATCTCTATTTGGAACCAAGACATGTCGGAAATCTATCGCGCGTTCGAGGCGCTGCGGGCCAAGGGCGTCCGTGATCTGCGGCGATACCTCAGCGTGACCGAGGGCGCGGCCCTAGATATGGCGACCTCGATCAAAATTCTTCAGGTTAACGCCGCAACGTTGAAGCTATTCCGGGTCACCGATAAAGATGAATTTATTTCCCGGATCAACGACTTAATCGGGCCGAATTTCTATGAAATCTTCACCGACCAATTATGTGCAAATTGGGATCAAGAGACGTATTTCCGGTCGGAAGTAGATTTCCGGGATCTCGATGGAAGAGACTTTGCCGCCATCATTTCTTTTAAGATCCCCGAGACCGAGGACGGATTTGCCAGCATACCGGTCAGTGTTGTCGATATCACCGCGGGCAAACAGGCCGCAGCGAAATCACGGATATTATCGCGCGCCGTCGAACATAACCCGGCTGCCGTGATGATTGCCGATACCGACGGAAATATCGAATATGTAAATCCAAAATTCGAGACGATGACTGGATATTTGGCGGCCGAAACTATCGGTCGGAACCCACGGTTTCTGCAATCGGGCAATAAATCCAAAGACGAATATGAGGATCTTTGGAAAACCATTTTGTCGGGCCAAGAATGGCGCGGCGAATTTCAAAACAAGCGCAAAGACGGAACCCTTTACTGGGAATCGGCTTTAATTTCGGCGATCAAAGGCGCCGATGGTTCAGTGGAAAAATTCGTTGCAGTCAAGGAAGATATTACGGAGAAAAAGATCAGCGCCCAGTTGCTCGCCGATACGATCGAAAGCATCGCCGACGGTGTGGTGCTTTATGACAGGGATGACCGGCTGGTTTTATGCAATTCGGTGTTGCGGTCGGAATTTTCAGCATTTGCCGGTCTTTTGGTGCCTGGAACAAAGGCTGGCAGTCTTATTCGCGCAAATATCGAATTGATCAACGAGGAATTGCCGCCCCATGTTGTTGAGCTGCAAGTCGAAAATTTGATCAAGAAATTTCAAGAGGGCAATTTTAACTTCGAACAAAAAATGAGGAACGGGCATATCGTTCAGGTGACGGTCTACAAAATCGACGGCGGGGGAACATTGGTTTTTCGCCATGATGTGACCGAAGAAAAACAACGCGAAAGCCAGCTGCGCCAGTCACAGAAAATGGAGGTCGTTGGCCAGTTAACCAGCGGCATCGCCCACGACTTCAACAATCTTTTAAGCGTGATGATCGGCAATGCCGAGATTTTGCAGGATAAAGTCGGCGACGACGAAAAATCTCGGCGCAATATTGCAGCGATCATCCGCGCCGTTGAGCGGGGTGCGACCTTGACCGAGCGGATGCTCGCCTTTTCGCGCAAACAAACCTTGGTGCCCGGTGCCACGAAAATTGATGATTTGCTGTTTGGTTTAGAAGATATGCTGCGCCGCTCTCTCGGCGAGACGGTCAATTTGCGGATCGACCCCGCGGCCGATCTTTGGCTTGCCCTGGTCGATTCATCGCAGCTCGAACATGCGCTGGTCAATATGGCGGTCAATGCGCGCCACGCGATGCCCGGGGGCGGGGTGCTGGCTATCACTGCGGGCAATACGGTTTTGGACGCCGGGTTGGAGGCTGATTTTGGCGAGGCAGATGAAAAATTTACCCAAGGGGACTATGTAAAGATCAGCGTCACCGACACCGGTACCGGAATGGCGCCGACGGTGGTGGCAAAAATATTCGAACCGTTTTTCACCACCAAAGATGTCGGCGCGGGCAGCGGACTAGGCCTGTCCATGGTCTATGGTTTCGTTAAACAATCGAAAGGCCATATCACCATCGATAGCGAGATCGGCAAGGGCTCGACCTTTACTCTCTATCTGCCCCGATCAGAAAACCTCGACCTGACACCGACAGCAAAAAAACAACGATCAAAGGACAGCAATGGATCTGGTGATGGGGCCAACAGTAGGCCCGAGAGGATCCTGGTGGTCGAAGATAACGAAGAGCTGCGCGAAATACCGGTCAGTGTCCTGCGTGACCAGGGCTATGAGGTGCATGAGGCGGCAACCGGCACCGAGGCCCTCAGCTTACTAGAGGGCGGCCAGTTGAAAGACCAACGGAGATTTGATTTGCTCTTTACCGATATCGTCTTGCCCGATGGGCTGAGCGGCATCGATATTGCCGACGAGGCCAAAAAAATACAGCCGGGCATTAAGATCATCTTCGCCACCGGCTATGCCGAAAGCGACGTCGTCGATAGAGGGCGGGTGGCTGCGGACGCGATATTGATCCGCAAACCATATCGAATAGCCGAATTGGTCGAAAAGATCAGCGAAACAATGGGCCGCTAGCGGCCTCTTTGTTTGCGGCCGCTAACGGCCGCGGGCAATTTCCGATTGCCGGCCTAATGCATCGAGATGCTGGGCGATTTCTTCGGCAATTGGCCCGGCATCGGCGACCCCATATTCGTCGGCGAGACGGTACCAGGAAAGGGCCGTTTCGAGATCGACCGCCTGGCCAAGCCCCTGTTCGGCATAGAGGGCGAGGGCATACATGGCCTCACCCAGCCCTTGATCGGCGGCCATGGCAAACCATTCAGCGGCCCGTAGATGATCTTGGGGCAGGGTCTGGCCCTGGGACCGGGCGACGCCCAGCGCATATTGTGCCTTGGGATGGCCTTGATCGGCGGCCTGCTCGAACCATTCCAGGGCTGTGGCGTGATCTTGGGGCACGCCTTGGCCCTGATTATAGAGCACCGCAAGATTATACTGGGCCGCTGCCAGCCCGCCATTCGCCGCCTGAGCCAGCCAGGCCGCGGCCTGCTCTTGGCTTTCATCAACCCGGTCACCGCGCAGATAATGCAGTCCAAAATCATATTGGGCCCGCAGATCGCCAGCTTGGGCTCGGGTCGCGAGCTCGGCCATTTCGTCGTCTAGGTCCGCCTGTACCGGCGCCGGTGCAGCGGGTTGGAGGGCAGCAGCTTGGCTGCTGGAGTTTGTTTCGGGGGGTGTGGTGGCGCCGGGGTTAGCACCCGGAGCAACCCCTGGGACGGCAGGCAGGGCAACAATTTCGGGAAAGCCTGGGGTCGATGCCTGGAGCGTCTTTTCTGCCTCGGGCGTAGACGCGACCACCGATGAAATTGGTTCAGCCGGTGATCTTGCCTGAGATCCAACCTGTGACCCTGTCTCTGATCCTGTGGAGGGGCTCGTCGATATCGGGGTGCGATCAGCAGTCGGGCTGGCCAACGCCAATTGCCGGGTGACGGTGGTTGACCCGGTGTCTGTCATGGTGAGCTGCAATAAGGCCAGACCAGCGGGGATCGCCGCTATGATCGCCACCAAGCCGACGCTCAACGTCGCCTGCTTCAGCCATTCATCCCTGTTGGTGGTTCTAGATTGCCTTTGCGCGTCGTAACCTGTCCGCGCCTCGCTACCGGCATCAGTGCCAAGGCGGGCTGAATTGCGAAGTTTTAAAATGTCCGACCGACCGGCCGCAATGCGGCCGAATATATCGTCTCTAGAGTTCTGAGGGGAGTCCTGAGAGGTGTCCTGGGGGAGATCCGTCGGGACCGTTTTCGGTGGCTTGCTTGGGCTGCCAACAATCACCGCGCCACTGGATCTGCCACTGGATCTGCCACTGGAGCTACGCGCATGGGCAACCGCAACCAGCAGCCCGCGAAGCGTATCGGCTTCGGCCGCTAGGGACGTCTCGCCCGCGTCAATGCGCGCCACCAGCTCCGCCAACGCGGCCACCGGATTGGACACGGGCGGGCGCGGCAGTTCTTGCATGCCGGACGCATCATCACTGATTGAGGCGGGGGGCCGCCTCTCAATTTTGTCGGCCATATCGCCGAATTCTCACTAAAATGCCAGTTTTTGCCAGGTTAACGAGGCCACTATAGGGCCAAATGGCCAAATTTCGAAAGAAAAATCGCCAGCTGTTGCCAAGCGCGCCAACGGCCAGTATGGTCCCGGCCAGTTTAGGCGCTGTTATTTCTGCGCTAAATTGGGGCGTAGCCAAGTGGTAAGGCAACGGGTTTTGATCCCGTCATGCGCAGGTTCGATCCCTGCCGCCCCAGCCATCTTATTTTATTGTTTAATAACAATGCATTATACAGTGGAGAGACCTCCGGGGAGAGACCTCCGGCCCAGAGTCTCGGTTTTCCGGGGGCAGGTTATTTCTGTTGCTGGACGTACCACGCGTATCAACCGAATCAATTCAACGATTTTGTGGTGGGCTTTTCAGCTATGGGTAGAAAAGAACGGCGAGCGGAAAAGAAAAAGGCGCGGGGGAGAGCGCCGGTTTCGGGGCAGGATTTATTCGCCACAGGTCTTGCGCACCATATGGCAAAGCGGATTTCTATGGCGCAAGAGATGTACGAACGAGTGATCAAAATAGACCCGTATCATGTCGATGCATTATGCAATCTTGGTGTGATTTCAATTCAAAATAATGAGCTGGATATTTCGTCGAAATATTTGGATCGGGCGTTGCAGGGGCGGCCAAAATTTCCCGAGGCGCTTGCGGCCAGGGGAAATTTATTGCGTCGCGAACGCAAGTTTGATCAGGCTATTTTGGACCTAAGAGCTGCCCTAAAGCTTGAGCCAAACAATATTTCAGCATTGTCGAGCCTCGGCAGTGTTTTCGATGAATTGGGGGAATATGGAAAGGCGATTGAGGTCATTAATGAGGCATTGTTAATTGCACCTGAGACGCTTTCATTCCACATGAAATTGGCGCGTCAGCGACTAAAAATGGGGCAAACCGACAAAGCCATTGAAGGACTTGAGAGCGTGCTCCTACGGTGGCCGGATAGTGCGGAAATTCATGTCGATCTTGGGTACGCATTTAAGGCGCAAAGCAGGTATGAGGAAGCATTATCTGAATTCGATCAAGCACTGTCCCTTGATAGTGAATTTGCCAGAGCGCATTACGCAAGGGGCCAAGCGTTGCTTTCCGTCGGAGATTTTGACGAGGGATGGCGCGAATATGATTGGCGCTGGCGCCTTGATTATTCGCCTAGCCGGCGTGTTAGTTACCATAACCCGATTTGGTCGGGAGAAGATTTAACAGGGAAATCCTTGCTCGTTTATCCCGAACAAGGAATAGGCGACACCCTGCAATTTCTAAGATTTGTGCCGATGGTGGCCGAAATTGCGGCAGAGGTATTTCTCGAAGTGCCAAAATCGCTGGAACGGCTTGTTTCAAGGCTCGATTGGCCGGTTACCATTATTCGTTCAGGGATTACACCTGAAAAATTTGATTTTCATGCTACTTTAATGGATTTGCCGCGAATATTGGGGACGTCACTCAAAACAATTCCTGCCCAAATACCTTACTTTAAAGCGGGTCGGACCGAAGATGAGGAATGGGCAAAAACGATATCTGCCGATAAGGGGTTTCGTGTTGGGATTGTTTGGGCCGGAAACCCGTCATATACGGAAGATTATAAACGGTCGATGGACCCCAGAAACTTACTGCCTCTAAAAGATATCTCAGGAATTTCACTATATAGTCTTCAGGTGGATAGTCTTCAGGTGGGTCATACTGGAATGGCAACGTCCATTTTTGGCAGTGAGATTGTCGATCTTTCGACAAACTTTAGGGATTATTCCGACACTGCTTTGGCGATTTCGCACCTTGATCTGGTGATTTCCACAGATACGTCCGTATGTCATTTGGTCGGGGGGATGGGTTGCCCCATCTGGACCATGTTGTCGGCCGTAAGTGATTGGCGCTGGTTGATGGATCGAATTGACAGCCCGTGGTATCCGACGATGCGATTATTTCGCCAAGATAGTCCCGATGATTGGGCCGGTGTCATTCAGAGGATTAGCGCCGAACTTGCAACGCTTCAGCAAAACGGGTCGGAGTAACTTACCCTCCGTATTTATTATGCCCGTCAGGCCCTTCCATCCCAGATATCTCATATTTTTATGTGATTTCGGTTTTTTTGGACAGATCCGGTCAAGCGCGGAGCGGCGTAAAGTAGGTGACGTGTTCGGAAATGGCGCCGCTAAAAATATATTTTGGCTCCAATCATTTGGCTCAAAGGAATTTTGTCGGACGCATGATCGTGCGCCACATATGGGCGGCCGGGCTATTGTCGAGGCCCAGCCCTTCTTCCGGCTGGCGAAAATGGCGGCCGATCAGATCGACGAAATCGTCAATGGGAACGATGATATCGGTATCGAAGGCGTAGAGGTCGTTGATCGTGATATGGCGCGCCGACATATACCATTGGTGATTTCGCGCAATGTCGTAATCACGACGAATATAGTCGTCGACCTGATAGTCTGGGCCAAACCAGTTGATATAGGCTTGGGGGTATTCATAGCCGACCTCGGGGTCGGGGAAAAAACGCAATGCTTGGTGATAGCGCACCGCCCAGCTCACCTCTTCATCGACATAAGGCGCGATCAGTTGCGCCCCCCAATAACCATGTTCGGGCACAAGCAGGCCAAACACCGAAATATCATGCAGCAAACAGGCCAGAACGATTTTCTCGCTGCAACCATTAATTTTGGCCAGTCGCGCACTTTGCAGAAGATGCTGCGATGGCCCAAAACGATAGGTGAAATAATCGATCAAAGTCGGCTTGGCAGGCATCGCCGGGAGCCGTGGATCGTCGCCGGCGAGGATCTGCACCGGCGGATCGCGGGAAAGCTCGTCATACCAGGGCGGCGGGTCACGCGGATCGGTCGGGCCGGATCGATAGAGGGGAGAGTCCGTAACAACCTTGCCTTCCAGCCGGATGATCGCCGCCTGCTCGGCCGCTTCGTATTCGTCTACTATACTAGCCAAAATCGGCTCCTTGAGAGGTGGCACCTGATTGCCCGCCCAATGACATTACAACAATGACGTTACAACGATAGTCGTTTTCCCGCCCTGCCCAAAGCGGGACTTGGTTGCTTGTCTTTGGTTTTCAGGTGCCGCCCGTACTCAGCTTTTGGCCAGCAGGTCGCGAATTTCTTCCAGCAGGACCTCTTGCTTGGGTGGTGCAGCCGGTTCTGCCGCAGTTTCTTCCTGTTTTTTCTTGGCGTTGTTCATTGCTCTAATAAGGATGAACAAAACCCAGGCCACAATGACGAAGCTGATGAGGCTGTTGATGAACAGGCCGTAGCTTATTGCGACCTCGGCGATGCCCTCAGCTTCATTCGCTTCTTCAAGTATAATCCTCATTTCTGCAAAATCGACGCCGCCAAGCATTAATCCGACCGGCGGCATGATTACATCGTTAACCGCCGACTTGACGATGGTACTGAACGCGCCACCCAAAATGAAACCAACCGCCAGATCAACGACGTTTCCCCGCATGGCAAAATCGCGAAATTCTTGGATCATGAATATCTCCCGTTTTCGTACTAGGGTTTACCCAATTTAGGCAAATCGCGAAAAATAAGATACGGCCACCATATTATGGTGGGGTCGCGCAGTGTTTCCGGCTGGACTAAGTTTTCCATGAACGCGATTTGGTCGATGCAATTATTTAGAAAGAACATCGCAAAGTCGGCTAGCGTCTCTTTGCTGAGATTGCCTCTGCCATCAAGATCATTGCGGCGCGGCAGATCGATATAGGGGCGAGTCCGCAACAAGTTTTTCTTCCGGCCGATTAAAAACTCTGCCGTGATATTCGGTGCTCGCCGCTCGGTCCAAAGTGGGATTACCCTTCGGCGGTTCGAATGTCGGGGCCCCAAAAAGACACATGACCTGATAAAATGTCGGCGAAGTCGAAGGTCTCATATGTCCAGGCAAGTTCTTGGCCATTTAAGGCGAGATAGCTGGCATCGCCTTTGAGCGGACAATGGGTGGTTTTCTCTGTCGGGCTGAGCTCTGCTTTCAGGTCCGCCATGGCGACATAGTAGCGGGGTTCGGGAATTCTTTTGCCGACCTCGATCAATCGAAGCGCCGTGGTTGTTTCCGCCAATAGGGTCTCGCCGTGCCAGATACGCAGCGGCTTTTCAACTTTTTGCACGACCATGAAGTGGTTCGGGTCGGACGGGTTGCGGATGGCCCCGGTGACTGGTGCAGGGGCCAAACTAGTTTGATCGGTCATCATACGTTTCCCTTTTGCATATTGGAATTCCGCTCATCTCGTGTTGGCCTCGGTCCTAGCCCTTACAGGCTGCGGCGCGGCAGAAATCCGCTGCTTATAAATCGACCGATACTATCAAATAGGCGCAGGCGGTCGCCAGCATTGATCACTCTGGCCAGCGCCGCAGTCATATTGTTCTGTGGTTTGTCCTGCCGTTTGACTGGGGTCTTTCTCGTGGCGGGTTGTTTACGCATCTGCCTGCCTCCTCTGGAAAGATTTCATGTTCGGTGGCGTCATAGTTAGATTACGCAAAGATATATATCAATTCTCAATAAATCGCTTTCGATGCGCATTAATATGCATATATAATTTGGGTCGAATGATCATGAATGAATGAAAGCCACTGAAAAGAAAATGATATGCAAGCACTGAACTGGGACGATTTGCGGTTCTTTTTGAGCGTCGCCACCCAAGGCACGGCAAAACAAGCCGGTGAAGCGATGAAGGTCAATCACACGACGGTGGCGCGGCGTATTGCATCCCTGGAGCAGCGGCTCGGCTCGCGACTGTTCGATAAATCACCGGCAGGCTTCAAGTTAACTACGGCGGGTGAGAAAATTCTCCAGGCTGCCGAGCGAGTGGCCGATGAGTTTGCCGGTATTGAGGCCAGCATCGCCGGTGAGGATATGGCGCTCAGCGGCACAGTGCGTCTGACCATTTCGGATTCAGTGCTCAATACCATCGGCATGGCGTTGATCCGCCGGGTGCTCACCCACCACCCGGAAATTGATTTGCAGCTTGCCGCGTCGGATATCGTCTCGGATCTGCTGCGCCGGGAGGCCGATGTCGCGGTGCGCTATACCAATGCGCCGCACCAATCGCTGGTCGGGCGCCGGGCCGCCGCGACCGTATATCATCTCTACCGGCGCAAAGACCGCTACCTGGCTCCCGCCAACGGGGGCACCCCGGCGCTGGTCTATACCTATCAAAAATCGGCCGATACACTCACCAATGCCAAATGGTTTCGCGACATCTTTCCCGATGCCCGCACTCAAGCCTCATTCAACTCCGCGCTGGCGATGCACGAGGCGGCGCGCGCCGGGCTCGGCCTGGCACGCCTGCCTTGTTTCATGGGCGACACCGACCCGTTGCTTGAACGCCACCCTCGTTCGGTCGCCGAGAAAGGCTACGACATCTGGATCCTCACCCACCCCGATTTGCGCACCACGGCGCGCATCCGCGCCGTGACCGACATTCTGTGGCAGCGCTTTCAGGCCTGGCGCGGCGTGATCGAAGGTGAGGTGCCAAAAGCCTGGAAGAAATTTCCCGAATTATCCTTGGACCGGCTGGCGGGTGGGTGAGGGCGGACACGCGGCGTCTGCTTCCATCAACCAGATAACTCCGGATACAGCCCCGGCATCCATCGTGAGGCGAGAACGGCAGGGAAGGTCAGGCGCAGTGGCGCGCGCGGACCGTCCGACGTCAGGACACCACGTTCCAGTAATGCCTTTGTGATACGGCGCGCATTGCGATCCGTGTTGTTGAGAATGTTGGCGACCTGGCTGCGTGGAAGTTCACCGCGGTACAGCACGGCTTCGAGGATAATTCCGGATTTTTGCGGTAGCGCATCGGCCCTGATTTCTTCTTGCGCCCATATCATGATGCGGTCGCGCAGTTTTTCCGGCTGAACTAAGTTTTCCATGAACGCGACTTGGTCAATGCAGGTTTTTAGAAAAAACTTGGCAAATTCGGCCAGTGTATCTTCGCTGAGATTGCCTCTGCCATCTAGGTCATTGCGGCGCGGCAGATCAGCCGCGCCCAAGTGGTCCAAATAATCTGTTTTGTTTCGCGCAAGGCCGCGCGCAATGGACCAGATGCCACCCTTATCTAGCGCATCACGCAGCATGGCATACGACATCAGCCGGGCAACACGCCCATTGCCATCAAGAAACGGATGCATCCATAACAAGCGATGGTGTGCGGTGGCCGAAGCAATGATTGCATCGACCTTTCCCGAATTGGCGTAAACGTCTTCAAAGCGGCGCATAAAGCGCGGCAGCGAACCAGGGCTAATTGAAATATGTCTACCAACTTTGACATCGGCTTGCCGTAGTTTGCCGGCTATTACCCTTATTCGCTCTTTTGTACCGGGGTTTTCTGCCCAAAGGAGATCTTCGGGTAGTAGCTCATAAAAGCGCTGGTGAATACCTAGGATGGCTTTCTGCGATGTTGCTTTACCCTTAAGACCGCCCTCATCAATCCATTTCTGTACCACGATATGCGCGCGGGCTTCTCGTTGCAGGTCGCGCTTTTTTGCATCCTTGCTGTAATCTTCATTCAGCGCGCGTTCGATATCAATTGGATGGGTATCGTGACCTTCAATCAAGTTTGAGTAATAGCAATTCATCGATCGCACGAGTTCCGATAGCGCCTTAACCACACCATCGGGCAGGCTCCGGCGCAGGCCGGTTGATTGGGCGGTCAGCTCCAGTGCAAGGTCGGCCAGCTCCCCACGCAATTTGCCCCCCTCGGGTATCAGCAGGGGTTCCATTTCTGTGACGGATTCCTGACGATCCTCGACCTCATATTTGTCTGTCATTATGTCCGACTTATCATTGTCCATAAAGTCAATAATATCATATATATGTGTCAAGTGCGAATGAAATTATGTCCGCTAAAATGTCCACATGTTTGGCCCCTTCCAGTCGCTAAAAGAAAGACCCAGACAAGCCCTCGTAAACCGAGCTTAGTCTGTTACTATGGCGCTACTGCCGGGAAAGCTTTCGGAGAAAAACGGGGGACCATAGAGTGCCGATTGTCGAAAACAACGATCCTACGATAACAGGGCTTACCGGTATCCATTTGTGGCACGATGATTTATCCAGCTGTTCCCAGCGGGTGCGCACGGTGCTGGCGGAAAAAGACCAGGAATGGGAAAGCCATCAATTGGAACTGCTGCACGGCGATAATTTGGCGCCGGAATTTCTCGCCATTAATCCAAAGGGCCTGGTACCGGTGTTGGTGCATGACGGGGTGCTGCGGACCGAGTCCGTCGATATTATCGATTATCTCGATACGGTTTTTCCCACACCGACCCTGCGCCCCAGTCATGCCGAAGGCGTTGCGGCGATGATGAGTTGGTTGGTTGCGGCGGAAGAGGCGCAATATGACCTGAAGGTCCTCTCTCATGAATTTCTGTTTCGCGCGGCGCGTAAAATTTCCGACCAGGATCTGGCGACTTTTGAAGCGGACGTGAAAAACGATGTGCTGGTCGGGTTTATTCGGGCCTATCACGGGGCCGATTATCTGCCCGCCGAGATGGTCACCGACTGCGTTAATCGAACCGATGCGGGGTTTGCCCTTGTCGATGCGGCGCTGGGTGATCGCAACTGGCTGGTTGGGGATGGGCTGAGCTTGGCCGATATCGCCTGGATGCCGAATGTCCATCGTTTTGAGCTGATGGATTGGCCGATGGAGCGCTATCCCAATTTGGCCGCCTGGCATGGGCGGGTCAAACAACTGCCTTCATACGATGCGGGGATCCTCGACTGGGAACCGCGCCCGGCCCGGATCATGCTCACCCGATTTGCCCGCCAACGGGGCAAGGCGGGGTATCATGTGCGAAATTTTGGTGTGCTGGCCGAAAAATAGATTTGGCTGAATTTTCTTATGAGGACGCGTTAAATGGACGAGTTAAAAATTGACCGCGAGGCTATGGGGCGTCTGGCCAATGCGCTGGCTTTCATTTGCGGTGCCGACGATCCGACGACGATCATTCTAAAATCGGCGGCGGAAAGCGGAACCGACCAAGATATTGCCAAAGCGCGCAAGGCGTTCTTGCGGCTGAAACCCGGCGAGCGGCGGGCTGCCCTAACTATGCTTGGGGACTAGGAACTGGTCCTTTGGGGACTGGTCCCTAACTGTCGAAGGTCATTATTTGGGCGACCTCAATCGTACCCATTTCGAGGAACGGGCATTTATTGGCGATCACCAGGGCCGCGTCCATATCGGCGGCGGTGACGATTGAAAACCCGGTCAGTGCAGTGGGGCCACCACCGTCGGATACGCCGTCGGTGGTGACGGACTTCGATGGGCCCAAGGGCGTGCCCGGATTGACCACCGCATCGCCGAGATCGGCGACCCAGACTTTCCATCTCTCCATTGCTGCGGCGCCGGCCTCTTGGGTTTCGGGTTTTGTGCCGCCGTGATAGGCGATGACAAAGTCGGGCATGGGTGGCTCCTATTAATGATTTTAGTTTTGCCGATCCTACCAGAAAAGCGTCAGCACCCGGTCGCTAAATTGAAAATTTTCCAATTGGCGCAAAAAGCTCATGCCGAGGATCGAGACATCGTCATTGCCGTCGATGATTGTCGCCTCGACATTATAGAACCAGTTATCGTCGATCCTTATATTGGCCAGATCGACCTTGGCCGCACGGCGCATTCCCCCCGCCGTCATGACGCTATGGGTGTAGCTGGCGTCATCGACGCGCAGATGCATCCGGCGCGCATCTTCTTGGGATAAGGCGACCATAGAGGCACCGGTATCGATCAGAAACCGGATCGGCGTGCTCGAAACCATGGCGTCGACATAAAAATGCCCGTCGCGGGAAACATTGATTTGCGTCGACCAGCCGGTGTTTGCCGATTGGACCGAGGCGGTTGCGACTTGCTCTGCCGGGGCGTCGACTTGGGTCTGTGGCTGGCCCTCTGGCAAATTGTCGGGCAAAATATAGGTCGCCAGCACAAAGACCAGCCCGACGCCCGTTGCCAAAATGAATAGACTGCCCAAAAAGGTGAGTTTGATTGCGCTCATATCATTATCCGGTCCGGCCTTTCAAAACCCCACCTGCCTTTTAAAATCTTGACCGATGTTACCGGCTCTCTATTGGCTTTTCCGTTAACTTTCTGGCGGATCGTTCTCGGTTCCAAATTTCTCGTCATCGGCCAAATATTTTGGGATGACCGGCGGTTCCGATGCCGGGTCAAAGGACACGCAAATGGTTCGCGGATGGGACATCAGATTGCATTCCCATGCCTGACCCTGGGACAGTGGCGGGATATCGCTGCTCGGCCAAGCGTGATGGGTGACGCTGGCGGGCAGGGTGTCGTAGCAATAAATCATCCCGCTGGAGATGTGATAACAATGATCGGCCTTGGCTGGAGTTGCCAGGGTCCAGGTGGCCCCACCGAACAGAGCGGCGAGGAGAAGCGGGCCAAGATGTCGCGCGGTAATCATGATCTTCCTTCCACTGTTAAACCACTGCTTAATCAAAGAAACGATACGACCGAAACGATATAATCCTGCCGCCCCGACCCTAGCATGATGGAGCCGGGTGAGGGCGCGGTTATTAACAGGCTGGACAAAGGTAGTTGGGGATAAAAATGACCCAATCGCAAGAAACGGAATGCGGGCAAATGGGGGGCTGATATTATCGCCCGCTCATTTCACCCGCGCGAAGGATTTCGTCTCATGCTTACACTCTATGATTATCTGCCGTCCCAAAATTGCTACAAGGTGCGATTGTTGCTGAACCATTTGGGCCAAACCGCTCAAATAAAGCTGGTCAGTATCTTTGAAGGCGAGGGCCGGACGGCGGCGTTCTGCGCGATCAGCCCGACGGGCACCGTCCCGGCAATCGCCTTGGACGATGGTCTTACCCTAGCCGAATCCAACGCGATCCTCACCTTTCTGGCCGAGGGCACGGCCTATCTTCCCGCCACCCCCCAAGCACGGGCCAAAGTCCTGCAATGGCTGTTGTTTGAAGCCGAGATCGTGCAAGGCGGCATCGCCACGCTGCGCCACTGGGTGCAAACCGGCAAAGACAAGGCGCGAGCGCCCGATTTGATCGCCGCCAAACGCGACCTCTCGTTAAAGTCGCTAGCGATCCTCGACGCCGAGCTGGGCCGCAACCCATTTCTCGGCGGCACCGATTATACGGTGGCCGACATGGCGGTCTTTGCCTATGTGCATTTAGCCGACGAGGCCAACCTACCACTGGCCGATTATAAAAACGTCACGGCGTGGATTGCCCGGGTCCAATCCCAAGATGGATTTTTGACCACCACATATCCTTACGCCATCGACCCCCATTCGGTGGGGGAGCTGTGACTGGTGGCCCGCCCCCCCCTCTAACGGCCCCTAATCACCACCTGCCCGCCGGGCAGTCTGGTGCGCCAGAGTATGGCGGTTTCGAGTTTGGCCCAGGTTAGGTCGATGCCGCGCATTTTGGCGCCTATTGCGTCGAATCAAAGCATAGTGCGAAAGAATAGCTCCTGGAATATTCAACCTGGAGGTGGCCCGTGAAGAGCTTTTCTTTCTCGTGTGCATTGCTGTGTTTATCATTCGTCGTGGCACAACCGGTACTTGCCCAAGATGAGGGTCGCCATTTTATTAAAGACACCGTTACCATTGACATGTCCGATTTGCCCCAGGACCAACGCCAAGAATTCATCGATTCCTTAAACAGATTACCTAATTATACGGGGGCTGATTCGCGGTCCATCGAGCAGCAGCGACGCGACAGCGAGGATCCGAGAAGTGGTTATTATGGCGCCCCTGTCCCGGAACCGGAGGGTACAGGTTTCTTTCGTGAGGCAGGCTCATTCGCTTACGGCGTTTATTATGGGAACGATTTGGAGCCGGTACGGCAGCGGCCCTCCCGGGGGCAGTTCTCCTTCTCGCCCTATGTTGGAACTGGTTTTTCCATATATGGCATGGCCTTTGAGGAGTATCAGTTCAGCGAAACTATTCGTATCGGTGAAACCACGATCAGCCCGCTAGCAGGCACCCGTATTGACTCCCAAAGCCAAAATTTCGGCGACGTATTTTATCCAAAGATTTCCATTGGTGGTGAATTTGGCTTGGGCCTCTCACGCAATACCGAAATCTATGGCGGCATTTCCTATGCATTTGCTCAAAGCATGTCTTTTGACGCGTTCTCGTTTAGTGGCCCGGCTGATGTCTCGAACGGCGGTGTCATCAACATGGTCGACCGAAACGACGAAATCCGAGGTCAATTTTCCGACTATCATTCTTTCTATCTGGGGACCGGTGTTCGCCGCTTCATCAACCCCGAAAAGCGGCTGACGCCTTTTGTCTCGGCTTCTGTAGGGGTTAAATTCGTTAGCGCGATCGACCTGGCTTTAGAGCTCAACGGTGTCGATCTGGGCAACGACGATAATGCAGATTCCAGCTATTACAACCAGAGCACAACGTTTCAATTGGGACTTGGCGCCGGCTTACTCTACGACGTCAATGATCGTCTCTCGGTTGGGTTGGAAACCGGGCTTCACTATAACGGCAGCCTAACGGCCGACGATTCTGCCCTGTCGGGGGGTGCCCAGGGTCTCAACGATTGGAGCACCGACTTGTCGATCCCGATCATGGCCACCGCCCGCATAAATTTCATGCCCGATTAAGCCTGCGCCCCGGATCAGCCCCGAAGAATCGCATCGAAATAATAATATGAGCCCGAATTTTCACGGTGCGTATCGGCTTTGGTAGAAGGTGTCCGACGTGCCGGGTAGACGGCGTTTACCCCCGAGACCTTTCTCCATTCGGCCGAGGAACCGTGGCAGTCGATTTGTCGACACTATTCGAGTTTACAGTCCTGTTCAATAAGGTGCATAACGTGAAGAATCCTCCCTCATAAATAGGTCTGGGTGGGCGCCGGTATGGCAATGAAATCGCCGTATGAAGGGAATTGTGGATGGCAAATGACGCTGGGCCTCAAGGCCCGTCAAGTGAGCCAGGTAATGGTTCACCAGGGTCGGCTGGTACAGATGACCTTCCTGAACTCGACCCGGATCATCCGATTGCCCCGGGATACAAGAAGGATCTTTTGGGCTTTCAATCGGTGGCCGATGAGCTGGCGGATTCTCTTTTAAAGCAGGCGACTGACAAGAAGGGGTTGGTCGTGTCAATTGAGGGGGAATGGGGCTCGGGTAAATCAAGTTTGGTTAACCTGTTGGCGGATGCACTTGGCAGGGGCGACGATCAATCACCGGAAATTGTGTGGTTTGAGCCTTGGCTGGTCGGTGACAGGGATGGGATGCTGGGGGAACTGATGTCCGACCTGGCATCTGCTGCCGCGGCAATTGAAGCGCCGGGGAAGAGCCAGGCAGAAGCCCTCAAGGATGGGACGGCTAAAGTCGCGAAGAAACTTCTCGGATATGCATCGAATCTGTCACGGGGCGCGGCAACCGCTGCCCAGCTTGCTGATAAACTTGGGGTTCCCTTTAGTGCTATAGCGGCGCATGTTTTAGATGCGGCCGGAAACGCGACTGACGCACTGGATCAGACCAAGACTCTGTCGCTGCTTAAAAAAGAACTATCCGACGGTCTTGGCAATCTCAGCCGACGCGTTGTCGTGATTGTCGATGATCTGGATCGCTTGGAACCCCGGGAGGCTGTCGAAATTGTGCGGCTCATTAGGGCCGTTGCGAACTTTCCAAACGTTATCTATGTCCTTTGTTTTGATCGAAAAAATTTGGCGAAGAGCCTGGAACAAGCCCTCCATATCGACGACGGCACTTCGTTCCTGGAGAAAATTATTCAAGTGAGTTTTCACGTTCCTCAACCCGAGGCATATGATTTACGCCGCTGGTTTAGGGACGAATGCTTGGCGTTATATAACTCTCTCTCAGCCAGCAGATTACCCGAGGGCACACTGGATAGGTTGGCATTGGTCTGTCACATGGAAGGCGGGCTGCTAAAAACGCCGCGTGACGTTGTGCGGGCATTGAATGCAATTCGACTTTATTGGCCACCGATTTCCGACAAAGTCGATTTTCCGGATCTGGTCTGGTTGCAAATGGTGAAATTACGGGATGAGGGCTTTTATTCCTGGATTGAAACTTACCTCGCCGAATGTGCCGCAGTTGAAGACGGTGCATTTATCAGTGAGGCGGACCAGGTAGCCGCAGCGGAAGAACTGAACGACTACGTCGATATGGAGAACATCGCCCATGCGAGATCTATTTCGACGTTGCGGATTTTCGTCCCGGGAATCAACACTGGCCCAGGCATTCACCCAAATACACGGCTTTTCAATAATCTAAGTATGGTCACTCAATCATTCGTAAAAGACCGTCGTCTTGGCAGCAATCAGCATAGTCGATATTATTTTGCGTTCACTAAACTGGCAGGAGCTCTTGAAGACAGTGAAGTTCATAGTTTTATTTCGCGGGCAGGGGCTGGCGAAAATATCGAAGACGACATTCGGCGTCTTATTGAACAGGAGAGACCGCAGGGCGGTACAAAATTTGACGTGTTGCTGGATCGATTGGAATTTATGGACAAGGCAGAATTGCCGAATAATGCAATACCGTCAATATTATATGGGTTGGCAAATTGCATGGATGGCTGTCAACGTAAGGTGAATAGCGATAAGTTGAGCCGAAGGGCGTCATGGAGAGCCAGCGGCGACCTGTTTGTAGAATTGGCTGCCAGGCAGGACGAATTTGATCGCACGAAAGTTATTGAAAATGTTTTTTCCAATGGCGCAGCCATTGGCTGGCTAATGGCTCATCTTCTTCCTGGGCAAATATTAACTCCTGACCGATTTGAACCCGGAACTTTTTCCGAAGGGAGTTCGATGTTTTCGGACCAGCAACTTCAAACGGCAACAAGGCTATTGCTGAATAGATTTGAGACAACAGACCGGGATAAAATAATTGATGCACCGGAGTTAGTGTCGCTTATGAAGGGGTGGCAGATAGCTGGGGATACGGCCCTTGTCTGGCAGTGGGCCAAGGAGCAGATGGTTACCGATAACAAATTTTTGAAATTTCTATCTGCTTGCCGCGGGTGGACGAAATCTGACAAGACGTATTACCCGCTAAACCGCCGTGACCTAAAGAATTTTATGGATTTTGACGAGGCCTTGGCGCGGCTAAAAGGGATGTCTGAGGATAGTGGCAGGGATCCAGCACAAATTGCGTTGGCAAAGGAATTGTTGGCGGCGGCGAGTATCGGGAAAGACAAATAACCTCATCGGTCGAGACCGGCCTCCGTCTGAGGACCACCAACATCTTCGTCAGTGACGATAGGATTCACCAATTGCATATTTAGAACCGCAATTGATTCCCCCCGGCTAACAGCCGCTAAACTCCACCTGCCCGTCGGGCATTCTGGTGCGGCAGAGGATGGCGGTTTCGAGTTTGGCGCGGGTTAGGTCGACGCCGCGCATGTTGGCGCCGGTGAGGTCGGTGCCGTCCAGATTGGCATCGGTCAGGTTGGCGCCGGTGAGGTTGGCGCCGGTCAGGTTGGTGTCGGTCAGGTCGGCGCTGGTTAAATTGGCGTCGGTCAGGTCGGCGACGGTCAGGCTGGCATTTTCTAAGTTGGCATTGGTCAAGTCGACGCTGGTGAGGTCGGCTCCGGTGAGGTCGGCGTCGACCAGGCTTGCGCCTTCTAAATCCGATCCGGTGAGGTCGGCGCCGATCATGGTGGTGTCGGTCAAATCGGCGCTGGTCAGATCGGCATCGGTCAGGTCGGCGACGGTCAGGTTGGCGCCGGCTAAGTTGGCGTTGGCTAAATCGGCGCTGGTTAAATCGACCACGGTCAAATTCGCGTCGGTCAAATGGGCCCGCCGCAGCCGCGCCCCGGCCAAAATGGCGTCGCGCAAATCGACGCCGGTCAAGTCGGCATTGGTCAGATCCGCGCGTGTCAGGTTGGCGCCCCGCAGCACGGCGCCTTCCAGGGTCGCATTGGCCAGCGCAGCCACACCGAGATCGGAATTTGTCAGATCAGCGCCGGAAAGATCGGCTGATGTCATTAAGGTGGAGCGCAAATCGGCAAAGCGTAAATCGGCGTCGGTCAGATCCTCGCCGCGCAAATCGGCGGCCTGAAGGTCGCAGCTCTCACACAGCTTGGTGGTCAATAACTGCGTGACTTCGGCTTCGTCGAAGCCGGCCGCAGGGGCGCTGATGGCGGCAAGGCCAATCATAGCGGCAGCAGATTTAACGCATATTTTTAGTGTGGCGCGGTACATGTCTGATCCTCCTGAATGCAGCTTATCCTACACCCAACGCTCGGAAGGTGCCAAATTTTCGTCACGCATAATCATGGCTGATGAAATGGCGTGATGAAATAGATTGGCCGGCCATTACCCGCCCCGACGTGCATAAAGCGCGTCGAGCCTGTCCGCGAAGTCGGTTTCCGGCCAATTTTCGTCGACCCCTTGATGGAAAAGCGCTTGCGCGCTTTGCGGTGCCAGGCCGTCTGTCGGCGGGTCCCGGTCAAGGTTTGTGGGAAAGGAATAGCCCTCGGCGCAGGCGGCAATGGCACAGGTGGCCCCGACCGGAGAGAGGTCTCCGGCTGCAAGCTGGGCGCAAATGACGGGAAATAGCGCATTCGACATGGCCCGCCGGTCGACGGTTTCCATCGCCCGGCCAAAAGCCGAGGAAACTTGTAAAAGATTGGCCATGCGCGCGATGTTGGTGGTTCGATTGGCCCCCGCGGCATGAAACAGCGCCGGATTAAAGAACAGGGCGTCGCCCTTTTTTAACGCCAGCTGGACCCGGTGAGCGTCAAAATAGGCGCGAAAATCGGCTCGCCGCCAGGCCAGATAGCCGGGCCGGTAGAGCTGGGAATAAGGCAGCACTTGCGTTGGCCCGCTTTCGACCGGCATGTCGCAATGGGCGACCGCCCCCTGCAAGGTGAGTAGCGGCGACAGTTGATGTATGTGGGCGGGATATTTTGCCGCCTCATCGTCGGTCTGAAAACCCAAATGGTAATCGCGATGCGCCGATTGCGCGCCGCCGCCGGGCCGCACCAAATTGACCTGACTGGTGAGCTGATAATTGGGGCCGAGCCAGGCCCGGCAAACGGCGGCAATCAGGTCATTGGCAAAATATTGGGCAAAAATCTCCGGCGCCCGCAGGCACAATTTTTCCTGGGCATTCCATACCCGGTCATTTGCCCCGGCGGCGGCAAAATGGTCGGCGCCATTGGCCCCGTCGCGCTCATCGCCGATAATCTGCTCAAACACGCGCGATGCGGCGTCTATTGGTCGGGTATCGTCATAAGCCCCGGCCAGCATCAGCACCCCGTTCCGATTGAGTAGCACATCGGCCCATTCACCGAGCAGCGCCTTTTCGTGCAGTGGGTCGGCGAGCAATCCCCGCACATCATCGGCGTCATAACAGACAATATTATCGACCACCCGCGCGGCATAAGAATACATGCCGACATCCGATTGCCGGGAAACCAGGGCGTCGAGATCTTCGACCCGACACTCAGCGGCGGCATACCACTCGCCGGCGGCGGGCTTTTCGTCTGAACCAGGTGCCATCAATTCGGACCTTTAGTGGAAACATCAGGGAAAAATGCGTTTATAAAGGAGCAAATACTAGTATTGGGGAATGGCGGTGAAAATCAACAGGCTCTATTGCGACGCGACCGGCGAAAGCTATCTCGATGCGTATGAGTTGGATCAGGAGCTGCGTGATTTTGCGCCACCGGCGGCGCCGATTAGCGTATCGGCCGAACAGGCGGCAACGGGCTATACCGTTCTCGACCTGCCCGTTGACTGGGGCGGTGAGACGCCACACCCGACGCCTGGCCGTCATATGTTGTTTTGCCTGGCGGGCAGTATTCGGGTCACGGCGAGTTCCGGCGCGAGCTGCGATATCGGCGTTGGTGACGCCTTGTTGATGACCGACACCACCGGCAAGGGGCACGCCACCAGCGTCACCTCAACCGACCCTGTTCGAGTGGTGATGATTAAGCTCTAGGTCTAGCCCATAGCGCAGTCTGAATCTTGCATCTTTCTCCGGTCGTAGCTACTATCCTGGGGAATACTCCGAAATTTAGAGGTGTAGCAAGCTGGCAAACACAGCCTTAGAGTCCGAACGAGCCAAAAAGCTTTTCTTTGGTGCCCTGACACAGCAAGAACAATGCAACTGGACCGAGGCTGAGCAGCTTTATAAACAAGCTCTGGCGGCCATGCCGGGACGTCCAAGCGTCATGAATAACTTGGCAAAGGTGCTGATTGAGCAAGATAAAAATGTTGACGCCATGGCGTTATGCCAACAACGTCTTGCTGTTCAGGCAAATGATCTAACGGCTCTGAATATTCTCGGCGTATGTCAAATGCGCCTTGCAAACGCCGAATTGTCACTTGCAACTTTCGACACCATTCTCGAAATTGCACCCAACGATGCCAATACACTAAATAATCGCGGCGCGGTGCTGATCAAATTGGGGCAAATCGGCGAAGCTCTGACCAGCCTGGATCGCGCCATTTCGCTTGATCCAAATTATGTCGATGCCCTCATCAATCGAGCTGTCGTTTGGTGGTATCGTAAAGATTTCAATAATGAGCTCGCTGACTATGAGCGCATCCTACGGGTACATCCGACTCATAAAAACGTAATGAGCAAAATGCTTCGGGCAAAACTCGAACTCTGCCAATGGAATGATTATGACCTTCTCGCCGCGCGCTTAGTTCGCGATGTTTTATCTGGAGAAAAACTCTGCAACCCGCTTACAATGGTTGCCGTCGCCGGGTCGACAAAGACCCAGTTAAAATGCGCTCAGACCTGGATTGACGACAAGTGTTGTGGGACCGGCGTCCGGGAATTTTCTATCGAAATACTTGGCCGAGAGAAAATAAGGATCGCCTATATTTCTCCCGATTTCGGTGATCACCCGGTTGGCCATCTTGCTGTCGGGCTTTTCGAGGCCCACGATAGGAGTCGCTTCGAAATCACCGGCGTGTCACTTACCTCGCGGCATGAGACAGATATCGGTACGCGGCTATTCAATGCTTTTGACAATATTGTCGAGGCCGAGAAGATGAGTGACCTTGAAGTCAGTAATTACCTAAGAGAAAGTAGGATTGATATTGCCGTTGACCTAGCGGGTCACACAAGGGGGGGCAGGACTGAGATCTTCGCCTTTCACCCGGCTCCTATCCAGGTAAATTTTCTCGGATTTCCAGGGACTATGGGCGCCGAGTTTTATGAATATATCGTGGCTGACGAGCACACAATTCCAGCGGAATTTTCCAATAATTACGTCGAGAATATCGTCTACCTACCGGCTAGTTTCTTACCTTTTGATGACAAACAAAAAGTTGCGGCAATTGCGCCGGATCGCGCGGATTTGGGGCTGCCCGAAAATGGTTTTGTTTTCTGCTGCCTAAACAACGCGCACAAGATTACACCGCAAGTTTTCGCGATCTGGATGCGCTTGCTGGGGCAAATTGAAGGCAGTGTTCTTTGGTTGCGTGGCGGCAACGAGACAACACATGAAAATCTGCGAAGTGAAGCGACCCGGGCCGGTGTGCAGCCCGAACGTTTGATCTTCTCAAAACGCATCGAGCGTCATGAGGACTATATCGCGGCTTATAGATGTGCCGATCTGTTTCTGGATACATTCAACTATAACGCGCATACGACGAGTTGCGAATCATTATGGGCCGGAACCCCGGTTCTAACATTTTCTGGGGAGGCCTTCGCTTCGCGCGTTGCTGGGAGTCTGTTGAAAGCTGTCGGGTTGCCGGAGCTGGTAACCGGGTGCCCCGAAGATTATGAGAATTTGGCAATTGAATTGGCGACAAATCCGGCAAAATTGAGCGGCATCAAACAAAAATTGGTGGAAAATAGAAAGATACACCCCCTGTTCAACACGGATCAATATACCAGAAATATTGAGGCGGCCTATTCTATGATGGTGGACCGGCATGACCGGGGCTTGCCGCCGAAAAACTTAGTCATTGCCCATTAGTTGGGGGGATCACGACCGGAATTACCGCCCCGCCTTGGCCCGGTGGATTTGCTCGGGGTCGGCGGGGATTTCGCGCAAACGATAGGAGATTTCCGGGCCGCCAAATTGCTCTGCCCGGACGGAGAAAAATCCTTCGAGATAATAGCTGACCAAGCCGGTTCCCCCATAAGACGGGGAGAGGTGCTGGTCGCTTTCGAGATATATCGAATAGAACTGGCAGGTAAATCCGGTGATCTCATACTCTTCGATGAAATCACCAAACACATTTTCTTGGGTGGCGTTATCTGTGGTGATGGAAATGTTGCGCAGGGACTCGGCGCCGGGTAGATGCTCCGACGCCGGTCGGTCGAAATCGACGGCGACGGGTAGGTATAGGCGCTGGTTGGTCAGCGGCGCCGTGTTCGATAATCTTGGATCGCCATCTTGGGTGCAGCTGGCGTCGACATAGTCGTGAACCTGGAACCAGAAATCGCTATTTATTGTCGAATGGATGAATACGATACTCTCGTCGTTATCTTGCAAAAATTCGATAAAATCCTTGTTCATTGGGGTGGTGAGGAAAATTGTTTCGCTAAAGCTTGGAATTGGGGCTGTTGGGTCTAGATCCGGCGCGGTCATATGATCATAAATCTGTAACCCGCCAAGGGTCGCACCGATACCGGCGGCAAAAAACCCGATAGGGACACCAATTGCGGCCAATGTAGCGGTAAATGGTCGGGGCATCGGAGTACCTCCTGAGCCTGGGGCAATGCGTTCAATATAATGCGTTCAATATATGGAGAATGATATGGGTGAATTGGCTGCTGGGCCCAGTTCGGATATGGAAGACAAGATTGCCATCCGGGAGCTAATCGACCGTTGGATCATCACCAGCGATTCCGGACTATGGGATGAATTTCTTGATACCTGGCACGATGACGGGTTCATGGCCGCGACCTGGTTTCAAGCCAGCGGGCAGGATTTTACCGCCAAACGGCGGGCCGGGTTTGAAGCCGGGGTCTCGATCATTCACGCCAATCTGGGGCATATGAGCGATATTGTCGGCGCCCGCGCCATCGCCCAAACTAAAATGACCATCAGCCAACGGGCCACGGTGCATGACATCGAGGTCGATGTCACCGCGACCGGCCGGTTTTATGATTTTCTCGAAAAGCGGGCGGACTCTACCGGCGCTGAGCGCTGGGGTTTTGTCCGGCGCCAGGGGATTTACGAAAAAGACCGGATGGACCCGGTGAAAAGCGGTGCGACCCTGACCCTGGATCAGGACCTGCTCGCCCAGTTCCCCCAAGGCTATCGCCATCTGGCCTATCTGCAGACGCAAATCGGCTATGAAGTAAAAAAGACCGGCCTGCCGGTGATGACCGGCCCCGAGGTCGAGCGGCTCTATACCGAAGGGGCGGCCTGGCTCGACGGCGCCCCCACCCCCGGCAAGCTGGGTTTTTGAGCGTCGGGCAGGTGGTGTCGAAGACTATATGCGGACGACTATAGGTAAGCTGTTCTCGCTCACCTGACCCCATGGGGTGACCTCAACCCGTTAAACCCAACCCGGTGCCTTTACGCGGCGACGGGTTCGGGTTTACTGTTTTTGCCACGGCTTCACTTACATTCTTTTCCAGCATTTTGCAGCAATTTTTCCAGTGCATACAAGTTGCGGGGGTCGTCCCTGCGTCCTGTTTCTTGCAAAAGAAGGATGTGCCATGCTGTCGATTAATTCCCGCCGCTTCTTTCAGAAATTTATATTCATAATGGTCCTTGCCGGCGTTGCGTTCTGGGCCCAAGCGCCCACTGCCAAAGCCATCGGTGTCAAAACCATCGGTGCTGAAGCCCTCCCACTGGGGTTGGTGGAAATGGCGCAGGCTGGGCCGTCTCTTGCCCCGTTTGACCTTGCCCTGCTGAATGGCCCGGCCTCGGGTTATACCAGCGCCGTTGACGCCGCTCTCGGCAGCGGCGCGACCGCTGCGGCGCAGGATTTATTCCTGACCAAGCTGGCTAATTTGATCGCCGGACTCGCTCGCCAGGGCGCAACGCCCCAGGGCACATTGGACTGTCATCACATGACATTGCTGATGACCCTATTGGTCAACCGGGCCAATGGAGCTCAAACGGCGAGCGCCATCTCCGCCCTGGCGGCCAGCGTGGCGACCGCCGCCCCTTGCGGTAATGAGCCGTCGGATCCCGAACCCGAACCCGAATCCGAACCCTGTTCCGCAGCTACAAACTTCTCTTCCGGCAGCCGGATTGCTTTCTTTTTGGTGGCCAGTAATCAATCTTGCTTAACCTAGGAGCGAAAGCGCCTTTTAAAGGCGCTTTCGCTTAACTTTAAAAGAGGCAGGAGCTAATTGAGCCAGCCAAAAGGATGGCGACTTGGCCGGTCAACGGCAGCTCAATACTACCGAAACACTCTTCGGGCGGTGCTGGCACGGGCTCACTTTCGCAAGGCAGCGCCGTCGCGACACTGGCCGACAGGGCGGAGATGGCGCTCGCGGTTTGGACGGACCCGGCCCGGTTCGCCAGCGCCGTCATCAGCAAACTCATATGATTGCAGTCCAATGTTCCCTGGGGCGTTGCGCCCTGGCGAGTGAGGCCGGCGATCAAGTTGGCCAAATCGGTTAGGAACCGGTCTTGGGCGCCCTCGGTCGCGGCGGACCCAAGCGCTGCATCGACGGCGGCGGTAAAGCCGGGAACCGACCCAGTCAGCAAGGCAAAATCAAAAACGTCCAGCGACGGCCCCGCCTGGGCCATTTCCAGCAAGGTCGGCGGGGCGGTTTTGGCACTTATAGTTTTGGCTGTGGGCCCTTGAGCCCAGAGTCCGAGACCAGCAACGACCAGTATGAGCACAAATTTTTGAAAGACGGGTTGGGCGTTAATCGACAGCATGGCACATCCCCTTTTTCGAGAAGTTCAGCACGGAGAGGACCCCCGCGCGTTGCATGCACTAAAATTGCTGGAAAAGAATGCAAGTGAAGCCGAGGCAAAGATGTTAGACCCGAAAGCGCCTTCACGTAAAGACACCAGATTGAACTAAGATGACAGTCAACGCGCCACGCATATTCGTCGACGCCGATGCCTGCCCGGTGAAAGAAGAGGTCTATCGGGTTGCCTTTCGCCACGCCGTTCCGGTGATCGTGGTGGCAAATAGCTATATGCGCCTGCCGGGCAATGCCCTGGTCGAGCGGGTGATGGTCGAGGCTTTGCCCGATGCCGCCGACGACTATATCGCCGCGGCGGTGGACCCGAGGTCGGTGGTCGTCACCGCCGATATATTGCTGGCCGAACGGTGCCTGAAATCCGAGGCGATGGTCATTGCGCCCAATGGCAAACCATTCACCGCCGACACAATCGGCGTCGCCGTCGCCACCCGCGCCATCATGGAAGAGCTGCGCGGCAGCGGCGAGACGACCGGCGGCCCGCCGCCGTTCTCCAAGACCGACCGGTCCCGGTTTCTGTCGGCGTTGCATGATGCACTCTTGCGGTTGAAGTGATCGCGGCGATTGCACCTGTTTTAAGTGTTTTTTTTGTAATAGTATGATGGCAAAACTGTTCAGAAAGCATTAGCCAGACTTTATTGACTTCTTTGGGTTTGTGGTGCCTCATCGCGCTCTGTCCTTTCTATCATCGTTGTTAACTGTATTTTCTTTTGCCCAATATTGAGTGTTCGGCTCGCCGAAATTGGCGTGATCGCTATATTGGCGCTTGCCGAACTCATATGAAGAAAAGGGAGAGACGAAGATGAAAACGACACTTATGGTTTCTGCAGCAATTCTATTATCCTTTGGCATCGCCGGTAGTGCGATGGCGGGGCCGAATACCAATGGCCAGGGAAACGACAATAGAAGCGAAAAGGCACAAAACCCCGGCTGCTCGCCCGGTGAAGCGGCGAACTTTTTTGCCGGGATTGAGGGGTATAGCGTTGGTCAGGCTCGGCAAATGATTGTTGATGCCGAACTGGGAACCAACCCGGAAATCAGCCAGGCTCTGAAGGAATTTTGCGACGCCTATGTGCCGGACTAATCTCTCGACAGAGAGCGCGTAAAGCGACCCCGCACTAGCCGCGCCCCAGCATATGAGGGGCGCGGTTTTGCATTTTGGGGATGGGCCCGCTAGCGGGCTGTGGACTCGCGCCCGTGCGGTGCGCCACACTGACGGCAAGATTTGAAATACGCCGTTGGAGATACCATGAGACCGCGAGTAACATGAGACCACCTCTATTAAGTGCCCGCCTTTCGCGCCGCTGTATGCGGAGTTGAGTAATCTCGTTGGCATTGGTTGGACGATTGTCGCGGGGTTTTTCTTCGTCTGCGTTGGTGGTATCGTACATTTCCTCGGACCCGGTTTGCCGCCGATGGAGGGGGCCTTTATTCGCTATGGGTTCGGTGTGCTTTTGCTGTTGCCGACCTTGCGCGGGCTGTTGCGCCGGCGGCCGAGCGCTAGCTTGCTGCGGCTTTCGGCGGTGCGGGGGGTGGCGCAAAGTCTTGGCTTTGTCCTGTGGTTTTATGCGATGGCCCATATCCCGATCGCCGATGTGACGGCAATCGGCTATACGTCGCCGATTTTGATCACCCTGGGCGCCGCACTGTTTCTCGGCGAGACGCTGCATCTGCGGCGGATCCTGGCGGTGCTGGTCGGGTTTTTCGGGATGTTGGTGATCGTGCGCCCCGGCTTTGCCGAAATCTCGCTCGGGCAAATCGCCCAAATGACGGCGACGCCGCTGTTTGCCACTTCATTCCTGCTGGCAAAAAAACTGACCGATGATGAAGACCCGGCAATGATTGTTGCCTTGCTGGCGGTGTTCTCCACCCTGGTCTTGCTGCCCGGCGCGATCTATCAGTGGCGCCCGCCGACGGTCGCCGAGCTGGCCTGGCTGGGGCTGGTCGCCGTCTTTGCCACGGCCGGACAATATGCGCTGACCCGGGCCTTTAAGGTGGCGCCGATCACCGTCACCCAACCGGCAAATTTCGTCCAGCTGGTGTTTGCGGTGATCCTGGGGCTGGTTGTTTTCGGCGACGGGCTTGACCCGTTCGTCGTGCTTGGCGCCGGCATTATCGTCGCCGCCGCAACCTATATCGCCCACCGGGAAATGCTCGTCGCTCGGGCAAAGCGCCGCCTAGCGGTTGCGCCGCTTGCGGCCGGTGACCATTGACCGGGGGAGGTTTTCTTTGTGGGCGAGGCTGGTCCAGACGACCCCGAGTACATGCAGGAAAATCATCCCGAGAATAATATTTGCCATAATCTCGTGCAGCTCTTCCCAGAATTCTTCGCTATCATGTTCGCTGGTAAATCCCATGACCCCGTTCAGGCTGACCGATTGAACCGTAGCCAGGGGCCCGCCATGTTCTTCAACCGCATAGAGTTCGAGGCCGCTCCAGGTAATGACGGTGAGCCCGGCCAGTAGCACAAAAACCATCGCCCCACCGGCGGGGCTGTGGCCGAGATAGCGCTCCGACTTGAACCGGGCGAGGGCGCCGAGATAGGCAAATATCTTGGTCGGCCGATAGATGAAATCGGCAAACCGCGCGTGGCGCGGCCCGGCAAACCCCCAGACCAGGCGCAACACCAGCAACCCGCCGATCAAATATCCGGCCCAGACATGCAGCGCCAAAATTTCATCTTCGACCAAATAGGCGGTGAAAAAGGCGAGCACCAGGCTCCAATGAAACACCCGGATAAACAGATCCCAAACGCGGATCGTTTTACCGTCGTCGGATGGGGCCGTGGGTAAGTCCGCATTCGTACGCTCGGTCATTGGCGGTGTCCCGTAGTTATTTGGAATCTACTGGTTTGCACTTACCGTTGGAGGGCGAGAGTAATCGGCAATGTCCGAGTTGGGCAAGGCCATGCGGGGTGAATAGGCATTCACGTTGATTATTGATCTGGCTCAATGACCGGTCGGGGCGCAGGGTAGAGACTATATCGGTAACGTGCCCCGACCAGAGGAGGGCAGAGCTATGTTGAGGTTTCAATTAGTCGGTGCCCGGCAAGTAAAGAATCGCCACCTCAAAAAATGGAAAGTTTTTGTCCTGGCCGCGCTGATGGTGCCACTAGCGGCAAGCGCTGCCGGATAGGTGCCAAAGTAACGCCCGGGTCAATTCCCACCCTCCGATCTTGGTGCGGTGAGCGATGGCGAGCTTTTGCTCTGGATTGTCATAATAGTGGCCAGCCTACCGACAGGCGAACCCATGGGACAATCTGACGGGCTTTCCGTGCTAGTCTTCATTGCCGAAGTTTGACATTTGCCCCGAGTGATCTGGAGCCTCGAATGCTATGGCCGAAGCAAAAATTTATACGGTCGGAATGGACGCCGACGGTCGCCTGACCACAGGTCTGACTGCTGGCGAAAGCCCCGGGGATTCCGAGCTGTTGTTTCCATGGTGGAGCGTGGCCAAGACGGTGCTGGCCACGTGTGCCCTGCAGCTTGTTGGGCGGGGGCGGCTAAGCCTCGATGACCCTGTAGAAGATGCGCCCTATAGTTTGCGTCAATTGCTGCAGCATCGGGCCGGGGTGCCCGACTACGGGGGGCTAGACGCCTATCAGCAAGCGGTGGCGCAAGGCGATGCGCCGTGGCCGGTGGACGAGTTGCTCGATCGGGCCCAGGTCGGGCGGCTCGATTTTGCGCCGGGGCAGGGCTGGAACTATTCCAATATCGGTTATCTTATGGTCCGCCGGATCGTTGAGCAGGCGTTTGACGCACCGGTCGATGTGGCGATGAAGGAGCTGGTCTTTGACCCGCTTGGGATCAGCTCGGTTCGCCTGGCGCAGGTGCCCGGCGATCTCGATTGCACGGTCTGGGGCAATCAGGTTCGCTACCATCCCGGATGGGTTTATCACGGGCTGCTCATCGCCAGCGCAGCCGATGCGGTGCGGTTTTTACATGGGCTGATGGCAGGGGACCTCCTGGCGCCGGACTTGCTGGCGACCTTATGTCGGCGTCATCGCCTGGGCGGTGTCCTAGCCGGGCGCCCCTGGCAATCGACCGGATATGGGCTCGGCCTGATGGGTGGCGAAATGGCGGTGGACGGCAAACCGGCGGGGCTGGGGCTCGGCCATTCGGGCTGTGGGCCCGGGCCGGATCCGGGGCGCAACCTGAGCAGCGTTTGCGCCGTCTACCATTTTCCCGACCGACGCACGGTGTGCACCATCGCTGCGTTCACCTTGGGCGAAAGCGAGGCGGTCACTGAATATGAGGTGACTCGACTGGCTGTCGGATAGGGCTGGGTGGTAAGGCTCTGCATTTTGGCAACGGTGGCGTCGGGCCGAATAGTGGGGCTTGAAAATCGCTGGGGGCCATCGAGATTTTATGACCCATCCCACCTGTCATCCAGCGAAATCTCGGCGACTATTTGCCCTCCAGATAATAGTCCGTCTTGATTGCCCTGGCAGGTTATTGAAGCTACTGTTTGCACATATTTCGCAGAATACATGTGTAGGGAGGTTTCAATGACCGCACGTAACTTGGGTAAATTGGATCTAGCTTGGCTGAGTATGGGGATATGTCTGGCCTGCATTCATCTACTTGTTGTTTCATTGTTTGTCGTGATCCTTCCCGCAAAACCAGTATTCGCCCAAACTATCGCCCCGCCGAGCATAGTCGGCGGATCTTCACGGCCATTGATTGGCCCTGGAACGGCGGTGGCGCCGTCGGTTGTCGGAGTGCCATTGCGCGGACCTCTGACCGCCGCCCCCACGGGTAATCGCTCCGCCGATGGCTGGCAGTTACTGTCGGGGCGGTTCATTATCGGCGACGCCGAATTATGGATTATCGAAGGCGACCTCAGACGATTGATCGCCGGCGACGGTAGCGTGATACGCCGCCTTCGCTTCGGTGGCGGCGAGGTCCGAGTGGGCCCGTCTTTCGCTCTCGCATCAACCGATGGATCCGACACCAGAACGGCTTATTCTTGCAGCGCCGGAGCCCGGGTCGAAATATTGGATGGTCAGTCCATCATCACCCAGCTCGCCGACATCGCCCCAGGCGAAACCCCGCCCGCCGGCCGCTGTGCGCGCCAGAACTGACCGATGACGAACCGGGCTTTAATTATGGGGACACATTACTTATCTACCTATAATATTATAAATAGATAAGTAATGTGTCCCCATATACACGATAAATAGATAAGTAATGTGTCCCCATATACACGATACGAATATTGACCGGGCGCCTCCAGGGCGCGCGCCGAGGACTCATCCTGGGGATGCGGACACGCCGAATGTAAGCCGGCGGTGCCGGGATATTCAGGGGGGGGGACGGCAACGGCGTGCACGAACCGCTATGGCGACGACCCTAGGCTCGACACGGTGACGATCTATCCTTCATCCGTGTGGCGGCGCGTCACTCAACGATCGGCCGTCAAAATTTTGCACGCGCACAAGCGCCAGTAACGGAGCCCTCCGATGCGTGGATTTTAGGTGATTTCGTCCGTTGGGGTGGCGCTTCAGTTACCCCACTCAACCTCAGCCATCACCCTCAAATGCCGGCTTATCGAAGGCCATTAGGTGATTGAGGAACCAGTATTTGAGGTAGCCGCCGACGCCCGCGGCGCTGTAGGTGCCGGCGCTGGTTTCGCCGATGACTGTGCGCAGGTCGGCCAGGAGATGCTGGTGGTCGGCTGCGTGCAGGGCCTTTTTCTCCGGCGATAGGTGGTGCTCGAAAGCTGCCTGTTCTTGGGTGAAATGGAATTCCGCGTAGGCGTACAGGCCTTCGAGTTCGTTTGCCAAGGCGGTGGGGTCTGCGTCAACCGTAGCTCTGGCATGTAGTCGATTGATGAAATTGACCAGGGCCCGATGATGGGTGTCGACCTCCGCTTTCCCGGTCTCGATCCTGGGCGACCAGAAGATGAGCGGCTCTCCCGCCGTTTCTTGGTCTTCAAACAGCGACCAATAATCCTGATCTTCCAACAACTCATGGGCAAACACCCGCGAGCGCGCACTGGCGACGAAATACAGTGCTGATTGTTTGGTGAAGGTTTGGGCGGCGAGGCGGTGCAAATAGTCGATCGTGTCCCGGTGTTTCTTAATATGTTCGACCACGAGCTCAAAATCGGCGCCTTTCAAAATCAGCTCTTCATGCTGAAAATGTTCCTCCAAAGCTTTGATATAATGGGTGGCGCGGGCCTGAATGTCTTGCCAGCTCTGTTGGTTTTTCTCGACACCGAGGCGCACATCGTCGGCAAGGGTGTTGATCAGGTGCATCAGGCTCTGATGGCCTTCGTCGAGAAACGAATTGCCAGAGATATGGTCCGATTGAAGGTCCATTTAATGTCTTTTCATAGATGCCGGACCCGTTCGGGCCCGCTATGCGACCTGCCAAATAGAATTATATCGCTAGATTGGCCGCCTGGTCAATTCCGGCTTAACTCTCATCCAATACGGCGCGTATTTTTTCCAGCAAGTCAGTGCGGCGATAGGGCTTGGCGATCAACGGCGCGTCGGGCTTCCAGTCTTCTTTGCTGCCGGCCGGGTCCCGGGCGTGGCCGGTGGTATAGATGATTTTTATCTGCGGCTGCAGGCGGCGGGCCGCCTTGGCGATATCAAATCCGGTCATGCCCCCAGGCAGCACGATGTCGGTAAAGAGCAGGTCGAAGCTTTGGTCGGATTGGAGCGCGTTCAGCGCCGCTGGCCCGTCGGCGACTTCGACGGTTTGGTAGCCGTGATCGCGGAAAATCACGGCTGGGACGTCGCGCACATTAAGATCGTCTTCGACCACCAGAATATGTTCCGACCCGCTCGGGGTCAGCGCCAAATCTAGGTCCGGCATGTTGGTCTCCCCACCCTCGTCGGCAACGCCCTTTTCGGGCTGGGGTGGCTGGGACCGGGGCAGATAAAGTTTGACCACGGTGCCGGAGCCGATCCGGCTATCGATCGTCACATGGCCATTTGACTGCTTGGCAAACCCATAGACCATGCTGAGCCCTAGGCCGCTGCCCTCGCCGACGCCCTTGGTGGTGAAAAACGGTTCAAACACCCGCTCGCGGGTTTCGCGCGACATGCCGGTGCCGGTATCGGTCACCGCGACGCAGATATAATCGCCCGGCGCGACGTCTTCGTGGCCCCGGGCAAATTCGGCATCCGCAAATGTGGTGTCTAGGGTGATATTGCTGGTTTCTATATGGAGCGTGCCGCCCTCTTGCATGGCGTCGCGGGCGTTGATCGCCAGATTGATCAGGGCGTTTTCAAACTGGTGCGGGTCGATGGTCGCCGGCCATGAGCTAGCTGCGTGTCCTGCCGCGTGCCCAGCTGAGGGCGCGATCCGAAGATCGATCGTCTCGCCCAGGGTGCGCTGCAGCAATTCCGACAAGCCGTCGGCCAGCTCAGTCACATTGGTGACAACGGGCAACAATGGTTGCTGGCGGGAAAATGACAGCAGCCGGTTGGTCAACGACGCGGCCCGGCCGACTGAATTTTTGATTGCGTTGACCCGTTTTAACGCGATCTCGTCTCCGGCCACCCGGTCTTCGAGCAATTCGCTATTACCGATCATCACCGCCAGTAAATTGTTGAAATCATGGGCGATACCGCCGGTTAACTGGCCGACGGCTTCCATTCTGTGGGCCTGGCGGAGTTGGCGTTCGAGCTCTTTTACGTCTGTCATGTCGGTGATCGAGCCAATAAACCTTTGCTTTTCTTGGGAGATCATTTCGCCCACCCCCAAATGCATGGGAAATTCCTCGCCGGACTTGCGCCGCCCGACCATTTCACGGCCCTTACCGATGATCTTTTTAACCCCGCTTGTCTGGAAATTTTTAATATAGCTGTCATGGGCCGCCGCATCGGTCGCCGGCATCAGCATCGAGACATTGCGCCCAATCACCTCGGCGGCAGAAAAGCCAAACATTTTTTCCGCTGCGATATTGAACGCCTCGATGATCCCATTTGCGTCGATGACGATCGACCCGACGACGGCGTTTTCCAGGGCGATGCGAAACCGTTCTTCGCTGTCTTTTAGCTCATCTTGCGTGCGCAATACGTCAGTTATGTCATGGGAGGCGGCCTGATATTCGATGACGGTGCCGTCATCGTCGTAAAGCGCCGTCATGCTGGTGCGCAGCCATGCGACCTCGCCATCGGCCCGCAACACCCGATTTTCGATCAGGATCGTCGGTTCCGATGGAGTGAGGGAATTGATTAGCCGGTCGACCTTGGTGATGTCGTCTTCGAGAACAAAGCCCAGGGCGACAGTACCGAGCAGCTGGTTTCTCGGTTTACCGAAAAATCGCACGTAAGCGTCATTGACGAAGGTGCGGGTGCCGTCAGCCCGCCAGCGGCAGAGCATCTCCAGCTGGGTTTCGGCGACGGTCTGATAGCGTGCCTCGCTCCGGCTATGGGCGGTCATCGAGTTCTTGAGCGCATCCTGCAAGACGACGTGGCGCCGGGCAGCAGCGGCCAACCCCATGGCGATCAAGCCGATACTGCTTAAGGCGGCGGGCCAGCTCAAATTGAGGTGCAAATTTTCCAAGGTCGCCATGGCGCCGGACGCCGGTATCAGCCAGGCCATCAGATGCATGATCAGCACGTCTGCGGTATAAAATAGGGCCGCGATGGTCAGTCCTGCCAAAATGCTCAGATAGGCCCGGCGCAATTGCCGGTCGGGAAATTGGTACCGAAGGGTCAAAATGGTGAAGCTGGCATACAGCACAACAAAAATGATCGCCAAATCGATGGCCAAATCGACCAGTGTCATTTGCCATACCGAATGCCAAATCATCGTCGGGTCCCCTTCCTGATAGGAATACGAAACGTTAGGAATATATATCTGGGGGTACATCCGCGCGACGAACGTCTTGGGCGATTTACCTGATCAAGCCGCCGAATAGCCAGAATAGCAAAAGCCGCCATTTCGCGAAAGGCTTGGCTGCGAAAATACGAGCCGCGAAAGGGTTGTACAATTTTGGGGGCCACGTCATCGTTTTGCCATTATTTGGGCGAATATGTCGCATAATGAGTGGTTAATTTATCAAGGGGCATTTGACGAACCTTGGGGTCGACCTCTATTGTCCGCCCGCTCGTGTCCGGTTGCTTGCCGAAATTCCGTTCGGTACATATATCGGGCAAAGAACAAAGGAAGCCGCATGGCGAAAGAAGAGTTGCTTGAATTTCCTGGCGTCGTGACCGAAATCCTGCCCAATGCGATGTTTCGCGTGAAGTTGGAAAACGAACACGAAGTGCTGGCCCATACATCGGGTAAGATGCGCAAAAATCGGATCCGGGTGCTTGCCGGTGATCAGGTGAATGTCGAAATGACCCCCTATGATCTGTCCAAGGGCCGGATTACCTTCCGCTTTAAGTAGGGTCCACTCTTGCCGCGTCTCATTTTAGCTTCGGCGTCGCCGCGCCGGTTTGAGCTACTGACCCAGATCGGACTGGCCCCCGATCATATTGAACCCGCCGATATCGACGAAACAGCCGCCCCCAGGGAAACCCCCGGGGCCCTGGTGCGCCGTCTGGCGAGGGCCAAGGCCCGCCATGTTGCGGCCAACTTTCCCGATGATTTTGTGCTGGCCGCCGACACTGTTGTCGGGCTGGGGCGGCGCATTCTAGGCAAGCCCACTGATATCGAGCAAGCAACCGCCTATTTGCGCCTGCTTTCAGGGCGGCGGCATAACGTGCATGGAGGTATTTGCGTGATTGCGCCAGGTGGTCAAAGTACGGGTGGCCAAAGTACAGATCGGCAAAGCACGGTGCGCGCGATCACCACATCGGTTCGGTTCAAACGATTGAGCGACCAGGAAGTCGCGCGCTATGCGGCGTCGGAGGAATGGCTGGGCAAGGCCGGCGGCTATGGCATTCAAGGGATGGCGGCGGCGTTCGTGCCGGCGATCTCGGGGTCCTATAGTAATGTCGTCGGGCTCAGCCTGAGTGACGCGGCGGCGATGCTTGGCGGTTTAGGGTATCCGGGCTGATGACTGCAGCAACTTCAAAGGTTGGACGGGCCGACCCAGGCTTAATCGACACTTTGTTGATCGAGGCGGGGCCGGGGGAGGTGCGCGGCGCCCGCCTTTCGGCCGGTCGGGTCTGGGATGTCGATCATTTCCGCGCGGCCACCCCCGACTGCCGGGGGGCAATCTATCAGGGTCGGGTGCGGCGCATCGATCCGGGCATGAATGCGGCCTTTGTCGAAATTGGTGGCGGTTGGGAAAAAGACGGATTTTTGCGCGCCCGCGACGCCGGGGCCGGAGGCAAAAGCCCGCGTAAAAACTTGCGCATTGGCCAAACGGTCCATGAAGGGGCGATGATCCTGGTCCAGATCACCGGCGGCCAGACGGTACGCGCAGGGGGGGCGGGCGATGAGGTCAAAGGTCCCCAGCTCAGCACTGCCATCACCGTGCCCGCGCCGGGCTTTGACTATTTACCGACCCGCCCAGGTTTTTTTATTGGCGCCAATCGGTCAACGACCGACCTGGGTGATCTCTTAACCGACGAAGAAGGTGTTCGGCTCCCCGGACTCGATTTCGAACCGGGTGCGCTCGGGGAGGCGATAGGGGCGGGCCTGGCCGTGGCGCGCCAGCGCTGGGCCGAGATTCAGGCGGCTGCCAAATCCCATAATGGGGTTGGCTGCATCGTGCCACCGGCAGACCCGATCGTTCGGTTTTTGGCGGATTTTGCCGCCGGTCGATCAGCGGGCGATCCCCGCCCACGGATTATCGTCGGGGATCCGGGGTTGCTCAAGCTCGCCCGAGATTGGTGCACGGTGTTTGCCCCCGACCTTTTGGCCAGTCTTGAACAGGCGCGGTTAGGCACCCGGCCCTTTGCCGAATTTGATGTCGATGGGGAAATCGAGGCAGCGCTCGGTCGCGAGACGGTTGTTCAATTCGGCGCCCAATCCGGGGCACGGCTGATTTTCGAACCCGGCGAGACCCTGTGCGCGATTGATGTAAACTCCAGCGCCGCCTTGGGCAAGGCCGGGCGACAGGCCGTCGATACCAACCTGGCCGCGATCCCCGAAATCGCCCGGCAAATCCGCTTGCGCGGCCTGGCCGGTGCGATCGTCATCGATTTTTTGAAAATGCACCGGGCGGCGGATCGCGACCGGGTGGTCGCATCAATGGCGGCGAGTACCGCCCATGATCCGGCCGGGGTTACTGTCTTGGGCCTGTCGCCCTTGGGCCATCTCGAACTCACCCGGGCCCGCCGCAAGCCGAGCCTGGCCGCGAATTTGTTGGCCCAGCCCCAACCGGTTACCAACCTCGACCCCAGCGCCGAGGCCGCTTGTTACGCCGCCCTGCGGGATTTAGTCGCCGCGGGCATGGGCCGGGCAGACGTGCCGGTATTGCACGCCGGTCCGGCGATGGCCGCTTTGCTCAGCCCGGGCGGGCGCCTGGCCTTTGCCGCCGACGCGGTCGGCGCCCAGCTCGGCCAAGCCTTGATTCTCGAAACCGATGCCGACCTGGCCCCCGGTGCCTTTCGGTGCGGCTGACAATTATGCGACCGGAGGCATGGATATGACCCCCAAAAAACCAACCCGCACCCCAAAATGCGTCATCTGTCAAAAACCTCAACAGACAAAATACCGCCCCTTCTGCTCGGCCCGCTGCGCCGATGTCGATTTGCACCGCTGGCTTTCCGGCGGCTATCGCATTCCGAGCGAAGAAGTGGCCGAGGATACGCTAGTGGATACGACGGAAGACCCAGCCGGGAGAGACACCGAAAACTTGCTAGAACAGGGCTGATTTGACCCGATTTCCCGACCGCAATCTGGGTTAATTGCCGGTTAGCAAAAATTGCACTGAATGGACCCTGGACACGGCCTCATTTTTTCTTTATATCCGCGCTCACCATCGGTAAGCCCAGGTAGCTCAGTTGGTAGAGCAGGGGACTGAAAATCCCTGTGTCGGCAGTTCAAATCTGTCCCTGGGCACCATTCCCAATTCTTATCGTTTATTTTCGAATACTTATAATGTCGATCGGGCCGACGTGGGAAACTACCAGCGAATTTTCGTTGTAATCCCAATGCTCGGCGCAACTGCCAAAGTCACAGCCTATTCGTTGGGCCGGGCCCCGGGCCGCTTGCTTGGGAGAGAGTTCAGGTGTGGCTGGTTGGGACACACAAGCAAACATTCGTAGGACTTGCCTGCTTTGTCGGTTTTCGTGTCCGGTTAGACCGTGCCGTCTCAATCGGTCGATGCAGCACAAGCGTTAAATCTCTCCGCCGGCGTTTCGAACTGCAACGGCTTGCGCGGCCGTCCGTTTTGCTGGCGTGCCACCCTGTTGAGGTGCGCTCGCGAGTATACCGGCAAGTCAGTTCCCTTGGGGAAGTACTGTTTGAGCAGGCCATTCGTGTTCTCATTGGATCCGCGTTGCCAAGGACTTTGAGGATAGCAGAAGTAGACATCGATATCGGTCGCCAAGCTAAACCGGCGATGATCCGCGAATTCCTTGCCACGGTCCCAAGTCAGGGATTTATACAGTTCAGCCGGTAGTTTTTTCGCCTGTTTGATGAGCGCGGAGACGACCGAATTGGTGGTTCAACATTCCAGGGCTCGCAGCTATTCGACCAACCCGGGGTACCGTCATTCATTGGTCCTGATCATCTCATTTCTCCTTGATCTCCGGCTTGCGATATTCGCGCCTTGAATATTGCGGCAATTGTAACTCTATTGCCCCCACCGGCTCACAGTCGGATGACGCATTCCCGTTGGATCAACCGTCGTGCTACTCCGCGAGGCCTCTTCGCGCCGGGAGAGCACCAGGCGAGAAACCGGTTCCTATGACTACCCCTCATTGACGTCGGATCGCCGCGCCGATGAAGCCACTGGAGATTGCAAACAGGGGGAGGAGCAGAGTGGGGATCAACTTCGCAAAATACTGCGGTTCTTCGCCAATAACGAACGAGAGACCGATGATGATTATAGCGTAGATAAGGGCGTGCCCTACGAGTAATGTGGGGGCCAGCCTGCTGCTTGGCGTCGATTGGGTCATCTTTCTGTTCTCCTTTCCAAACAAAATTTGGGTCAGCCCACTTCGATGCAGCGATCTTGCGGGTTGATGGGGACGTCATTCGCATTCATATCGCGGCGACGCATCAGACCGTCGGCGTCGAACTCCCAGTGCTCGTTGCCTTGGGTGCGGTAATCGGAATGTCGTTGGCGCCGAGGGCGCGATGGCACTCCACTTCGGTCGTCGCAGGGTCCGTCGAAAAGCCACGGGATTTCGTTGCGGTCGATGCCTATGTCTCGGAGCAACCGGTCGTCTAGAGCAGTGAGTTCGAGCATGCCTGCCTTATTTTGACTCCTGCATCGAGCGGCAGCGACCGCTCGCTCGATTCGCGCGTAGATCGTTCTGGCAACCAGAACGGCGACACCATTGAATCCAAATCCGACGAGGTTCTTGGTTGGGCGGTCGGTTGCGTTTGTCATGTCGTCTCTCCTTTATTCCGGCGAACGGATCAGGTTTTGGTGAGGTGCCGGTCTTCGGGGTTAATCGGAATATCGTTGGCGCTCATGTCGCGCCGGCGCATTAGGCCGTCGGTGTCAAACTCCCAATGCTCATTGCCGTGGGTGCGATACCACTGGCCAGTGTGGGCGTGTTGCCATTCATATTCGAAGCGCACGGAGATGCGGTTGTTCGTGTAAGCCCACAATTCCTTGTTGAGCGCGTAGCTGGCCTCGACAGACCATTTGCGTTTGAGAAATGCCGTGATTGCATCGCGACCAGTGAAGAACTCGTCTCGGTTGCGCCAGTCGGACTGCGGGGTATACGCCTTGGCAACGACGTCGGGATCGCACGTGTTCCAGGCTTTCTCGGCAGCCTTGACCTTGGCGCGGGCGGTTTCTTCGGTGAAGGGTGGTTTCAGATTCTGGGTCATTTGCTCTGCTCTATCGATTGTTTTGCCTCCGCTGCGGTCCAGCCGCCGGGAGGTGTGGCGACTGGACCGTCACGGGGGTCGGTGGGTTGGACTTGCTTAGAGGTTCGCTGACAGACGCTGATATGTGACTGTCGAAGCCGGCTGATCCGCACCGGTACCAATTGCCCCGATGGACCGGTTACCGGTCACGATCAGATAAATCATGACCAACGACAGGAAGATCTGGAATTCCATACCGCCAAGCGGATGCGCTTCTGTCGGCACGAAGTTCCAACGTCCCCAATGGACCAGCACGATTGCGCCGATCATTGTCGGAATATTCAAAAAGGCGCCGACACGCGTTGCGAGGTCGGACCAGAAATCACTCCTGAAACCACCGGCGACGAGCAAAGCGCTGCCGCCGATTTGCGCAAGCGCCACCAACACGACTTTCGTGTAGGAGATTGGCAACATCTCTGCGAATCCCTGCAGGTCCAGGAACTTCAGGGTCCCGTGGAAGAAGAACACACTCACAAGGCCAAGCCGCAGAATCCAATGCGCGTGGCTGGCGAGATAGTCGTTGTTTCTCATAATTTTCTCCTTGACTGTGCCGCTCCCCGAAATAAACTCGGCGCGAAGGTCGTTAACTGATCGGTCAAGGTACATTTACTGATCGGTTTTCATAAGTCAAGGGTGAATCACCTGGCCGCAGACGACTTTCTTATGATTTCGCCCTAACTAGATGAATTTAAGCGAGAAAAAATTTCACCTTGCTTTCCGGAAGACAGGATGTCACGTACGGATCGGTTAATGTAATGAGGCGAAATGAGCGCATCAAAAAGAGATCAGCTTGTTCAGCGAGCCCTAACGGTGTTTTACCGCGACGGATTTCACGCGACAGGCATGGACAAGATCGCAGCCGAGACGGGCGTGTCGAAAACGGCCATCTATAAGCATTTTCGAACCAAAGACGATTTGATCCATGCGGTATTGAGGTTGCGCGACGAGCAATTCCGCAATTGGCTCTATCGGCGCATGGAAGAGCTGGGCGACACGCCCAAAGAAAGGCTACTGGTAGCGTTTGACGCCCTTGCGGAGTGGTTCGAAGAGGACGGGTTTCAAGGTTGCATGTTCATCAAGGCGGCGTCGGAATATCAGGATCGAGAGCACCCGTTGCATGCAACCGCCGCTGAGCATAAGCGGCTGATCACCGCGCATTTCGAAGGCCTGGCCATTAGGGCCGGCGCCAAATCTCCGGGGACGTTGGCAAGACGCCTCACATTGCTGAAGGAGGGTGCCATCGTTGCGGCGCATATCCTCGGTCCCAAAGGCGTTGCGGCGGACGCCAAGGCCGCTGCCGCGGTTCTGATCGAACACGGGATCGGGGAGGAGGGTCAAAACTAAGGGCCCGCCGCGCGCGTCGTGTGGGCTTAAGGAGAGTTGGCCCAATCGCGGGACCCACAGGTCTTTTCCAAATTGCTGCTGACGCCGGACCGGGGACTAGCGACGTATGGCAATACAAGCCCCAGCGATACCACCAGAATAAGGTGGTGAGGTTTGTCTACGAGCTGTTGTCCTAGGAGCGGACGACTGGAGCGACGGTTTAAAATGAACTTCTCCAGCAGGGAATGGGAAATTGAATATGCCTGACCAATTCGATGAGTGGCCGTCAGCCGTCCGGGAAAATGACTTCCCGACCTACCGGCCCCGGCGCATGGGCTTTGTCGACCACTGGCGCATCAATGAATGGGCGATCAAAGCCTATGGGGTCCAACATCGCGAGCCGTTGGGTGGCGAGCCGTTGCTTCAAAGCGACCTTATCGCAGCCGCACGGGAACATGTTTCGACATTGCTTCCGCTCACCAAAGAGGAAGGAGAATTCTACAAGACCGGATTTACAATTCTCCACGCAGGCGTAATGGCCAATTGGCTGCTCTTCCAATGGTGGACGCATGGCGATGTCTGGTGCCAGTTCCTGTCTCGATCCGATATCGGCACGCCGCTCACATTCGAGCGGTCGACAAGCCCTGTGCGGGCTTGCGTGTACGAGACGGCGATTATCTGGTTCGAGCAGCAATCATGGATCCGGAATGTCCTAAACGGCAGCGCCGATCGCCGTGCCTATCTGCAGGACGCGATGCGAGACGAATATTGCTGAGCGGGAGGCCGGGATTGCGTATTTGAGAGCGCCGGTTTGCGGACCTTTTGCCAGGATGTCCTATCCGCCTTTTTCGGACGCCCCCGGCGCATTCAGAGTCCGATCGGTCCCAAGATTAGGCGGGCTCTTCGTCGCGGGAAGAGGGCTAGTTCGGAACGCTTCACGGGGCGAACCAGGACGACTGTGCGCTAAAAAAGAAGTTATTGTGGTCGCTCGATTTTGGGCCGACGCGGCAATAACCACGCCGCCGTCTCAGTTTCACTCGGCGGGACACTAAGAAAGAAAACATCAGAACAATATGGAAAATCTGAATTGTCCCACCGCGCCGCGGGCGCTTGATTTCCAATTATTTGGGTGACCTGTCCTTGGGCACCATTCCGGTTCCGCGTATTATATTACCTAATGGGTGCTCTGTCTTGACGACTTTGGGTACTCGATACTGGTTTTCTTCTTTCCTCTGGATATTTGCTGTAGTGAACCGTGGGCCGGTTGATCGGATCGCTGTGTTCTTGGTGTGGTTTGCGTTTTCTTTGACATTCATACTTAGGGTTACGAAATCACTGTCTATCTAAACTATTAGATGGTTTGTAAATATGCTAATTTCTTAACTATGAGTTTTGAAAAACGGAATAAATTAAACCAACTTCACCATCTTCTGCCGGAAGGCTTGGTGGTTGATACGGGTTGGCTGGAGAGCAAAGGTTACTCCAGCGCCTTGCGCAACCGTTATTTGACCAGCGGCTGGCTTGAACGTCCAGCTAGGGGTGTTTATCGGCGCCCGGGTGGCAAACTCCTGTGGCAGCAGGTTGTGATCTCTCTGCAAATGCAGAATCATTTGGATGTCTCTGTCTTGGTCGGGGGTCGCACGGCTCTCGATTTGCAGGGTTTTTCGCATTATATTTCCACGCGAGGCGGACGCGAGGTTCACCTATACGGTGAGACGCCACTGCCAAGCTGGGTTGCAAAGCTCGACCTCGATATCCGGTTCGTATTTCACCGCGAGAGAAAGCTTTTTGGGAAAGAGCCAAATTCCCCTGGCCTCGCCAGCATCCTGTCGAACGTCAAAGATCAATCGATCACAATTACCGATCCGATACACAGAAATTGCTTTCGGCCTATCAGTTGGGGCCAATGGGATTGGTCTCTCGCTTTGTCGATGCCAGAACGCGCAATTCTAGAAATGCTAAATGAAATACCCGAAAGGGAAACCTTCGAACAGGTCGACAAGATCTTCGACGGGCTACGCACGTTGAGCCCTCGTCGGCTGCAAAAACTTCTCGAAGAGTGCCATAACGTCAAAGTTAAGCGGCTGTTCTTGTGGTATGCAGAGCGTCACAATTTTCGCTGGCTGCGCCAAATTGACCAGAGCCGCATCGATCTCGGGAACGGCAAGCGCATGATTGCGCGTGGCGGCAAGCTTGATACGAAATATCTGATAACGGTGCCGGCGGATCTTGATGGCGGCCAGTGAACAATATCGACATCAGGTCGCCTTGCTCGTGCAGGTACTCCCCTTTGTCGCCGAGGATACCTGCTTTGCGCTGAAGGGTGGCATTGGTCCTCCCAATAAGTTTATAACTCGTGATATGCATTGTCTGTCCTACCCTCATATTGAATGCCTGCTTACACCCATGGGCCGACAGTAAGTTTCCTCCTATCAGTCGAAATGGGTCGCCATCAGGCTTAGTGCAAATGAGCATGCCTATAGGTTTTTCTGAATGCAGATTTTATGACAACCATACCGAAGAGAGCGTATTTCGACCCGGCAGCTCAATATTTTTATGCATTCGATGGCTTGCGCGGAATTGCCGTTCTGATGGTTCTGGCTACACATGCGGCTCCGGGGCTACTGCCGGGCGGCAGAATAGGCGTCGACATATTTTTTGTTTTGAGCGGGTTCTTGATTAGCAGCATTCTTTTCAATGACTATGATGACCATGGGTCAATAGATCTGAAGGGCTTCTATATTCGCCGGACCCTCCGTCTTTTTCCCGTTTTGTTTTGCGTGATCGTATTCGCTCTTTCGGTGGACTTATTTTTTGCACTTGAAACAAAAATGAGATCTTTAACAAGTTCGTTATCTGTCTTCTTTTACTTCGCGAATTGGGCTCGGGTATGGGAAACCTACCACGATATGTTGGGCTTTTTCACTACATGGTGGAATGGCCATCTTTGGTCCCTTTCGGTCGAAGTGCAATTTTATTTTGTCTGGCCCGCTGCAGTTTTGTTTATTCTTGCAAGGCGAAAACCGACTTTCTTTTTTATTATTCTTTTCGCCGTTGGGCTTTTCTACCCTCCTACTATGCGTCTTATGTCGCCTGACGATGTCGTATTTCAAACAGCGGCATTTTTTCGCACTGATTTACGGATGGACAGTTTGATTTGGGGTGCGCTTGTTGCCTTCGCTGCGCGCCAAGGGTATTTGAGGAACATTGATTGGAACTCGGTTTTCATAACGGTCACAGCGATAGCCGCCGCAATCGTTGTGCTGTTTTTGGCCTTGATACCCGTTTTTCATGACAAAATTCTCTTCACTTTGGTAGCTGCCTTGACAGCATTCCTTGTGATGACTCTGTCACAAGGTGGTGCAAAATTAATCTCGAGAGTGCTTAATATTTCTAGCTTAAATTGGATTGGAAGAATTTCATATGGTCTGTATGTCTATCACATTCCAATTTACTATGTTGTCGGCAACGGCCTTTCGATAGACAGGCGAATAGAGGTCTTACTTGCTATCGCCCTCAGCATTATTGCGGCCGCTGCGTCACATAGGTATGTTGAACGCCCCATCCTGAAATTAAAAGCGCGGCTTGCTCCTCGGTTGTAACCTGTGGGTAAGCGCGCGACATCCGATTTCGGGTTTATCGCTTTTCTCCGAGTGCCTCGTAATGTGTTTGTCCATTTAAAGCGCCGATCACCTCTGTCGCCGCTGCTATGACCGGTGCCAAATCGAAGCTAGGTCTAAAAACATGAGGTTTCCTTAGGGTTTTGGGTGTTCTTCAGGGTTTCCGCAGAGTTTAAGTGGCGCCTCTCCAAACCGAGGAAGAGTAAAATGATCCATATTAACGATAGCCAGATCCGCACTGACGAAAACGACGTCATTAATTTGCCGAACTTACAGAGCGCGCCACCCAAGAGCGCAACATGGCGATCAACGATGCCCCCGACAAATTCATCCGGTCATTGCGGCTCTGATTGTGTCTCTGGTTTACGTTTGTCTGACGAATTCGTTTAACCCCACACTCTTAAAACAGGACAAAACGGAGCATGTGCCATGCCAAGGTTGGACGGGAAAGTTGCCTTGATCACCGGCGCAACCGGCCTCGGCCCGATAGATTATCGAATGATGGACGAGGTTCACGCCCAGCTTGCCCCCGGTAACTCAGATGAGATGAAAGCCGGGATTGAGCAAATGACACCGATGAAGCGCTATGGAACCAACGAGGAGGTGGCAAACCTTGTTCTCTTCCTCGCCGCCGACGAGGCCTCTTATTGCCCTGGCGGTATGTACCTGCTCGACGGCGGCTACACTGCCGAGTAAGAAAGACACAGGTCGAAGGGCCAAATAAATGAGGCTGGCAGCTATACGATTATGCGGGCCGTTTTACCCAATAGAACCGAGACGGTGCGACGGGCGTATCTAGCTAAGTTTGTGCTGGCTCATTCTTTTCAGTTGTATTGAACTTCTTCTCGACGACATAAGATAGTGTTTGGCCGCGCTGCTATTGTCGCGCGGCCCTCATTTTCGACGAGAGGGGTGTGAGCGATGATGCCAGGGGGTATAAGCTCAGGCGCGGATCCACAGAATTGGAGTGGCGGCATCAAGTTCTGCGGCCGGGGAGGGTGCGCCGAAACCGGTCAGCTCGAACTGGTCGGGGTCGTCGGACTGGATAACCCGGCGCAATACAGTGCGCCCGCCGACCTGCACGATCGACAATCGGCCAACGGCGCCGGGGCTGAATTTTTTCGACGGCACGTAGAAAAAATAGGCGTTATCGAGCAACGCCAATTCGCCACCAGCTTGGCTATTGGCTTGATCTGCGGCCTTGCCCTGGAACCGGCCGACCAGGGCGACCGCCCCGGCGGGCAATCCGGCAGGGCCGGTCACTGTTTCAACTCCACCGGTCCCACCCGCCGCCCCGTCTGGTGTAGTGAAACGTTTTTTCAGCACGACGCGGCCGCGCCCGTCGATCCGTCCGGTCACGGGAACCAGCCGCGCTTCGCCGCTTTCTTCGCTGGTCAGGCTGCGTATGCCGGCATGGCGCAGCACCGTCTCGACGGTGACATCGAGAAACCGGGCGATGGCTTCGGCTTCGTCGAGGCGCATTTTGCGTCGGCCCGAAAACATCAGCGAAACCGTGCTCGCCTCAACTTCCAAAAACCGGGCCAGGGCCCGCATCGATTTGCCGACATCCTTCAACCGACCGACAAACCAGTCCTTGTCGATTGCTGTGCCGGGGGAAACCTTGGGCGGGCGCGTGCTGCCCTTCGGTCGGCCCGGAGGCCGCTTAGCCAAAACTTTTGATTTAACTGCTGCTTTGGCGGGTGCCTTCTTGGCAGCGGACTTGGTGGCTGGTTTTCTTGCTTTTGCCCGGACGGCCTTGGCCATAATGAATGTTCCTTGTTTGCCGGAAAAGAACCGAATTGGAGGTGGAGTTTGAGAATATAACAACGAAACTATCAGAAGCGCCGTTGCGGTGCAACGGCGGCACTTTGGGACTTACGGGAGGCAGAAATATGCGCGGATCCAAGGGTATCATTGATCGGACGGAGCTCGATCGGACCTCGAAAAAAACATCGCAAACCGAAAATACGGGCGCAGAAATTGCCGCCGCCGAGATCTATCTGACCGCGACCGATCAAATCCGCCGCACCGCAATCCTCTCGGGTTTGGATGAGCGCCAGGTGGCCGAACTCTATATCCGGGCGGCGGGGGCGTTTTGACCCAGGCGTTTTGACAAGAATGCGCTCCACCGGCTAGGACGAAGGTCAAGCTTTGTCAAAAATGGGAGATCACGATGAACGCCCCCCTCATTACCGGGTTATACGCCGGCATCCTTGGGCTATATTTTTTCATCCTGACGGCCAATGTCAGCGCCCGGCGGGGCAAGTCGGGGATTTCATTGCATGATGGTGGCGATGCCGGTCTCGACCTGGCGATCCGCCGTCATGGGAATTTCGCCGAGGTGGTGCCGCTGGCGCTGTTGCTGATTGGTCTGTTGGAAATGAACGGTGGACCCGATATCGGTATTCACGTGCTGGGTCTGGGCCTGACCTTGGTCAGGCTGGTTCATCCGATCGGTATCAATGCCGAAACACCGATGAAACTAACGCGATTCTTAGGTGGTTTTGGCACCGGCGCAGTGACAGTCGTCGCCGCCGTCTGGCTGATCTATCTCTTTCTCAGCCACTAGTGCATCTCACGAGTGGCTAACCCTCGATAGTCATCGCCGAAGACAGAAGATCGTATACCGCGACGAGGTCGCCGCCGATCGCTGCTAGAGGAACGATCACCACCAAGGAAACCATGGCGATAATCAGCCCATATTCAACCGCAGTCGTACCACGGTTATCGGTCGATAAATCGAGAAACAAACGTTCCAGAAAAGTGCCCATGCGTACCTCCCGCAAATTGAATGTCCGGATAAGTACTGAGTGAGAGATCAAGATATTTTTGTCTTCATACTTTGTCAACATAATAGTAATAATGCGTTAATAAGTATTAATATTCAAAATGCATGTATTGCTGTCTGTTAATAAAGGTTAACGGTCGAGAACTCAGCTAATTAACGCTGTGGGTGGTGGCCTATGCCAAGAAAACCGCCGATGAAGCCGTCTCGGACGAAATCTCACGCGGGCACGGTGTTTGACCGTTGGTTGCACAAGTAAAGCGAAGCACCCTGGTGTATAGCGTTTTATGATTGCAATGAGTTGGGTGATGTTGCATGGCTTGTGCGAGTGTTTGTGCGAATAAAGATCGGCTTCGTAGGGTGCCTGTCCGTCTAGGGGTCGCCATTTTTGTCACGGCGAGCGCGCTGGCGGGCTGCACATCATTCGTTAGCGTCAACGAAGTGCCCGAGCATCCGGACCGTGGTCGCTTTACCGCGATGTTTGATCGACAGATCACACCGATCACGGCGACGACCGAGCAGGGAATGCTGCGTCTGGAGGCTTTGCACGCGCTCTATACCGAGCGACGAAACCGCGATAGCCGGGTGCGAAATGGCTCGTCGATTGTCGCCCTTATTTCCTCGGTCACAGCGGCGGCGAGCGGGGTGACCGGTGATCCAGACAGTCTTAGCCTGGCGGCGGGGTTGGTCGGCGGCACTGCGTTCAGTGCCACCCAATTGGTGGCGCCGGCGGCGCGGATCCCGATTTTCATAGCCGGGGAGTTGGCGCTAAATTGCGCCCGCGAAGAAGCGCAGAAATTTGTCGGGATAGAAGATCTTCCGGGCGCCCTGGCGACCAAGCTCGGCGAATTACGCAGAAAACTCGAATTCTTTAAGTCAGAGTATGACGGACTTTCCGGCATTTCCGACGCCGGTCTGAGGCCGAAAATTGCGACAATTGAGTTAGCTGCGACCCAGGCCGAAACGGCGTTGAGCGACGCCACATTGGCCCAAACAGATATCGGTGTGGCCGGGGACCGGGTTTGGACGACAGTCGGCGAAATCGAGAATACGGTCAATCGGTGGCTACATCAGATCGATGTCGACCTGATTGGATTGACGGAATAATTGGCCCGGAGTATCCGCACGTCGGCGGGCCGGATTTCCCCACGCCCGGACCTCTACACCTTATCTGCTGGGACCGTGGTGGCCGATGCCCGTGAGAAAAACGACGGGACATCTGACGCCGATGTATCAGACGATTCGAGACGAGTCGCTGCGGCGGAAACTGCAGCTGGGGAGCTGAACCGCCTGTCGATCGACCTCGTCGACATGATCGCCGATATTGCGGTGGATCAGTCCTCCACCGATTTGGTGAAATGCCCGTTGATTGCCGCTGGCGACCCGGCCCAACAAATGGTGCTCGGCGTGGGCCCAATCCCATTGAACTCGGTGTTGAGGCCAAGCTCACCGCCGAATTTGACATAAATGGTGGAAATGCCCCCTATGCCGGACAGTTTATCAGCCCGGTGACCACCGGCCTGACCCTCGAAACCCGAGACTCCGGCCAAGGCACCTTCACCGTAAAAGCAGACGAAGATGTCCCCAAAGCCGGCGAATATGTCCTGCTTATCACCGACGAAGAACAACGGCCAATCATCGTCAAAGTCAACGTCGCCGCCGCACCCTAGGTACTGGTGCCGTCGGGCTATAACCTAATTACGGTGCCCCACGATGGAGGGAGCGGCTAGTCGATGTGAATTATATTGCCATCGGGTCCAAGCCCATAAAAGCCGCCACCGGAACCAGTGTCCTGTTCGCCGCCGCTGGGCAAACCGCCGGACGTCTCGGCTGCTGTTTTGACGGCGGCGTCAACGGAGGCTGACGCTGCGCCGAAAATACCACGCAGCGATCCGCCCAGGGCGGTCAGCGCGCCGATGGCGGCGACGGACACCAGGGCGGCGATTAGGCCATATTCGATGGCTGTGGCGCCGGATTCGTCCGCTAAAAGTTCACGGATTAAACTGGTCATATTAATTGTTCCTGCGAAAGGGTTGGTTAAATATTAACTATGGTGACCAGATATTTGATGAAAAAAGTTAATAATCCACTAATTCTATCTGTATAAGCTTGCCCTGCCGGGTGCCTTCCGCCCATGCATATGTAATTACGGTAATTGCGGATTCGATCACGGCGCTTATCGGCAGGGCCGAGGCGCGGCCTCTGATGCCCGGCGCGAAGCGTTTGGGGTTGGTCAGTTTGGCCCTGTAGAGATGGCGGAGCTGGTCGCCATAGGTTGCCGCCCAGGGGGTTCCTGTGAGGGTTTGTTTGAGCTGATCGGCGCCGTTGCAGAAGGCAACGGTCTCGCCGTCATGATGGTGTTCGTCGCTAGGGTCTTGAACCAGAATGCCGGTGCGGCGGAGCTCTCGCGCGGCGACGTCTTTGGGGATTTCGGCGGCTTCGCCCCGGCCGGCGGCGTAGGCGATCAGGACACCCAGTGGAATGTCGCGCGGACCCTGGCTGGTTTGAATGCGGGCCCGATGAGTGAGCGGTTTATCGAGCAACCGCTGCTCGTCTTTGGGCGCGGTGAGGGCGGTGTGGCGAGTCCAGTCCTGGGCGGCGATCCAGGTTTTGGCCGCGGCTTGGGTGATAGTCTCGGCTTTGCGGCAAAGATGATATCCGGCGGCAACCCGAGTGATGGTGGCGATATTGGCCCGCAAGACCTCGACGTGATCGAGGGTGCGGATCAGCATTGCCGCGGCATATCCCGGCGTCAATCGGTTGGCGATCATCGCCGCCAAGGCGGCATAGTGGGCTTCGGCCGCGGCCACTGCCGCCGGGCTGGCGGTGGCCCGGAGCTTTAGCGCCAAGGTGGTGATCCGGCTGGCATCGGCGCAATGCTCGATCGGCGGATTGATCGAGGCAAAGAAAAAGCATGATCGCGCGCAGTAGCTGGTCGGGCGGCCACCGGCGCCGCCCTTGGCGATCTCGCCCCCCGATGAAGGGACCCGGGCCAAATTTAATACCCGTCGCATTTCGGCAGCACTTTTTTCGTTTTCCCTCTCGGCTTCATCCAAAATCACCGGGCGAGCGTCCCGACCCAGGGTCTGGCGGATTGCCGCTTCGCTGGTAAAGCCTTCAAAATTGAGGCCGATTGGCCCGATCACCCGCTTGGCGATATCTTCGACCACCGTTGTTTTGCCGCTGCCCGACGGGCCGGTCAACCACAGATGAGGCCGCCAATCGAGTAGCCCGCACACCGGCGCAACAATGAAAAACCCGGCGAGCAAGGCGCCGCTCAACGGATTTTCCCAGGAAAGGTGGGCCGCGATATCGGCCAGTGCAGTCGCATCCGGTTGTTGAAATTTGGGATCTTTTGAGGTCAATATTTTGGCCGCTCCCAGACCGATGGAGGGCGCGCGTTCATAGATATATTTTCCCGTAGCGGCGTCGAGCCCCCGGTCGTACCCATCGACCAGAATGGCCGGTCCGTGATGCAGCACCGCCCGACCCGCGCCGGGCGTGTCCGCGTCTAATGCCTCATCTAACCAGGCCCCCCCGGCCACGAATATTACGCGGCGAAAAACCCCCCCTGGCCTGACAAGCGGCCATGCACCCATGAGCCGCTTGTTCCCACATATGGCCCGCCAATAGGAGAGGAGCGCAAGTTCCAGCAACGCATTTTTCGTATGGCCCGCCGCCGCCAGTTCGACGATCTGCTGGGACCCGTGACACAAATAAAAATAGCGCGACCCAGCGCCGTGACCAAGCGCAGTAAAGCTTTCGTCGGCCTGGGCCCCACGTGGCTCGGCTTCTTGTGGCGGGGCCTCCCGCGACCCGTCCACGCCCGGCCCGGTCATGTGTAACCCGGCCGCCCGCGGCGTGAACCAGTTGAGGAGGCGGTGGGGGGGGCAGGCTTCGGCGACGGCGTCGGCGAGGTCCCAGCCTTTTGGTTTGGTCGGGTCGATTGCTAAGGCGGTGACCGACTGGGCGCCGATCTGGGTGAGGGTTTGGGCGATGACCGCCGCTGCTGTTGCGCCGAGCGGATCGGCGTCGGGCATGATGGTCACGGTCCGCCCGGCCAGGGGGTGCCAGTTGGCGTGTTTTGCCGCATGGGCGCCGCCGGGCCAGGCGATCGTGACCCAATCGGGCAGGATGGTTGCCCCGGCATCGGCGGCCTTTTCGCCCTCGACCACCAGCACCGGCGCATTGGGCTGGGCAGCTAGCCGGTCGAGACCGTAGAGCGGGCGTGGTTTGTCGAACCCGGCCAGGGTCCAGCCCGGTGGTCGATCCGGATCGGTGGCCATCCAGCGTATGGTCGGCGTCCATTTACGGGCCTTGGCACGCGGTGCCTTGCTGTTGGCCGCCAATTCAATCCGCAGCACATGGCCCAAAAGAGCGCCATCCATATCGCGATAATCATAGACCGCCGCCGGAGTATAGATCGACGTCGCCCGGTCGCGGTCGTCGGCCCGTTTGGGATTGGCGACTGGCGGTGTCGGTTTTCCGGCAATTATTTGCCCGGTGGGCGGTAGCTGGAGGGCTGGGATTGAACGAGTTCGGCGCGGTTGAAAATCACCACCGCCGAGCAAGTCGCAGGCGGCGCGAAATCCCACCCCGTCATGGGTCATGATGAAATCTATGCCGTCCCCGTGGGCGCCGCAGCCAAAGCAATGGTAAAACCCTTTATCCCGTACGACATAGAAAGACGATGTTCGGTCATCGTGAAAGGGGCAGCGCCCCTTAAACTCCGCCCCGTCCTTGGCCAGGGCTGTTCGCGCCCGGACAATCTCGGCGATGGGATGGGCGTCGAGCAGGGCGGCGGTATCGATTTTCGGCTGATTGGTCATGTCGATTTATGGCCACTCACAAGGGTTGGTCACAGAGCAGGGCGGCCGGTCCCGGCCGGGATATTGATTGGAAATGGCAGATTATTCGCTCTTCAGTATCGCCAGCAGGGGCGTGGGGAGATTAAAGCACCTCGATGAGAAAAACGCAACGTTAATAATTTCGCAATCAGTGAAATGGGGTATGTTCCGGCCTGTGGCCGCCTCGTGGTCAATCCGTGACCAGCAGGTAACACCGAAAAAGCTCTATAACAATTTGTTTTATATAGAAAAAAATATGTAGAGCTTTCGTTGGCGACGGCGGCACGGATATATAACGCCTACTGGGTGGCGATGATTATTCGTCGATGGCACTCTATTTTTTGGCTTTCTGTATTTTTGTGCGTGTGACGATATCGCATAAAATGGTTAGAATGCGCCATTTTGTGCGTCACGAGTGAGCGCGGTGGAAAAATCTACGCCATTTCCTGTGAAAGTTGTTGATATAATAACAACAATAGTGTAGTCTGCGTTCAATTCAATTTGTTCGGTCCAACCCGATGTTGGACCATCAAGGAATTCTTTATGATCGAAACCGTTTCAAAACCCCCCGCTAAATCTCCGGCAAACCGGACCCTGGCCAAATCGCCGGCGAACCGGCGTCGTTTACTTCTGACGCCGGGGCGGCGCGACAGCTTGCTGGAAAAACTGGCGCAGGGCTGGTCGGTGAGTGCGGCGGCCAAGGCGACGGGGATTTCGCGCCAGACCTATTATCGCGAGCGGACCCGTGACGAAGAATTTTGTCAGGCCGCCGATGAAGCGATCGATGCCGGGTCCGATGTGATCGAAGACGAGCTGTTTCGTCGGGGTGTCCTTGGCACCAAGGAACCGGTTGGGTTTCATCAGGGGCGCCACACCGGGGAATATGTCACCCGCTACGACACCCGCGCCGCAATCTTTTTACTCAAAGCCCGCAATCCCGACCGGTTCAAGGACCGGGCCGAAGTCAATATGGATGGCGGGCTGGCCGACCGGCTGGCCGACGCACGGGCGCGGCTAACTCCCGCTAGTGGGGATCCAACCGATGGAGATTCGGAATGAGCAAATTTATGGCCGAGCTATTTGCCTGGATATTTGCCTGCGCGCGGGGTGTCGGGATGCTGGCCCTGGCCGGGGCGATCTTGCTGGTTTTATTGATGGTGGCTTCGATCACTTTGCTCACCGTCTATGTTTCGTTTCGCACGACCTTGTTGTTAGCGATGATCGCGGGGGGCGCCTAAATGTCCGGGCTCTCCGACGCCGAGCGGGAACTGACCACGGAAATGGCGGCGTGTGCCGCCGATCCGGTGCGGTTTGTGCGCTTCGCTTTTGCCTGGGGCCAGGGGGACTTGGCCAATCATCCGGGGCCCGAGGCCTGGCAGTTGGAGGTTTTGGAGGCAGTCCGCGACGGGCTGGTCTCGGCCGACCAAGCGATCCGTATTGCCGCTTGCTCGGGTCATGGGGTGGGTAAATCGGCGCTGGTTGCCTGGCTTATATTATGGAGCCTGGCGACATTCGAAGATGCGCGGGGCATTGTCACTGCCAATACCGAAACCCAGCTTAAAACCAAAACCTGGGTCGAGCTGGCCAAGTGGCATAACCGGTCGATCATCAAACATTGGTTTCACCGCACGGCGACGGCGATTTATTCCGCCGACCCGGCCCACGAGCGCACCTGGCGGATCGATATGATCGCCTGGTCCGAACATAATTCAGAGGCCTTTGCCGGATTGCATAATGCGGGCAAACGGCTGCTGTTGATTTTCGATGAGGCCTCGGCAATTGCCAATGAAATTTGGGAGGTTGCCGAGGGCGCCCTGACCGATGCCGACACTCAAATCATCTGGTGCGCCTTTGGCAACGGCACTCGCGCCGTCGGCCGGTTTCGCGAATGTTTTCGCAAATATCGCAAATATTGGCTCTGCTGGCGGGTCGATGCGCGCCAGGTCCGGTTTACCAACAAAGCCCAAATCGCCCAGTGGATCGAGGCCTATGGCGAGGATAGCGATTTTGTCACGACTCGGGTCAAAGGCGCGTTTCCCAAACAGAGCGCCGCCCAATTTATCGGCACCGACTTGGTCGACGCCGCCGCAACCCGCGAGCCCAAATCCTATCCCCAAGACCCGCTGGTCTTCGGGGTTGATGTGGCGCGCTATGGCGATGATGCCAGCATGATCTGGTTTCGCCGGGGCCGCGACGCGGCAAGCCTTAAGCCTCTGTCCTATCGCGGGCGCAGCACCATGCATCTGGCCGGGGAGATTGCCCGGCTGGCCAATGAGCTTCATCCCGATGCGATCTTTATCGATGGGGGCGGGGTTGGCGGCGGAGTGGTCGATCGCTGCACCGATCTTGGCGTCGATGTCATTGAGGTCAATTTCGGCGGGGCGCCGGGGGACCGGGCCTATCTCAATAAACGGGCCGAAATGTATGGCATTGCCCGCACCTGGCTCGAAACCGGGGCCATTCCCGATGACCGGGATCTGAAAGAAGAATTGACGACGATGGATTACGCCTATGCCGGGGGGCGGGGCGGCGAGGCGCGGATCGTGCTGGAAAAAAAGCAGGATTTTAAGACGCGCCTCGGCCGTTCTCCCGACGCCGCCGACGCCTTTGTTTTGACCTTTGCCCATCCCGTCGTTTCGGCGCGGTTTGGGCTGCATCGGCCCGATGCCATGCCGGGGACGATGGCCCACGACTTCGATCCGCTCGATCAACAGACGCAATAAGTAAAGGAGACCAATAATGTGTACTGGCTCACAACCACCGCCGCCACCGCCGCCACCACCGCCGATCCCTGAACCGCCGTCGCCCAGCGACCCGGATATACAGCGCTCGCCAACCCGCGTGGCCAATGCCGCCCGGTCGCGATTTGGTAGCTCGGCAACCTTTGCCACCGGCGGCCAAGGCCTGACCGACGACGCCAATGTCGGTCGATCCTTGATCGGCGGCGCATTGCGCCCGCGCACCCGGCGCACGTCGCTCCTCGGGGGATCATAAGATATGAGCGAAGGGACCAAACAACGGCTGGTGCGCCGCCGCGCCGAATTGGTGCGCGAGCGCGCCAGTTGGGTGCCCCATTGGCGCGAGTTGGGGGATTTCTTTTATCCCCGCCGGGGGCGCTTTCTCGCTTCCAACGTCAATAAGGGGCAGAAGAAAAACAGTAACATTATTAACAATACGGCGATTGTTGCCCGCCGCACACTGGCCGCCGGAATGATGTCGGCGATTACCTCGCCGGCTCGGCCCTGGTTTAAACTGGCGGCGGCCGATAAGGATCTCAATGATTTCGGTCCGGTTCGCGTGTGGATCGAAGAGGTTGAACGGGCCATGCGCGGCATGTTCAACCAATCCAATTTCTATGATCTATTGCCGCCCTATTATGCCGAGCTCGGTGTGTTTGGCACGGCGGCGATGATGCAACTCGATGATTTTTCCGAGACGACGCGGTTCTATGGCTCGACGGTCGGCGAATATTATCTGGCCACCTCGGCCAGGGGCAATGTCAATGCCTTCTACCGCGATGTGCCGATGACCGTCGCCCATATGGTCGAAAGTTTCGGCCTGGATGCGGTGTCGCCCAGCGTGCGCAATCTCTGGGACAAGGGCAATGCCCATGCCTGGGTCGAAGTGGTCCACGCCATCGAGCCCAATTTTGCCGGAGACGAGGGCGCCTCCGATAGCGCTAATATGCCCTTCATGTCCGCCTATTGGGAAAAAGCCGACGGGTCGGAAAATGGATTTCTAAAGCGCGGCGGCTTTCGCCGCTTCCCCGTTTACGCCACTCGCTGGGAAGTCACACCGCCGGATGTCTATGGGGCCAGCCCCGGCATGGATGCCCTCGGCGACGCCAAAGCTCTGCAAACCGAGGAGAAACAAAAAGCCAAGGCGATTGTCAAAATGGCCGACCCGCCGATGAAGGGTCCGACCAGCCTGCGGCGAAAATATGCCTCGGTCTTGCCCGGCGACATCACCTATGTCGATGAAAGCCAGGGGGCGTTCACCCCGAGCTATCAAGTCGATCCGCGTATCTCGGAATTGATGGTCGATATTCGCGAAGTCGAAACCCGGATCAACCGGGCGATGTATGTCGATCTCTTCTTGCTGCTCGCCACCTCTGACCGGCGCGATATCACCGCCGAGGAAGTGGCCCGCAAACACGAAGAGCGGTTGCTGCAATTAGGGCCGGTGGTCCAGCGCGCGACCAACGCCATGCTGGCGCCGCTGATCGATAATAGTTTTGCCACCATGGCCGAGGCCGGCCTGCTGCCACCGCCGCCACCGGAATTGGAGGGAACCGAATTGGAGATCGAATTTGTCTCGCTGATCGCCCAGGCCCAGCAAGTCGTTGGTATCAGTGCCATCGAGCGCACCGCCGGTTTTGTCGGCGGGCTGGCTGGGGCCTATCCCCAGGCCCTCGACAAATTCAACGTCGAACAGTCGATCGAGGAATTTGCCAGCGCCGCCGGCGCCCCGGCAACCCTGATCGTGCCCGCCAGCGAGATCGAAGCTAACCGCCAAGCCAAGGAGGAAAAAGAAATGCAAGCCATGGAAGCCGCAGCTGCGGTTCAAGTTGGGAGCGAGGTTGCGATGCAAAGTATTCCCGCAGTGATTGGCAGTCCGAGCGGCCAGGCGGCGGCGGATGGTGTTGCTCAGAACCTGACCGAAAACGCGGGCGATATCATAGCGCAGGTGACGGGGCAGGGTGGGCAAGGCGCGCCGGTGCCAGGCGCGCCCGTGCCGGTGGCGCCATGACCGGGGGGGATAACGAGGCGGCGAAAAAACAACGCCAGAATGTCCGGGTTCGCCATGCCGGGGAAATGGCCGAGCTGGCCAAGATCCTCTCGACCCCGGATGGGCGCCGCTGGATCTACGGAATTTTGGAGCGCGCGCACCAGTTCGAGACGACGTTTACCGGCAATAGCGCCGGGACGTTTAAGGAGGGCAAGCGCGCTCTGGGGCTTTCGGTATTGGCCGACGTGATGGAGGCCGCCCCCCAAACCTATATCACCATGATCGAGGAGAATAAGGCTTATGCCCGATAACAGCGTCATTGAAAAAATCGTCATTTCTGACCCCGCAAATGGGGGCCCCATTAGTGGGAGCCCGACACAAGACATCGGTGAAATCAACCAGCCCGAAATAGGTGAGGGGATCCCCGGCATCAATCGCGATGCCTCGCTGCTCAGTGATCCGGACTTGACCCAAAAAGGACCGGACCAAAAAGCGCCGGCGGGCCCCAGTGGCGACTCCAGTGGCGAAGATGCCGAGGCCGAGGATGGCCAGGCGGCGCCAATGGTCTATGCGACCTTCATTCTGCCCGACGGGGTCGAGGCGGATGAAAACCTGCTCGGTGAGTTCCAGGAAACCGCCCGTGAATTCGGCCTCAACCAGAGCCAGGCCCAGCGCCTGGTCGATCTGCAGGCGAATGCGGCGGCGCGACTGGCCGAGGAACATTCGAAAACCTGGGTGGATCAACAATCAGAATGGGTCGCCGGTGTGCGTTCCGATGGCGAAATAGGCGGCGCGGGAATGCAGCAAAAACTCGGCGTCGCCGCCACCGCCATCGAACGCTTCGGCACTCCCGCCCTCAAACAGGTGTTGAACGATCAAGGCTTCGGTAACCATCCCGAACTGATCCGATTCGCCTATCGCGTTGGAAAAGCAATGAGCCAGGACATGGTCTTTGTCGCCCCGTCCGGATCGGGTTTTGCCGGTGGAGAGAAAAGTCTCGCCCAGCGCATTTACCCCGACCAGACGCCGACCTGACCGCGTTCGTTTTAGCAAAAAGGAAGTAAGACTATGCCGACTATCGGAAATACATATCCCACCCTCGTCGATTTGATGAAGCGCCAAGACCCGGATCATAAGGTCGCGGCGATCATCGAAATCATGAGCGAGACCAACGAGGTGCTCGACGACGCCATTGCCATTGAAGGCAATCTGCCGACCGGTCACCGCACCACTGTGCGAACCGGCCTGCCGTCGGTTGCTTGGCGGATGCTCAATTACGGCGTGCCGACATCGAAATCGACAACGATGCAGGTCGATGACCGCACAGGCATGCTCGAAGCCTATGCCGAGATCGATAAATCCTTGGCCGATCTCAATGGCAACTCCGCCGAATTCCGCTTGTCGGAAGACGCGGCATTCCTCGAAGCGATGAACCAGAATATGGTTCAGACGCTGTTTTACGGCAACACCAATGCCAATCCCGAACGGTTCTTGGGGCTCGCCCCGCGGTTTAGCGAACTCAGCGCCGACCGGACCCAGTCGGGCTCCAACATCATCGATGGCGGTGGCCTGGGGACCGATAATACCTCGATCTGGTTTGTCACCTGGGGCGACCAGACCGGGTTTCTAACCTATCCCAAAGGCACACTCGCCGGCTTCCAGCATAACGACTTGGGGGAAGTGACCCTGCAGGATCAGACCGGTGGCCAGTATCAAGGTTATCGCACCCACTATAAGTGGGACGTCGGTTTTGTTCTGCGTGATTGGCGGGGCACGGCGCGGATTGCCAATATCGATGCCAGCGAAATGCAGGCCGGTACGGTGGCGATCGAGGATCTGATGATCGACGGTTTCTATCGGGTGCGCAAGCGGCCGGGCAAGAAGGCGATCTATTGCAATGAGGCGGTTCAGCTGGCGCTGCACAAGCGGGCCAAGGACCAGGCCAATGTCAATCTCTCCATCGAGAGTTTCGAGGGCAAGGAAATTGTCAAATTTCTCGGCATCCCGGTGCGCCAGGTCGACGAGATCCTGAACACCGAAGCCCGGGTCATATAAACAACCAAAGATAGGAGAAATTATTCATGCTTATCGACAAGGAAACTCTCTTTTCCAACCGCCAGGCAATCACTGGTTCGGGCCCTTCCCAGAACGATATCGACCTGGGCACGGCCCGCGATATCGGGTCGGGCACCCCGGTCGCCCTACTGATCCAGGTGACCGAGGCGTTCAATAATTTGACCAGCCTGGAGGCAACCCTGGAGATCGACGATAACGAGACTTTCGCCAGCTCGCGTGCCGTCGCGACCACCGGGCCCGTGCCGGTGACCGACTTGACCGTCGGCGCCGAGCTGCCGATCGACTATCTGCCCAGGGGCACCGACGGGCGCTATATGCGCCTGGTCTACACTGTTGTTGGCGCCGCGCCGACGGCCGGTTCGTTGATTGCCGGCGCCGTCGCCGGCCACCAATCGACGATTTAAGAGTTTGAAAAAGGGGGGACGGCATAGCGCAAAATGTCGTCCCCACACACCAAGATTTGAGGAGCAGGCAATATGCGTGTAGTGGCAATTTTCGACGGATTCTACGGCAACGAGTTCCGCCCGGAGGGCAGTGGGTTTGAGTTCGAAGAGGGGGTCGACGCCTTGGCAAGCTGGATGGTGCCGGTGAAAAGCCCGGTAGAGGAAAAGGCGAAACCGGGCAAAATCAAAAAAACCAAGAGTTCCGAAAAATGACTAGCAAGGCGGCGATTTGGAACATGGCGCTCGGCCATATAAATGCCGACGCCAATATCAACGACCCCGACACCGATCTGGGGAAGGAGGCCACGACCTGCCGCCTTTTCTATGACCCGGTGCGGCGGGCGACTTTGCGCGAGCATCTGTGGAACTTCGCCACCGAGCGCGTTTTTCTCGAAGATATGGGGGGCCCCCCCAGCGACTGGGCCAAGCGCTATCGCTTGCCTGACCGGCTGATCCGCGCCTGGGAAATCGCCCGCCCCAGCAAGATCGGTCCAAAAACCCCCTACGAGATTTCCGGTTCCCGTGGTCCCGGTGGCGAGGATATCAAGGTGGTGCTGACCGACCAGCCCCAAGCCGAGCTGATCTACATAAAAGACGTGACCAACACAGAAATTTTCGACCCCGGTTTCGTCACCGTCCTCTCCCACCGCCTGGCCTCTTATCTCGCCATGCCACTCACTGGCAAACGCGAAATCGCCGGCGACCAACTCCAACTCTTCCAAAGCTTCCTCAACATAGAACGCGCCACCAGCGCCAATGAAGGCGACCAACAACCCCAACCCGACGCCCCCTGGGTCGGTGACTATAAATAGGGGGACACAATACTTATATATTCATAATCTTATAGAAAGATAAGTAATGTGTCCCCATAACTAATATCGGTAGGAGAAGGTATGACACAGATATTTCAGACGAACTTTGCGGCGGGGGAAATTGCGCCTTCGGTACAGGGGAGGGAGGATATAGCGAAATATGCCAGTGGGGCGCGGCGTATTCATAATATGTTGGTGGATTTTCACGGTGGGGTTTTTAACCGATCGGGTTTTGGGTTTGTCAAGCAGGTGAAGGCGGCGGCCGATGGGCCATCCGGTTCCGGGGCGCGGGTGCGACTGATCCCGTTTCAGTTTAATACGCTGCAAACCTATATCCTCGAATTTGGGGACCGGTATATGCGAGTTTTCAAGGATGGGGGGATCGTGCTTGAACCTGCCATTGCCGTTACCGGGGCGGGCAATGGTGACCCGCTTTTGGTGAGTGCAGCCGGGCATGGGTATAGCGATGGGGATGAGGTGTTTGTGGCCGACCTGATCGGCATGGATGAGCTCAATAGCCGGTTTTTTACCATCGCTAACGTGACACTGAATAGTTTCGAACTGGTTGGCGCGGATGGAACCTTGCTCGGGATTTATGGCGGCGGCGGAACGGTGTCGCGGGTGTTTGTCATGGCGCTACCTTATCGGGCCGACGAGCTGGCGTTGCTCAAATTTGTTCAGTCTGCCGACACCATGTTTTTTGTGCACCAGGACCACCCACCGGCGACACTGACCCGGACCGATCATCATGTCTGGCAGTATGCCGAGAGCCGGTTCGCCCCCTCAATCGATTTTCCGACCGGGGTGACGGCGGCAAAGGCCCTGGCCGGAACCGACACGTTTCGCTATCGGGTGACGGCGGTTAAGGGGGAGACCCTGGAGGAAAGCCTGCCGGGGCTTGAAATACCCTCGACCATCGCCACCGTTACCAACACCGATCCGGTACGGGTGACCAGTGCCGGTCCTCTGCTGGTGCGGGAAGGCGAAGAGGTTCATATCGAAAATGTCACCGGCATGACCCAGATTAACGGCCGCCGGTTTCGTGCGGCCAATGTTAATGTTGCGAGCAACATTTTTGACCTGGAAGGGGAGGACGGGACCGGGTACCCGGCCGGTATCGGCGGTGACCTGGCGCGCAGTTTTGCCGCTGAGATTGACGCAACGCTGGAGAGTGCCAATCCGATCACCCTGAACTGGAACCCGCCGACGGGGCTGCTGCCCGGTGAGGCGGTCGACCATTATGTGGTTTACCGCGAAGATAACGGCATATTTGGGCTCATCGGCACGACGGAAAAAACCAGCTATACCGATGCCAATATCCTGACCGTGCTCGGCGATACCCCACCCAAGGCGCGTAACCCGTTTCGCGCTCAGGGCAAGTTCCCCGGTGCCGTTGGGTTGCATGAACAGCGCGCCGTCTATGGCAATAGCTTCGACGAGCCGCAAAAAACCTTCATGTCCCAGTCCGCCGATTTCCGCAATTTCAGCGTCTCCCAACCGACCAAGGATGACGACGCGGTGACGTTCTCGATTTTCTCGCGCGCGGTCAATGAGGTCCGCCATTATGTTTCCCTGGGCGAGTTACTGATCCTGACTAGTGGTGGCGTCTGGCGGATCAGTGGCGATAAGGGGGTGATCACCCCGGCCTCGATCGATCGCAAACCCCAGACCTTTGAGGGAGCATCGCACATCCCACCGATTCTCACCGGCAATGTCGTGCTCTATGTCGAGGAGGGGACGGACACGGTGCGCGATCTCGGTTTTGATCTGCAATCGAACGGCTTTACCGGTAATGACCTGACCCAGCTGGCGCCCCACATATTTGAACGGGCGGGGATTGTTGATTGGGCCTATGCAAAAAACCCGTCGCGGATAGTTTGGGTGGTGCTCGATAATGGCAACCTGGCCACCCTGACATTTGTGCGCGAACAAAATGTCTTTGCCTGGGCGACGGCGTCGACGGACGGCGCGGTCGAAAGCATCGCCACCATCCGCGAAGGCCGCGAAGATATTGTCTATGCGGTGATCAAGCGCCGGATCAACGGCACCGAGCGACGCTATATCGAACGCCTGCGCGAACGCCGCTTTGCCGCCGTCGAGGACGCCTTCATCGTCGATAGCGGCCTGAGCTATAATAACCCAATCGACATTGCGACCGTGACCGGAACCCCAGGCGTGGTCACGGTGGAAACAAAAATTCCCCATGGAATGATCGACGGGGATCCCGTCGATCTGGACGCGATACGCAGCGGCCGGGTGGGGCCGGGTGAAACCGACCCGACACCCCTGCTTAACGGTAAACGCTTTGTCGTCGGTGATGCGGCGTTGACAAGCTTTACCCTGCGCGACCGCAATGGCGGCGCGTCGATTGATGGGGCGGGACTTGTGCCGGTCCTACCCGGTGGCGTGGTGCGCTTGCCTGTCGATACCCTCCACGGCTTCGGTCATCTCGAAGGCGAGACCGTGGCGATCCTGGCCGACGGCAAGGTGATGCCACCCCAAACCGTCACCGACGGCAAGATTACCGTCGGGACATTGGCCAGCCGCATTCACGCGGGCCTGGCCTATACCGCCGAGCTTGAAACCCTGCCGCCATCGATGGAGGGGGCCTGGGGCCTGCCCAAATCGGTGAACACGGTCTGGCTGCGACTGGAGGCCAATCGCGGCCTGTTCGTCGGACGCCGGGGCGACGATCCGAATGCGACCCTCTCCCCGGTCGAGCGACGTTCGACCGAACCCTGGGACCGCCCCGTCGAAATGGTCACCGGCCTGCGCAAGGTCAATATCAATTCCGGCTGGGATGCCGATGAAGGCGTGGTCATTCGCCAAACCGATCCGGTGCCGGCCAAAATCCTCGGCGCGATTGCCCGGGTCGATGTCGGTCGTTAGCTACGAGATCGTCCCGGCGACCCCGGCCGACGTGGCGATCATCGCCGCCCGGCTGCGCGAGCCCGACCGGGCCGAACTCTATGCGGCGACCGGTATTCGCGACACAGGCCACCTGATCGCCCAGTCGGTGGCGCTCAGCGCCGGGTCAACCCCCGGCCCCCGGGTCGGCACAGCCGATGGACAACCGGTGTGCATATTCGGTGTGGCGCCGGGAAACTTGCTGACCGGGGTGGGCACCCCGTGGATGGTCGGCAGCCATGATCTGGCCGCCCATGCCCGCCATTTCCTGCGGGCCTGCGCCCCGGTGGTGCGCGAGATGGGGACCGATTACCTCACCCTGCGCAATCATGTCGATATCCGCAATCACCTGGCGATCCGCTGGCTGCA
>JAJFIX010000039.1 GCA_021774575.1 Alphaproteobacteria bacterium | reverse complement strand
CCAGCGGTCCAGTTCGGTGCCAGCCGGTACAAGGGGCTCAAGGAGGTCCGAAGGACATGCGAAGTTGAGAAGCAATAGATGCTCCCAACGCGCAGTCAGGAATGCTCGCTCCATAGCCCTCGGGAGTGCTGTCTAACGGATACGCGATTCTGCTGCGGACCAATGTGATGCCCTAGCGCGAAGCGCGCACGACCATGACGCCTCCTTCTGCAGTATTTGCTTGTTAGGATGCCGACGCTTTGTACTCTCGGTCTTATCGACTCCAAACTCACCCTCGCTCAATCGAGTGAGTTCGGCCAACGCGGCAGGAATGAGTGGCAAGAGGTCTTCTAAGCGATTCGTACGCCCGGCTAAGACTACAATCCGAAGTGCGAAAGAAGAGATGTTCTGCTGGTGAGGGAGGCTTTGGTCCGCCGTAAGGAAGGCGTCGAATTCCTCGGCCGCCGTCCGCAGCAACTCGCCGTTCTTGAGACCGGACCAACCGCGATCGACGACGGTCTCCGCCGACACGCCTTCGAGCTGGGCGGCAAGCCGACGAGGGAGCGATTCGTCAAGAAGGACTCGCACTCAAGGCCTTACCGGCGAGCACCAAGGCTGCCTGCGCCTGGTCTTTCGAAACCGATGGGAAGTCTTGAAGGAACTGGTCGAGTGTGTCGCCGGCAGCGAGATAGTCGACCAGGTTTTGGACGGGCACGCGGGTTCCCACGAACACGGTGGCTCCGCTCTGGATGTCAGGATCTGAATGCAACACATCGGCTCGCTGGAACATCAGCACCTCCTCTGCCCAAATCTACACTGACCCCGCTCAGAAAGCTCCAGCGGCTTCATAACGGATATGCAATTCTGCTGCGGACCAATGTGATGCCTTAGCGCGAAGCGCGCGACACCTAAGACGCCTCCGTCAGCAGCAATTGCTTGTTATGCGGCTGTAGGGGAGACGAGTTATCCCGCGAGATGGCCTGAGCGAGGAGTCAGATCGCGGGCAGAAGGTGGGCTCACGAGAGCGAGTGGGCGGGGTCGCAGCAGAACGACATGAGCCGGCAGAGTCACGGCGCCCCATCCCGCTCGGAGCCGGCCATCTTGCAAGCGGGTTTAACCGCAGCAGCGCGAATGGTGGTCGGCGGCACCCCCAGCGATCCGAGCGGCATCGAGCACGCGGATGTTGGCGCGCGTTTCAGTGGCGGGTTCCGGCAAGGCGGCTATCACAATTGGAACTGAGACAGCCCGCATAACGGACTCGCAATTCTGCTGCGGACCAATGTGACGAAGGCGCGCGTAGCGCGCGACACCTGTAGCCGCCTCCGTCAGCAGCAATTGCTTGTTAGGCGACCCCGCGAGCCGATGGTTGTTTGAGAGCCACGAACCAGAACCAGGCCCCGGCTACGATCCCACCCGGTAAACCGAGCACTAGGCTCTGCGCAAAGCCGAGCACTGAGCCCGATGCCCAGAACACCTGCCACGAGATCGCGAATGCGAGCGCCCCACCGACTCCGGCAAGAACACAAACAGGTAGGAGCTGGATCGGAGTCGAACGACGAAGCCACAGGTAGCCGGGGATGCCGATGATGGCTTCGAGAAGGTACGCGCCGGGGAGTCCAAACAGCAGTAGAAATCCGAATGCGAGCGGCGTCCCATCAACGGTTTCCTGCAGCGAGACTTCGGACGCGGCGGCGGCGACTAGAGACGCCGCGATTGCAAGCGTAGCGATGCCGAGGATTGGTGCTGTGATTGCTGCGACAACAAGGCGACGATTCATAGCAGCCTTTGGGGGTCGCCTAACGGATACGCAATTCTGCTGCGGACCAACGTGATGCCTAAGCGCGAAGCGCGCGACACCTGTAGCTACCTCCGTCAGCAGCAATTGCTTGTTAGACGGCTTAGCGCCTAAGGCGAGGATCCGGTGTCGCCGTCCTCTCGGTTGTTGTCCAAGTCTGGGTCGTGCGATAGCACCAGGCCGTCAAGAAATCCATCAAGCTGCGGCCAGCTCGAGAAGCCTCTGCGTACCAAGGGACTCATGATGAAGCCGATGACAAACGACGCCGGCAAAAGGAAGTTGAGTACTTCGGTAGAGTCCTCCGGGGTCCAAAGCATGACCACCTGGGTGCCGAAAGCAACTGCCGTTACCAGGCCCGTAATAATTCCGCGCCCGATGGGCGCTCCGAGGAACCGGCGACCTGCGCCGACGATCGCACCGCCGACGGTCCCAGCGGTGTAACACCACAGCACGTATGGGCCGACGCCGCCGAGGTCGTCTAGGGCGCTAAGGTCGCCATCGGCGATGAGAGTTAGAACGAGGGGGAAGACGACGACGCCTGTCGCGCCGAACCAACCATTCACGATCCCCCAAACGAGATTTCTCAGCCCATGCTCCCAACGTTTGCAGCCGTCTAACGGATACGCAATTCTGCTGCGGACCAATGTGATGCCCAAGCGCGCAGCGCGCACGACCAAGACGCCTCCGTCAGCAGCAATTGCTTGTTATGCGGCCCCCGCGACTACAGTGGCCGCAGGCGCCGCGTACAGATGGATTCGTAGATCGTCCTCGGAGGATCAGGGCCGCGGTCAGGACCTGCCGATGCCGCGTTCATCCAGATCTCGCCGAAAGACCTGGAAGAGTCTGACCTCGAAATAACCGACGGCAATGGCGATAGTCGATAGATAGACGACGATGAGGAAGCCTGCGTTGTCCTCGTTCGCCACGAAAGCAACTGGCACGCTGGCAACGAGCGCCATTGCCAAAGCCTTCAGCTGCTTACGGCGCCAACGCTTGAACTCTTCGAGGTTATGCTTTAGTTCGGGTTCAAACATGGTCGAAGCTAGAAGGGCCGCATAACGGATACGCAATTCTGCTGCGGACATAGTAGGTGGGTGCGCGCGACGCGCGCGAGACTAGGGTGTATCCGTCAGCAGCAATTGCTTGTTAGGCGCCTGCGCTCCGAACTCTAATCTACGTACGGCATGTACTTGATCCAGCTTACGTGGCCTCCATCAATCGCGAACACGAGGACGTCGTACTCGTCTGCGTAGCGGATCTCGCTGTCGGTCTCGGATGTCGGCGGCCCCAAAGCATCAACGATCGACTCTACCGTCGATCCAACGTCGAACGGGAGGCCTGTTAAGTATCCGGGGCCGGTCACCTCAAGGTGCGTGAGGAACTCGCGTTCGCTGCTGGAGACAACATAGTAAACCGCCTCGAAGCCCTCGTATCGAAAGGTCGCCAGCGTATCAACTTGACCAGCCACGTGCAGATTCAGGGTTGTATCAAGAGCTACGGAAGTCGCCTCTCCCCATTGCTCGAAGAGCGCTACACGAGAGGGGCCAACGACGCTTCTGACTACCGGACCGAGCTGTGTGGAAAGCCACTCCGGTGAGTCGCGCTGGATCTCAAGGGTTGGAGCCGTACAGGCGAAGGCCAATGCCACAAACGGAACTGCTCTTGCTCGCCCACAGCCGTTCATCAGTGATTCGCTACTCTCGGTTGGAGGCGCCTAACGGATACGCAATTCTGCTGCGGACCAATGTGATGCCTAAGCGCGAAGCGCGCACGACCGGGCCGCATCCGACAGCAGCAATTGCTTGTTAGGCTGCACCCGCTTCGATGCTTGAGAGCGCTTGGCGGATCGCGAGAGTGGTAGGCTCGAGCTCTTCAACCGAGAGAAACGGAAAGTTGCGGGCCTGGAACAACTCCCTCGGTTCCGAAGATTCGTACCGCGGGACGACGTGGACATGGTAGTGAGGTACATGCTGACCGCTAGCCAGACCATTGTTTTGGAACACGTTCAGGCCCGTTGGCGAGAAAGCGATGTCTAATGCCTGCCCCACGGCCTGAGCGAGAGTCGCTACAGCGGCCACGTCTTCGGGTGTCGCGTCAAGGATAGACGCCACGTGGTCGTTGGGCACGACCAGAACAGCGCCACGCTCGTATTGGGTGGGATTCACGAAAGCGCTCGCCCTCTCGCCACGTGCAACGAACGCGCATGGTTGGGATCCGCGCAGGTACTGACAGAAAGGACACGGTTCTTTGTGAACGATCTCGAGCGCCATCACAACTCTCTAGGTGCGGCCTAACGGATATGCGATTCTGCTGCGGACCAATGTGACGAAGGCGCGCGCAGCGCGCGACACCTGTGGACGCTTCCGTCAGCAGCAATTGCTTGTTAGGCGGCGCTCGGGCGGGGCTTTCGTTTGATCTTCAGGAACGTCGCCAGGCGGCGCGATCGTCGATTGCGGCGCGTCAGTACACGTCGATCGCGAGAGTCCTTGGCCTCAAGCAGGTGGATCAATTCCGAGTTGTACTGAAACGGAACGAGCTTCACTAGGTCGTAAAAGGCGGCGTCCAGATCATCGAGAAACGTCGAAGGGATACCGATACCGGCCGCCTCGGTCGGATAGCGTGAAGTCGATTGGTATCGCCCTTCGGCGTAGAAATACTCGGGGACCTCGGTTCCGGTCGCTTTGCGCACTTTGTTCCGCAGCGTTCGGAGCATCTTCGCGAACTTATGGTTGGCCACTCTGGGGTCGAAGCTTCGGTCCCAGTACACGAGGGTGCCTTTGACCAATGACTCAAGGGCCTGTTGGCTACAAAAGGCCGCAGCAGAGTACAGGTCGTTGAGGTAGCAAAGGCGCGCTCCGAGGTAGAACCGCAGCGAGCGATTCTGCCAGCGAATGTAGTCTCGCTCGTGGGATCGAATCGTCTTACTCAAGGTTTGGCGCCGCCTAACGGATACGCAATTCTGCTGCGGACCAATGTGATGCCTAAGCGCGAAGCGCGCACGACCGAGCCGCCTCCGTCAGCAGCAATTGCTTGTTAGGCAGCACGCTCGGAGGTGGGGTGACCTTACCTAGTGCGACGGCGGTTCCAGGCATCCAGTAGGTCCATTAGTTCGTAACTGCGTTCAGGGTCTCCGTCTACATCCGCGTCAGCTTCGCGAACGCCGATGAAGGTCACGAGAGCGTCCAGAACGTCGTCCGGGAGGGCAGTATCGAAGAAGTCCGTTTCAGGGCCGCCGACATGTTCCTCTGGCTTGCGAATCGGACCGGACTCGAGGATCTCGCGAACATGAGCGGCAAGGTTGGGCGCTTCTGGTTCGAGCAGGCGGTAGGTCTCCTCCACCGCTGCACGGGGCAGCGCCGTCAGTTGGGAGCAAAGCCCTCGATATCGGTCTGAGTCCATTGTTCGTCGGTTGGGAGTGCTGCCTAACGGATACGCAATTCTGCTGCGGACCAATGTGACGAGGGCGCGCGCAGCGCGCGACACCTGTAGTCACCTCCGTCTGCAGCAATTGCTTGTTATGTCGCCGGGTGGGGTCCGGCTTCGTCCGGGCTTGGACATGCGCCGATCACCGAATGAAACGGTCCACGGGAAGCCAGTCCTCGGCTCCTGGTCGGAGAGCGAGGGCGTCGTCGGGGATCTCGCCAGAAGCCACGCGCTCCTTCAACTCCTCAAAGCTCAGTGGTCCCGTTTCGATGCGGACTCGCCAATCCTCGGTCTGGACGCTCGGTACAAACGTGCCGGCGGTGATCTTCTCGATCACATCCTCTCCTTCAGAGCGCCGGCCCGACAGTTCCCGAAACTCGAGATCCGGAAAGCGTTCGCGAGCCTTCAGGTACGCCTTGGTCATGGCCATCACGTCCCAACCGGCAAGATCGCAGGCCGCTAGCAGCATGAAATCAACAGGCGCTCCAATCGCATCGAGTGAGATGGCTGCGTTGACGACCGCCTGTGCGTCGCCGCCGGCGAGGAACTGCGTCTCAATGGCGGTCACTGAGGCCTCAAGGCCGGCTTTAGATGCAGAGATGATTGGGAAAACTACGCCTGGTTTGAGAGTGCCGCGCAGCTTCATCCCCAAGGCGCCGGCAAACGAAACGCCGACGTCGCTCGCGAGCAGTGTGAATAGAAGCTTCAAAAGTCTCCCCAATCACCGCGTGGTGCGGCCTGCGAACTGCGACATAACTACTAATTAGGTTGCTGGTGCGGTTCTTATCGTGCTGTCGAACTGCCCAGCAATCACTGCCCCACCTTAGGCGTCAGCCCTTAGACAGGGCAACGACGACGCTCCGACTCTTCGGAGAACGCGGAGCGGCCGGGTGTGTTTAGGGGCTAGACCGCGCTTCCTAATCCGCAATTAGGCTGTCAGTCTTCGCTGCTGAGGAATCCTAGCGCGTCCGCGGGACTGCGGACTCCGAGTCCTCCGCGATTCAGGACATGCGTGTACTGCATCGTCGTGCGCAGGCTCTTGTGTCCGAGCAGTTGTTGTATGGTCCGGATGTCGTAGCCATCTTCGAGCAGATGGGTCGCGAACGAATGACGAAGCGAGTGACATGTGGCACGCTTGGAGATGTCCGACGCTCGCACCGCATTCCTCAGGTTTCGCTGCACGACCGACCCGTGTAGATGATGTCGCCGTTGCTGGCCGGTTTTCTTGATCCAATAAGGACTCGTGGCCGGAAAGATCCATTGCCAGGCCCAGTCTTTTGCGGCCCCCGGAGATTTCACGCCGAAGGCGTGGGGGAGCTCCACGGCGCCTGCGCCTCTTCGAAGGTCCAACTGCCACAACGCCCTTGCTTGCTCGAGTTGTTTCTCGAGCGGAATCCGGGCGATGCCAGCCAGCATCGTCACGCGGTCGCGCCCCTCCTTTGGGTGGCGAACCATGATTTCGCCTCTTTGAAAATCCACGTCTTTGATTCGAAGACTCAGGGCTTCGTTTAACCGTAGCCCAGAGGAGTACAGCAGGAGCGCCACGGTGCGGGTGACACCGTCGATGAGATCGAACAGCCTCGCGACTTCGGGTCGAGTCAATACGGTGGGCAGTCTGGTCGCACTTTTCGCGCGGACGAAATCCCCGGGGCGCACCTCGTCGATGCCGAGTACGGTCCGATAGAGAAAAACCAGGGCGCTCGCCGCCTGGTTCTGGGTCGAAGGGCCGACCCGGCGATCGACCGCGAGGTGGGTCAGGAATTCGTTGACGTCGCGGGTCTCGAGGTCGGCGGGGTGGGCGCCGTGGTAGGCCATGTAGCGTCGCGCCCAGCCGACGTAGGCCTGCCGGGTCTTGGGCGCGAGATGTTTGGCTCGGATGGCGGATCCGATGTCGCTGAGTAGGGCCTCCATACAGATCTACTAGGTCGCCAGATCATCCGAGGATCAACGAATGGGTTCT
>JAJFIX010000038.1 GCA_021774575.1 Alphaproteobacteria bacterium | reverse complement strand
CGCGAAAGGATCAAACTCAAAACGATGGAGAACCGGCGCTTGCAATACCGCAAATACGCCGCTTAATATCTTGAACCAGATGGGCCAGATCCTCCTTTAGATCAGGCCGTTGTTTGTTCCATTTTATATGATGACGGACAGACTGAAATTGCGTCTTTGGAAGGTATTAGTCGGACCTATGCGGCTCGCCTCCTTAGAGTCTCGTTCCTTGCGCCTGATATCGTACGCGATATCCTCAATGGTCGGCAGCCACCAGACTTGACCGCAAGCCGGCTTACCCAATTTAGAAATCTCCCGCTTTGTTGGCGCGAACAGCGACGGACCCTCGGCATGACCTAACAGATCATCATGCGTGATTGTGCTCAGGTTTCGCGAATTTCGATTGCATAGGCATCAAGTCGACAGATTCGTCGGAGATGGTGTGCCAGCGCAACACCCCGAAAGAGACGATTTCCGTGACACTCGCGTTTTCTGAAGCAGTAAAGCGTCTCGCGCCAGCATCCTGAAATACTAGGCACCGCATAACTTATTGAAATGTCGCGGTTTATTTGCCGTGAAGGCCGGGTAGGTGTGCCGGCCCACGGAGACGAAGACTGGTTGGCGGAGGGGAAGGGATTCGAACTCTCGGTACCTAGAGTGCAACAATGGTTGAGTACTTTGAAATACTTAGATAAATTCGACCTTGTTGACGAGATAAATTCGGATAGCGCCGCAATCTGTTTTTTCTTTTTTATTCCTCAAGCGCCCGCTCCACTGCCTTCGGGTTACGGTCAATGACTGTTAGCAGCACGCGAGCTGCCCGATCAGGAACGCGGCGCCCCTGTTCCCAGTCTTGAACGGCTCGAGCATCCAAGCCAAAGCGATCGGCAAACTTCTGCCGGCTGAGTTTCATACGCTTGCGCATATCCATGATCCGCTGCGCCGATGGGTCATCGACAATGCGGCAGGAGAGGTCGACTTCACCACGTACATGCGCGACGACTTCCTTCAAGGCGTCCTCAACCTCATGTCCAATTTTCGTGCGTTTTGCTGCCATCACATGCTCTCCTTCTTAATCTCGGCCACAAGTCTGGACCAGGCCTTCTTGTCGGCAGGTGACAGATCATCCCTGTCCGCCTTCGCATAGGCGGTCAGCAAATAAATCGCCTGTGGTCCGGCATGATAAAAATAGATGGTTCGAACACCACCGCGTTTCCCACGACTGGAAATTGCCCAGCGCATTTTACGAATACCGCCCGTGCCAGGAACCACCGGCGCAGCCGTTGGATCCGCAGCTACAGCTGCCTCCATTTTTTTGCGCGACGCTGCCGTAATCAGCTTGGTCACGGCGCGTTCGTAAGTCTTGGTAGAAAAAATCTGCATGGTTACGAATTATGCGGCACTGCCGCAGCTTTAGCAAGTTAAAAACATGCGGCACTGCCGCAAGTTCATCATTGGTGATTTTCCCTCTCATATTTACCCCTTTTCCACTGGACTTCCTGTGCCAAGAGAGCGTCACTGTGCTCGGTATGGTCGAGCAAATAGCCTCAACCACCTGTCCGGCGCGTTCACTACCATCCGCTGGGCTTCGGGCAGTGGAAGCGCCTCCATTGTGGGTGCGCGAACACTTGGGAGGCATATATGCCCACACCCCGCACCAAAGTCGAAACCGTCCGCAAATTACTCTCTCGGCCCGCTGGAGCAACCATCGCCCAGCTTCAAAAAGTCACCGCATGGCAGCCGCATAGCGTGAGGGCGGCGCTTACCCGCCTCCGGCAGAAAGGGGACGCTATCGAAAGGCGCGGCGATGCGGGCTCGTCTACCTATCATATCGTGGACGGGAGCTGACCAATGACGACTCAAGCTAAATTGAAGCCAGGCACGTTACAAGATCCTGCTCAGCGGCTAGCGTCCCTCTCCACTATAGCGCAGCCGGAGTTACGTGCAGAGTGGCGGCGACTTTACCGATCTGAACCACCCAAGGCCATTAACCGGGACTTTTTAGAACTCGCCATCGCTTGGAAAATCCAAGCAAAGGCAGGCGGCGACTTAAGCTATGCAACCAAACGCCGTCTACAGAACCTTGCAGAAACCTTGGAATCCAAAGGTGATTTTACGCCGCAGCGCTCCCGCGCCTTTAAGCCCGGTGCCCAGCTTATTCGAGAGTGGCATGGGCAAACACATTCGGTTCGCGTTATCGAGGATGGTTATGAATTCCAGGGCAGACGGTGGCAGTCTCTCACAGCAATCGCCCGAGAAATTACCGGCGCTAAATGGTCTGGACCGCGGTTCTTCGGACTCAGCGGAAAAGCGATTGCCGAAAAGCCAGGTAGGGCGGTTGCAGATGGCTAAGCCTAAGGACAACACCGCCGCCCGATGCGCCATTTACACACGAAAATCATCTGAGGAAGGGCTCGAGCAAAACTTTAACTCTCTCGATGCTCAGCGCGAAGCTTGTGAAGCGTTCATTCTAAGCCAGAAGCACGAAGGCTGGTTGGCCCTTGCCGACATGTATGATGATGGGGGCTTCTCCGGTGGCACGTTGGAACGCCCGGCACTTAGACGACTCCTTGATGATATCGAGACCGGTCGCGTTGATACGGTCGTGGTTTACAAGGTCGACCGGCTATCTCGGTCGCTCTCGGACTTTGCCAAGATCGTCGATATCTTCGACGAGATGGGTGTGTCGTTTGTTTCGGTCACCCAGCAGTTTAATACCACGACGTCTATGGGGCGGCTGACGTTAAACATGCTGCTGTCATTCGCCCAGTTCGAGCGCGAAGTGACTGGCGAGCGCATCCGAGACAAGATTGCAGCGTCGAAGAAGAAGGGCATGTGGATGGGTGGTGTGCCGCCGCTGGGATATGACGTTACTGATAAGAAACTCGTCGTTAATGGCAACGAATCCAAAACAGTCCGGCATATCTTCCGACGTTATTGCAAGCTTGGTTCTGTCCGCGCCCTTCAAGAAGACCTCGGACACGACGGTATTGTGAGCAAACGGCGCGTCAGCAAGGCGGGAAAAATATCTGGTGGCATGCCGCTATTGCCGGGCGCACTTTATCAAATACTGCAAAATCAGATCTATCGCGGCCTCACGGTTCATAAGGATCAGGCTTATCCTGGAGAACACAAAGCCGTCGTTGACGATGCACTCTGGGAGAAGGTCCAGACCCTCCTAGCGGACAATAAGGTGACGAGGCGATCGCAACGACAGGCACCGGCGATCAGCTTGCTTGCCGGGTTCATCTACGACGGACATGGTGAACGGATGACCCCAACGCACGCCAACAAAAAGGGGGCCCGGTATCGCTACTATGTCAGCCACTCGCTCATCAAACCAAAGGGGGGCAAGAAATCTACAACCGGGCGGCGCCTGCCAGCGGCCAATATTGAAGACTTAGTTGTCGGGCGCATCAAAGCTTTCCTGGCAAGTGAAGGAGACGTATTTCAGGGGGTCGAGGCTTCTGTCGATGATGTCATTGAGCAAACAGCACTTGCCGGCCAAGCTGGAGAATTGGTTGAGCGCTGGCCCAACCTCGAAACTGCTGACAAGAGATTGATTCTTTCATGTTTGGTGTCGCGTATAGATGTGCAAGTCGAGACAATTGATATCGCTATCTGGCCCCATCGCATCAAAGACGTTTGCCAATTGGATATTGACCGAAGGCGACTGGCCGGGCTCAAGAACGAGGGGGCGTCGACTCTCACTCTCATCGTGACCGCGCGACTGAAGCGCGCGGGATATGAAACGAAGTTGCTTATCGATAGTCCGGCCGGGCCGAATAGGCGCGATCCTGATCGCAGCTTGTTGCGTCTAATTGCTCAGGCCTATCGTTATCGGGAGATGGTGCTCAATGCGCAGGGCCGATCGATGCTGGAGTTAGCAGAGGAAGCGCGCGTCGGACGACCATACTTTTCCCGGACCGTAAGGCTGGGGTTTCTCGCACCCGATGCGATCAAGGCCATTCTCCAAGGCAAACAATGTGAGACTCTGACTGCCAGAGAACTCGCGCAACGGACCAAACTACCCAATGCCTGGGACGATCAAATGGCGATAATCAGACCTCAATAGCTCCCAAAAATACGACATTTCTGTCAGACGCCCTTTACATATTCTGCGAAGGGCGTTGCAACTGGCACTGCTTGTTCTCAAACAGGGGCACCAGCAACAATCGCGTAAGAGACTTTTGGGCCATCAGGCTATTATTTGCGGCACCAATTGCGTCTCCCGAACTCGCTGTCAAATCCGCTGCTTTAATTCGCCCCGCAAGTCCGGGGCAAAATCGAGTTCCGCACTTCAAAAGTGGAAATTATTCTTTAAAAACAAGGTGTTGGCGGAGGGACAGAGATTCGAACTCTGGGTACCCGCGAAGGCACAACGGTTTTCGAGACCGCCCCGTTCAACCACTCCGGCACCCCTCCGCATCCCAAGTCTCAGCCAGAAAACGAACCATCACGCTTGGATCGGCTGACATTTGCCATCTGACGAGTTTGGGACCGTCTCTTTACAGCTATACACAATGCCGTGTCTAGCTGTTCAATCGCGCCTTCTGGGGACCGGTTGCTGCCTCCGGCTTAAGAGCCGCTGTTGAACCCGAAGTTTGTCGTTATTGGCCAGCTAACCGCCCTCCATATAAATGGCATGACCAACAGCTCAAAAGTACCGACACCCGGGCCAGAAAAATCACCCCTTTTGGACGGTTGACAGAGCCGCTGAACGGGGTATATTCCGCGCCTCGCTGCCGTCCCCGGAGACGCGCGCCTTTTTTGTGTGCGAATTGGGTGCAAATTGGCCGGAAACGGGGGCGAATCGAAATTGAATTTATGAGCCGGAGTGGACCACTATCATGTACGCAGTCATCAAGACCGGCGGCAAGCAGTATAAAGTAGCAGCAGGCGACGTGCTCGCCGTTGAAAAACTGATTGCCGAGCCAGGTAGCAATGTGACGTTTTCGGACGTACTGATCATGGGCGATGAGAAAAGCCAAACCATCGGTACGCCGATGGTTGAAGGCGCATCGGTGATTGCCGAGGTCCTGGAACAGGGGCGCGGCGAGAAGATCATCGTCTTTAAGAAAAAGCGTCGCAAAAATTACCGTCGTAAAGCGGGCCACCGGCAACTGCTGACCACATTGCGCATTACCGATGTCCTGCCCAAGGGCGGCAAAAAGGCCGCCGCCCCGGCCAAGGCCAAAGCAGAGCCTGCCAAGGACGCGGCAGAAGACGCACCGAAAGCTGCGGCAAAAAAGGCCAGCCCGGCCAAGAAGCCGGCGACGAAAAAAGCCACCGAGACAAAAAGCCCCGAAAGCGCAAAAGAAACCGAAGGCAAGGAGTAACCAACCATGGCCCATAAAAAGGCAGGTGGCAGTTCGCGCAACGGTCGAGATACGGCGGGACGTCGGCTCGGCGTCAAAAAGTATGGCGGCGAAATTGTTATTCCCGGCAATATTATCGTTCGCCAACGCGGCACCAAGTTCCATCCGGGAACCAATGTCGGCATTGGACGCGATCACACCCTCTTTTCTCTGATTGAAGGCAAGGTCAGCTTCGCCAAAAAGGCTGGCGGCCGGACCTTTGTTTCAGTGGACGGTTCGTAACACCTCTACTGTTGATCACAGCGATAACGGGCGCCCATTTATGGTGGGCACCAAAGATACATATGAGGGGACTGGGTCGACCAGTCCCCTTTATGTTTATTGGCCTCCATTTGATCCAATAGAACAGCCGGTAGTACGATGAAATTTCTCGATGAGGCAAAAATTCACGTTCGATCTGCCGGCGGCGGCAACGGCAGCGCCAGTTTTCGGCGTGAGAAATACATCGAATTTGGCGGCCCCGACGGTGGCGACGGTGGCAAGGGCGGCGATGTGATCGGCGAATGCGTGGCCGGGCTCAATACTCTGATAGATTATCGCTACGCCCAACATTTTAAGTCCGAGCGAGGTGCCGACGGACGCGGCCAGCAACGGTCGGGGGCCGGCGGAAAACCGGTCATTTTAAAACTACCTGTTGGCACCCAGATACTCGATGATGATGACGAACGCAACCTGATCGCCGACCTGACCGAACCCGGCCAGCAAGTTGTGCTCGCACTTGGCGGTGAAGGTGGCCGTGGCAACATAAACTTTAAATCCTCGACCAATCGTGCACCCCGACGGGCCGACCCCGGGGAACCTGGCGAGGAGAGGTCGGTATGGCTACGGCTAAAATTGATCGCCGATGTCGGTCTGGTTGGCCTGCCGAATGCCGGTAAATCGACGTTTCTTGCCGCAATTAGCCGCGCCACTCCAAAAATCGCGAATTATCCTTTCACAACGCTTCATCCTGTACTGGGGGTAACGCTGGTCGGCGAGCGCGAATTGGTTGTTGCCGATATTCCCGGATTGATCGAGGGCGCACATGAAGGTAAAGGCCTGGGCGACCGTTTTCTCGGCCATGTCGAACGGTGCCCGGCATTGCTGCATTTGATTGATGCCACAGCCAAAGAGGAAGAGATTATTGAGGCATTCCACACCATCCGGGGTGAGCTCTCGGCCTATGGCGGCGGCCTCGCCGACAAGCCGGAAGTCCTGGCCTTGAATAAAATCGATGCCCTCAGCGACGACGAATGTGCAGCGCGTCGCGCATGTCTGGCGCTAGCCCTCGATATTGATGAGGGAAAGATTATGATGATTTCGGGCGTGTCACGGGCCGGGGTCAAGGAGGCAATGTTCCGTCTTGCCCAAATCGCCGATGGCCCGGAGTTAGAATGACTCAGTCGGCTTCGATACTACAAACCACAAATCGCCTGGTGGTTAAAATCGGCTCGGCTTTGCTGGTTGCCGATGACGGCACCCTGCGTAGCGCCTGGCTTGCGGCCTTGGCCGCGGATATTGCTCGATTGCGAGCGCGTGGCCTCGATATCGTCATTATTTCGTCCGGGGCCATTGCGGTCGGCCGACGTGCACTCGGCCTGGCCGCGGGCCCACGCAACCGGGCGCTGCGGCTGGAAGAAGCTCAAGCAGCGGCAGCAACTGGACAGATACGCTTGGCTCATGCCTGGCAAGAAACCCTAGCCCAACATGACATTCCGGTAGCGCAAATTCTATTGACCCTGGACGATACGGAAAACCGACGCCGTTTTCTCAATGCCCGCAGCACGATGAATACATTGCTCGGCATGGGCGTGGTGCCGGTGGTGAATGAAAACGACAGTGTCGCCACCGATGAAATTCGTTATGGCGATAACGACCAGCTCGCGGCCCGGGTGGCCCAGATGATCGGTGCCGACACCTGTATTTTGCTGACCGACATAGACGGGCTTTATAGCGCCGATCCCAATATCAATGACAACGCCGAACATATTGGTGAGGTCACCCTGATGACCCCCGACATTCTGGCGATGGCCGGTGGTCCCAGATCGGCGGACGGTTCCGGTGGTATGGAAACGAAACTGACGGCGGCCAGCATTACCATGGGAGCCGGGTGCCGCATGGGGATCGCCGACGGATCCGAACTTTCGCCCCTAACTCTGCTGGAAGACGGGGCACGCTGCACCTGGTTTCTGCCCCAATCCGAGCCGCGTACAGCGCGCAAACAATGGATTGCCGCCAGCGCCAAAGACGCCGGAACCCTCACCGTCGACGCGGGTGCAGCGACCGCACTCGGCAAAGGGAAAAGCCTGTTGCCGGCGGGCATCCTGAAGGTCGAAGGTCAGTTTTCGCGTGGTGACATGGTCGCCGTTATTGGCCAGGATCAAACCGCCCTAGCCCGTGGCCTTGCCGCCTACGGCGACCAAGATGCGCGCCAAATTATCGGCCATAAGAGTGATGAAATCGAAGCTCTTCTGGGATACCGTGGTCGAGAGGAAATGATCCATCGAGACGATTTGGTTCTGCGTGACGTAGCGCCGGGTGAATCGTTCGAAGAAAATGAGCCGAACAATGAGTAATGTCATACCGTTAGAGCCAAAGGGATCCCCTGCCGTGTCGATCGACACAATGATGGACGAGCTCGGCCAAAATGCCAAAAGCGCGGCACACGCCCTCGGTGTCGCCAGCTCCGACCAAAAAGATCTCGCATTGGTGAAAGCAGCGGCGGCGCTACGCGCCAAATCCGCCGACATACAAGCCGCCAATGCCGAAGATGTAGCGGCGGCGACCGCCAAAGGTCTGGCCGAACCGCTAATCGATCGATTGGCTCTCGACAGCGCACGCATAGAGGCGATGGCCGTTGGACTGGAGGAAATCGCTAAATTTCCCGACCCTGTCGGCCGCGAACTAGATCGGCGCGAACGCCCGAATGGGCTGATTATTTCGAGGATCAGCGTCCCCCTGGGTGTTATCGGAATTATTTACGAATCCCGCCCAAACGTGACCGCCGACGCCGGGGGCTTGTGCTTGAAATCCGGCAATGCCGCGATTTTACGTGGTGGCTCGGAAAGTTTTCGTTCATCGACCGCCATCCTCGAGTGCCTGCGCGACGGTCTTAGAGCTGCCGAACTGCCAGAAACGGCAATCCAGGCCATACCGACAACCGATCGCGCGGCGGTCGGCAAGCTACTTACCATGACCGACACCGTCGACGTCATCGTGCCCCGGGGCGGGAAATCCCTCGTTGACCGGGTCCAACGCGAGGCAAAAGTTCCCGTCTTTTCCCACTTGGAAGGGCTTTGCCACACCTATATTCACGCCGAGGCGGATCCGGAAATGGCACGCGCCATAACGGTTAACGCAAAAATGCGCCGAACCAGCGTGTGCGGCGCAACCGAGACCCTACTCATCGATAAATCGGCGGCGGCGTCTTACTTTAGCGATATCGTGACCGACCTAACCGAAGCCGGGTGCCAGGTTCGGGGCGACCAGCAGGCGCAAGACTTGGATAGCCGGGTCACTGCGGCCAACGAAGAAGACTGGGTCACGGAATATCTGGGACCGGTCATATCCGTTCATATTGTCGAAGGCATTCGTCAGGCTGTCGATCACGTCAATCGCTATGGATCGGGCCATACTGACGCGATTATCACACGCAATGACGCCGCGGCAGCCGAATTTATTGATCATGTCGAAAGCGCCATCGTCCTGCATAACACCTCGACCCAATTTGCCGACGGCGGTGAATTTGGTATGGGGGCGGAAATTGGCATTTCAACTGGCAAGCTGCACGCCCGTGGACCGGTCGGCGCCGAACAGCTGACGACATTTAAATATGTCGTGCGCGGCACCGGCCAAACTCGGCCCTGAGCCAATGTTAAAAGCTGACTGGTGACCCAAATCCGGCCAAATAATTTGAGCGCGCAAGCCTTAAGCTCAAGACAATGGCACGGTCAGCGGATCGGGCTGCTTGGGGGATCTTTTAATCCCGCCCATGACGGCCATCTCGATATCAGTCGGGCCGCCCTTTCTCGTCTGGATCTCGATGCCGTGTGGTGGCTTGTCTCCCCTCAAAACCCCTTAAAGCCAACGGCCGGCATGGCGTCGCTCGAAGATCGTTTGGCCCAGGCGAAATCCATAACGTCAGACCGGCGAATTTGGGTAACCGACATTGAGCGCCAGCTCGACACGCGCTATACAGCCGATACATTGGCTTCCCTCACCGGGCGGGCGCCTTCGGCCCGATTTGTCTGGCTAATGGGGGCCGATAACCTGATGCAGATCACGAAATGGCGCCAATGGACCCGGATATTTGAAACAGTGCCGATCGGTGTCTTTGCCCGCCACACCTATGACAGGGGCGCACTTGCCGGCCTTGCCGCTGCCCGCTATCGGGCTCACCGCCTGCCGGCTCGCCACATAAATCACCTCGCCGATTGCGCGGCACCGGCTTGGGGTTTTATCGCCATCCGTCACAATTTAACCTCCTCCACCGCACTTCGGGCCGCCGGGGAGTGGAAAACGTGACCAACATCGACTATAGAGACACCAATTCGTTGAGATTGACACATTTCGCATTTGAGCTAACGTTAAACCGACCGCCAAAAAACGCAAATCGTGGCGGACGTTGAATGAGTGAGGACAGCCCCATCGTAGAGAAAAAGGTTAAAAGCCCCGTACTGGATACAGGGGAAATTCTGGCGCTGATCGAAACGGCCCTAGACGAAGATCAAGCAGATGACGTGAAGGTTATTTCACTCGCCGGTAAAGCAAATTTTGCCGACTATATGGTCATCGCCAGTGGTGCATCGCGCCGAAAAGTTGATTCCATGGCGGTCCACATCCAAACCGCGCTCAAGAAGCTCGGCGTGACCTGGCTTACCGTCGAGGGAAGGACCACCGGTGACTGGGTTCTGGTCGATGCCGGCCCGGTGATCGTGCATCTATTTAGGCCAGAAATCCGCGCCTATTACGATCTGGAGCGATTGTGGGAACATGATTTAACCGATCCGATGAGATCGGAAACGGAATCTGCAACGGTTTGACTGGAGCTCGCAGCGATGCGCATAACCATCGCGGCGATGGGGCGGATGCGGGCCGGTCCCGAGCGTGACCATTTTGCCCATTATACGGGTCGGATCAAGGATTGGCCGCTGGATATTCGTGAAATCGACCTCCGTCGCCCACCTCAGGATATCGACCGGCGGCGTGCCGAAGAAGCCGACGCCTTGCTGCGGGCAATCCCAAAGAATGCGCTCATCGTGGCGCTCGATGAAAGCGGTCGCCAGCTTGGCAGCGTCGGTCTGGCCAACCAAATGGGTGTCTGGCGAAACCATGGTGAAACCGATATTGCATTTATTCTTGGCGGCGCCGACGGGCTCGATCATTCCGTGCGTGAAAAGGCGCGGCTGAACCTTTCGATGGGCCCCTACACTTGGCCCCACATGTTGGCGCGGGTTATGCTCGCGGAGCAAATTTATCGAGCCCAGCAAATCTTGAACAATCACCCCTATCACCGAGCCTGATCTTGATATTTGGCCTGCACTTGCCCAGATTAGAAATCGTATTTGATGTTGCAGCCCTGCTGAGACCGCCGATGCCCCCCGTGCGAACCGCCAATGCGAGACAACCGAAACCCGCAATTATCGCGCTGGCGGCTTTCTGCATGTCCGCACCGCCTGTATTGGCCCAGCCATTACCCGATCAAAGACCAACAGGCGCGACGGCAATCGTGCAGGAATTGGAAGAAATTCGACAATCGAGCGCGACCGACGGGACGTTGGTCACCGATCTCGGCCGACAATCGGAGGATTTAGCGGGGGACCTCAATCACCTACGCGACGAATTGATGGCCACTTCGGCAAAGGTCCAACCCCTGGAAGCCGGAATTGCGTCCCTTGAAACGCAAATTGACCAGCTCGACGCACAAACGAGACAGCGCGAGGCGGAGCTTGAGCAACGCATGGCTTCTATGGCGGGAACGCTGGCCGCGCTGCAACGCATGGCCCTTCGCCCACCGGCGTCCCTCCTCGTCAGTCCTAGCAACGCAAATGACATCGTGCGCACAGGATTGTTGATGCGCTCCGCCGTCCCGCTAATTGAGGCCGAAGCCGCCTCATTGCGAACGGAAATGGATGAAATCGCCGCGCTCCATAGTGACCTTAGAGATCGTCGTCAGCGGTCTTCAACGGCGCGCGCCGAATTGGCGCGCGAGATCGAACGCCTGGCGGTTTTGGCACGGGATAAGGAAGCCTTGCTCTCTGGACTGACCGCGCAGCAAGGAGAAGTGCAAGCCCGGATAGCCGAGCAAGCGTCGCGCGCGACTGACCTCGAAACCCTGCTCGCCGAACTGCGCCGCCAAGCAGCGGCACTCGCGGCAAACAGAAGCGCGGATTTGGCCGCCGGCCCGGCCGACGCACGAATATTTGAACTCTTGCGCCCGGCCAGCAGCGCCGAAGGCGAAATGGCCGCCCCCACCCAGGGCCGCATCGTGCACCGCTTTGGCGACCAGAAAGAATATGGCGGCACCCATCGCGGGACCACCTTCGCCGTACCGCCCGGTGGCCGCATCATTGCCCCTTGGGACGGCAAAGTCGTCTTTGCCGGGCCATTTCAGAATTTTGGGTTAATCTTGATCATCGATCATGGAGAGGGCTATCATTCACTGCTGGCGGGGTTCGCCGATGTATCGGCTGTGGTCGGCCAGTGGGTGTTGACCGGCGAGCCGATTGGCTCGGCGCCCGGTTCGAACGAAACCGGGCGCGACAACAGCGAACCAACACTTTATGTTGAGCTTCGTGAGCAAGGAGCGCCGGTTAATCCGCTGCCTTGGCTGGCGGCACACGGATAACAGAATACAGGTTATTGAACAGAGATGACTGAACACAAGGGTAGGACCAAGGTAATGCGTAAAACACTTCTTTCGATCGGACTAGCTGGATTATTGGCCGCGGGAACGCTGCTCGCGCTGCCCCACGCCGCAATCGCACAGACGGCAACAGATTCAGAGACGTTTCGCCAACTGGAGTTATTTGGCGACATTTTTGAACGGGTCCGGGCCTTTTATGTCGATGATACGGTCGACAAGGATCTGGTCGAAGAAGCAATCAACGGCATGCTGGCCTCGCTAGATCCTCATTCGAGCTATATGAACGAAGAAATGTATTCTGATATGCAGGTCCAGACTCGCGGCGAGTTTGGCGGCCTCGGCATTGAAGTCACCATGGACCAGGGATTGATCCGCGTCATTGCGCCGATCGATGGCACCCCGGCCGATAAGGCAGGCGTGGAAGCCGGCGACTATATCTCCCATCTTGATGGCCAAGCGATCCTCGGCATGGATCTTAATGAAGCCATCGATCTGATGCGCGGCCAGGTAAACACCGACATTATTTTGACCGTGCGTCGCGAGGGTGTCGATCCCTTCGATATCGTCATAACCCGCGACGTTATCCGCATTCAGTCGGCTCGCAGCCGCATCCTTGAAGATGTCGCCTATGTCCGCATCACCACCTTCAACGAGCAAGCCGAAGAAGGGCTGATCCGCGAAATCGGTGAAATGCGGGCCGAACTAGGCGACAGCCAAAAAGGCCTGATCCTCGATCTGCGCAACAATCCCGGCGGTCTACTCGACCAGGCAATCAAAATCTCTGATGCCTTTCTTGATCAGGGTGAAATTGTTTCCACCAAAACCCGCAGCAATGATGGTGACAGTCGCTATAACGCCACCCTCGGCGATCTGACGAATGGGTTGCCGATCGTCGTATTGATTAATGGCGGCTCGGCCTCGGCTTCTGAAATCGTTGCCGGAGCCCTGCAAGACCATCATCGGGCGGTTATTATGGGCACTCAATCTTTTGGTAAAGGTTCGGTACAAACGATTGTGCCAATCCCCGGCCACGGCGCGATGCGGCTGACCACGGCACGTTATTACACGCCAAGCGGCCGGTCGATCCAAGGCACGGGCATCTCGCCAGATATTGAGGTTGCCCAGTCAACGGTCGAGGCAATCGGCGGCCCCGCAGGATTGCGCGAAGAAGATTTACGCAACTCCCTGGATAATCCACGCGGCGATACCGGCGAGGATGACGGAGAAATTGCCGCGAGCGGCCAAGCGATTGCGCCGGAAGATTATCAGCTATCGCGTGCCATCGACCTAATCCACGGTATCGCCCTGGCAAATCTGTTCCGCCCGCAATCGACGACGGAATAGCTGCCCACATATGGCGGACAATTTTGCTGAGCTGCCCTATCGACCCAATGCCGGTGTAGTCTTGTTTAATAAGGCGGGCCACATCTGGGTTGGTGAGCGCTTCTCTTTGCCCGGTGTATGGCAGTTGCCCCAGGGAGGTATCGAGGATGGTGAAGAGCCCTGGGATGCCGCCAAGCGGGAACTAGCCGAAGAAACCGGCGCGACGTCAATTGCGTTTCTGGGAGAGGCGAAAAACTGGGTCTGCTACGACCTGCCCGCAGAGCTTCTAGGGATTGCGCTTGGCGGAAAATTCCGTGGACAACGGCAAAAATGGTTCGCCTGCCGATTTTTAGGCGATGACAGAGAATTTGATATTGATGGCATCACTGATGGCATCACTGATGGCCCAGAGCCGGAATTTGCCCAGTGGCGCTGGCAAGCGCTAACCGAGCTCGCCAGTCACGGTGCGGCCTTCAAGCAAGAGGTTTATCAGACGCTGATGGTCGAGTTTAAAAACTTTGCCGATACTTAGTGCGCCTCTTGCCAGGTCGCACCAGTTCCAGCGTCGGCGACCAACGGCACTGCCAACTCAATGACCGGCCGCGTCGCGCCCTCCATGACCGCCCGCACGACGGAAATTGTTTCATCGACCTGGGGCTCAGGAACATCAAACAGCAATTCATCATGCACCTGCAGGATCATCGCCGCGTCTAACCCGGCGGCGGTCAATGCATTCGGCACCCGGATCATCGCCCGCTTAATAATATCGGCCGCCGTTCCCTGAATGGGCGCGTTGATCGCCTGACGTTCGGCAAAACCGCGCAAATTTGGGTTTTTCTCATTGATCCCGGCCAAATATATCCGCCGGCCAAAAAGGGTCTCAACATAGGTCTGTTGCTGCGCCGATGCGATCGTTCGATCCATATATTCTCGGATCCCCGGATATTGCGCGAAATAGGCGTCGATATAATTCTTGGCTTCGGCCCGGCCAATGCCGAGATTGCGGGCCAGCCCGAAAGCCGAAATACCATAGATAATACCGAAATTGATCGCCTTTGCCCGACGCCGTAAATCCCCGGTCATGTCGTCGAGAGACACACCAAAAACCTGGGCGGCGGTTAAAGCGTGGATATCCTGACCGGCGTGAAATGCCGCGATCAGCGGCTCAATTTCCGCAACATGGGCGACGATCCGCAATTCGATTTGAGAATAATCCAGGGATACAAGCCGGCACCCATCCGCTGCCCGGAAAGCATGGCGGATCTTGCGCCCCTCTTCGGTGCGCACCGGTATGTTTTGCAAATTTGGATCATTGGAACTGAGCCGCCCGGTTTGCGCAATTGCCATGCCGTAGGCAGTGTGAACGCGGCCAGTCGAGGCGTTTACTTGCTCAGTCAAAGCATCGGTATAGGTCGATTTGAGCTTTGAAAGTTGGCGCCAATCGAGCACCGTTTGGGGCAAATCGTGACCTTGAGCGGCAAGATCTTCGAGCACATCGGCACCGGTTGCATAGGCGCCGGTCTTAGTTTTCTTAGCTCCCGGCAAGCTCATCTTGTCAAAGAGTATATGGCCCAACTGCTTGGGTGAGGCCAGGTTAAACGCCTCCCCGGCAAGTTTGTGGGCCTTGACTTCGAAGGTCTCCATACGACCGGCAAAATTTTTGCTCAGCGCCCGCAGCTCGCCCGAATCAATGGCGATGCCCGCTTCTTCAATAGAGACGATTACCGGTATCAGCGGGCGTTCGATGGTTTCATAGAGGGTCGCCATATGCTCAATGGCCAGGCGCGGCTTCAACAGCTCATGCAGGCGCAGGGTCATGTCCGCATCTTCGGCCGCATAATCCCTTGCCTGGTCGAGGGGAACTTCATCGAAACCGATTTGCTTTTTCCCGGTGCCGACAATTTCGGTAAACTTGATCATCCGATGGCTCAAATGCCGGTCGGTAAGTTCATCGAGACCGTGGCGATGACGTCCACCATCGAGCACATATGAAAGCAGCATCGTATCGTCGACGGCTTTTGCCGCCGGGCGCATATCATCACCCAACTCGCGGGCACAAGCCTGGTCAAGAACGACCAAATCATATTTGATATTATGTCCGACCTTGAGAATGCTGGGGTCCTCAATGAGGGCTTTTAGCGCTATCAGCGCTTGGCTTACTGGGATTTGCACGAGAGGCGTTTCGGCCTCGTTGGCGCCGTCGTCGCCGCCGAGGAGATCTAGCGCCCCTTGGGGTCGAGGACTGACATGGGTCAGCGGAATATAACAAGCGCGGCCCGGCGCCGTTGCCAAGGAAAAACCGACTAGGCGTGCCCGCATCGCGTTGAGCGACGTTGTCTCACTATCATAGGCAACGATGCCCGCTGCCTGCGCCTCACTCAACCAAAACTGGAGTCGCGTCATATCTTGGACCAGCTCATATTCAACGGTCTCGACCGCCCCGCCGGTTAGGGGTGCCGCATCGACCAGCCCCGCTTCGGCCCACCGGCTGCGAAGTTTGGCCGCAATCGACTTGAACGACTGATCTTCGAGAAATTTCAGTACTGTTTCGGGTTCGGGCGGCTGCCAAACTAGATCACCGAGCTTTTCCTCGACCGGGACATCGGCCTTAAGCCTGACCAATTCACGGCTCACCCGCGCCTTATCGGCAAATTCAAGCAAGTTTTCCCGACGCTTCGTCTGTTTAATCTCGCCGGCCCGGGCGAGCAATGTATCGAGATCGCCATATTCATTGATCAGCAAGGCAGCTATCTTGACCCCAATGCCCGGTACGCCGGGCACATTATCGACGCTATCGCCAGCAAGTGACTGCACATCAACGACCTTGTTCGGCATGACACCGAATTTCTCCATCACTTCGGCCGGGCCGATATCGCGATTTTTCATTGGGTCGCGCATGCTGACGCCGTCGCGCACCAGCTGCATCAGATCCTTATCCGATGACATAATGACGACCTCTATACCGAGCGAGACCGCCTCTTTGGCATAGGTGGCAATGAGGTCGTCGGCTTCATAACCCGCGAGTTCTAGCGACGGCAGGTTAAAAGCGCGGGTGGCGTCGCGAATAAGGCCAAATTGGGGGATCAGCTCTTCCGGTGTTTCGTCGCGATTGGCCTTATAGTCGGCATAAATTTCGTTGCGGAAATTTTCCCGGGCGCTGTCGAAAATGATCGCCACGGCGTCGCCCGCCGCATCATCCATCAATTTCTGGATCATCTGGCAAAAGCCGTAGACGGCATTAACCGGTGTCCCATCGGAACGGGTCATTGAGGGCAAGGCATGAAAAGCGCGAAAAATGTAGCCCGACCCATCTACAAGATAGAGCCGCTCGGGGATCCCCGCTTGTTTCGACGTCACGCGCCCTCAACTTCGTACAAATAACGGCAGCTGCAATAGGGGCAATCGACATGAGGCCCATCGCCCATTTCCAAGAAAACGCGAGGATGGCCGGATACACCGCCACCGCCATCGCAGGAAACGGAACGTGTCTCCACGGCCTTTATCTGTGCCGACTTTCCGTCTGGTTCCGGTGCGGTTTGGGCGTCTTGTTTCGTCATCGGGGATACCTTGAATATTTACCACAGGAGTGCCAGATAATAGCGATTGCGCCGTCCGGCACAACATTGCATACAGTGGCTAGGTGATGGGTTATTCCCATAGGAAAAGCTGAGAAACGGAAGAACAAACCATGACCGCCCTTCCCGATAATGCGGTGCAAGCAATCGGCCTCGATAAGGTCTACGCCGCTCGCGGCGGCGCCAGCGCCCAACATGCACTAAAAGGCATTGATCTTACTATTCCCCGGGGCAGTCTCTTTGGCCTGCTGGGCCCCAATGGGGCCGGGAAATCGACCTTTATCAATATACTTGCCGGTCTGGTCCTAAAGACTGGCGGTACGGCCCAGGTTTGGGGCATCGATATCGACGTAAATGCGCGCAATGCGCGGGCGGCCATTGGTATTGTGCCCCAAGAACTAAATCTCGATGCATTTTTTACCCCGCGCGAAATGCTCGAAGTGCAGGCCGGGCTCTACGGCGTTCCCAGCGGCGAACGCCAGACTATGGAAATCCTGGATCGGGTCGGCCTCGCCGATAAGGCAGACGCCTACTCCCGATCCCTATCGGGCGGCATGCGCCGGCGATTGCTGGTTGCCAAGGCGATGGTTCACAATCCGCCGGTCCTCGTTCTTGACGAACCGACAGCCGGGGTCGATATCGAATTGCGCCGCCAGCTCTGGGAATCGGTCAAGGAGCTCAATCAAGCGGGCACCACCGTCGTGCTGACGACCCATTATTTGGAAGAGGCCGAAGAACTGTGCGACACCATCGCCATCATAAATCATGGTGAGGTCATCGCCTGCGAGGATACAAAGTCGCTGATTGCCCGGATCGACGATAAAGAAATTCACGTCACTGTACCCGAAGACGTGACCGAAATTCCCGAACCCCTGGCGCGGTTTAATGTCGATATGCCGGCGCCAAACCAGTTTGTCGTGCGCTATCGCAACCAGGAACATTCGGTTGAATCAATTCTGGCGGCTTTTGGTCAGGCGGGATTGACCATCGGTGATTTACGAACTCGCGAGCCCGATCTTGAGGATACTTTCCTTGCCCTCACTAGTCGCAGCAACGGCCACTGAATGGGGCGGCATGTCACGCTTGCGTTATTACTGGGGATCCTACTTGCCGCCTGCGCCCCACGAATTTTACCACCCGGGCCATTTGCCGAGGCACCCATGACCGCGGCCCTGGAAGACGCGGCGCTGATCGCGTCGGACGGCTATGTAATGCCGCTGCGCCGTTGGAACCCTGCACCAAGTGCGGATATACCGCGAGCCACCCCGCGAGCCATCATCATCGCCCTGCACGGGTTTAACGATTATTCCAATGCGTTTGCGCAAATTGGTCCCTGGCTGGCGGCACGCGATATCGCTGTTTACGCTTTCGACCAACGGGGATTCGGCGCCACGGAAGACGCCGGCATGTGGGCGGGAACCGAAACAATGATTGCCGACCTGCGCGCCATGATCGCCCTGGTCCGAGAAGCAAATCCGGGCAAGCCGATTTATGTTCTGGGTGAAAGTATGGGGGGTGCCGTGGCGCTTGCCGCATGGGCCGAAGCGCCACTTGATGTCGATGGCATCATTCTCGCCGGACCGGCTGTCTGGGGCCAGGCCGGCATGCCGGCCTATATGAAATTTTCACTCTGGATGACCGCCCATACCATACCCTGGCTGCGCCTAGGCGCCGAAGGGCTGGATATTGTCGCCTCGGATAACATGGAGATGCTGCACGCTCTCGGGCGTGACCCGTTGGTGATCAAAAAAACTCGTGTCGATGCGATGTGGGGTATCAGCGAATTGATGGATGCGGCGCTGGATGCCGCCCATAGCTATGACGCACCTTCCCTCATCCTGTCCGGCGCTCTTGATGAGATCGTGCCGTCCCACGCCACCCAGATGTTTCTGGCAAGATTGTCACCCAAAAGCGCCGATCGGCGTAAAATAGCCATTTATGATGGCCATTATCATATGTTGCTGCGCGATCTGGAAGCCGAAACCGTCTGGCGCGATATCGAAAGCTGGATCACCGATCCGACGCTCCCATTGCCGTCGGGCGCCAAAACCGATTTTCTGAATTAGCCTTCGTCACCCTTTTCCGGCTCCAAACTCAAGCAAACCGAATTGATACAATAGCGTTGGCCCGTTGGCCCCGGCCCATCGGGAAATAAATGCCCCAAATGTGCGTCGCATTTGGCACAGATAATTTCCGTGCGAACCATCCCGTGGCCGCGATCCTCCCGCTCTTCAACCGCCTCGGCACTATGGGGCGCCGTATAACTCGGCCACCCAGAACCGGAATCGAATTTATCCTGGGACGAAAACACAGCCGCCCCACAGCATCGACACGAATATGTTCCCGCAACCTTGGTTTCCCAATAGGCGCCGGTAAACGCCCGTTCCGTGCCCCCAGCCCGTGCGACGTGATATTCCTCGTCGCTAAGATCCGCCCGCCACGCCGCGTCTGACTTCACGATTTTCTCATTATCACCGGACATATTCACCTCCAAAAAAATAGACGTGCACCCCAGGATATTCGCCCAATGGAAACGTCGTGCAATCATCCACATTTAAATTATTAAGCGCAAATTTGTCCAGAGACAGCTTGCGCCCATCCATCCAGACATATACTTGTCGCCCGATGGCCCATCAAGTATGGTGCGCCGAACCAAGATGCGCCCGTAGCTCAGCTGGATAGAGCGCTGCCCTCCGAAGGCAGAGGTCACAGGTTCGAATCCTGTCGGGCGCACCAGCCTTGTGCAAAAGTGGGCACCACTGGCTCCGCTGTGTTTTTCTGTTGCGCTGCGGCCATTAGCGCCAGGTCCGATCCCGATATTCTGATCTCATCCTCGCCGACATCTATGCGGTCGATGAATTGGTGGAGATAGGCTTTGCGGAAGGCGGTGGAGCCACCAGTGATCTGGGCGCGCATGGCCTTTGAAAAGGCATCCAAGCTGCTCTGCGCTATCGGCTTTATCGGTTGATCCAATTGGCGTTCATTTAATGCGATGAGGCGTATTAGCTGATCTCGGTCCTGCTCGTGCTTGGCCTGCCTTTTCCTAAACATTGGCGTCAGCTCAATGTGGCCGTCTTCAACACCCTCGAATAACCGATTAATTTTGTCGTCGGCCTTGCGCTTCTCGCCCTTTAGGCGCTTTGAGTCTTGCAGCAATCGCTCCTTGGCCGACGGTGAGCGGCTGACCAGGGCGGCGGTCACTTTCTTTAAGCGCTCTGGTTCCAACACCTTGGCGCAGAGTTGCTCGGCAACAATGCCGAAAAACCCCGAATCGGACGATCTTATGGATTAGTTGTTCTGGTTAATGTATTTTCAACCCCCCGCGTTACTACGCACGGGGAAAGATACGAGCCTTTTGGACGCCCTAGGCAATCAAACCTTCGCTTGCGCAATAGCGGCCCAGGCCTAGTTTGGGCAATCGCATTTTGCCTCCCGCCGTCAACGCACCTGTTCGAGCGCCCACTGTCCGCGAATGGGTTCCGGGAAGCGTCGCGCGTATTGTGCCTCGATGCGCACTTGGTCGTCGAGGCGGCGGACAATTCCAAAGCGCAAGATGCCGTCTGCAAGCTGCCATTCGTCGATACGCGCGAAGGCGCCGCTGCGCAACGAGGCCGCTAGGTCGGTTGCGAACGACCCGCGATCAAAATTGCGCTGCGGTGTCCCGTGGCGCCGGATCATAATCTGGCGAATGCGCGCAAAGGTCTGTGCTGTTGTGTCGAGGTCACCGACATCGTCGAATTCGATAATGACGCCTGAGCGCTCAAGGCGCCCATTGGCATGGATTAGCGTTAGACGCTGGCGCTGATCGATACCGGGTAGAAATTGCGTCTCATAAATCAACAGGCCTGGGCGCGCTATTGCCCGCCTGATGCCGAACGATGCGATCAGCGCGCGACCCCCATCGAGCGCCAGGCCTGGCGGCAGAGCTGACAGGAGTAGGGTGGCTTGAGGCGTTGACACCGTTGGCGCTGGCCGTGCCGCCAGGGCCGGTCGGTCGAAGCTGAAGGTGTAGGAAGCCCCGATCCGGTAGGAATCGGCACGTTGTCCAGGCTGTTCGTCCCGACGCTCCCAGTCGAAATCGGCACCCAATCGGTGCGGCCCGGCAGCGAAACCGTAGGCCAGCGCCGTGGTATGGGTGACATTATTGACCGTATCTGGCCCGTGTCGATCCTGGAAAAGGTAGCGGTAGTCGGCGACCAGGCGATGCCCCTCACCGGTTAGGTTAAGTGTAATTGATGGTCCCACCTCGTCGGCTCTGCCGCTGCCCCCGGTGATATGTCGAACCACGACCCCGGGGCTCAATGTTCCGCGCAGCTCGCCAAACGCAAAGGCGCTGTCGAGTGCTAGACTGACCTGGCTAGTGATTGGCCGTGAATCGGCGACGCGGTCGTCGAGATTGCGATAGGACAGACCCATCCGCCAAGTGAGGGCATCATCCAACGGCGCGGTCAGGTTGAGTGAGGCCGACACGGTCCGGGTGTCTGTGCTGTCGTCCGCATTGCCGACTGTTTGGATAAAAGTGTCGAAGGCCCCCGATAGCGACGGCCAGCTGTTTTGCAGCAACGGCCCGGTCGCGCTGATGCCGCCAACCAGGGTCGTGGTCGGATTGCTTGTTTCGATCCCGTCTTCAAACTTCTGGGCTCGACCACGCAGGTGCAAGCCCTGCGCGAACCGCCAACCGGCACGCGCCTCCCAGGTCATACGGTCGGCGCTGACCGAAGAGCCGTTGGGGCGATAGTCGGCGCCATAGCGCTCGTTCTTGACGCTGTAGGAAAGCGGCCCCCGACCGCGCCGCGAGAGTTTAACAAAATGGCCGTAATCGCTCTTGTCGCGCTCAATGCTGCCAGTGCTGTCGTGATCACCTTGGAATTGCGCGATTTCGGCCTCGAGGAGCAGCGGCTCGCCGGTCAGAGTGAACGGCGTCTCTACCGCAACGCTGCCGACGAACTGATTGCGTGAGGGAAACCCGGTTTCTAAATTCGCTGCCCGGTAGTTGTGAACGACGTTGAGCGCGATTGCGCCGATCGCCTCGCCCTCGACCAGCCACGAGGCGCCGCTATAAATTTCCTCATTGTAGTTGAAATCATCGTAGGTGTAGTTGGGCTGGACTGTGCCGGTCATCAGCAGGAACGAATGGTTGAGTCCTGGGCCACCGAAATTGGGCTGTAGCTCAAGCTCAACGCCTTTGAGCGGTGCCTGCAAAGTGCGCGCGCTTAGATACCCGAAATAGTCCCCGCCTCGTGCACGAAACGGCACCAAGGCGTCACCTTTGACCCAGGTCACGGTGGCGTGTTCAACGATCAGTCCCCGGTCGTCGAGTCGATAGTCGCTCTCGTTGAGCAGGCCAAAGATGTTCGCATGAACCGTCTCGAACGGTGAATAACGTCGCGAGAAGTTGATGTTTAAATCGGAATAGTATTGCCCGCCTGCGACCGGATAGCGGCTGAGCGCCCGCTTGTCCGCGTCATCGGGGACACTATAATATTCGAACCGGGTTGTCGTATCACCAAAGACCCGCCACTCGGGAAACGGACCTCCCTCCTGAGCCAGCGCCGCCGGCCCTGGGATCAACATCATCAGCACCGCCCACGCGGCGAGACTATGGAACCGGCGGCTCATTGCAATTGCGCCCGCATGGTGATCTCGAACACGTACTCGCCGCGTCCCTCCAGACGACGGAACCCGAGTACGGGGTCATCGAACTCGACCTGGGTCCGGACGATGGCCGTGACAACACTGATCAGTAGAAAACCGTCACCGTCCTCGGGACCCACGAACTGTTGAAGCGTTTGCACCCCTTCTACAGCCAGAATGCGTATTCTTGCATCACGGGGCACGTCCTCGGCGATGGCGTCGAGTAGACGAGCCTTGTCGAAGAAATTATCTGACAGCAGGTTTTCGAGGCCGCCGGTGTTCCATGCATCCATGAGTTTTTGGATCGCATCCTCGATCACTCGCCGGTCCACCGGCTGGATCTTATCAACCGGGTTGAGCCCCGGGGGCGCAGAGGTCGGTGTGATGATCGGCGCAGTACGGCGGAACTCCCGCGCGTCGACAGTGGCAGTCATCAAGCTCATTAACGCGACCACCATCAGAGCCGACCGAAGCGCTTGCGACCCCATATATTTGGTCAAGAACCGGGTCATAGTTTTGTCACTTGGGTTACTGTCACCTGGATCTCGGTCGTGCCGAAATCAATGTCCACCTCGAAAGTGATGGAGAATGTCACACCGCCCAGGATGGCGTCGAAATTATGGGGGCCGGGGCCGAACAATAACGTTGGTGCCGGGCCCCAGCCCATAAATCCTTCGATCTTTATGCCCGAAATACCCTGCTTTGAAAAACGGACCGCTTCGGTGGCCGCACCGATCGCCGTGTTGAGTTCACATGCCCCGGTTACCGCATCGATGTGCAGGGCAACATCGCTTGCAAATCCTGCCGCCGGCACTGTAACCGGCGTAGTGCAGACGCCAACCACCACTGGTGCCGCCACCTGATCTTCCGCCGGTGCCCCCCCGATATCTTCTTCTACGTCGTCGACGTCAAACGGCAGGACTTCGTCTCCTTGCCCCCCCGACTTGCGCACCGACAACAGAGCAACACCGACGACCTCGAAGACGAACTCGCCGTCCGCCGGCAGGCCCGCAGGATTAACGGTTAAGAACGCCGATGCCACGGTGTCGCCGAGGCTGGCGGTGATTGTCACGTCGATTTTAGCGGGGACGGCATCGGTTGCGATGGCGAAAATTGCCTCCGCCACGCCTGGCGCGACGGCCAGCTGAACTGGTACCCGGGCGGCAGGATTGTCGCTGGCCAGCGCGATAACAAGGCCACCCACAGGTGCCGGGCCGTCGAGGCGGACCACACCTTGCGCCGATTGACCACCCACGAGCGCATCCGGCGCTACCGCCAGCCCCGCGAGTAGCTGGAGCGCGACATGTTGACCCTCGAACTGCAGTGGCGGTGTGTCGAGTACCTGCCGCTCGAAACGCTGGCCTTCGAACTGCAGTGACGGTGTGTCGACCACCTGCGGCGCGAAGCGCTGGCCTTCGAACTGCAGTGGCGGTGTGTCGACCACCTGGGGCGCGAAGCGCTGGCCCTCGAACTGCAGTGGCGGTGTGTCGACCACCTGCGGCTCGAAACGCTGGCCCTCGAACTGCAGTGGTGGTGTGTCGACAACCTGGGGCGCGAAGGCTTGAGCGATCAACCCGTACGGATCGGTCGCGGTCGAGTCGGATTCGATCTGTGCTTCAACCGGCTGCCCTGAGGCAAGAACGAGCGCGACAATCAAGATTAGTCGGCGCATCGCCCGCCATTGATCGACCCGAAGGTGACTGAATTCAAGCCCGTGCCGCATCATAATAACGACGGTCGGTCCGGGGGTGCGACGTCGACGCGCTCGTGGTGGCGCGAGGTGCCGCAGACGGTGCTGCCTCGAAGACCGTGCCTAAAAGGCAATAGGGACGAGCAGTTTCTCGTCCTCAGTGTTGGGGTTGGGGTGTGGGGATGCCGACCTCGCCCCAGGGTCAACGCTTCGTTCCCACCCGTCATGATACCTCCCCCGCACATCGCCCTTAAGAAAGCGCACCCGGCAGACAGGCGCCAATCACCGTATTGTCCCCAACGATCAAGCTGCCGGAGAGGTGCCGCCCCTGCCTATCTGAAAATTCCGGACCGGCGATCACAAGAGACAAGGTCCGCTGCGGGCTGTGTCTCTGAGGCCAGCGCGGCCCGCAGCCCCGATGGCCGGACTGTGGCGCGATCACCGGGGCTCTCACTCCACCTGATCTCCGAAAGGTAACCCGCCCCCCTGATCCGGCTGCACGTCTACTTGATCTCCGAAAAGAGGACTGAATCCCGACTCTATCGGTCCCTCCACAATGTAAGTCAAGGGCGTGCCCGGAGCCGGACGCACGAGAGCAGGCAGCGTATTTGAACTAGCAGCTTTTGGTGCTCCGCCTTCCATCACAAACGCAAAATCGCACCGATAATCCGTCGCAAGCGCGGGCTCGAGATCGAGCAGGCCGCCGCCGCCCAAACCGTCTCCCGCGTTGAGGGAAAGAATGGCGGTAGTGGTTTCGGGTTCACCCTCTGCCACGTTAATAAAGGCCAATTCCATCCCCAGTATTAGGTCGTCTAAACCGGAGACGATACATCGAACCACAATCTGCTCTACGCTGTGATGCAGGTTGCTTACCTCCAACGGCACATTAAAGACAAAGTCCTGATCGTCCTCCTGGGCCAAGGCGTCAGCCGGTGCCATCAGTGTCGCTGCCAGGGCCGCCATCGCCAGTCGACTCGTCGTCTGCTTTGATCCGTTCATTTGCCCTCTCCTGCGTGCGCCAGCAATTGCCCCTTAACCTGGGCCCAAACCGGTCACAGTTGGTTCCACGCGAGACATCCGCCCCCGCTTGCAATCAGGGCACCGAATCGAACCACCAAGGCAGAAGGCTGGCCAGGGGATAACGTTAGCAAACTGTGGATAACTGTCCGTGGACATCTTGAATGCTTGACTAGGCAAGGTTTTCGGCGACGAGAGTGGGATTTTTATCACAGGTTATGGTGGATTGTACTGTTGTCCGCTGGCCAGCCGAGTCGGGAACCAAAGCGGTTGGGAGGGGCAGCGTAGCAGACAGCGAGGGTTTAGCTTCGAGTCTGACGCGAAACATGTCGGCGGGCTAAGCTCACGATGACTATCCAGTTCTCATTTTCATCACCGCCAGCGCACCATTCCAAAGAGTACATGCCAAGCTATGATGGCGGAGGGGAAGGGATTCGAACCCTCGATACCCGTTTCCAGGTATAACGGTTTAGCAAACCGTCGCCTTCAGCCACTCGGCCACCCCTCCGAGGCTGTTGTTACGGCAGCGCGCGGCGGCTGTCAACGCTGGCGATAGGGCGAAAACATAGTGGAAAATGACGTATTCTGGTGACACTTATTAACAGGCGTTTACGTTCATTTACGAAAACTTAACCTTTTCGGGCGTAGCCTCATTGGTGCCGGTTGTCACGGCGTCGAAGCGGTCCGCCTCTGCTCCCTCCCCCAAAGATGCAGAGCCGCGTTTTGTAGATCGCACCGACGCTGGTGCCAACCCAAGCAAACCTCCCTACTCGGGCCCTTGCTGTTTATTTAGCAAGGGCCTTCTTTATGGTTAGACCTCAATCTTGGCCAGAGCCTGTTCGAGATCGGCCATCAGATCATCAATATCTTCAATACCAACCGATAGGCGCAGCAGGTCATCGGGCACCGGCGTCGCTCCCCCTTCTGCGGTCGCGCGGTGCTCGATCAGGCTTTCGATGCCGCCAAGGGATGTGGCGGGGCTAAATATCTTGGTTGCTGTCGCAACCTTTATCGCTGCTGCTGCGCCTCCGGCGACACGTATTGACAACATACCTCCAAACCCTCCCTGCATTTGTCGGGCGGCTGTAACGTGACCCGGATGGGCGGCAAGGCCCGGATAAAGAATTTCAATTATTTTCGGGTGTCGGTCAAAATGAGCAGCGATTGCCGCCGCACCGGCGCAGGCTTGGCGCACTCTCAGGCCGAGAGTACGCATCCCGCGCAGCAACAACCAACTCTCAAATGGGCCTGGCATGGCGCCATTTTGATACCGTAAATATTTAAGTCGCTGCCACCAATCATCGTCGGCCTTAGTGATCAACGCCCCGGCTAAGACATCACCATGACCGTTGAGATATTTGGTCGCCGAATGCATGACCAGGTCGGCGCCCAACTCCAGCGGCCGGGTCAATATGGGTGTCGCCACCGTGCTATCGACCCCTAATCGGGCGCCGGCACCATGAGCGATCTCGGCTGCGGCGGCAATATCGGTCACGGTCCAGGTCGGATTGCACGGTGTTTCAATCCAGACCAGTTTGGTTTGGCCGGGTTTGACTGCGGCGGCCAGCGCATCCATGTCACCTGTCGGAACAAAATCCACCGCCAGCCCCCAGGGCATACCAACTTCCTTCAACCATTTGACCAGGCCAAAATACATTATATCGGGCGCCACCACATGGTCGCCCGGCGCCAGCGACCAAAATGCAGTGGTCGCCGCTGCCATGCCCGACGCGAACAGCATGGCGTCGGCCCCACCCTCGAGCTCGTTCAGCAATGCCTCGGGCTGATCGTGGGTCGGGTTTTCATCCCGCGTATATGTCCGATCATCAAATTTTTGATAATTCTCATCGCGGGCATAATTTGTCGACGGGTGCAAGGACGGCGCAATGGCATTGGTTGCCGGATCCCGCCAGCCCAACGCCTGAGCCACGAGGGTATCGGAACGCCAATTAGAATGATCGCTTCCCATGTCTTGCTCCTTTTTCCACGGCCGGGGCGGCCACTTATTTCCACGGCCGGGGCGGCCGGTGCCAAAGCTTTACGTGGCCAAAACGGAAAATCACAATCAGCGCCGCACCTGCGAAAAACCCGCCAATATGAGCCCAGAGGGCGACGCCACTGCTGCCCGGTTCTTCGAAGGCGGCAAAAAACAAATTTTGACCCAGAAATAGACCAAGCACAATCAGCGCCGGCAACCGCAATGGAATAACCCAAAACAGTAACGTCCAAATTTTTACATGCGGATGTAAAATAAAATAAGCCCCCAAAATGCCCGAGATCGCGCCGCTGGCGCCAATCATCGGGATCGCACCTGCCGGGTCCGACGCCCAATGGGCAAACCCTGCGATTACACCACAGACCAGATAGAAAACCAAAAACCGCAGATGGCCCATCGAGTCTTCAATATTGTCGCCAAAAACCCACAAATAAATTATGTTGAACAAAAGATGCGCCCAACCACCATGGAGGAATTGATAAGTAACCATGGTTGCAACGGGGGGCAGCTGCATCACATCGGGCGGCAGCGCGTCTTGACCAAACAGAAATACCGGTACGAACCCAAATCCGTAATTGAGTGCGGAGAGCGCTTTGGCGCCCAACCCGAGCTGATAGAGAAAGATCGCCACATTGGCGGCAATCAAGCCGATGGTCACGTAATGGAACCGGATATTCAGCCGGGTGTTGCGGTCATGAATAGGCAGAAGGGCCAAGGAAATTCACCTAATGTTGCTGTTACTTAATGGTGCTGATACTGGGTCGCTCCGAACAGTTGCTCGCGTTCGGCATCGTTAATCGGTCGGTCCTCGCGCAAATCGGTCAGCATAGTCACCGCTTCGGCCACCGCCGGCCGGGCCGCCATCTCTTCAAACCATTTTTTTAAATGCGGCGTATCATTTAAATCCTGTCCCTGACGTTCATGACTGCGCAGCCAGGGAAAGGTTGCCATATCGGCAATTGAATATTCGTCGCCACCGAGATATTTTGATGTCGCCAAACGCTGGTCAATGACACCGTATATCCGTGCTGCTTCATTCGTATAGCGATCAATCGCATATTGGATTTTTTCCGGCGCATAATAACGAAAATGGTGGTTTTGTCCCAGCATTGGACCCACACCCCCCATCTGAAACATCAGCCATTCGAGCACCCGATAGCGACGGGCCGGCTGGTCGGTGCCAGGTAAAAACTTACCCGTCTTATCGGCCAAGTAGATCAAAATCGCCCCGGACTCGAACAAGGAAAAGGGTTTGCCGTCGGGGCCATCCTCGTCGAGAATTGCTGGCATTTTATTGTTCGGGCTGATTTTCAAGAAATCAGGGTCGAACTGTTCGCCTTTGCCGATATCTATTGGATGCATCTCAAATTCAAGGCCGCATTCACGCAGCATGATATGAACTTTATGGCCGTTCGGTGTTGGCCAGCTATAGACCTGAAGCATCGAGTTCTCCTGAAATAAGAATTAGGTCTTTGGCGGGGCGAGCACAGCCAAACCGCGCTGCACGCCGGGGCGTTCACCAACCGCTGCTAGCCAACGACGAACGTTTGGCAACTCATCGAGATTAACATTATAGCGCGGGGTATTGACCATCCACGGGTAGGAGGCGATATCGGCGATGCTGAAATCGCCGCCGGCCAGATAGTCGACATCGGCCAAACGTTTTTCCGCAACCCCGTAAAGGCGCTTCAACTCACCGGTAAAACGTTCGATCGCATAGGTCTGGCCTTCAGGCGCCGAGTGAAGAAAATGTCCGGCCTGGCCAAGCATCGGGCCGACCCCACCCATTTGCCACATCAGCCATTTTAAGGTGGCGAAATAGTTGGCCGGCTCGGCTGCTTCATCGGCCAGGAATTTGCCGGATTTGCGCGCCAGATAGATCAAGATTGCTCCGGACTCAAACAAGTTGATCTCCTGGCCACCGGGCCCATCGGTATCGACGATCGCTGGTATCTTATTATTCGGGCCGATCGCGAGAAAACTGTCTTTGTGTTGATCGCCTTGGCGAATTGAAACCGGATGGACCTCATAGTCCAGGCCGCATTCTTCCAACATGATATGTAATTTTTTGCCGTTGGGGGTCGGCCACGTATATGCGTGTATCATAATTTAGTTGTTCAACCTTTATGCTGCGGGCCCATTATTTGGGTCTAATGTTTCGCTTTGACGGGTTACCGTCTGTCCCTCGACATCGCGCAGGCTACAGAAGTCCTGAGCCTCAATGAAAATCTTAGTGATATCGGGAAAATCAGCTTTTATCGACCGCTCGATTTCCGACACGGTGCGCTCCAAATCCTCGGACACAACGCCATCGGCAAAATCAACGCTGATGGCAAGCAATATATCCTGCGGCCCTAAATGCATTGTCCGCATTTCGTTGATGCCCTGAACGCCTCTGGTTGTCTCGATGATCTTTTTTATACCGGCAATCGTTGCCGGGTCGGCCGCCTCACCAATAAGCAACCCCTTGCATTCCCAGGCCAAGACCATTGCCGTCACCGCCAAGATGAGCCCAATTACAATGGACGCGAGGCCGTCGAGCTCGGGTATCCCCAAACGATGTCCAAAATAAATACCGGCCAAGGCAACCACCAGCCCTAGCAGCGCAGCGCTATCTTCGAAAAAGACGGTAAAAATTGCCGGATCCTTACTGTCGCGTACTGCGCTCATATAGGACTTTGCGCCCTTTTGTTTGCGAAACTCACGAAGCGCAATGACCCAAACCACACCCTCAAATGCAATCGCCAGGCCAAGCACTATGTAGTTGATGCGAATATTGGTGACGACGTGGGGGTCTCGCATCCCCGAGACACCCTCATAAATTGACAGGCCTGCCCCGACCGCAAAAATCAAAATTGCGACGACAAAGGTCCAAAAATAGAGCTCCATCCCATAGCCGAAAGGATGGCTCACGTCTGCTGGGCGGGTTGAGCGTTTTAAGCCAAACAGCAGCAAAGCTTGGTTGCCGGTGTCAACGACCGAATGCACAGCTTCGCTCAGCATGGCCGAACTGCCGGTATAGCTGGCAGCAGCAAATTTTGTCACGGCAATCGCCGAATTACCAGCAAGAGCCGCAATAATAACCCGTTTTGAGTCATGGCTAGCCATCGTCCACCCCTCCTCAGCCTCGCTAAATATCGCACACCCAGAACGGTCATAAACAGCCTTGCCCTAATCGGGCAAGGCAAACAGCTTGGCGCGACTCATTTCATTTGGCACATTAGCCGTCTGGCAAGCCGTCTTGGACAGACGGCATTAGAATTAACCTGGCATCTGCGAGTCGGACCCTGTCCTTCCGTCTCCAACTTTATCAGTGATCATGACCGAAAATACCAGCCTGACTCTTCCTATGGAAGATGAGCATTTTTTCCATGAACTGACAAAATTATTACCCCGGCTTAGGCGTTTTGCCCTTGGCATAACAGGATCTCCGAGCAGCGGGAACCAGGTTGTCCAGGCTGCCTGCCAGCAGGCGCTCAATCGATATTCTCACATGACACCCGGAACGATGATCGACCGCTGGCTATTTGGCCTGGTCACCGAAGAAGGGCTGGCCGGACCGGCGCCCTCCGTCCCCTACCAATTACCCGCATCGCCAAACCTAACAACGGTGCAAATGACCGAATCACGGGGTCTGGTGAGCCATTTTTTGTCGAAATTAGAGACCCCAGACCGGGTCGCCCTGATCATGGTCTGCGTCGAGGGCGCATCCTATGCGGAAGTAGCACAACGTCTGGCTATCCAAACCGATGAGGTACGGACGCACCTAGCGCAACGAAGACGAGAATTGGCCGATATACTTAATCCCGCGGCCAACAGAGACATGTCCCAATTGGACGACCCGACCATGACCGCCTATATCGACGGAGAGTTAACCGCCGAGGAAGCACAAAAAAGCAGCATTCTCATCCATTCGGCCGGGGCTGCAATAACGTCACTGCGCCACGCAACAACCGCACTCCGTGCTGCGGTCAATGAGCCCATGCACGAGCCGGTCCCGCAATTGCTGCTCGGACTAATTGACGGCCGACGTGCTGAACTGACCCGCCGAGAGATGCTGGCAGAACGGCAATTTATTCGGTCCAAGCGAATTCGCACAGCCAGCCTGTGGGTGATCGGCCTTTGCCTAGCCGGTGCCGCTACGTTGGCGTATTTGCAGCTGCCAAAATAGGCGCGGTGCCGCAAAACCTTATGAGGGCAAAGCGCCTAGGGCCGCTTCCAACTGCGGGTCAGCCTCATCGGGATCTCCGACCCGAAAATCTTCCGGCACCTCAACGATTAAATCGGGTGTAACCCCAACCTTGTCGATCAGCTCGCCCGAGGCGGTAAAATAGCGGGCGACAGTCAGCCTCAATGCAGCGCCGGACTCGAATTGATGAATGCCTTGAACCGTGCCTTTGCCGAACGACTGAACCCCGACCAGCGTCGCCCGCCCATGTGATTTCAGTGAGCTTGAGACGATTTCCGATGCCGATGCTGAAAACTCGTTAATCATGACCACAAGTGGCAAATTCCGACCGACCAATTGGCCACGCCGGGCCGAAGACCGGGTGACCTGGTTGGAATGACGTCCCCGGGTCTCGACAATCAATCCTCGATCGAGGAAGAGATCGGTCACGCTAACCGCCTCATCAAGCAGACCACCGGGATTATTGCGAAGATCAAGGATCATGCCTCGTGGCGCCCCGCCATTGGCGCTAATCTCGCGCTGCATATCTTCGACGGCAGTTTCGATGGAGCTGGTTGAGCGTTCGTTAAAAATACGCAAGCGCACATAAAGCACGTCGTCTTCGAGAATTTCAGACGTCACGACCGGCGACGTGACCTCGCCCCGGGCAACCCGGATATTAAGCTCGTCCTCGCCGCGCAGAATTTGCAAAGCCACATTTGTGCCCGCCGGGCCACGTATAAAGTCAACGGCCCGCTGTAAATCCAATTCCGCCGTTTCTTTGTCATCCACCCGAACGATTAAGTCACCACGCCTCACTCCGGCGCGCAAAGCCGGGGATTGATCAAACACATTGTCGATACGAACCGCTTTGATTTCTTCGTCCCAGGAAACCAGAGCTCCAATACCTTCAAACTCGCCGCTGCTGCGCTCGAGATAAGCCTGATATTCGTCGGCGTTAAAATAGCTGGAATTTTCATCGAGGGTTCCGATCATCCCGCGAATGGCCGCCTCTGCCAGCGCTTCCTGGGAAACATCATCGACATAACCGTCGCGCAGTCGCAGCAAGACATCGCCCACGTGGGATAATTGCGGCACCTCACGTGCCAGTTGGCCAGACGAAGGCGGCCGATTGACCTGGGCCAAAACCGAAAAACATCCGGCGACAAACACCATAATCAACGCGGCAAAAAGTAAGCGGAAATTTCTCAAAACCAACATAGTCCTCCAAATAGCGCACCGAAAGAAACGGCAGACGAAACCGCATGTGACCTTTTTTGAATTATCAAATCCAGTAACTTATAGCACACTTATTCGATCCTGGACGGCGACTTAAACACGCCATGAATTTCAGGCTAAATATGGGGAAACCGGGCCCCTGCGCAAGGGGCTGCAAACCTCACCAAATCCCTTTTTCCATGCGGTCGTGCCACCACAACCCCACCGATAGCGGCAATGCTGTGGATATTAAACCCTACGCCACGTCTTTGTGTCTTGCGGGACTCCACCTTTTTCACTGAGACTGTCACCTTCGAGGAAGATCACTAGGTATAGGCACCGATGCCCACGGAAACGACACCACGACTAGAACTTCGCTCGATCACCAAGGCGTTTCCGGGTGTCCTCGCCAATGATCAGGTCGACCTGACTGTCATGCCGGGGGAAATCCATGCCCTTCTCGGCGAAAATGGGGCCGGAAAATCGACTTTAGTCAAAATAATTTCCGGCGTTCTGCACGCTGATAGTGGTGACCTGCTCTGGCAAGGCGAGCCGGTTACCATCCCCAACCCAAAGGCGGCCCGGGCACTCGGTATCGGCATGGTGTTCCAGCATTTTTCTCTGTTCGAGGCATTGACCGTTGCCGAAAACATTGAACTCGGGATGGACCATTCGGGAAACCGACGGACACTGGAAGCCCGAATAGAAGAAATGGCTACAAAATACGGACTTCCTTTGGAACCGCGACGTCATGTGCATACATTATCGGTCGGCGAAAAACAGCGCATTGAGATCATCCGAGCCCTGCTGCTCAATCCAAAATTGCTGATTATGGATGAGCCTACATCGGTGCTGACGCCCCAGGAGGCCGAAACGCTGTTTAAGACCCTGCGCCAGCTGGCGCGCGAAGGTGTCTCGATCCTATTTATCTCGCACAAACTTGGGGAAATTAAGGCCCTTTGCCACACGGCAACAATCCTACGTGGCGGCCGTTTTATTACCTCATGTAATCCGGCTGAAGAAAGCCCCAAATCAATGGCCGAAATGATGATCGGCGAGCGCCTGACCCCGCCGGAACGGTCGGATACAGACCATAGCGGCGTCGGGCGACTGGTCATATCGAACCTTAGCGCGCCGGCGGAAAGTCAATTTGGCGTTAAATTGGATGCAATTGACTTAACGGTTCGCGGCGGCGAGATCGTCGGTATTGCCGGCGTATCGGGCAACGGTCAATCGGAGCTAATGGCCCACTTGACCGGCGAAAGATTGGCCCCGAGCGCCAGCATGATTTCGATAGACGGCGTCGCCGTCGGCCGCAAAGGCCCCAGTGACCGCCGCGACATGACGGCAGCCTTTGTACCCGAAGAGCGCATGGGCCACGCAGCAGTACCCGACATGACCCTGGTCGATAACGCGTTGCTGACCAGTCATCGCCGAAACGGCTTTACCTTGCGCGGTTTCATCAATCGCCTCAAATCAGAAGGCTACGCCCAAATTGTCTGCGACGCGTTTCGGGTTAAGCATCGAGGAATTCGTCACGCGGCGGGGCACTTATCGGGCGGCAATTTACAAAAATTCGTTATCGGCCGAGAAATTGAACACACGCCCAGCCTGCTGGTTGCCAATCAACCGACCTGGGGGGTCGATAGTGGCGCCGCAGCATCTATCCAGCAGGCGTTGATTGATTTGGCCCAGGGGGATTCTGCCGTCCTGGTAATCAGCCAGGATCTTGACGAACTGCTCACCATATCCGACCGCATTGCGGTTCTCCATGACGGGCGGTTATCCCAGGCACGGCCGACCGGGGATTTCACTATTGAGGATATTGGGCTCGCCATGACCGGGCACGAAATGGCAGATAATACCGGTCCGTCAGAACAAAATAACACGCGGAGCGCCACTTAATGCTGACGCTGGTTCCTCGCCCAGAATCATCGAAAAGGATGATGTATTTATCTCCGATCTTCGCTTTGTCGGCGACGATATTCTGCGGCTTGGTGATTTTTTCCATTATGAGTTTTGATTTCGCTACCTTCACTTTCACCAGCAATCCATTCGACCCCTTGGTGAATTTTTTCTACACCCCCCTCACCGGTCGCAGCGGCTTGACCAATTTAGCCATGAAGGCAACGCCGCTGGTGCTCATCGCCATCGGCTTGGCCATGTGCTATCGGGCAAATGTCTGGAATATCGGTGCCGAGGGCCAATACACTGTCGGCGCTTTGGCGGGCACTGGCGTTGCGCTGGCATTTTACGGTGTCGATAGCTGGCTCTTACTGCCCGCTATGTTTATTGCTGGCGCTCTTGGCGGCCTCATCTGGGCTGCTATTCCCGCGCTCCTTCGTACACGCTTTAACGCCAGCGAATTGCTGGTCAGTCTGATGCTTGTCTATGTTGCGACGCAGCTGCTCTTCTTTTTGGTCTATGGGCCATGGAAAGACCCTGACGGTTTTGCCTTTCCCGAATCACGGGTCTTTCACACTGCGGCGCGCATACCGCAATTGTTTGAAGGATCGCGGCTCAACCTCGGCACACCAATTGCTCTGCTAGCCGTTATCGGGGGGTGGCTTCTTATGGGGCGCAGCCTCATCGGTTTCCAGATCAAGGTCTTGGGCGCCGCGCCTAATGCGGCTCGATTTGCCGGTTTTTCGGAAAAGAAAGTAATTTGGCTGACGCTTTTGGTCAGTGGAACTCTAGCTGGCATTGCCGGGCTAATCGAGGTTGCGGGCACCATACATCAACTTGTTCCCGTCATATCACCCGGCTATGGCTTTACTGCGATCATTGTTGCCTTTCTCGGGCGCTTAAACCCTGTTGGCATTTTGCTCGCTGGTCTGCTCATTGCGCTTTCTTTTCTCGGCGGTGAAACGGTGCAAATCGAGAACGGATTGCCGAAGGCGGCGGGGAGCCTGTTTCAAGGCATGTTGCTTTTCTTCCTTTTGGCCTCCGATGTCATGCTGAACTATCGAATTGCATGGAAACGGCACCGTCCCGCTCCTCGCAAAATAGCGCAATAGGTGATGGCGAATGATATCCGTTGATATAGTTGTCCTCACCATCGTGTCCATTATTGGGGCTACGACACCGTTATTGATCGCCGCGACGGGTGAGTTGGTGACCGAGAAGTCGGGTGTGTTAAATCTCGGCGTAGAAGGCATGATGCTGATGGGCGCGGTCAGCGGTGTCGGGGCGACAATTGCGACCGATAGCTGGATCCTCGGATTGCTCTGCGCGGCAGCTGTTGGTATGGCTTTCTCGCTGCTTTTTGGTTTTTTGACCCTGACCTTGATGGCCAATCAGGTCGCCAGCGGCCTGGCCTTGACAATTTTCGGCGCTGGGCTAAGCGCTGTGATCGGCGCCCCTTTGGTCGGCAAGCGAGTGCACAGGATTCCCGACCTCGAAATAGCAGGCCTGACCGATTTGCCGATTATCGGGCCGATATTCTTCGGCCACGATCCGCTGGTCTATTTCTCGCTCATTTCGCTGGCCGCTGTGTCCTGGTTTTTATTTCGCACCCGTGCCGGACTGGCGCTCAGGGCCGTCGGAGAATCTCACGATTCCGCCCATGCGATCGGCTATCGAGTGATCAGAATTCGATACGCGGCGGTGGCGTTTGGCGGCATGATGGCGGGCCTTGGCGGGGCGTATTTATCGTTGGCAGCAACCTCCCTTTGGGCGGAGGGAATGACCGCCGGGCGCGGCTGGATTGCGCTGGCGCTCATTGTCTTTGCCGCCTGGCGCCCTTTGCGGTTACTATTGGGCGCCTATCTCTTCGGTATTTTCTGGATTGGCCAGCTCGCCGTTCAAGGCCTGGGCCTGCCAATCGCAACGGAATTTATGGGAGCATTGCCTTATCTCGTAACGATTATTGTCCTTGTCATCATATCAAGAGACTCGACTAAGTTTCTCCTGGACGCCCCAGCCTGTATCGGCAAAGCGTTCCATCCAACAGCGTGACAAAATTTGCGACACCAAATTTTAAATGGGAAAACACGCTTAAATAACCCCAACCAGTGAGGAAACAATGAAAAGAATTCTGCAATCAACTTTCGCCGCAATTGCTTTTGTGGCGATATCTGCTACTGGCTTTACCGGCTCTGCCGAGGCTCAGCCGCTGAAAGTCGGGTTCGTCTATGTCGGGCCGCAGAATGATAATGGCTGGTCACAGCAGCACGATCTCGGGCGCTTGGCCGTTGAAGAGCGTTTCGGCGATGCCGTTGAAACGAGCTTCGTCGAGCTGGTTCCAGAAGGCCCCGATGCCGAGCGGGTTATTCGTCAGCTCGCCGAGAGCGGCCACGAGTTGATCTTCACCACATCCTTTGGCTTCATGAACCCAACCTTGAAAGTGGCCGAGGATTTCCCCGACGTAAAATTCGAACATGCCACCGGGTTTAAACGCGCGGACAATGTCTCGACATATTCCGGCCGGTTCTATGAAGGTCGCCCAATTTTGGGCACGATCGCCGGCATGATGACGGAATCCAATGTCATCGGGTATATCGGCTCGTTCCCAATTCCCGAGGTCATCCGGGGTATCAATGCCTTTACCATCGCCATGCGGCGGGTCAATCCTGAAGCCGAGGTCCGGGTGATTTGGGTAAATTCCTGGATTGACGCGGCAAAGGACGCACAGGCTGCCGAGACATTGTTGGATCAGGGCGCCGATGTCATCGTCCAACATGTGGATTCGCCGGCGCCATTGCTCGCCGCAGCCGAAAGAGGCGCGATTTCCTTTGGACAAACCGTCGACAATTCCTCATTCGCGCCGGATTCCGTTGCCACGTCGCTGATCGACAATTGGGAGCCATATTATATTGAGCGGGTCCAAGCCGTTCTCGACGGAACCTGGGTCTCTACCGACACATGGAACGGACTCAATTCTTCAATGCAGCAAATGGGCCCCTATGCCAGCTGGTTGCCCGCCGACGTGCTTGCCGCCGTGCAAGCATTAGAAGCGGACCTGACCTCGGGTGCGGTTCATGCCTTCGACGGACCGATCAAAGACCAATCAGGAACTGTTGTTGCTGCCGCAGGTGAGACCATTGAAGACGGTGTCTTGCTCGGCATGAATTATTATGTCGAAGGTGTGCTGGGCAACGTGCCCCAGTAATATCAAATGGGCTAATATTCAATCGGCTCTATGGTCAACGAGGGCGGCTCTCAGGAGCCGCCCTTTTTGTTTGCAACCCGTTTTGCCGCGATCGAAGCCACCAACCGTCCATCGACAATTGCTAATCCGGTAAACAGCAGGGCCATTCCAGCAAACGCCCACCAATCGAGCCGTTCCCCAAGAAACACACCACCCAATATCAGGGCGCTGACCGGAATAAGAAAGGTTACCAGGGAAACGTTCGTCGCTCCGGTTCGTTCCAAGAGTCGGAAAAAAATGAGATAAGCGCCGACGGTGCTGATCAACGCCAAACCGCCAAGGGCCGCCAGCGCCATCAAGTCGGGCCGGAGTTGCCAGGGAGCATCGAAAATTAATGTCGGGGGCAGCATTATAACGGCCGCCATTGTCAGCACACCAGCCGAGACTACCGAAACCGGAAGTTCGGAGAGCCGTCGCCCATAAATCGAAGCGACCGCGTAAGAAAACGCCCCGGCGAGCACCGCGAGCTGCCCCAAACCCTGGGCATCAAAGCCCAGAAGAAAATGCGGACCAACCATCACAATAATCGCCGCAAACCCTAGAACAATGCCAAACCCGCGCCCCGCCGAAAGCCGTTCATCCCTGGCAAAACGATAGGCCAGAACAGCAGTAAAGAGCGGGACCGGTGCATTGAGAATAGAGGCCAACCCACCATCGATATGAAGCTGACCCCAAGAAATCAGGCTGAAGGGCACGGCATTTCCGACCAGCCCCATGACCGCAAACATCCCCCAGACACGCGCCGACTTGGGAAACCGGCCGCCAATAGACTGCACATAGATCCAAAGAACCGCAGATGCCGTTGACAACCGCCCAAAGACCAAAGTCAGCGGCGAAAAGCCATCCAACGCCAGTTCAATAAAGAAAAAAGAGCCACCCCAACATATCGACAAAACGACGAGTAGCGCCCAATCGCCTGGGCTCATTGATCGACCTGCCATGGTTTTAAATTCGTCCTTGTCGACGGGGGATGGTTGATGGGCTCAACCATATGCCGGAAATTACCACAAGCCTCAAGGCTCGCACCGCAGCATACTGACCAAAACCCAAATTCCGGCGAAACGGCAGCAAAATATTTTGCCTGAGCTATTGCAAATATGGGGAGAGCTGCGGACAACGCCTTGAAACGAGCAGCTGGAATCGAACACGGGCATCGCGCCCTGGGAAGTTAGGGCGCACACTCGTCAAGCATTTGTTTTATATGATATTTTTTGCTTATCGAATTTCGTATATGAGGATATTTTGGTTCGAACTACTCGCCGAGATTACCAAGCTTCAAAACTGATCTACTTTAGACAATGGTTATGAGCCTCCTTGACAGTTGTTGGCAAATATGCCAACATAGCCCAAATAGGACTTTTATTGTGAGCGACGACAACGGTGAAATTTCGCGGCCCGTATCTTGGCTCAAGGCCGCCCGGAAAAATTTCTTGAAATTTCCTGGAGGGGCTCAGGATAGAATTTGGAACGCGCTCGATATCGCAGCGGCGGGTGCAAAATCGGACTTGGCGAAGCCGATGAAAGGTTTTTGGGCCGGGCGTCTTCGAAATTGCTCCTAGATACAAAACCGATGTTTACCGCACGGTGTACTGCGTTAAAATCGGAGACGATATTTGGGTGGTTCATGCCTTTCAGAAGAAATCAAAAACAGGCATCAAAACCCCAAATCAGGAAACGGATAAAATCGCCGGGCGGATTAGAGCGCTGAAGAAGGAATTGGAAGATGAGCAAGCAAGAAGAAATTGAGATAGTTCGCGGCAGTGGTAATATTTTCGACGATTTTGGTACACCGGATGCAGACCTACGTCATTCCAAGGCGCGGGTGGCGGCCCGGATCATCAATAATTTAGACGATGCCAAGCTCAGCGTCCGCGCGGCGCAAAAAAGAACCGGCTTCGACGCCGGTGATTTTTCCCGCGTCCGCAACGCCGATTTTAGCCGCATCTCGCTGGACCGTCTTATCCGCATGTTAAGCGCACTGATCGACGATGACATGGAAGTTTATGTTGATGTGGACACGCGCCCGAGAGCGGTGGCCGCCGATCCGCCACGCCCGGAACAAGGTGCATAACTAGGTAGTCGAAGCGTCAAATGCCGAGATCAATTCTGCCCCTTGCATGTAAGCGCCCAAGGCTAACGAGTTTTGATTATGGAAGTAGCTATTTAGCCTAAGCGCTGCGGGAAAGTACGCGGAGTGATTTTCTCATCTTCGCACGAAAGCGATCACCGACCTCTGTACTTGCTGTGAGGCTCGGGAACCGCAGTGCAGTTCGTCCAAGCCAAGATTTCGCCGCCAACCTCTTCAGCATTTCTGTGTGAGCGTTGAGGTCGTCGGACAACACAATCGTCGCCGATTTTCCGGGAAGCAATTCGATAGGCTTACTTCGAAAAGTCGGTTCGGCCGGGTTCTGTATCCCTGCTTGTTTCGAACCAAACACCCTCCAATAGAAAGAACTCCAGTACATGATGGAAACTGGTACTGGTCCAATATTGAAAATTGTAACGGATATCTTCCTGGGTGCATCGATCGGATCGATCGTATCTGACTCCAATTGTGCCTCCGTTGAGATGTAATGCCTAACATCTACAAATATCTTTAGGCGGGGTCGAGACTGCCGCCGGGCGAGATAAAGAGCCACAATGACAGCGACGACAGTTGCTAGGGATGCAATCGTTGCAATCGAAGATGGGTACTTCGCCAATAACTGCTCAAGCGCATTCATGCTGATACCTGAAAGACTGACGAAGCAACAAAAATCCACAAATAAGCTCGCGCCGCCCGGCAGCCATTCGCCCCTCCTCCTAGTGGGGAGTGCACATCATGACCCTTTTCACAGTTAGCCTGGCAGCCTGCGGCCCGAGGTTGTTAAGTATGTATCCGGTGTACATTGATCGGACCAGCTTTTAATGGAGCGGGTAGCGAGAATCGAACTCGCGCGTCGACCTTGGGAAGGTCACAGGCTACCATTACATCATACCCGCGCTTTATGGCTTGTGCTTATGCAAACCGTGTTCCGTTTGAAGGACACACTGGGAAGCTAGCTTCATCGGGACGGCGGCGCAAGGTGGCAGACGCTAATTATTAAACAGTTGGTCGGCGGCGCTGATCGACGCTTTTTTTGCCGCGATTTCAGCGTCAGCACGCTGGATCTCGGTGTTTAAGAAATCAATGTATTCGCCCAATTCCTTGATCGACAGGGTGGCGACATCAACTGGCTTAAAGGCTTTTTTTGACTGATTGAGGGGCTCAAGGTCATCAGCGTCCATGGAACATGCCTTTCATTGATCGAGCGTCTCCAGTTTTTACCATCTCTGATAATGGGTGGGCAAATATACCTGCAGCAGCCAGATTAACTTCTTAAGATGTCTTGAACACCCCTCAAACCACAGAGGTCAAAAATGTCATTGCCGGAAACCATGCAGGTCATCGAAATATCTAAATTCGGTGGCCCGGAGGTTTTGACCCCAGCCATCCGTCCGATTGCCGTACCAGGGCCCGACGAGGCCTTGGTGCGGGTCTGCGCCGCCGGCGTTAATCGACCCGATATCGTCCAGCGCCTCGGCCATTATCCGCCACCAAAAGGGGCGTCGGATGTTCCGGGGTTGGAGATTGCCGGCGAGATCGTTGCCCTTGGGGACCAAAGCGCATCGAACTGGCAAATTGGCGACACTCTATGCGCCTTGCTGACCGGCGGTGGATATAGCGAATTTGCGATTGCGCCGTTGGCCCAGTCGCTGCCGATCCCGAAAGGCCTCACAATGACCGAGGCCGCGGGCCTGCCGGAGACCTTTTTTACCGTCTGGTCAAACGTCTTTGATCGGGCCCAACTGAAATCTGGTGAAACGCTGTTGGTGCATGGAGGTACCAGCGGCATCGGCACGACGACAATTTCCTTGGCAACCGCCTTTGGCGCGACGGTTTATGTGACCGCAGGAACCGATGAAAAATGCACTGCCTGCCTCAATTTGGGCGCAGCATCCGCGATCAATTATAAGACCCAGGATTTTGTCGAGGAAATCGCCAAGATTAGCCAGGGCAAGGGGGTGAATGTCATTCTCGATATGGTCGGCGGCGACTATTTCGCCCGCAATCTGGCGAGCCTCAGCACTGATGGCCGGCTCGTCCAAATCGCCTTTCTCAACGGACCCCGGGCCGAACTTGATTTGCGCCAGCTGATGCCGCGCCGATTGACCGTGACCGGCTCGACGCTTCGTCCCCGCGACATTGCCTTCAAAGGGGCAATTGCCGAGGCGCTAAAAACAAAGGTCTGGCCGCTCATAGAAGCGGGCCGGGTTCGGCCGCAAATCTCGGCGGTCTTTCCGTTAAACGAGGCAGCGCAAGCGCACACGATGATGGAGGCTGGTCAACATTGCGGTAAAATAATTTTATGTCCGGGCAAAGCACAATAGCGGCCCCTGCAAGGAGTTGGCGGTCCCCTTAAATCAATCTTGCATTCGGCGGCGCGCCGCCTATAACTATCCTATTCCGATAATTGTGATTGACCGCGCCCTGGTAGAGACCTGATGAGCAGGTGCCCTTCTAGGCCAAGGTCGGCTGATCACACGGATAAAAATTTACCAACAACACAGATTCACGGGTGAGATCAATGGCACAGCCCCTTATGCCCAAAGCGACCGCCGTATGGCTGGTTGAGAACACGGCCCTAACATTCAAACAGATTGCCGCCTTCAGCGGTCTGCACGAGCTTGAAGTGCAGGGCATCGCCGACGGTGAAGTCGCGATCGGGATCAAAGGCCTCGACCCGATGAGCAACGGCCAACTGGATAAGGCCGAGATTGAACGCTGTCTAGAAGACCCGACGGCCCGCCTAAAAGTTAAGCTGAGCGAAAACCCGGCACCGATGAAACGCACCAAGGGTCCCCGCTACGTGCCGGTTTCCAAGCGCCAGGATAAACCCGACGCGATCGCCTTTTTACTCCGTTACTTCCCGGAGCTAAACGACCCGCAAATCTGTCGATTGATCGGCACGACAAAGCCGACGGTCGGGGCAATCCGCGAGCGAAGCCACTGGAATTCATCAAATATTCGCCCACGCGACCCGGTAACGGTTGGACTATGCCGCCAGGTCGATCTCGATCAAGCGGTCGAGAAAGCACGCAAAGCCGGCCGTAAACCGGCCGAAGAAACACCAATGCCTGAACCAGTCGCCACCCCGGATGAGGCGAGTTCCGGGAGCACTAAAATTCCAGACTGGATGGCCGGAGTTACCGTCGGCAGCCCCCAGGGCCCCAAAGATTAGGAGTTCGGGCTGGTTTTCTGGCAAATCTAGCCGTCTCCCTTGGCCTTTGTAATCAGATTCGGCATACTCGGGATATCTGGCACAAATCGATCTGAAAATGGAGTCGCGTTTGATGTACACGAATGATCTGAACCGTTTGTCACGGCCGTTTTTCCTCAGCCGATCTGTTTTCACATTGCTTGCATTTGGCGCGTTCATTTCGGGTGCCGCGCTACTTAGTTCGACCCCCGCCTGGGCCGACCCCCTTGACGACGCAAGAGCTGCAGATGATGCCGCCGATGACGGCGACCTGGAAGGCGCGATCGCATTATACCGGCGTGCTCTGGAATCTGGCGAGCTAACCCCAAACAATCAAGCGGCCGTATATTTCAACCGCGGCGGCGTCCATATTCAGGTTGGAAACGTCGAACAAGCGGTTCAAGATTTTACCCAAACCGTTTTGTTGCGGCCCGATCACCAACTTGCCTGGGCCTCGCGCGGGATCGCGTTACGAGCCCTCGGCCGAGGCGAACAGGCGGTATCGGATTTCACCCAAGCCTTGGAGGTCGGAACGCCCGACGACGCCGAAGTCTATAATCTGCGCGGCCTCGCCTATAAGGATTTGGGTCAATATGACCTTGCCGTCGCCGACCATACAAATGCCCTAACCATCCGGCCGGTCTGGGCATTTGCCACCCGCAACCGGGCCCGGGCCCTCTTTTTCATGGGCCGCTACCGCGATTCCGCTACCGACTTCGAAGCCGCCTTCGATATTGAAAAAGACCCGTATACCTCCCTATGGCGTTTTATGGCGATGACCAGGTCAAACCAATCGGACCTAGGGTTGCGCAATTTGCGCACCGAAACGAGACGGTTGCGCCAAGATGCCTGGCCGGCCCCGATCGTTAATATGTTTCTTGGTGAACTCACACCGAATGAACTGGTCCAACTGGCCCGCGACCCCCAGGATCCACAACGGGCCGCCGGCCTCGCGACCGAAGCGATGTTTTATATAGGCCAAATGTTCCTTATGCAGGGCGACGCCAAACAGGCTTCGGCTTTTTTCGAACGCACAATTGAACTCGGCGTGACCACCTTTGTCGAATATGACGGTGCGCGGATCGAATTGGAACGTATGGGCCGCTGATTAAGCTCATAAATTAAAATTGGGCGTGACCAATTGCGGATCACGCCCAATCGTTCAAAGTCCTGACAGGGCTAAATTAGGCGGCTTTCTTGCCGACCAGGCGATGCTGTTTGCTCGGGCGCTCGATCTTAATTGTTCGAGGCTTTTTTGCCTCGGGCAATTGGCGCTCAAGTTCAATATGCAGCAGTCCATTTTCAAGACCGGCCCCAATGACAAAAACATGCTCGGCGAGAGCAAACCGCCGCTTAAAGGCTCGGCCGGCAATGCCTCGATGCAAATATTGCACATCGCCGCGTTTCTCCTCGCGGCCCTTGGTGGTAACCAATAGGGTTCCATCCTGCTCGACGAGATCTATGTCATCCAGGCCAAAACCGGCAACCGCCATCGTGATGCGGTATTTGTCATCGTCAAGTTTTTCGATGTTATAGGGCGGATAAACTGGCCCGTCCGAGGTCTCAAATGACGCATCCACAAGGCGGTTCAAACGGTCGAAACCGACCGTGGACCGGAATAAAGGTGTGAGATCAAAAGGTGTCATGGCAACTGCCCTCCTTAGAAGCAACAGTGGGTTTGAACATGGGCCCACCTCAATGGTCTGACCCGATTAATTGACCGCGTATTTGCTGGGACCCACTTTACTGCGGCATCCCTGGCGGCACCCTTCATGTAGGTATGGGACTACGCCGTTCAAGAGCAGAAGACCCGACAACCGGACCCAAAATCTGGACGCAAAAAAGGGCCCCAAAAGGGACCCTTATTTAACGCCTTGAATTACGGCTATTTCAGGCCGAGATTAGCATAGCGTTTGTTGAATTTTGCGACCTGACCGCCGGAATCCATCAGCCTATGTTCACCAGTCCAGGCCGGATGAACCTTCGGATCGATATCGAGACGCAATACGTCGCCCGCAGCGCCATAAGTCGAGCGGGTCTTATACTCAGTACCGTCGGTCATCTGAACGGTGATCTCGTGATAATCGGGATGAATGTCTTTTTTCATGTGCTTGGCGTCCCGGCTACAAATATGAATGGGTGGTGGGCGTTATATCCAAGGCTTCAACAATGGGCAAGCCCCAATATCGCACCTGGTCCGAACTATGGTTGAACCGGACGTCATGGCATATGGCGGCTTGTCGAGGCCGGTGGTGGCTGTTAAATCGTAAATGAAAAGGGGCGCTTTGCACGCCCGCCGATAGATTTTTAGGAATAACGTCATGGCACGACCGCGAAACGACACCGCCGAGCGGCAAGATCAGCCGCGTGGCAATATCCGAGATTTAAGTCGATTGGGTCGATTTCTAGCGCCTTGCCGACTGCAAATCGTCGGCGCATTGATCGCACTGACCGTCGCCGCCGCTACCGTACTTGTTATGGGGCAAGGGCTGCGGGGGCTGGTGGATAATGGATTTGCCGGCTCCGATACCGCTACTCTCGATCGCGCGTTGATATTCCTTTTGCTCATTGTCGTCGTCCTGGCCGTTGCCACCTATAGCCGGTTTTTTCTGGTTTCCTGGATAGGTGAGCGGGTCGTCGCAGATTTACGCCGGGCCGTTTACAATCATATTCTGACACTCAGCCCGGGCTATTTTGAAACCACTCGGGTCGGTGAGATCCAATCTCGCCTGACCACCGACACGACACTCCTACAGACCGTTGTCGGATCGTCGGCTTCAATGGCCTTGCGCAACCTGCTGCTGTTTCTCGGCGGCACGGTGATGCTGGCGATCACCAGCCCAAAACTGACCGGATTGGTCGCTCTGGTCGTGCCGCTGGTGCTGGTGCCTATTCTGGTTTTCGGACGCAAAGTCCGGGCTTTGAGCCGCACCTCCCAGGATCGGATTGCCGATGTAGGCGCCCATCTCGACGAAAGCTTAAACAATATCCGAACCGTTCAGGCCTACGGTCACGAAACCGTCGACAGGTTACAGTTTGGCGAGCGGGTCGAGGATGCCTTTAGCACTGCAATCGGACGCATACGCGCCCGTGCATTATTGACCGCCACAGTCATATTGCTCGTATTCAGCGCCATCGGCGTCATCATGTGGATCGGCGGTCGAGACGTTATCGAGGGCACAATATCGCCAGGTCAACTTTCGGCTTTTATTTTTTACGCCATTGTCGTTGCCGGGTCGGTTGGCGCGATCTCCGAAGTGATCGGCGATCTCCAACGGGCGGCTGGGGCGCTTGAGCGGCTGCTGGAAATGCTGGCAACCAAACCCGATATCACAGCCCCGGAAACTCCTGCCGAACTGCCAAACCCAATGCAGGCTAAAGTCACCTTCGAAAATGTGACGTTTCATTATCCCTCTCGCCCCGATCAACCCTCCCTATCCGAATTCAATCTCACCGTTGAAACCGGAAAAACCCTGGCACTGGTCGGCCCATCGGGTGCAGGAAAGACGACGGTTCTGCAATTGCTGTTGCGGTTCTACGACCCACAGGCCGGAACAATAGAATTATCTGGCATTGAGCTAAATAAACTCGATCCAGCCGAACTTCGCGATCAGTTCGGCTTGGTTTCCCAAGACCCAGTGATTTTTTCAGCCAATGCCTGGGAAAATATACGCTACGCAAAACCCGAAGCCAGCGACGCCGATGTTCGTCATGCTGCCGAAATGGCGGCTGCTGCAGATTTTCTGGATGGCCTTCCCGAGGGGTTTGATACGTTTCTGGGGGAAAAAGGTGTCCGGCTTTCCGGTGGCCAACGCCAACGCATTTCGATCGCTAGAGCCATATTAAAGGACCCAAAAATCCTCCTGCTTGACGAGGCAACCAGCGCCCTCGACGCGGAAAACGAACGGCTGGTTCAAGCGGCATTGGAGCGGCTTATGGTGGGGCGGACCACTATCGCCATCGCCCACCGCCTAGCAACAATCCGCGCCGCCGACCAGATCGCCGTGCTCGATAACGGGCGTATTGTCGCCACCGGAACCCACGACGCACTGATCGCGGAAGACGGTCTTTATGCTCGGCTTGCGGAACTACAATTTAACATTGACCGGGACGTCGAAGCGGCCGACTAGCGCTCGGTCAATTTAAATTCGATGCGGCGATTGCGGGCGAATGCTTCTTCGCTAATGCCGTCGTCAAGTGGCTGATACTCGCCAAACCCGGCGGCAATTAGCCGTTCAGGCGGCAGGCCTTCGGCGATTAGAAATTTCACCACGTCCAGCGCCCGCGACATTGAAAGTTCCCAGTTCGAGGGATATTGGGCAGTCGCAATCGGCTGGATATCGGTATGACCGCCGACCCGGAGAATCCAATCAATGTCGGACGGAATTTCCGCCGTAATTTCCCGCAATGTTGTGGCAAGTTGGGTCAGTTCCAACTGGCCGCGCTGGGTCAAGCTAGCCTGGCTACTGGGAAACAATATTTCCGACTGCAAGACGAACCGGTCGCCAACAATTTGGATCCCGTCTTGTTCACCGAGGAGATCTCTCAACCGACCGAAAAACTCGGACCGATACCGCTCAAGCTCTTCAACTTCACGAGCCAGGGCCAAGGATAATTGCCCCGTCAAATCCTCGATTTCAATTGCCTGGGCCCCGGACCTGACTTCAGTTTCGGCCAAGGATGCAGAGATTGCCGACAATTCCTCGGTTAACCGGGCGAGCTGCTCCTCCAGCGTGATATTTTGCGCCCCGAGCCGCGACACGTTTTCACTACTTTCTCCCAACGCGCCTTCAAGGGCTTCGACCGACGCGACAAGTTCGAGGATACGCGCCCCCCGGGCTGAAAGGCTTTCAACTGTCGCCGCGACCCGTTCCTCGGCCGCAGTAAGCCTCAAGGCGAGACCATCTGCACGACCCCGCGCGGTCTCGCTGGCGATCCGTTCTTCGGTCAATTGCTGGGTGGTCAAGCCGAGAGACGCCAAAGCCTCGGCAAGTTCTGCTTGGCTGAGGGCAGCCGCTTCACGGGCCGCGTTGGCGTCGCGGCGCAAACCCGATAGCCGCCCCTCCAACGTCGAGACCTGGCCCTCGCTCTGCGATAAAAGTTCGGAAAATGAAAACTGGGCCAAGGCAAAGACCATGACCAGGAATACCGAAACCATCAAAAATGCCGCCAGGGCATCAACAAAACCCGGCCAGTAATTCTGGTTCAGGCCACCTTGTCTGCGCGCAATGGCCATCAGCGGACCCGCCGTCCGTCACGGTCCGGCACCACCGGCACATCCTCCCCAACCTCACCCTCGGCGGCAACCGCAATAGTGCGGGAAACGAGACGTATCTCTTGTCGCAGTTCGGCGATGAATTGCCCCCGCGCCGCAGCGATATCGTCGACCAGCCGCGCCAAATGGGTGTCGGTATTGCGGATATGGCCGCGTGTTACCTCGTCAATACCGTTGTTGGCTGAGGCCTGGTTTTCGGCCAAGATTTTCAACACATCCTGCTCGACCCGCATCTGGTCGATCAATGTCGAAAGTTGGTTGGATAAGGTTGCCACCGCATGGTTGGAGATTTGCTGGGCCTCATATTGATGGGCAATCACGCCGCTCAAATCATCCAAAGACTCCGCCGATTTGCGCAGCAATGCATTGATATAAGCCGGAATATTCTGACCCTGGGTTCCCCCGGCTTCGAGGCTTTCCAAGGGATCGTCATAGCCGACATTCGCCGTCAGCCATTCCTCCAAGTCATTATAAAACCGGTTCTGCGCCTGCCCGGCCTGCAGATCAAGAAAACCCAGCAAGATCGACGCGGCCAGACCAAAAAGAGAGGTCGAAAAAGCGGTACCCATCCCCTCCAGCGGCGCTTGCAACCCACGAGTAAGATCACCGAATAATACGGAAAGCTCCCCCGCCTGAGGGTCGAGCTGGCCAATAACGTCCGCCACGGCGTTTATCGTCCCCAGCAGGCCCCAAAAGGTTCCAAAAAGACCGAGAAAAATCAGTAACCCGATAATATAGCGCGCCGTTTCCCGCGCTTCGCCAAGTCGCGAGCCGACACCATCCAACAGTGACGTCACCAATGGCGCCGATAAGGATTTGCTGCCAATTCCGGCCAGCGCCGATCCCAATGAAGCCATCAATTTGGGCGGGTTCGTAGGTCCGGCGCGCCCATCGACCCTGTTGCGAGCCGCCATATTTGCCCACCGCGCATTGCCGCCAAGCATAATCGCCTCATACAAGATAAAGGCGACACCAAGCCCATAGACCACAAAAATTGCACTGTTGAGCACGATGTTATGGCCAAAGGCCGTCGCCAGCGCGTCATATTGAAAATAAAGCGCGGCGCCGATCCCTCCGGCCACTATGGCCAGAAATACCAGCATTCTGATGATATAGGGTGTCGGCTGGCTAATCGGGCCCGCACCGCTCCATCGCGCGCCGTTCGCGCCGACCCTGGGCGCTTCCAAATTTGACGCACTTTGATATGCAGGCGGTCGTCCCTCGCCGGGACGGATATCGATAGCCATTCGTACTTACTCCACTAACGCCGTATGATATATGCGTCGACCCGATTTTCCCCGATGTCGCCGCCGTCGGATACGCCTTCGGTTGCGCCCAGAGCTTGAACGATTATGCGCGTTTGCTCAATTCCCTCGGCGATTAGAAAATTGCGAACTGCCAGGCTCCGTGACAAGGATAACCGCCGGGCAAAAAGTTCCGTTTCATTTTCCCGCTCTGCGTAGGCCAGTAGCTTTAATCCGAGGCCAGTATTGGACTGCATTGCGGCAGCTATTTCACGCAAACCCTCTTTATTGTCATCAACCAGAATGGCGGAAGCCGACTGAAAACCGATCCGCATGACCAGCTCTTCTCGAACGGGTTCCGACGGTGGGGCCTGGTTCACTCTCTCCCGGGGCGGGGTCACCGGTTCTACATTGAAGCTGTTATTTTGGGGTACCGCCGCCGTACTCTCGGATCGGGTTTCAGGCTCGCCAAGAACAGGGGTTTCGGGTGGCGGCAGGGGTTGCGTTGGCCCAAGAAACGCCGGGCGCTGATCAGGTAATAGGCCCAGCCCTGCCGCTAGACGGAGATCAAGGCGCGATTTTGGAGCCTCGATCGGAGCGTCTTGCGGGATCGCCGCCGACGACGGTGGCGACAACGGTGGCAACGCATTCAAAGCACCAAGATTTACGGTAATATTAGGAACCTCTTGGGCCTTGGCATGGGTTATGCCGAGACTGGCGCAAAGCGCCAACACACAAATATAGCCTGCCGAAAGAAGGCCCAGCCGACCGCGTTGACCGCCGTTATTGCGGCAAAAAATATCCGGCAAAATCGCCCGGACCATAACGCCTCCTCAAATTCAGCGGAAACCTTCATTCAAGTTAAGTCATTGATCTAAAATATTAAATCGAAAACAATGTGATGCAAAGATGAGGCTCAATTCCGCCGCGTGAGTCCATCCGTTGCGTCAAGGTGGTATGCTAGGAACTTGTGTCTTGCCAGTCGCCTATACTAACTCAGAATGGAGAATAACCCAGGGTTTGCCCAGCGACAATAGTCAAGGCATGCGCGTCGTTTCAGCAACAAACGCTTGTCAGTCAATATCGATCTTAGTCCTCGCTCATTTTCAGAGCCGAGATAAATGCCGATTGCGGTATTTCAACATTACCGAATTGGCGCATACGTTTTTTACCCTTTTTCTGCTTATCCAGCAGTTTGCGTTTACGGGTCGCATCGCCGCCATAGCATTTTGCGGTAACGTCTTTACGCATGGCGCCAACGGTTTCGCGCGCGATTACCTTGCCGCCAATAGCCGCTTGAATGGCGATCTTAAAAAGTTGGCGAGGAACGAGGTCTTTTAGACGCTGGCACATCGCCCGGCCCCGGGGCTCAGCAGAACTCTCGTGGACAATCAACGAAAGCGCGTCAATTGGCTCGGCATTGACCAATATTGTTACTTTCACCAAATCGCTTTCACGAAACCCATCCAATTCGTAATCGAGACTGGCATAACCGCTCGATACCGATTTTAGCCGGTCGTAAAAATCGAACACCACTTCGTTTAATGGCAATCGATAAATGACCATGGCACGATTACCGACATAGGTAAGCTCAACCTGCTCACCGCGGCGCTCGGTGCACAGCGAGAGTATCGCCCCCAGATATTGGTCGGGCACCATAATCGACGCCTTGATCCAAGGCTCTTCGATCGACGCTATTTTCATCACATCGGGATAGTCGGATGGGTTGTGCAGCTCAAGAAGTGAGCCGTTGCGCATGTGCAGCCGATAGACAACCGACGGTGCCGTCGCGATAAGATTGAGATCAAATTCGCGGTCAAGCCGCTCTTGAACGATCTCCATATGCAGCAGCCCAAGAAAACCGCAGCGAAACCCGACGCCGAGAGCCTGACTATTTTCCGGCTCGAAGACGAAACTTGAATCGTTCAGGCGCAACTTGGCCAGGCTCTCACGCAGATCTTCATAGTCTGCCGCATCGGCCGGAAATAATGAGCAAAAAACAACCGGGACCGACGGCTTAAAACCGTCCAGCGCCGATTGGGTTGGGTTGCCGTCATCGGTGACCGTATCACCGACCTGACAATCGGCAACAGTCTTGATAGACGCGGTTAGAAACCCGACTTCGCCGGGGCCAAGCTCATCGACATTTTCGCGGGCGGGAGTAAACACGCCAACTTGATCCACCTTGTAGGAGCGTCCGGCAGCCATCATTAGAATTTTCTGCCCTGGCCGAAGCACCCCTTCGCGCACCCGTACCAGGGTAACGACGCCGAGATAAGAATCGTACCAGCTATCGACCAGCAGAGCCTGCAGCGGCTTGGTGCGATCACCTACCGGTGCCGGCAGTTTTTCGACCAGAGTTTCGAGAACTTCGGCGACTCCTTCACCGGTTTTTGCCGAAATTTCCAAGGCATCCTCGGCCGCGATGCCAACCACTTCCTCAATTTGTGCTTTGATACGCTGAGGTTCTGCGGCGGGCAGATCGATTTTATTCAGCACCGGCACGACTTCGTGGCCGGCTTCAATGGCGAGATAAGCATTGGCGAGGGTTTGCGCCTCGACCCCTTGGCTCGCATCGACCAGCAAAATGGAGCCCTCGCACGCACTTAAAGAGCGGCTCACCTCATAGGTGAAATCAACATGCCCCGGCGTATCCATGAGGTTCAGCTGATAAGTCAGTCCGTCGCGCGCTTTATAGGCCAGACGTACGGTTTGGGCCTTAATCGTAATCCCGCGCTCGCGCTCCAGTTCCATCGAATCGAGCACCTGCGACTTCATTTCGCGCTCACTCAGCCCTCCGCAGACTTCAATCAGTCTGTCGGCGAGGGTCGATTTGCCATGATCGATATGGGCGACAATGGCGAAATTGCGGATAAGTGTCGGGTCCGTCATCAAAAAATTCAATCTTTAGTGCGGGCTTTAGATAAATTAGGCGCGGGCGCTTAATACGCGTCAACCGGCGCTTATTCAAGAAGACTATGCCGGTGGTGGAAACCGACCCGGCGCGCCAACCTGCCCGCGATGCCGCAACAAATGGTCAACGAGGGTGATCGCCATCATCGCTTCACCCACCGGAACGGCACGAATACCGACACAAGGATCATGCCGTCCCTTGGTGGAAACTTCGGCGTCTTCGCCGGCCCGGGTCACCGTCTGGCGCGGGGTCAGAATTGAGCTGGTCGGTTTAACGGCAAAACGCAAGACGATGTCTTGGCCAGTCGAAATACCTCCCAGAACCCCACCGGCTTGATTGGACAAAAACGAAACCTCATCGCCCGACATGCGCATTTCATCAGCATTTTCTTCGCCATTCAGCGCGGCGGCACCAAAACCAGCCCCAATCTCGACACCCTTTACCGCATTAATTCCCATCATCGCGGACGCAAGGTCGGCATCGAGTTTGCCATAGACCGGCGCGCCAAGTCCTGCCGGAACACCCGAAGCAACGATTTCAACCACGGCACCAAGGGATGAGCCCGCCTTACGGGTCGCATCAAGCAGGTCTTCCCAAACTGCCACCATATCGGCATCCGGGCACCAAAAGGGGTTGTCCTCGACCGCCGCCCAATCCCATTTTGCCCGGTCAATTTTTTGATCGCCGATTTGAATAAGGGCACCGCGGATCAAAATATTTCCATCGATTTCGGCCAGCACCCGGCGTGCCACCCCACCGGCGGCCACCCTCGACGCGGTTTCGCGCGCCGACGAACGGCCGCCGCCGCGCGGATCGCGAATACCGTATTTAACATCATAGGTGAAATCCGCATGACCCGGTCGATAGGTCTGCTCGATCTCGCCATAATCCTTCGAGCGCTGATCGACATTCTCGATCATCAGGCTAATCGGCGTGCCGGTCGTCAGTCCCTGATAAACTCCGGAAAGAATTTTGACCATGTCAGGCTCTTTGCGCTGGGTAGTGAAGCGCGATTGGCCGGGGCGACGTCGGTCCAGCCAAACCTGGATATCACTTTGCGTCAACGCTACCCGTGGCGGTACGCCATCGACGACACAGCCAATTGCCGGGCCGTGGCTTTCGCCCCAGCTCGTCATTCGAAACAGACGGCCGAAACTATTATCGGCCATGACGTACCTCGTTTCGTGGGCTAATCGTGATTGCCAAGTTTTGCCAGCATTTCGGAAACACCCGTTGCCGATTCAGGGTTGACCATACCAACAATATTATACCCGCCATCGACATGCATTGTCTCACCGGTAACGGCGGGAGAAAGATCGCTCAACAGATATAGCGCGGCATTGCCCACATCCTCATTGGTCACATTGCGCTTAATCGGTGCATTGAGTTCGTTCCAGCGCAAAATCGCCCTGAAGTCGCCAATACCGCTGGCCGCGAGTGTTTTGATCGGCCCCGAAGATATCGCGTTAACGCGAATGCCTTGGCCCCCGAGGTCCATGGCAAGATAACGCACGCTCGACTCCAGCGCTGCCTTGGCAACGCCCATCACATTATAATGGGGCATCACCCGCTCGGCGCCAAAATAAGACATGGTGATGATCGAGCCACCATTGGGCATCATTTCGGACGCGCGCCGGGTCACATCGGTCAACGAAAAGACCGATATATTCATCGTATTGGCGAAATTTTCGCGGGTCGTCGCCGCATATTTACCCTTCAATTGCTCGCGATCGGAGAAGGCGACCGCATGAACAACGAAATCGATCTGCCCCCACTCCTCTTTTAGAGTCGCGAACATAGCGTCCATCGACGCGTCGTCGGTTACATCGCAAGGCAGGACAAGTTTGGCGCCAACGCCTTCGGCCAACGGTTTAACGCGCTTCTCAAGCGCCTCGCCTTGATAGGTGAAAGCCAGCTCGGCGCCGTTATCAGCCGCAACCTGAGCAACGCCCCAAGCGATCGACCGTTCGTTCGCCACACCCATGACAAGCCCGCGCTTACCGGACAACAAATTCGTATTAGTACTCATAAAAAAAGCTCTCGCCCCCTTCAGACCCAAGAATAGAACGGGCATTCAATTTACGATAACACTCGGAAATTCAACAAGAAAATACACATGCCCCTGATCAGGGCGGGATCCTACACCATGCCCCCGCAACGGCAAAAGCAACTATTGTTTCGAATGTTTCAGTCGCATGCCGCCGGTTGCTGCCACTCGGGAAAATATGCGATCTCCATCGCCTTTAAATGCGTGCAGCCGTTATCGCTGTCGCCCTGGGTCAGATACAGCAAGCCAAGCCACATATGGGCCCGCGTCGTTTCCAAGGCGTTTCCCAGCTCGATCTGCAATTCGAGGGCCGATCGATAAGATGTCCGGGCGATACCGATATCACCGGCGAGTTCATGTATTTTACCCAGATGCAGCAGGCCGATGGCGACCCGGTCCAGGTCACCAACCTCTTCGTCGAGGCGAATTTCTTCATGCTGAAAGGCGCTGGCGTCAATTAAATTATCCTGGTCAATGGAAACCAGCGCCATCGCCCCCATGACGAGGGCGGTCATTGACCGATCAGCATATATATCGGCCTGATCAAGTACCCGTTCATAAGCGCCAAACGCCTCGTCGGGCTCACCAAGCAAAAGTGCCCCATGGCCATAGGTCAACCATCCCAGCAGCCGATCTGGGCTTATCACCGCCGCCGCTCGATAGGCCTGCAGCGCCCGGTCTCGCTTCCCACCCAGGCGCAACATAGCGGCCAAGTCCGTCGACGCATCAGCTGCGGCTTGAAAAGCCGCCCGACGGCCGTTTTGCTCTTCAAGATCCGGGTCGTAAACCGGGTCAAAAGCATCGAGATCATTGGAAAGCTCGGCCGCCCGGTCGGCAAACCAATTTTCGGCACGTTGGGTATCGCCCTTGGCGAGGGCGGCAAATGCCAACCGTACCGGCCTAGGGCTCTCTCTATCGGCCAGTGCAAGGCGCATGAACGCGCTGGCCAATTGATTTTCCAGGTCTCGATGAGGTCCACTCAAACGCTGCAGACCGGCATGAACGCCAAACTCAACCCCTTGGCTGTCAGCGCGGACCAATAAATCACGTGTCAATATCTGGGATGCAGCCGGATCAGCAGGGATCAAATATTTGCCGTACCCCAAAAATACCGATGCTGGCACATGGAAAATAACCGCCAAGGACACGGCGCCGCAAATAGCGGCAAGACCGACCATTTTCGTCAAACGACGGCTAAAGTTCATATCGCGCAGAAAATGGTCATGCAGAAAATAAAGCGGCGCCTTAACCGCAACCAAGCTCTTCGACAAGCTGCCCATAATGTTCCACCGGCTCTTCGGCCTCAAGCTCACGATAGAGCGCCAAGGCCGCCGTCCAATGCGTGCAGGTCGCTTGCGTGTCACCGAGCTCGTCACTCAAGTAACCGAGGTTCTCGTGCTGCTGAGCAAGTCCGGAAATGTTCCCCAATTCTTGGTTTGCGGCCAGGGAACGAGCCAGATATTCCCCCGCCTTGTCCAACTCATCGAGTATCCAATAGGTCATGCCCAAATCGCTACTTCGATCGGCAATCATCGGCAAATCTTCTATGGTTGAGGCGAACTCCAACGCCTTAAATAGGGCTTCGGCAGCCTGTTCGGGGTTACCGTCGGCCATATAGAGCTGGCCAAGTTGGCTGAAACCGGTGGCCGCATAATCCAAACGCCCAAGTTCAACATTGAGCTCATTTGCCTTATCCAAATACTGGATAGCCTGATCGCTGTCGGCGCCGCTGGCGACAGTACGGGCGAAAGTCTCGCCTAAATAGCCATAAATCTCAGCCAAACCCGCCTTGTCCTGCAACGTCTCCAAAATCTCGCCGGCGAAAATAAAATTCTCAATGCCATTATTCAGCTCGCCTTTTTGAACATAAAGCCGGCCCAAATTCGCGTAGAGTCGCGCCGAAAGAGCTCGGTCTTGGGTTTCTTCCGATAGGCTTAAACCCAATTCATATATCGAGACCGCAGTTTCGAATTGATCGTTCCAGCGCAGGATGTTGGCGACCCAAATCCAAACTTCGACGTTTTCGGGGTCAAGTGCCGACGCCTCCTTATAAATCTCCAGGGTTTTGGGCAGATCGTCATAGAACCAGAGAGCGCCAAGATGCGAGACAACCACTGCAGCAGCTGGATTTGATCCCTCGCCTTCCGCCAAGAGACCATCGCGAATTTCGGAGATAACAACCGCCGCCAGCGTGACGTCGCCTTCGCTTATGGCCGTTAGCGCGGCCTTGTAGCTTTCGGGTGCAGCGGATCCGGCGGCAGACTCATTCAGAAAATCAATTGCGCAGGTAATGCCGCCGATTTCACTGCGGAAGGCGCCAAATTGCCCGTCAAAAACGACACCCAGAGCCTCCGTCGGCGCATTCTCTTTGCGCGCTTTCCGGTACAGTTCAACAATTTCCAAGGTCCGCCCCGACACGGTCGCGGGCGAACAAATGGGTGCGACCCCGTTACCGCCCCGAAAGACCTGCCAAATCCCGCCACCGGCGACGGCCAGGAATAATACAGCGATGATTAATGTGACTTTGCGATTAGAGGATCCGGCTCCCGGCCGACTATTCTTAGGGTCGTTCATAAAATACCTCGTTTAAAAATACTAAATTCGACCGACATTTATTCCAGCCGATTAACTCCCGTCTGGACATCCGAACATTTGGCATAAACCAACCATTCTCTGATGCGGGCCGCCTCTTCCCGCCGGTCCAGCGATACATATCCCTCCAGCGCAGCCGTCCAATGGGCGCAGGCCGCCGGAATATCGCCTTGACTGTGGGCCAGCGAGCCAAGATTTCCTTGCTGATCGGCGACGCTCTCGTCTCTTCCCAGTTCCGTCGCCAACGCAAGAGCGAGCTTATAGGAGGTTTGCGCGCCGGATAAATCATTACGTTTCTGCTGAATGATGCCAAGGCTACCGGCATGCAGGGCTTGACCATCGCGATCGCCAATCCGGCCGGATAATGCCACCGCGTCGGACAAATGCTGCTCCGCCTTCTCGATCATATCGCTGGCATCGTAGACAAGTCCGAGGCTGGCATGATCGCGGGCAACCCGCTCATCCATTCCCAATTCCCCATGCAAGGCGAGTGAGGCGAGAAAGCTCTGTTCGGCTTGGGACACATTTCCTTCCGCATGGTACGTCAGGCCGAGATTGCTGAATGCCGCCGCTTCACCAGCCCGATCTCCCAGCTCTTGGGCGAGGGTTAGCGCCTCGCCAAAGCGAACCAATGCGCTTCGGTGGCGACCCTCAGCCGCAGCAATTACGCCCAAATTTCCTGTCGCTGCCGCTGTTGCCGCGCGGTCACCGGTCTGATTGCCGATTGCCAGCACACGCTCATAAGCTTGGACGGCAAGCTCATGTTGCCCGGCCCGCCGACGCAGATGGCCAAGCTCGTTCCAGGCTACCGGATCGCGATCGTCCAGGGTCACAGATTCTTCGTAGGCCAAACGCGACGCTTGCTCATCGCGAAGCCGTGCCAATGCTCCCAATGAGCGTGCCGCCTGAGCAGCTTCATGCATCATCGCAGAGCCGCCTTTTCTTTTTTGTTCCAGCAAGGTCCGGAACACGCCTTCGGCCGCCAAACCATTGCCAGCTTCAAGTTCCAGCAATACGCTTTCTATGCCGCCCAACGGCGCCGCACCGTAGCGATGGTCGTAGATCGCCTTGACCGCCCGGGTTAGTTCATCGCTAAACCCGGCCAGCCCGATCTCCGTTGCTTGTCGCCGTGCCGAATGACGGCGGACGCTGCGTTGCGCCAAGTTTCGCGCCAATTTCTCCGCCATCGACTGGGTATCCACCCGGGTCGGCGGCACCGGGGTCGGTCGCGGCAATTGGGATTGGGACGCTTGAACCGGCCCAGGCCCAGGCGCCTTATCCACCGGCGCCTTATCCACCGGCGCCTTATCCAAAAGTAAAATATCGTCTCTCGGCTGTTGTGGGATCGGCGGCGAGGCGATATCTGCCTGAACCGACTTGTGTAGCGCTCTTTTACCGCGACTGCTTTCGGCTCTCACCTCCGCTGCCCGTTGTGCGATTTGGTTCAAAACGTCTTGGGTCGATAGCGGCTGATCAATTTGGGTCGTAGTTTCCGGCAGCAACTCCGGATCGGTGTCGGGCTGAGTTTCCAAGATGTGGCGCTGTGGAACCGCCTTCTTCTCACCCAAATCAGGGTTTTTGGAAACGGAGGAGGCATCTCCCGCCCGCCATATTTTGCGCGTCAATGCTGCGCCCCCAAGCAGGGCGGCAAACACCAGCGCCAACATCAAGATGGGACCAGTCAGCGACTCTACATTTAAAAATTGGCGCAATTGATCCATGCGTTCCGAGACTTCAAGTATGAACGGGCCTTTTTGGCTGAATAGCCGAATTCGAAAACGTCGCCCTGCTGACGGCCAATATATATAACCGTGAAAATATATAAAACCCGCCATTATTACTGATTTTTAGCCGCGTGCCGAATGGCGATGGAGAAATTTGAATTCGGTGTTTTGACCTTAGCAGCCAATGGCCTTATAACCCGCGCGAGATATTAAGTTTTGTGGGATATTTAGGTGGGGCCGGGGCGAATTTCCGGCGATTTGCCCAGCAGACTGCCGCTGTCCCGCAATTGAGGTTTTTCGCCAGAATATTCGAAAGGGATCCGAGGATGACCGTTACCGGCCATGATAGCTTAGGCGTACGCTCCACCTTAAACGTCGACGGCAAGACTTATGACTATTTCAGCTTGCCGCGCGCGGCCGAAACTCTCGGAGATATTTCGTCTCTACCTTTCTCGTTGAAGATCTTATTGGAAAACATGCTGCGTTATGAAGACGGTAGCACGGTCAAACAAGGCGACGCCCAGGCGGTTGTCGACTGGCTGAAGGATCGTAAATCCAGCCATGAGATCGCCTATCGCCCGGCCCGAGTGCTGATGCAGGATTTCACCGGTGTGCCGGCTGTGGTCGATCTTGCGGCGATGCGGGCCGCCATGGTCAAGCTCGGCGGTGACCCGCAGAAAATCAACCCTTTAAGCGCAGTCGACCTTGTCATCGATCATTCGGTGATGATCGATGTTTTCGGTTCCAAAGAGGCTCTGGAGAAAAATGTTGCGCTCGAATTCGAGCGCAATAAAGAACGGTATGAATTTCTGCGCTGGGGTCAGAAAGCCTTCAATAATTTCCGCGTCGTTCCGCCGGGCACCGGCATTTGCCATCAGGTTAATCTGGAATATTTGGCAAAAACCGTCTGGACCGATACCGATCAAGACGGCAAATCCATCGCCTATCCCGACACGTTGGTTGGCACTGACAGCCACACGACAATGGTTAACGGGCTGTCGGTTCTGGGTTGGGGCGTCGGCGGCATCGAAGCCGAGGCCGCAATGCTCGGGCAACCGGTTTCCATGCTGATCCCGGAAGTGATCGGCATGCGCTTGACCGGTGAACTGCCCGAAGGGGCCACGGCGACCGATATGGTATTGACGGTCACCGAGCGTCTACGGGCCCATGGCGTCGTCGGCAAGTTCGTCGAATATTGCGGCCCAGGGCTCGACGGATTGTCTCTTTCAAACCGGGCCACCCTTTCCAACATGGCGCCTGAATATGGGGCGACGTGTGGGTTTTGCCCGATCGACGAGGAAACCCTGCGCTATCTCCGTTTTACCGGACGTGACGACGAAACTGTGGCGCTGGTCGAAGCCTATGCAAAGGCGCAAGGCATGTGGCGCAATGCTGGCGATCCGGACCCGCATTTCACCGACCTTTTGGAGCTCGACCTCGGCACGATCTTGCCGTCACTAGCCGGGCCCAAACGTCCCCAGGACAGGGTTCTTTTGTCGGACATGCAGACCTCGTACCTGGCGTCGGAAACCGACTTCATCGGCAAGCCGTCTGATAGCTCCCGCACCCAAAAAGCCCAAGACGAAGACTATAACGTTGAAGACGGCCATGTCGTTATTGCGGCGATCACCAGCTGTACGAACACCTCAAACCCCAATGTGTTGCTTGCTGCCGGACTGGTCGCCCGCAAAGCCCTCGAAAAAGGCCTATCGGTCAAACCCTGGGTGAAGACCTCCCTGGCGCCCGGCAGTCAGGTCGTCAGCGACTATTTGGAGGCAGCTGATTTGCAGAAATCGCTGGATGATCTCGGATTTAATACGGTTGGGTATGGCTGTACGACTTGTATTGGCAATTCCGGCCCGCTCCCCGAACCGGTTTCCGAGGCCATCACTCAAGGCGACCTGGTTGTAGGATCGGTGCTCAGTGGCAATCGTAATTTTGAAGGGCGGGTGCATGCCTTGGTCAAGGCGAACTATCTTGCCTCGCCGCCGCTGGTCGTTGCCTACGCGCTGGCTGGAACGCTGAAGATCAACCTGACAAGCGATCCGCTAGGCACCGACGGCAACGGTAATCCAGTTTATCTGAAAGATATTTGGCCGACGAACCAGGAAATCGAGGATGCGCTGGGCGCCTCTTTGACACCTGAAATGTTTCGCCGACGCTACGGCAATGTCTTTGAAGGACCGGAGCAATGGCAGCAGATCAAAACAGCCACCGGCCAAACCTATGACTGGGATGACGGCTCGACCTATGTTCGCCATCCGACATTTTTTGAAGGGATGGAAAGCGAGCCCGGCTTGATCGAAGATATCACCGGTGCTCGCCCGCTGCTGATTCTTGCCGACAGTGTGACAACGGATCATATCTCGCCCGCCGGCGCCATCGGCCGGGAAACACCGGCCGGAGAGTATCTCATCGAAGGCCAAATCCGACCCAAGGACTTTAATTCCTATGGGTCGCGACGCGGTAACCACGAAGTGATGATGCGTGGAACCTTCGCCAATATCCGTATTCGCAACATGATGGCCCCCGGCACAGAAGGTGGATTTACCCGCCATCAGCCAAGTGGCCAACAAATGAGCATTTATGAGGCCGCAATGCGGTATGCCGAGGAAGACGTCCCCTTGGTTGTATTGGGTGGTAAAGAATATGGCACGGGATCGTCCAGGGATTGGGCGGCAAAAGGAACGAGGCTACTTGGGGCAAAGGCGGTGGTCGTCGAAAGTTTCGAGCGCATTCACCGGTCCAACCTGATCGGCATGGGCGTTCTGCCGCTGCAATTTACCAATGGCGATACGGCGGAATCCCTGGGCTTTGACGGCAGTGAACGGTTCGACATCACCGGCCTTGCCGATGGCGGGTTGACACCGCGCAGTCAGATCGCTTGTCGCGTTACCGCTGCCGACGGTTCAGTCCGCGATTTGGAGCTGCTTTGTCGCATCGATACCGGTGATGAGTTGGAATATTACCGTCACGGCGGTATCCTCCAATACGTGCTCCGCAGATTGGCGGCATAGGGAAAAACGCCCATCCTCACCGCGATTGCACGGGAAATTGAGTGGCAATCCTGGTCAGGACGGGCATATTAGGTCTATGGTTTCTAAATTATTCTTCGCGCCTTCAAAGGTATTGGCAGCAGGCGTTGTCGCGCTTGCCGCGCTGGCCGGCAGTACTGGCCATGCTCAAGGTTTGCGACAGCAATTAACGGTTGTCGAACTTTATACATCGCTGGCTTGCTCGACTTGCCCCCCAGCCGATGATGTGCTCAGTGAATTTGCTGGCCGTGACGACGTATTGGCATTGAGTTTCCATGTCGATTATTGGGACTATGCCGGTTACGCCGACCCTTACGGGGATGTCGCTTTTACCGATCGGCAGGAACGCTATCTCGAACGGTTCGGCATCAACTATATGCTGACCCCCCAAGTGTTCGTCGACGGCAAATTCGAGGGCGTCGGCAATGATAAGCCCAAATTAGAAGCCCTGATTAAAAGTGCCGCCGATGAGCGATTGAACAGTGTTGAAGTGCGGCTCGCGCGGATCGCTGAACGGGAGGTCAATATTACACTTCCCAGTATGGAATATGGCGGCCAGGCGGAGGTTATTCTCGTCCGCTATGACGTTACCCATACAACCCATGTCACCGGCGGCGACAATGAAGGCAGGCTCCTGACCAACGTCAATGTGGTGCGCCAGGTCATCGTCCATTCCTTGTGGAAAGGTGACCCAATTAGTTTTGATGTGCCACTGGAAAGGCTCGACGGCGACGATTTGCAATATTATGCGGTCATCGTGCAAGAGCCCGGCCAGGGGCCAGTGCTCGGCGCCAGCTACATAGATTTGCGCGAAGACGCCTAGTTTAACAATCTAGTCGGCCATTCCTCCCGCCATAACACCAGCAAGGCGACGCGAAAAGGCAACCGGGTCGGGTATCGATTCGCCTTCGATGATGCGGGCCTGATCGAGCAAAAGAAAAGCATAATCATCCATTTTTTCGCCGCTCGACGCGCCTTTTTCACGCACGGTATCGGCCATTTTTTTGATCAGATCATGGCCGGGATTAAGCTCTAAAATACGGGCGCTAGCAGCATCCACACGTTGATGCTGGCGCATCATGCGTTCCAGATGAATGTCCATGTCACCCTCATCAGCGACCAGACATACCGGGCTGTCGGTCAAGCGATTGCTCGCCCGCACATCTTTAACCGCATCGCCGAGCGCCAGCTTGATCATCGCCGACAGGGCGGCAATATCGCCGGTATCCGCCTTTTTTTCGTCGGGTGCGGTCTCGTCTTTTTTATCATTGGTATCGTCGGTTGAGATTTTATCGAAATCGACTGCGCCCCGGGTCGCCGACTGGAAGGGTTTGCCGTCGAATGCGCCCGCCGTCGCGATCCAAAATTCGTCGATCGGATCGGTCATCAGCAAGACCTCGATGCCCCGCGCCTTGAATTCCTCCAACTGGGGCGATGCAGCGACCGTCTCCCCCGACTCTCCGGAAATATAATAGATGTGCTCTTGGCCCTCCTTCATCCGGCCGACATAGTCGGCGAGGCTGACCCAGGGCGCGCTGACCCCGTCTTGTGACCCTGTGGTCGAGTGGGTTGTGGAATGGAACCGGGCAAGAGCCAAAAGCTGCTCTTGATGATCCTGGTCCTCATAGAGGCCCTCTTTCATCACCAAACCGAAATTATCCCAAAACACCTCATATTCCTCGGGGGCTTTTTCCGCCTTTTTCTTCAATTCAGCAAGGACCCGTTTGATCGTCGCCGCCCGAATTTTGGCCACCACCGGATTATCCTGCAGCATCTCGCGGCTGACATTGAGCGGCAGATCTTCGCTATCGATGACCCCGCGTAAAAACCGCAGCCAGGACGGAAGGAGATCGGCGCAATCGTCGGAGATAAAGACCCGGCGCACATAAAGCTTTAAGCGGCTGTTGCGCTCCGGCTGGAAGAGGTCAAAGGGGCGCATTGTTGGGATAAAGATCAGGCTGGAATAGCTGACAACACCCTCGACCTGATTGTGCAGTGTCATCCACGGTTCGTCGCCGCCATGGCTCACATGGTGGTAAAATTCTTTATATTGGGTTTCGTCGATTTCCGATTTCTGCCGCGCCCACAAAGCCGACGCCACGTTGAGCTGCTCGCCGTCCAAGATGATCGGCAAGGCGACGTGATCGGAATAGGTCTTCACGATATGGGAAATGCGCGCTGTCTCGGCGTATTCGAGCGCCTCTTTGTTCAGGAAGATCTTGATCGTCGTCCCGCGGTCCGCAGCGTCTCCGTCTACGCCGCCGGTGGCCTCTTCCACAGTAAAACTGCCTTTTCCGTCGCTTTTCCAGACCCAGCCCTCTTGGGTGCCGGCTTTTACCGATGTCACTTCAACTTTGTCGGCAATCATAAAAACCGAGTAGAAGCCGACGCCAAATTGGCCGATCAGGTTCATATCCTTGTTTCCGTCCCCCGACATTTCGTCGAGAAACGCTGCCGTTCCCGATCGGGCGATCGTGCCCAGATCGCGCACCAACTCGTCGTGAGACATGCCGATGCCATTATCGGTGACCGTCAGGGTCTTTGCCTTGGGATCAGCGGATAGGTTGATTTTTAGATCCGTGTCGCCATCGAGCAAATTCGCCTCGGTCAGCGCCTCATAACGCAGCTTGTCGCAGGCGTCGGAGGCGTTGGAAATCAGCTCGCGCAGGAATATTTCCTTATTTGAATAGAGGGAATGGGCAACAATATCGAGCAACCGGGAAACTTCGGCCTGAAAACCATGGCTTTCGGGCTTGCCAGCCTTGCTTGCCGCCTTGTCCGTAGATTTTTTCGCTGGTTTTTCCGCCTTCGATTTTTCGTCACTCTTGCTCGACATTGGTTTTTTGATCCTCTTGGAAATGGAGAATTGCTGGATTATGCCGAGATATGTGCCATTCTGAGCTCGTCTGCAAGACCCAGGTTTTGCCGACGAGCATATTTATGTTGGAAAAGCTTGAAAACGCGGGTCCCGAACGATGTACGAAACCTACGATCAGCGGCGTTTGACCGCAGTTCTGGGCCCCACCAACACCGGTAAGACCCATCTCGCAATCGAGCGGATGCTGGGCCATGCAAGCGGCATGATCGGCTTTCCCCTGCGCCTATTGGCACGGGAAAATTACGACCGCGTTCGCCGATTGCGCGGGGCAAGTACAGTTGCCTTGATTACCGGCGAAGAACGGATCGTACCGCCCAATCCAAGATATTTTTTCTGCACCGTTGAAGCGATGCCAACCGAACGCCAAGTTGATTTTCTTGCCATCGACGAAGTACAGCTCTGTGCCGATTCCGAACGCGGGCACATCTTCACTGATCGTCTGTTGCACGCCCGTGGCACGGAGGAAACAATGTTCCTCGGCGCCGAAACGATTGCCAAGTTAATCCGCCAATTGGTGCCCGGGGTCACCTTCGAAAGTCGGCCGCGCTTTTCAAAGCTGACCTATGCCGGGCATAAAAAAGTCACCCGCCTGCCCCCTCGCAGCGCCGTTATCGCCTTTTCCACGGCAAATGTTTACCGCCTGGCGGAAAATATTCGCCGCCAGCGTGGTGGCGCGGCAGTGGTTCTAGGGGCCCTCAGCCCTCGCACGCGAAATGCCCAGGTTGCCCTCTATGAGGCCGGGGAGGTCGATTATATCGTCGCCACCGACGCGATCGGCATGGGGTTAAATATGGCAATCGATCATGTCGCTTTTTCAGCGACCAAGAAATTCGACGGTCACGCCCCCAGGTTTCTGAATGCGTCGGAAATTGGCCAAATCGCAGGGCGCGCCGGTCGGCATACCAAGGACGGCACCTTCGGCACGACCGCCGACGAACCGGCCTTCGAGAAGGAAATGGTCACCGCCCTGGAGGCCCATAGTTTCAAGCCACTGACGCGACTATTTTGGCGTAACCGTGACCTGGATTTCGCCAGCCCGACAAAATTGAAACTGAGCCTCGATGCCGCCCCGCCCCATCGCGAACTCACGCGCGTGCGTGTTGCCGATGATTATGCGGCTCTCGTCGGATTGATCGAAGATCCCGATATCGCTGCCATCGCGACGACCCCCGGCGCCGTTCGCCTACTCTGGACGACTTGCCAGATCCCCAATTTTCGCAACGATATTACCGACGGCCATCAGCGGTTAATCGGCCAGATATTCCGTTTTTTAACCCATGGAAAGAGGGTCATTCCAACCGATTGGATCGCCCGGGCCATCGAACGATTGGATCGCACCGAGGGCGATCTTGATACACTGATAGCCCGCATCGCCCATGTCCGGACCTGGACCTATATCTCCCACCGGTCAAATTGGCTGGCCGATGCGAGCCATTGGCAGGAGCGCGCACGTGTATTGGAGGATGCACTCTCCGACGCCTTGCACGACCGTCTCACGCAACGTTTTGTCGATGCCCGCACCACTACTTTGCTGCGGCGCCTGGACGATGGTGGCGACCTGCTTGCCGCCGTAACCAAATCCGACGAAGTCGTCGTCGAAGGAGCCGCTATCGGCCGGATAGAGGGATTTCGTTTCGTTGACACCCGAGCTGTTCAGAGCCCGGATATCTGGGCGGGCGACGGCGCCGAGGGCCAAATCCTGGCGGCGGCAAAGCGGGCCTTGAGGCCAGAAATTACCGGCAGAATTACCGCTCTTCTATCCTCCCAAGATAAAGAATTTTCTTTAACGAATGAAGGATTGATAACCTGGCGCGACGCGCCCATCGCACAATTAGCCAAGGGCCCGGATCGCTTTCGACCCCAGGCCGTGTTTTTGCCCTCGGACCTCGTTACCAAACCAATGAGCGACCCGATTGGCCAATTTTTGTCCGGATGGCTGCGCCGCCACCTGGATCGCCGCATGAAGGCTCTATCGCGCCTTGAGGCCGCCCCGTTAACCGGGTCTGCACGGGGAGTTTGCTATCAACTCGCCCAGGGCCTGGGGACTATTCTGGCCCATGACGCGAAGGACCAGCTGGGAGCACTAACCCCGACTGACCGTGCTCAACTGACGTCACTGGGCGTCCAATTTGGATCAATGAGCGTTTCCCTCGGCGCACTCATGTCCCGCCCTTCAATGCGGCTGCGCGCCCTGCTCTGTCGGGTCTATGCCGGGTCCGATCATTTCTTGCCAGATCAAGCGCCGACCTTACCGCTGGCGCCAGAACTTGGGCAGGATGATTACGCAGCGTTGGGCTATGTCCGCGCCGGTCCGCGCGCTGTGCGCGCCGATATTCTTGAGCGGCTAATTTCCGCCGTAAAGCGAACAGCAAGGCATAAACCCGGCCTCCTACCGCGCGAAAATGAAACCCTGTTGCCGTTGACCGGAGAAAACCTAGCGGCGGTCATTCGGGCTTGCGGCTACGGGGTCAAAGTTGGCGCCAACGGACTGACCGTATCTCGGCGTGTCGCCAAACAGCTGGGCGGGGCAAAGCGGGCGAAACCAGCCAAACGCAAATCAGCGTCTCCCTCAAAACTCGACCCAGATGCTCCATTCGCCAAACTCAGTCAGTTCCAAGTGGCAAAGTAAGCGATGACGGAAGAAGGTCTCAGGCTCGACAAATGGCTCTGGTTTGCGCGTTTCTTTAAATCGCGCAGCCTGGCGACCGGCGCTTGCCGCAGCGGCCATATTCGGATCAACGATATCCTAACAAAGAAACCCAGCCAGCAAATTGTCATTGGTGACATTCTTACTCTGACATCCAAAACCTCCGATGGCCCGGAGGTAAAAACGATCCGTATTTGCGCCCTCGGTGCGCGCCGCGGGCCAGCGCCAGAGGCCCAGGCGCTCTATGACGATTTGACCCCGATTGCCATCGCCCCGAATGCGGCGACCCGGTGGGCCGAGCGTGTCGCCCCCCGCGACGCTGGCGCCGGGCGCCCGACCAAGCGCGAGCGACGCATTCTCGACCGCTGGCGCGACACCTAAATCTCGCCGGAATTGACGCTGGAAAACTGTATTTTCTTTTGGTTGCCCGCGCTAAGGGCACCGTGTTAGCAAACCCCATGATAAATCGAATTAAAGCCTTTCTCGACCGATCAAGCGATACCTCCGAGACGCCAAAAACTGTCGACGAGACTCAACTGGCGGCGGCGGCACTTTTGGTCGAAGTCGGGCGTATCGATGGAAATTTCGACGATGCCGAATGGCAGGCCGTAAAAATGTTGGTCAAGGAGCATTTTGCGCTCAGCGAGGTCGAAGCCGAGGCGCTCATTGCCGCTGCCGATGAGGAAGTCGAGGGATCGGTCGAAGTTTATCGATTTGCCCGCGCCGTTAAAGACAAATTCGATATGAATGAGCGCGTAAAGATGATTGAGATGTTGTGGCGAGTCGTTTATGCGGATGGAATGGTCCATGATTATGAGGCCAATCTGTTGCGTAGAATGGCTGGACTGATTTACGTTAGTGACCGCGATAGCGGCACCGCCCGCAAAAAGGTTTTGGCCGAAATAAGTCTGGCCGAACAATAGGCGCCGACCGGCACTCTAAAGGGGTAAAAGATGACCTACGTCGTTAACGAGCTATGTATCAAATGCAAATACCAAGATTGCGTGGAAGTTTGTCCGGTGGACTGCTTCTATGAAGGCGAAAACATGCTGGTCATTCACCCTGACGAGTGTATTGATTGCGGCGTTTGCGAGCCCGAATGCCCGGCCGAGGCCATTGTGCCCGACACGGAATCCGGTGCCGAGCAATGGCTTGAGCTAAATCGCGAATATTCGGAAAAATGGCCGAATATTACGACCAAAGGCGACAGCCCGGCCGACGCGGACGAGTTCAAAACCGTTGAAGGCAAAAAGGAAAAATTCTTCAGCCCCAACCCAGGCGGCGGCTGAGCCAGAGCTCAGCTATCGAATAGGCTTCATTTTTCTAACGGCGTTCGAATTTCATTCGGGCGCCGTTTATTTTTTGCCCTTCATCCAGACTAGCAACAATCCGACGCATGCCGTTGCCGATAGCAGCGCTGGCCAAGCAACTGAGGACGCAAACAGTGCGGTTACGCCAGCGTGGGCGATCAAAAGGATCCCAATGCCTAGAACGGCAAGTGAGACTTTTGCGTGACTATGTCCGTTTTGCACAGCTCTCTGATAGAAATGCGTTTTGTGGGCCTGGGTGATGTTTTCACCACGCAATAGGCGACGGGTGAGAGTCCAACCGGAATCGGCAAGGTAATATAGCGGTAAAATCAGCGCGCCGAGCCAATTACCGTCAGCGGCCATTTGCAAAAGCAGCCAGCCCAATAAAAACCCAAAAACCGTGCTGCCGACATCGCCAACAAAAATACGCGCCGGTGGCCAGTTCCAGACCAAAAACCCAAGAGCCGCCATCGCCATCATTAACCCTTGATACGCGCTGGCGTCGAGCCGACCGGCCAGCGCCGCCACCGTGAACACACCAAAACCGATGACCAAGGTCTCGACACCGGTGATGCCGTCAATTCCGTCCATGAAATTAAATAGATTTATGAACCAGACGAGCATAAAGGTCGCGGCCATGCCATCGAGAATGCCGGGCAGCAACCCGCCAAAGACCGCACCACCACCAGCCCAAACGGCCAAACCGGCAACGGCAAAATGCGCCAGCAAACGCGGAACCGGGCCCAGACCTTTGAGATCGTCGAGCCAAGACACCAAACCCAAAAAACAGGCACCAGCGACAATTACAATCGACGTCGCGCCACCGTCGGCAGAAAACCCCCAATAAGCCCAAGCGGGCAATAAGATGGCCAGCGCACCAATACCACCGCCGCGTGGCGTCGGCCTAGAATGGCTGCTGCGCTCATTTGGAACATCAAATATGCGGTAGCGCACCAGTATATGGCGGGTCATCCCAACAGCAGCGACGGTTCCAGCAAATATGAGAAAAGCCGAAATATATGGCGAAACATCGGTCATGCCGGTGCCGCCGAATGCGGCTTCAATACCGCCACAGTGAGCGCCGCCGAAACCCACAAACTTGCCTGCCACCAGCCCTGCCAGACCCCAAAACTTAGCTCCAGCAATACCGCTCCAGCGGCAAAAACAGCCAATGCCGTCGCCTGCCGTTTCCGTCCGTCGAGTTGCCTCCCAATCCAGGCTATTGCGAGAAACAACAATGCAAAGACCGCAGCCACGCCCGGCACCCCTAGCTCCAGCCATACCTGGAGCAATCCATTATGCGGATGAAGGCTAACCAAGGCGCCACGGATGACCCCGCCATCCGAGGTCGTCGCAACGACGACCTCCTGTCCGGCCCCCGGCAAATGGCGCGTGGCGTCCATTCCCCAGCCGCGCACCGGCCTCTCATTGGCTCTCGCCGCGACATATTCCCAAATGACAAGACGATGTAATGTCGATCCACTCGAAGAGTCGGACCGCAGCATATAGTCTTTGGCCAAGGGAGCGACCGTCGGCAATGTTGGCAATGCTACGAGAAGGGCGACCAGTGCCGCCATAAAAACCCATCGCGTAATTTGCGGTGAAGCCATGGCAGCACCACCAACCAATGCACCAAACGCTAAAGCCACAAGGACCGCAGCACTCGTCGTTTGACTTGCGACGGCTGCCGTGACACCGAATAGAGTGAGCGCCGCAATGGGACCAAATCGGCGAAAAATCGTATAACAAGCAGGCCAAATGAGTAATGCGAGCAACGAGACGGAACGGTTATAAAGGTTCGTCCAGCCAAGTCCTGGCAAGCTTTCTCCCGTTATCAAGCTTAAGAAATGTCCGTGGGTCGTAAATTCGATCGAAATTAGGATATCCGAAATCATGATACCTAGGGCCAGGGCGAGGCCTATTTTGGTCGTAGCGCCACTGGGCAGACTGAGGGCGGCCGACAAAAGAACGAGTGCAGCAATCGACACTGCCGACATTTTCGCCACCGTTTCAATACTATCCGATGGTGCGACGGCCCACACGGCACTAAGCGCTCCCCACAGCAGCAGAGCTGCGAGCAGCCACGGCAATCGGCCGAGCGGCGCTCCCCGGCACGACCGGGCTAAGGCCCATCGAACCATGACGGCCAATGCAGCAACGGCACCAACGGCTGGAATCCAGTTCGACGCATAAACCGATAGCGGGCCAATTATCAGCGCAACGCAGACAAATATTCGGGTTTCCGTCCGAGATGAAACGGTATTATTTTCTATCATCTATCGTCTCACGCCAGAGTCCTGTTGCCCTCGACACAATTAATCCCGTCGGAGCGTAGCCTATATACCGTAAATGCCGGTCGCCGTCTTGCTGCCGATAGCTAATTTTCGTTCAAACCAAGATGGTCGATTTGGCACTGGACAACTTTCCGCTCATCGTAGAGCGCGCGTGCTCGCGAAAAACCCGCCGCCCCCAATCGCGCCCGCACATCGCCATCATTGACGAGCACGTTGAGGGCGTGAGAAATTGCTCCCTGGTCGTTAACCGGGATCAGCAGGCCGGTTTCGCCATCAATAACTTCTTCCCGAGATCCCCTGATATTGGTCGCCACAACGGGCAGGCCGGTCAGCATGGCTTCGATAATGGACCGAGGCATGCCTTCGCGATGTGACGGGAGAATAAAAATATCCGCCGCCCGCATCAGATCGTCAACATCTGAACGGTATCCAAGAAATCTGACCCGGGCATTTCGTTTCGGATCGGCTCGGACGGCTTCAATATCTTGATCAATCCCGCCCGCATGATCGCTAGCCAGCCGGTCGCCAACGACCCACAATTCGGCATCAATATCGGCCATCGCCAACAGTAATTCCCGATAGCCCTTTTCTGCCACCAAGCGACCAACCATCAGCATGGTCACTTTTTCCGGCTCGCATCCGAGCTCGGTTCTAACCCGGTCGCGGATCACATTATTTTGGTCAGGGTGGAATTTATCCGGATCACTTCCATTGCCAATTGCCATCACATCACCGCACAGTTTGAGCCGCCTGGCCGTCGCGGCATCCTCCTCTGCTTGGGTAAAAAGCGTGTCGGTGAACCGTCCCAAAACCCACTCTAGGGACACGAAAGCGGCGCGTTTTAGCGGGGGCGTGCGTTCATGAAAATAAAACCCGTGAGCGGTATAGACAATTCTCGGCGCACCGGACAGTACAGCCGCCACGCGACCGGTCATCGCGCCAATTGGCGTATGGAAATGAATGAGGTCAAAACCTTCGCGCCGAAAAAGACGCGCCAGGGGCCCCAGAACAGTTAAATGTTTGATCGGATTTAGGCTGCGGGCTAGTGGAACGACCTCAACACGAAACCCTCGGGCCCGGATTTTTCCAACCAGCGGCCCATCGGCGCAAATCCCCACCACCTCATGCCCCGCCGCCGCCATGCCTTCCATCAGCGGCAGAAGGAAATGGTACATGGTAAAATCGACGGTACAGAGCTGGCAAATTTTCAATTTATGAAGCTCCGCGAGAAGGTCAAGCCGCGCCCACCGCAGCAAGAGGCATGGTTACCCGAACATCCCGCCCAAGCACCTTCATCAACAATACGACACGTTGATCCGCTGTTAAACGCTCGAATGAACCAAATTGAAACGCGCGCTACCCTGTAAAAAGAAATCGAATCCGCCAGGTATTGCGCTGCCAACGGCTTTTTTCGACAAAACCCGTCGGCGTCAAACAATAGACATATCGCCGCCGGGGCGCTTCTTGAGCCTTGCTCCACTCTTTAAGAGCGCCCCGTTTGAGATAAGCGTTGGTCAATCCCAATGCAATCCCAATGCGATCCCAATGCGATCCCAAGACGTGCCGCCAAGGACCGCTGCGTGTGGTTGCCGTCCACCTCGACTTCGCCCAATAGGTCAAGCAGGACCGCGCGATCCATTTTTTCATTCATTGGGGTCGCCACATCTATCGTTCATGGCATGAACGATAGTGACTGATCAATTTTCGGCCAAGTTGCGCCCGATCTCGGTGGAAGCGTGCTGCGCGCGAAAAAGCCTGTCTTGCAACCGCGCTATCGCGCACTGTAAAAGCGGCCTTATTGCTGGATGGCTAAGAGATGATCCCATGATTGCCGAACCAACGATTGCCGAACCAACGATTTCCGTCATTGGCCTTGGATATGTCGGGCTACCGCTTGCTATAGCTCTGGCCAAATATTTTGACACCACCGGTTATGATATTGATCAGGGCCGGGTAGCGCAATTGCGCGACCATCACGACCGTACAAACGAAATTGACAAAACGACCCTGGCCCGCACCGCGCTAAAATATATCGATCGCGCCGAAGACCTTACCGGGCGGGATATTTATATCGTGACCGTTCCGACACCGGTCGACGAGCAATCAGCGCCTGATCTTTCGGCGCTCACATCGGCATCGGAATTAGTTGGCGCCGCACTTGGTACCGGCGCCATCGTCGTTTACGAATCAACAGTTTATCCGGGGGTCACCGAGGATCACTGCGCCCCCATATTGGAGCAGGCTTCGGGGTTAAGGTGCGGCGTGGATTTCTTTCTCGGCTACTCGCCCGAGCGTATTAATCCAGGCGACCGAGAACATACGATTGATCGGATCACCAAAATTGTTGCCGGACAGACGCCAGAAATCGCGAAAACGCTCAGCGCGGTTTACGGGCGGGTAACGAGCGGTGGCATCCATTTGGCCCCAAACATCAAAACCGCCGAAGCGGCCAAAGCAATCGAAAATGCGCAACGCGACATCAATATCGCCTTCATCAACGAGATTTCGATGATCCTGGGTCGTCTCGGCCTCAGCGCCTTGGAGGTGATGGAGGCCGCAGAAACAAAATGGAATTTCTTACCCTTTCGGCCGGGTTTGGTCGGCGGTCATTGTATCGGCGTCGACCCTTATTATCTCGCCCATGCGGCAGAGTCGGTCGGGCTCCACCCCGAAATCGTCCTCGCCGGGCGCAAGATTAATGATGCAATGGGCGACCATATCGCCGGCCGGATTTGGGACCTCCTCGAAATGCCGGCACCGCGCATCCTGTTGCTCGGGCTGACATTTAAAGAAAACGTGCCTGATTTGCGCAACTCAAGGATCGTCGATATCGTCACGTCCTTACGCGATCGGGGCGCCGAGGTGTCTGTTCATGATCCCCTAGCCGACCAAGATATTGCGCGCGATATGCTTGGATTTGACCTGACGACAGAGCTCGAATCGGGCGCGCCCTATGACGCAGTCATTGGCGCCGTCCAGCACGATTTCTACCGCGCCCTGGAGGTTTCCGACATATCAGCTTTGGTTGGTGGTGAAGGTCTTGTCTGCGACATTAAAGGAATGTGGCGACACCTCAACCTCGCGGAAAAACTCAAAACCTGGCAGCTTTAAGACATCAGATCGGCGTTCACCGCCGCATCTTCAATCGCTCGGTCACGCTGTATAATTTCCACTGGCTGGGCTATCGCAATACGTTCAATGCCCCAACGAATATTAGCGACGACATTATTACCGTCGGCTGCGCCAGTTACGCCGGACACAACAATTTGGCGGCTCGCCACCACTGGTTTTCCCTCAACACCCAAATAAATTCCCTCGGCGATATGAACCGAACCGCCATCAACTCTAAACCGCCAGGTTCCGCCTGTCGGCAAGCGTAAAACAATAATATTGCCGTCGGCGTCCTTATGGGCACGAATATCGGGATGCAGGTGAAACCTGACCTTATAAGAATAGGCCATGCAACCCTTTCGCTTGGAGTCAGCGGCCAATATCAAACTGTCCTCACCCCGAATATCGTCACCGGCAGAGGCCAAATAAACGCGACGACAATGGGTCAAACCATACCGGTCCGCATACCCCTCATGCCGCCCATTGAGCCAGATATTGCCAGCGTTTTCTGTTCGGCTATGATCATTCTCGGCACTTTGTGAGGAATTTGTGTCCTCAACGATCAACGTTGAATGGGCGGCAGTCGATCGCTGGACCCGACCCCATTCGTCATCGCCACCTTGCATGGCGCCACAATTAACGATCACCCGATCTTTGCCAATCGACAACTCGAACCCAAGAGTACCGGCGTGAGCGCTGGCCTCGAATTTATTTCCGACCGACGGGCCAACATCAAAGAGTAGGACCGACCTGCCCGCAACCAATCGCTGAAACCCGGTGTGCGGGGCGGCGCCGGGGGCCCGCCCACGGGCATCGGCCTGAGACAAGACCATATCGATAAGCCAGGACTGGCCCTCATCGCTGCCGTTAAATTGCGCCATTTTACCGTCACCATGACGCAGCATTCGAACAAAAGGCGCAGCTCTATCGATTGCGCTCAAAAGCTCGGGAGGCGATTCTCGACCTGCAACCGATAGCACGTTTCGCAGATCGACAATGTGCTGCAAAACCTGCAACTGTACCTTGGGATTGCGTGAAACATGTCCGCCGTCGGCTAGGATTTGCGTCTCGAGAGCGCGCTCGAGCATTGCCAAACCCTGATCAGCCCATTTCTCGTGACCGCGGATAGCTAGACCGACGGTGATCAGCCCTTTAATTCCGGCGAGCAACGGCTCGCCGGTAATCCCACCGGGCAACGCTCGAGCCAAATGGCGGCCTTGGCGTACAATTGCGGAAAAATATTGATCTCTAAATTCATCGGTCGCACTGGCACAGTAGAAATCATAACTCCCGAGCCACGCAAAAAGCCGCCGCCCCAAAACATCGGGCCGCCATGAAATTCGGTTCCAAGTGCTGTTACGGTCAAGCCAATCGGCCGTCAATTCGCGCGCCCGGCGCCGTGCCGGATCACCGCCAAGGGCACGCAAGTCTCGCAACCAGGAAAAACTATGTAACTCGCCTAACCAGCGCTCGCTCATGCCGGCAGCTCGCCAGCTAAGCCTCGCACCGGCGGCGAGTTCGCCATAGAATGCGAACTCGCCTTTCAGAATGGCGGCACCGCGTGCCGCCTGGCCCGGCCAGGGGTCTGGAGGAATAGCGCCGATGATATCGGCGTTTGTGCGTCGCCCCGGCTTGGTCGAGCCGAGCGTGTATTTATAAATGGGTAATGCATAGGCGAGTGAGGCCGCCATATAGCGCCATTCTTGAAACCGTGATGGTGCTGCAATCATCGCCTTCTTGGCTCCAGATATTGACGGAGTCCGAGTCCCTTCGGTCAGCCCGTCTGCCTGCCCTAACGTCCCATCAAGTTCAAAATATTTTCTGCGTATTTACCAGGTCCGCCGGTAAAAACAGCCGTGCCCGCAACTAAAATTTCTGCGCCCGCTTGGGCGCCGAGCGGCGCTGTTTCAATATTGACGCCACCATCAATTTCCAACTCGATCTTTTGTCCGCCCGCTGCCATATGGGCGTCTATAAGGCTGCGCACGGCAGCAATCTTTTTAATTTGCGACGGGATAAACGCTTGCCCGCCAAATCCTGGATTAACGGTCATCACCAAGATCAGGTCGACTAAATCCATCACCTCATCAATTTGCCCAACCGGCGTTGCCGGATTAAGTGCCAACCCGGCCAGCAATCCATGAGCCTTTATCTGCTGCAATACGCGATGCGTATGTGCACCGGCCTCGGCATGTATCGTCAAAATATCGGCGCCAGCATCAGCAAACGCATCGATCAGCGGTTCGACAGGACTAACCATGAGGTGAACATCAAGCTTTTTCTTAGTGTGAGGGCGCAGCGCCCGCACTACACCCGGCCCGATGGTTAAATTCGGAACAAAATGCCCATCCATGACATCAATATGAATATAGGCCGCCCCAGCGGCATCAACGGCGCGCACCTCTTCGCCCAAACGCGCAAAATCGGCGGCCAAAATTGATGGTGCTATACGGATATCAGACAACCGGTCGACCCTTTTTCACAACCCCCGAATCCGGATATCAAGCCGCGCCGCGTCGGAGCAAGAGTCGAGTCGCATTTAGGTCAAGATTTCTCATTTTTTCGTAATCTGACAGCGTAAAAGCCATCCATTCCACCCAATTCCGCAAAGTGACACGGCAGCGTCCGGATGGCCCCTTCGGCGGTAACGAAATCAGCAAGCCCTGGGATCTCATATGGACCGAGCGGGTCGATAACAACAGGGGCGCCGGCGGCAATCAGCGCATCGATTTGGTCCGGGCCTTCGCGTTTTTCGAGGGAACAGACGGCATAGACCAAAATGCCGCCAGGGGCGAGTTGCTCGATGGCGATTGGCAGCATTTCCTGCTGGACCTGAACCGCCTTTTCAATATCGCGGGGTGATTTGAGCCGGGCAATATCGGGATGACGACGAATGGTTCCGGTCGCCGAACAGGGGGCATCAAGTAAAATAGCGTCAAACGGCTGGCTTGCCCGAAAGGAGGCGACATCACTTTCAATAATTTCGGCCGTCAGTTCAAGGCGAGTGAGATTGTCGCGCAGCCTATTCAGCCGTTGAGCCGACCGGTCGACGGCGGTTACCTTGGCGCCCCTTGCCGCAAGTTGCGCCGTCTTGCCACCTGGCGCGGCGCAGAGGTCGAGCACCCGGTGCTCGGCAACATTGCCCAGCAATTGCACCGGCAGCGCGGCCGCCGCATCCTGCACCCACCACGCACCTTCCTTATACCCAGGCAACTCGGGCACCAGACCAGGCCGGGTCAAACGAAGACTGCCGGTGGGCACAAGCGTTGCGCTAAGCTTGGTGGCCCAGCTATCCGGCTCGTCACCCGAACTGTGGTCAAACAGGGTGAGATCAAGAGGCGGCTCGGTCAAATGTGCGGTGGCTATATCGAGCGCCGTTGCTTCGCCGTATATCGACGCCCAACCCTCCCAAAGCCAATCTGGAGTATTCAGCCGCGCCGCGTCTTCCGCCCCGGGGACCTGGCGTCCCTCGCGATCAACTGAGCGTAAAATTCCATTGATCAATCCAGAATATCGATCCTCACCCAGTGCCTTAGCGAGTTCGACCGCCCCATTCACAGCGGCGTAGGCCGGCGTGCCGAGAAATAAAAGCTCGGCCAAGGCCTGGCGCAAAATATTCCTGGTGTGACGCTTTTTTGGCGGAGATTTGGCGAGCTTGGCGTCAATGGCCAGATCAATCTGCCCAAGGCGACGCAGCACTGTCGTCACCAGCAAACGCGCCATCGCCCGATCGCGGCGCGCCAACTCGGCGCGCCCAGACACCGCGCCCAATGCTTCATCTAGGGATTGGCGTCGGGTCAGCACAGCGTCCAGCAGAGCCAAACCGTGGCCCCGAGGGGTATTCGGATAATCTCGCATTCCCGCCTAAAAACCTATCCCACCGACAACAGTAATCACCAACGTCAGCCTATGAGAGGTCGATCCGATATAATGAAACGACCTCGCCCAAGCGGGACGACAGCGAAAGGATAAGTAAAACCTTACGCTGCGGTCCGCGTGGCCGTTTTTTCTCGACTAATATAGGCCTGATCGCAATGGGCGTCACAATAGGGTCGGCCCGGCTCCGGGTCCTCAGTGCAAAAATGAAATCCCTCATCACCTGGATCGCCAATCGGCCAAGCGCAGGCAGAGCTACCCGGCACATGGGCGCCGGTCAACCTTGTCCTGAAAGCCGATGGCTCGGCAATCCTTGGGGTGAGAACTTCAATTTCGTCGGGATTGTCATAAGGCATGTCTTGAAAGACACCCTGCCCGACAACCGTGGTCGCCAAGACCTTGCTCGCCGCCCGACGATCAGCGGCACGCCGTCTTGATCGCGACGAGCTACCTCCGGTTCGAATGGGTGACGGGCGGCACTGTAGCCCCATGCGATGGGCCTTGCCGATGACGGCGTTTCTGGTCACACCGCCGAGTTTCGAAGCGATCTGACTGGCACTCAAGCCTTGAGACCAGAGCTCGCTCAGTGATTGCATACGTTCTTCAGTCCACGACATTCCCTGCCTCCTGTTCGCAGGTGCCACTGAACGCAGCTCATTCCCCTGAGCATTCAGCGACCTGATGGCTCCCCTGCCTTTAGATTACGAAGCGGAATGCTAGATCATGTGTATGTGCACCGCAAGCCTACAATATCAAGTTTTGTTAAATAAATGTAGAGAGCGGACGTTTTATGACTACTACATATTGCGGTATTTTTACCAAATTTATGTAATAGTTATTCACATGTTATCCATAGTCTATCTGTGGATAAGTGCCATAATGGCATGTTATTAATTTGTTTTCCAGGAAATGTATAGATTATTTGATTTTTGCGCGACTCCACCCCTTGGCAAGGCCGGTATTTCAGGGCATATCAGGGGTGGTACAGATGATTTGAGCCAAGATTATGACCGACAGAAAAACGATCACCCTACACACGAGTAGCGCGTCCAAACGGTACCCTAGGGGCACTGGCGAAGTCGTTGAGGCCCCTGCTCCGCCGAAAAAAGCAGAAGCAACCGGCACCTCGTCGGAAACGGGCGGTCCAAGCGGTCCCGAGCCGACGCGATATGGGGATTGGGAGCGTGACGGCCGGTGTGTGGATTTTTAAAAACCGATTTGGGTGAATTCCTTTAGAGAATAAACCGCGATAGATCGGCGTTCTTGGCCAGCGCTTCGACCCGTTCGCGGACCAGCGCGGCATCAATGTCGATTGTCTCTCCGCCTCTGTCGGTCGCGGTAAAACTGATTTCGTCGAGCAATCGTTCAAGAACCGTCGCCAGCCGCCGGGCACCGATATTTTCGACATTCGCGTTAATCTCTGCCGAAAGATCGGCGAGGGCCTCGACCGCGTCGTCGCCAAAATTCAAAATCACGCCTTCGGTTTCAAGCAACGCCTCGTATTGGCGGAGCAAACTGTTTTCCGGCTCGCGCAAAATTCGGGCGAAATCGTCACGGGTCAGTGCATTGAGTTCAACCCGGATCGGCAAACGCCCCTGTAACTCGGGCAGCAGATCGGCGGGTTTTGACAAATGGAAGGCGCCGGACGCAATAAAGAGAATATGATCGGTTTTGACCGCGCCATGCTTGGTCACCACTGTCGTGCCTTCAATCAGCGGCAACAGATCACGCTGGACCCCTTCGCGACTGATATCACCACCGGCGCGTTGATCGGACCGGGCGCAAATCTTGTCAATCTCATCAAGGAACACGATGCCATCCTGCTCAACCGCCTCAATCGCGGTTTGCACGACCAAATCTTCATCGAGCAATTTATCGCCCTCATCGGCAAATAGAACATCATAGCTTTGGGCGACGGTCATCTGCTTGGTCTTGGTCTGCCCGCCAAAGGCTTTACCCAACATGTCGTTTAGATTGACCATGCCCATTTGGGCGCCGGGCATGCCTGGAATATCCATCGACGGCAGGGTCATACCGCCCTGATCCGAAACTTCAACTTCGATCTCTTTGTCATCGAGTTCGCCGGCCCGCAGCTTGCGCCGAAAGGCCTCGCGGGTGGCGTCGCTTGCATCCGAGCCGACCAGCGCATCGACAACCCGCTCTTCGGCATTCATTTCGGCGGTCGCCTTCACCTGGGCGCGCATTGTCTCGCGGGTCGAGAGGATCGCCGTCTCAATCAAGTCACGAACGATTGATTCCACATCGCGTCCGACATAACCGACCTCGGTAAATTTCGTCGCTTCGATCTTGATGAACGGCGCGTTGGCCAGGCGCGCTAGGCGTCGGGCAATCTCGGTCTTGCCAACCCCGGTTGGGCCAATCATCAATATATTTTTCGGCTGCACCTCTTCGCGCAACTCGTCGGAAAGCTGCTTGCGCCGCCAGCGATTGCGCAACGCAATCGCAACGGCGCGTTTTGCCGCATCCTGGCCGACAATAAAACGATCGAGTTCGGAAACGATTTCCCGGGGCGAAAAATTGGTCATGATTAGGCTACTTCAATCTTTTCTAGGGTGATGTTTTTGTTTGTATAGACGCAGATATCGGCGGCAATATCCATCGCTTTGCGGGCAATCGCCTCAGCGTCAAGATCGTCTCTGTCGACCAGTGCCCGGGCGGCGGCCAGGGCATAATTTCCGCCCGAACCAATGGCAATTATTCCGTCATCAGGCTCCAGCACATCGCCGGTTCCGGTCAGCACCAGAGACGTCGTCGCATCAGAAACCGCCATCATCGCTTCGAGACGACGCAGATATCGGTCGGTCCGCCATTCCTTGGCCAGCTCAACGCAAGCCCGCGCCAACTGACCGGGATGCTCGCCGAGTTTTCCCTCCAACCGTTCAAACAGCGCCAATGCATCCGCCGTCGCCCCAGCAAAACCGGCGACGACACTGCCGTCGGCCAAGCGCCGAACCTTGCGGGCCGAGCCCTTAATTACCGTCTGTCCGAGGCTCACCTGTCCATCGCCGACGATCACGACGGTATTCCCCTTGCGGATGGATAAAATCGTCGTGCCGTGCCACAGATTGTCATTTTGCTGGTCCATGGTGGCCCCTTTTTCATATATGCGATAGATGGGATGCGATAGGTGGTATTAGGCGGCAAAACTATAAGGCGCGCCGGAATTGTCAATGTGGGTATTCACCAAATTTGATCAAGGGACTATTTTTACGGCTAAATTATAGCCGAAGCGAAGCTCAACCTGCTAAAAGACGCGACAAATGCGCACTTGAACGTGCAAAAAGGATCATCACCTTATGGCCGTGCAGGAAAAAAACCCAATTGCGACGACCGGGCGTACCGCCACCGTCGAACGCAAGACAAAAGAAACCCAGATCAAGGTATCCGTCGATCTTGACGGGACCGGGGCCTATAATGTCTCCACCGGCATCGGGTTTCTAGACCATATGCTCGAGCAGCTCTCGCGCCACAGCTTGATCGATCTCGAGGTCGAGGCGACGGGGGATCTGCATATCGATTTTCACCACACGACGGAAGATACCGGCTACGCGATCGGTGAAGCAATCGACAAGGCCCTCGGCGATCGGCGGGGTATCCGCCGCTATGGCGAAGCCACGATCCCGATGGATGAGACTTGCACCCAGGTCGCGCTGGACGCTTCCAAACGCCCTTACCTCGTTTGGCAGGTCGATTTTACCAAGCCAAAACTTGGCGAAATGGATACCGAGCTCTTTAAGGAATGGTTTCAAGCCCTGGCACAAACCGCCGGACTGACGCTGCATGTGCACAATCTCTATGGCGATAATAACCACCATATCGTCGAATCCGCCTTCAAGGGACTGGCCCGGGCGCTCCGCGACGCCTGTACCATCGATCCGCGCCAAGCCGGTGCGATTCCCTCGACAAAAGGCATGCTGGGTCAATAACCGGCGACTAACTATCTACTTGGGGAGACCAGCGACGTGTCTCGTGTCGCCATCATCGATTATGGGTCGGGCAATCTGCGCTCGGCGGCGAAAGCCTTTGAACGCTGTGGGGCGAACGTCGTCGTCACCGCCGACCCCGGTGAAGCAAGTGCGGCTGATCGGATCGTGCTGCCCGGTGTTGGCGCTTTCGCCGATTGTCGGGACGGCTTGGCTGCCTTGCCGGGCATGGTCGAGGCACTGACCCGTTCGGTGATCGAGGACGGCAAGCCGTTTCTTGGAATTTGCGTCGGCATGCAGCTCATGGCGACCTTTGGGCTCGAACATGGCCGGACCCAAGGCCTCGGGTGGATAGACGGCGAGGTCAGGGCCATTGCGCCCAGTGACACAGCGCTAAAGGTACCCCATATGGGCTGGAATGAGCTCTCATTCGTTGATAGCCCGGCCTTCGCCAATGGACATGACGTCCTGCAGGATCTAAATAAATCGGTCGCACCGCACGCCTATTTTGTACATAGCTTTCATTTCCAACCCGATGACGGCGCCCACCTCCTGGCAAAGGCTGATTATGGCGGAGATATTGTGGCAATCATCGGACGCGACAATTTGATCGGAACCCAGTTCCACCCGGAAAAAAGCCAAGCGGTGGGGTTGAAGTTTATTGAAAACTTTTTGGCCTGGCGTCCCTAAATTTCTTCGCGCCTGATTGCGAAACAAGTGAACGTTATACGCATATGCAAGTTAGGAATATTTGATACATGATGGCACAAGTAAAGGCGGCACAGGCAAAAAAGAAAGCCGACACATCGATTGAACGGCCGACGGAATTTGTCGACAATGATTTGGCGGAATTATCCGACGCGGCCGAGGCCGCTATTGAGGCTGGTGGTGGGTTTGGTTGGCTGGCGCCGCCATCACGCGACGTCATGGATACCTATTGGCAGGGCGTATTAATGGTCCCGGAGCGACACTTGTTTGTCGGACGGCTCGATGGGGTGATCGCCAGCTCAGCGCAGCTCTCGCAACCGCCCAGGTCAGCCGAATCACAGGCTCACGCGGCCAAAGTAACGACTTTCTTTGTCGCCCCTTGGGCGCGGGGGCATGGGCTCGCCCCGAGCCTGCTTGAGGCCTGCGAGGATTTGGCCCGCAAGGAAGGTTTTGCCGTGCTCAACCTGGATGTGCGCGAGACCCAAACCCGCGCTATACAGATTTTTGAATCACACGGCTATCGAAGCTGGGGTAAGGATGAGCGTTACGCCCGGGTCAGCGGCAAATATGTCGCCGGGTATTTTTATCAGAAGGATCTTTAATTGATTTTCTATCCCGCCATCGATGTGAAGGACGGTGCCTGCGTGCGACTGGTGCGCGGCGCCATGGACCAGGCAACCGTGTTCAACGACGATCCGACCGATCAGGCCCGCCAGTTTGCCCAAGCCGGCTGTCCCTGGCTCCACGTCGTCGACCTGAACGGCGCCTTTGAAGGCCGCCCGGTCAATGGGGCGGCGGTGGAGAATATACTCTCGGCCGTGGAGATGAAAATCCAGCTCGGCGGCGGCATTCGCAGCATGGCGCAGATCGAAACATGGCTGAATGCCGGTGTCGCGCGGGTTATTTTAGGCACCGCCGCAATTCGTGACCCGGATTTGGTTCGCCAAGCCTGTCGACAGTTTCCCGGACAAATCGCCGTCGGCATCGACGCCGCAGACGGCATGGTGGCGATCGAGGGTTGGGCCAAAACATCTCAAACTCGGGCAATCGACCTTGCTCAAGAATTTGAAAATGCGGGTGTCGCCGCCATCATCCATACCGATATCGCCCGCGACGGCGCCATGGAGGGGCCCAATATCAACGCGACATCAGCCCTCGCCGCAGCCATCTCAACACCCGTCATTGCCTCGGGCGGAGTCAGTTCAACCGATGACCTCATCGCCCTAAAGGCGCAGGAAGACACCGGCATAGCAGGGGTCATTTCCGGAAGGGCCATTTATGACGGCAGCATCGATCTTGTCGCCGCCCTCGCCATCATGGGTGCCCCCAGCCCAGCAGGTTTGGCCAATGCTTAAAGCGCGCATTATTCCCTGTCTCGATGTGAAAAACGGCCGGGTGGTGAAGGGGGTAAATTTTGTTGCCCTGCGCGACGCCGGCGATCCGGTTGAACAGGCGCGCCTCTATGACAGTCAGGGTGCCGACGAACTCTGTTTTCTCGACATCACCGCAAGTCACGAAGACCGAGATATAATTTTCGACGTGGTCAACCGAACTGCAGAAGAATGCTTCATGCCGCTCACCGTTGGCGGCGGGGTCCGGACCCTGGACGACATCCGAAAGCTGCTGCTCGCCGGTGCCGACAAAGTGTCGATTAACACAGCGGCTGTCGATAACCCGAGCTTCGTTCGCGAGGCCGCTAATAAATTCGGCAGCCAATGCATTGTCGTCGCCGTTGACGCCAAGAACGAGGGACCGGGGAAATGGGGTATTTATACCCATGGCGGGCGTAAATCGGCAGGATTGGATGCCATCGCCTGGGCCAAACAAATGGCCGCCTTTGGTGCGGGCGAAATTCTCCTCACCTCGATGGATCGAGATGGAACCAAATCGGGCTTTGACATAGACCTCACCCGATCAATTTCCGACGCCATTACCATACCCGTTGTTGCATCGGGCGGCGTCGGCACCCTTGATCATATGGTGGAAGGTGTGCGCGACGGCCATGCTTCAGCGGTGCTGGCGGCATCAATTTTTCATTTTGGCGAATTCTCGATCGCCGAAACCAAGGCCTATATGGCGGCCGCCGGCGTGCCGGTACGCCCGCTCGTCCCCTAGTCACATAAAATTTTGGGAACGGAAATATGAACAACGACAGAATGAAGGCAGACGCATCGGTGCTGGAGCGACTTTTCACGACGGTTGAAAGCCGCAAATCCGCCAACCCGGAAAGCTCCTACACGGCGCAACTTCTGGCCGCCGGTGACGCCAAGATTTTGCGTAAATTCGGTGAGGAGGCAATCGAAACATTGGTTGCCGGCGCTACCGAGGATGCGCAAGCTGTAATCGAGGAAAGTGCCGACCTGCTTTATCACCTGATGGTGCTTTGGGTGGCAAAGGGCGTGCACCCGTCCGATGTATGGCAAACCCTTGCCGCCCGAGAGGGGGTTTCAGGGTTAGACGAAAAGGCATCGCGATCATGACCCAGGATTCATATGACCCGGAGAATATCTTTGCCAGGATCCTGCGTGGCGACATCCCGTGCGATAAAATATACGAAGACGAATACGCCCTGGCGTTTCATGACGTTAATCCGCAGGCGCCAACCCATGCGCTGGTCATCCCCAAAGGACAATATATTTCGGCGCAAGATTTTAGCGCCGCCGCATCGGATGCCGAAATCGCCGGTCTTATCCGCGCCGTCGGTCATGTCGCGCGTGAACTCGGACTGGCCGACCCCGGCTTTCGCATTTTGGCCAATCACGGCACCGATGCGGGCCAAGAGGTACCGCATTTCCACATACATATTTTCGGTGGTGGTCCTTTGGGCCCCATGCTCTTGACAGATTAACGCGCCGTCTCTTCGATACGCTCGCGCAAAGCCAAATGCCGCGCTGCGGTCAGCGGGTAACGCCAGATGACCGATGCCGCCAGCAACTTTAAGACCAACGGCAACAGGACGAACAAGGCGATTAGCGCCGTCCGGCCCCTGGTTTCATTGAACCCGCTCACTTCAAAACCGGAAATTTCAAGCAACGGGAACGAAATGCCGACGGCGAGAGCCAGGGCCAATTTCGCCACCATCGCCCAAATTGCAAAATAAACGCCGGTCCGCTGCAAACCCGTTTCGACGCGTTCTATATCCACCACATCAGCCAGCATTGCTCCCGGCAAAATCAGATCGGCGCCCAAGGAAAACCCCAACGCAATCACCGCGCCATGGAAAAGAAGCACATCGCCCTCACCAACGCTCAAGGCAGTCATGAAAGCGGCACTGGCGACCAACATCCCTCCGCACCATGTCAGATGCTTTCCCCATTTTCGGCTGGCGGCGAGCCAGATCGGGGTGCCGAGGATCGCCACCCCGAAATAGAGGACCAGACCCGACGCCGTGGCATCAGCCTTTAGAATATGATCGACGTAAAGGAAAAAGAGCGTTGCCGGCAGGGCATTTGCCAACCCGTTCAAGAAATACCCGGTGAGTAAGATGCGAAACGCCCGGTTGGCTCGGATCATCGCTAAGCCGCTTGCCCAACTTAACGACACCCGCACCCGCGCCGGAGGCAGCGGGTCGGGAACTTTAAAAAACAAGAAAAGCAGGGTCAACGGCAACAGAACGACGCCGAAATTTGTCACTGTTTCCAGGGCCTGCGCCTGGCGCGACGCCGTGGACGTCGGATCGTAAACAAAAAGCAATGCGGCGGCCGACAATGTACCCGCAGCGGCAAATACATGCCGCCAGGCAAAAACCCGACTTCGTTCGTGATAGGACGGGCTGAGTTCCGCCCCCCAGGCCGTATAGGGCATGAATAGCGCGGTTCCGGCGGTAAAAAACACCAAACTCCAGACCAACAAAAAAACCGGCGATGTATCGGGATCGGGCGTGCAAAGAAACAACAGAGCCGCCGACATCGGAATCCAAGCCACAAAGACAAAAGGGCGGCGACGACCGAACCGTGATCGCGACCGGTCGCTGAGCCAGCCGATTAACGGGTCCGACACCATGTCCCAGCTACGCGCCAGCACAAAGACCAGCGCCAGCATGCTCATCGAAATCGAGGTGATCTCCGCATAAACAGTCGGTAGAAAGACAAACACGCCCACCGCCATCGCGCCCATAGGCCAAGAGCAGCTTGCATAAGCGGCTAGTGTCCAGATCGATAGGGAGTTGTTTTGCGCGGGCGCCGGTTCTTCCATCACTTATATAAAAGAGACGCTGAAGGGCTTGGGGTCAAGAGCGGAAACCTCACATATGTACACATTGGTATGAACATATTTGCGCGTGTGATCTCATTGGCGGGTCCCGGTCAGGACACACGCGGTTCGAGCGCATCGGCAAACCGTTGCTTTAGGTCATCCACATCTTCCAGGCCGACCGAGAGACGGATCAGCCAGCGTGAAACACCGCAAGATTCAGCCCATTCCAGCTCGCCATAATGAGCGAGGATCGTATAGGGGCAGCACAGCGTATAATCGGTGCCCAGGCTCGGCCCCTTATTGACCCGCAGTACATCATAAATTTCCGCCGACCTGGTCGCACAATCAACGGGCAGAAACGACAGTAATCCACCATAGCCGCTCCCGGATCGCGCGATCGCATCGTAATTGGGGTCGGGCTCAAGGCCAGGGTAATATACGGTCTCAACAGCGGGGTGCGCTGCCAAAAACCGGGCTATTTCTGCCCCATTACGATTAATCCTAGCCATGCGCTGGGGAAAATCGACCGACCGCCGGTCCAATACGAGCGCGTCTTCCCACCAGAGCAAATCCTCGAACGCCGTATCAGCTCGCGCTGCAAGATCCTCCGCGCAACCAAGTTTCGGACTAATAATCAAGGCGCCGCCCATAACATCACCCTGGCCGGAAAAATTCTTGGTCAAACTGGTGGCGATCAGATCCGCCCATGGCGTGACGTCGATATTGACCGCCGTCGCCACCGTGTCGTCAATAATCAGCAGGGCATCGTTGCCATGAGCCAACTCTGCCAAGGCGGAAATATCGGGCGTTTCGAGCAACGGGTTTCCCGGCACCTCGGTAACAATCGCCGAGACCGGGGTCAATTGAAGATGGTCGGTCAACCGATCCATCGAGACGGCATCTTGGGTCGGATAGAATTTGGCGCCCGGCCCGAACACCTCCTGAACCTTCAATACATCGACATAGGGAAAACCAAATTGGACACTGGCTCGCGCCGGTGACCGCGCCGAGGCAAGATCTTGGGCAAAGGCCACCGCAGCCATGCCGGTTGGGAAGAGGTAGACATTCTCGGCGCCGACCCCATAGATCTCGGCCAACCTCGACCGCAAATTAGCCTTTGCCTCGGCACCCGAAATTTTGTCTTCTGGACCAGTCTCCAGGGCAGCAACCGCGAGGCGTGAGGAAACGATACGCCCCACATGTTGCCAATAGGTCATTGCCCGATCCCGCGTATTTTCCGGCGCCACCAGCACATGAATGCCATGCAACCCGAACGCCTCCACCCGCGCGCCCTCCCCGATATAGGCACAAGCCTCCTCGGCCGCGCGCTGCGACGGCAGCGGCAAGCAAAACTCACCAGGGCGCGCAAATTTTGCTTCGCAAGCTGTCGCTAGCGCCTCGACCCGTGGGTGATAAACAAAACGTGGATAGCCGCAGGCAAGCCGATCAATGACCGCCGGGTCACCGGTTTCGTAGCCGACCGCGTGCGCCCATAGGGGCATCGCAACAGACACCGCGTGGGGAGATGCCGGGATCGGTTTGCCGAGATCTTCAGCCTGCCACAAGGGATGATCGAGGAGTGAATTCATAACTTTTTTTGCCAAAAAAATAAGAGGAAGCGGCGCGCACCCTAACAAATAGCTATTGCCATGGATATGGGCAAACCGTCATATGAATGATCAATTTCTCCCAAAACATTGGACACCGCAAAATGAAATATCTCCACACTATGGTCCGTGTGACCGATCTTGATGCATCGCTGGACTTCTACTGCAACAAGCTTGGCTTGAAAGAAGTTCGCCGCATAGAAAATGAAAAGGGGCGATTTTCCTTGATTTTCCTCGCCCCCGAGGGCGACGAAACCAGTCAAGTGGAACTTACCTATAATTGGGACCCAGAACCCTATGATGGCGGCCGCAATTTTGGTCACCTCGCCTATGGCGTCGATAATATTTATGAGACGTGCCAGAAACTGATGGATGACGGTGTCACCATCAACCGGCCGCCGCGCGACGGCCACATGGCCTTCATCAGATCACCGGATAATATATCGATTGAAATAATACAGAACGGCGACGACCTGGCTCCGGCAGAACCGTGGCTCTCAATGGAAAACACCGGCAGCTGGTAGGACCTTATTTTCCGGCGGCGTAAAGTCGCCGGAACTCATGCACCATCAAGGCGGTGCCAAAAAGCGGCGCCAGGAAATTTACAATTGGCACCATCGCCAGGGCGGCAATCACCATCCCCGCCAGCATCACCTTGCCACGATGACGCCGGCGCAGCGCCGTAACCTCGGCCGGCGATAAGAGCCGATGCCCGGCCAACTCGAAATATTCCCGGCTCAACAGATATCCATTGACGGCTATAAATAAGAACGGGCCAACCACATTCAACAGCAAATATATGACCAAAGCGGCTAGGTTGATCAGCACCATGATGACGGCAAACCTAACCCCCGTCCAAACGCCTGCCCAAAAGGGTTGAGGCCGACCGGCCGGGCCATTTGGGTAATATTTTTCCTCGACGGCCTGGGCAATCGGGTCAAGCATCAAGCCGATAAACAGCGCCGAAACGGGCAATATTAGAAATATCGAGCCAAACACCAAGCCGAGCCCCAAGACCCAGTCAATAATGCTGTTGAGCGCATTCCATTCAAATTCGGGAATATTTCCCGCCGCCCAAAAAGCCAGGCCGAGCAATATTGCCATCAAGGCGATAGTCGCCCCAACCGACATCAGCAGCACTTTTAAAAACGGCTTGTCGTTCATTTGGTCTAGGGTGCGGCGAATACTGCCAAACATCGAACGGTCCTGGTCTAGTCGACGGGGTTGTCCTTCCTATATCCGATGTCCGGGGCGCCAAATCCATGCCTATTTCATGATCACCACTTAATATCTTCATTAATGATTAACCCCATTCGGCCGATACTGCGCATCAATGGCCCAAAGGTTTGGGCTGGATACAGTTCTTACCAGTGAGTTCAAGCGTATGTTCAGGACGTACAGCGCATCACGTGGCAATTGGGCACTTGCGCCTAGACTGCTGACCCATCTCATCAAGAAACTGCGGCAAGATGAACGAGGCGGCGTCCTCGTTTACACGGCCGTTCTAATGCCGATCCTGCTTGGTTCTGCCGGGATCGCTGTCGATGTCGGCAATTGGTATTCAAATAAGCGCCTGACCCAGAACGCCGCCGATGCGGCAGCAGTCGCGGCTGCATCGGAAATTCGGCGCACCAACCTCTCGGTAAAAATCGATGAAGCTGCGGACCAAGGGGCGGCAGCAAACGGGTTTGATCGTAGCGCCGGTGACGTGATGGATATTCGCTGGCCGCCGACATCAGGCGACAGTATCGGTAACCCGGAAGCTGTCGAGATCATCGTCTATCGGTCGGCGCCAATGTTCTTTTCCTCTATTTTCATGAATGCCGGGTTCGATATTTCAGCACGAGCGGTGGCATCTGTTGGGTCGGGCAGCGCTTGCGTCTACGCCCTCAATCCAACGGCAGCCAGCGCCGTCAAGGTTCACGGAACGGCTCAGGTAAACCTCAATTGCGGCGTCTATTCGAACTCAAACAATCGATTATCGGTTGTTGAAAGCGGCAGCGGCTGCCTCAATGCAACAAAAATACAGACGGTTGGCGAGGATAATGGCGGCTGCCTCAATCCGACCCCGATCACCCACGCCACGCCATTTCAAGATCCGTTAGCGGGCCTGCCCGAACCGTCATTTATCGGCTGCACGACAACCGGCAAAACCAGCATTGGGCCCGGTGAAAGTCGAACCCTGTCGAGTGGCACATTCTGCAATGATATTACGATACGTGGCACGGTTCATTTCGCGCCCGGCCTCTATTTTATGCATGGTGGCGCCGCTCACATAAACGCCGACGCCACCGTTACCGGCACCGATGTCATTTTCTTTTTTGATGAAACCAGCCACACCAACGACACGTTCCATATCAATGGTCAGGCCGACGTGCAATTGGCCGCACCGGCGGATCAATCTGACCTGTTCGCCGGTGTCTTGATCTACCAAGACAGAGACCTTGTCGGCAATTACACGCATATTTTCAACGGCGGCGCGACGGCGGCACTGGACGGCATCATTTATGTCGCCGGCGCTCAGGTACAATTTAACGGCGGATCCACCGCCCTCGCCAACCACGTGGTGATCATCGCCGATACCGTTGATTTCGGCGGCAATACCGAAGTGGAAATAATTAACAACACACCGGCCGCCGCCAACCCAGCGCTGATTTCAACGGCACGCCTTATTGAATGAAGGTTTTGTAATTCAAATCGCACCACCTAATACATGACAATAAATATTTTCATCTCCAGAAACACACGAGCCCTAGACAATACAACAATTAGACAATTTAACTAAATACACCTTTAGATCATAGTTTTTGTTAATATTTATTAACAGTTTTAGTAAAAAATTAACGAATATTACCAAATGGCAAATATTTAATTACCAAAGTCTTAATTTCTGATTGACCCATCCCGCTAAGCGAGCTATATAATTTTGGTAGCTCTTTTGGGTTGAAATTATGCCCGCATTGAGCATATGGCGGAAATTGGTTTTTTTCACAGCTCCGTATTTTGAATTCCGGTTCTTGCGTTACCGACGGCAACGACGATGAAATCGTCGAGAAACAAGACACTGATACGAGACGCTGATATTGGCAAAAAACAGTCAGCCAATCCGGGAGGCAAAAAATGGCATTAAGAATTTTTACAGTGCCGAAGTTATTCCAAAACAACAGGTCGCGATTCGAGGATGGCGCTATCGCGATCGAGTTTGCTCTTGTCGCGCCGATTTTTATCCTCATTTTGACCGGGATCATGGAACTGGGCGCCGCCTTGTTCATCCAGAATAATATGGTGAATGTCGCCCGTGACGCGTCGCGGCGGGCCGCCACTGGCGAACTCACCGAGGCCCAGGCCGAAGCGTTTGCCGAAAATGCGCTGGTTAATTGGGGCATTGCCTATGACATTGATGTGGTCGTTCCCAACGGAGCTAGCGGGGCCGGTCAAAATGTTGTGGCATCGATATCTGCGCCGTTGGATCAGGCGACAATCATTGATTTTCTAGGATTGATGGAGGGGCGCAGATTGGCCGCCCAAGTCATCATGCGTCAGGAATAGAAGTTGGATCGCAGGCTCATACATTGCGATCGGGGCGGCATGTCGATCCTCGCGGCCCTAACCCTTGGCGTGTCCATTTCCATAGCCGCCCTTGCCGTAGATCTCGGTAACGGGTTTGTCATGAGGTCGCGCCTTCAGGCAACCGCAGACGCGGCGGCCTTGGCCGGACTTCTTGAAATGCCCGAAGGTGCCACGGCACTAAGAGGCGCCGAAACTGCGGCGATAGTGGCTGCGGCTCAAACCTTCTCGACGACCAATATGGGCACGATGGATAACGGGACCGTGTTGGAAAACAAGGACATTCTCATCGGTCACTGGGATGGCGCGGGCACCTATGGCGCGCGCCGTACCTTTTATTTGGCCGGCTCACTACCTGGCGGCGCGACCTATAATGCGGTCCAGGTCAGCACCCGGCGTTCAAACGAAAACGGGAATTCGTTAGCACTGCTGTTTCCCGGCATTTTGGGTCGGACCAATATCGGCGTCTCAGCGCAGGCAATTGCTGCCCTAGGCGAGACCGGCAATGGTGACGGCTGCGTCATCGCGCTGAATACCGAAGAAAGAGTGGGCATCAAAATCAGCGGCACGGCAGACGTACACCTAGGCTGCAGCATCGTTTCAAACTCACCGGTGGACCAAGGTGGAAATTCATGCTTATGGGCGACCGGCGTTTCAGCCATCGACTCAATCGAAGGAAATTGCCTGCTCAATCCTCTTGGGGAAGCTCCGGTTGAGTTGACCTACCTACCTCACGAAGTCGCCGATCCATTATGCGAAGACGAAAACAACCCGGACACCTGCCTACAAGAACCGGCGACGACGGCCGCTTGTCAGAGAAATGTCGACGTACGCCCTGGCGAAACAGCAGTTTTCACTGGTAACAGCGTATATTGCGGCGACGTCCAGATTCAGGGAACCGCGATATTCGAGCCCGGCCTACATCATATCAAGGACGGAAAATTCCATATCAATTCGGGAGCAGATGTTACCGGGGCCGGCGTCACTTTCTTTCTCGAGAGCACCCACAAAAACGATATTTTTGAAATTAACGGCCATTCCGACGTAACGTTAAGGGCGCCGACAGAACAGGAGGCTGCCGACAATCCCGATATCAGCAACGACCTAATCGGCATGCTTTTCTTTCAAACGCGCGGCGCCAGTCCACAATCGGTACATAAATTCAATGGGGGATCGACGATGGATCTCAGCGGAATTATCTACACACCATCCGCCGGAATTCGTTTTAACGGAGGGTCGGATGTGGCTCTCGGTGAAACGGTCTTGGGTCCCGATAATGACCATGGGTTGATGATAATATCGGGCACAGTAGACTTTATCGGCAATACCGGTATTCTAGATACCGCACTTTCAGGCAGTGCAGGCAATAACCCCCACCTTCGCCCCATATCTTCGGCTAGGTTGGTTCAGTAAAACCGGATTGCGACCGCTCTCCTCATACCCTCTCAGTTCGGTCGCGAAAAAAAATCGGCGGTTTTAACCGATTTTTAGCCGGTTTGGGCGCTTACTTACTCTCATGAATATATATGGTACCAGGACGGTTGCCGATCTGCGTCGTCAGACGGCAAAAATTCTCAGCCGTTTGCGCCTGGGAGAGCAAGGTGGTGTATTAATATATGCTGGCATTTTGATGCCCGTGTTGCTCGGCTTTGCCGGCCTATCGATCGATGTTAGCGCCTGGTACGCATTTAAACGCCAGTCCCAAAATATTGTCGACGCAGCGGCCACCGGCGGCGCCCTCGAAGTTCAACGCAGTGCGGGCGGTCTGACCCAAGAGCTGGTGAGGGCCGCGGCGATGGTCAACGCAGATCGCAACGGCTACGACACCGGCTCCGGCCATGCCATTACCATAAATTGGCCCCCGGTTTCGGGCAATTATCGCAACAATCGCAGTTATGTCGAGGCAATCGACACCAAGACAACCCAATCTTGGCTCGGGCAAATTTTTCATCCCAATGCCGTCTTAGTTGGGTCTCGCGCGGTCGCCGGTATTCGGGGCGGCGACGCTTGCATTTATGCCCTAAACCCCTCCATGCGAAGCGCCATTAAAATTTCCGGCACAGCGAGTGTCGACATAAATTGTGGTCTCTATGTTAATTCGAACGACCCCGAAGCGATGACGAAATCGGGCGACAGTTGCCTATCGGCGACGGGCTCGGCGATCGTTGGCGGATTCAACGGCGACGACAGCGATTGCATCGATCACGTGCCGGCCGAGTCCATGCCTGTAATGCCCGACCCATTGGCCGGACTGCCTGAACCCACGGTCGCAGGTTGCGATGAAACCCATAACATAAATGCAAATAACGGCGAGACGATCAATCTTACACCGGGTGTCTATTGTGGAAATTTCATCAAAACAACCGGAACCGGCCGAATTAATTTTGCACCGGGTGAATATATTTTCGATGGAACTGGTCTCGATATCGGAGGACAGAGCACAGTTACCGGTAGCGAAGTCTTCATTTTTATGACCGAGGAAAACGCGACCAACGATAATTTCAAAATTGCCGGTGGCGCCACGGTTGACCTAAGCGCTCCGACCAGCGGTCCCTACGAAGGCATTCTATTCTACCATGATCGCCAGGGTGACGACGACATCACTCACCAGTTGGCTGGCGGATCAAACATGTCGCTGGACGGCATTATATATGCGCCGAGCCAGGGGGTTAAATTTGCCGGTGGCTCAGACCTCAGCGGCACGGACAATGCCATGCTTGTCGCCGATCATATTGATTTTGTCGGTAATTCAGTTCTGGGCGGATTTTCAGATGTGCTGACCGGGTTGAATAATTTGGACCATGTCAGTTTGGTGGAGTAGGACGATGTTTGTGCGCACCCGAGATATAATGGCGAAATTTGGGCGACGGGCCCAACTTTGTGCCCACGATCTGCGCGCCGAGCATCGCGGCAGTGCGTCTTTGGAATTTGCCCTTATCCTCTCGGTACTCGTCTTCCTTGGCGTCGGTATGTACGACTTTGGCCGCTACGGTCTGCTGCACACCCGCGCCCATAGCGCGGCACGCGCCGGCACCCAGTTCGGCATCCAAAACCAGGGCACCGCAGCAGATATTGACGGGATGATTCAGGCCGCGCGCACCGACGCCAACGACACCGGCAATGCCCTCAATGTTGCGGCAGAAAGATATGGCATGTGCCCGGACTCATCGGTCGAAGTTGCCATTGGCGGAACCTGCAGCGACGGCGGCTATGTGCCGATTTTCGTCCGCGTCACCGTCGAAGACAGTCTTGATCTTTTTTTCCACTATCCCGGTTTCAACCCGTCCTTACCGGTTACGACGCGCAGTGAAATGCGCGTGCGTTGAATGACCAGGAGAAATGCCATGCCAACAGATCGCAAACGATCCTTGTTATCGCGCCTCCGCCGCGATGAAGGCGGCGCTGGATTGGTCGAATTTGCCTTGGTCCTGCCGGCATTAATGCTGGTAACCATTGGGTTGATCGATATGGGCCGAATGATGTGGTACCGGACAACCCTGGAACATATTGTGCGCGAGGGCACCCGCTATGCCGCTGTGCGTGGCGCCAGCAATCCCTTCCCGGCAACAGAGAACGCCATCATTGCCTATGTCCGCGAACGGACCATTGGCATTACCGACCAAGATCTCGCAATCAACGTCGCCTGGTCGCCCAATAACGCATCGGGCAGCACGGTCACGATCAGCGTCACCTATGACTTTAATTTCATGATCACCGGTTTTATGTCGTTGGGCCCGCTCCGTCTGGCCAGCGATTCAACGATGGTCGTCTCCTAACCTAAGCCCTCAGCGTACCGCCGGTTGCCTTGGTTACCGCGTCGACAATTTGCGCTGAAAGAGCCTCTAGATCTTTGTCTGTAAGGGTCTCTTTTCCCGGTTGGAGAACCACCGAAATGGCCAGCGACTTCTGATCCTCGCCGATCCCCTTGCCCTCATAGATGTCAAATAGCCGAACGTCGGATATTTCAGCCTTTCCGCCGCCCTTCAGGCTACTTGCCGCGGCTCGCAACACGGTTGCTGCCGCGACATCGCGTTTGACCACGAAGGCAAAATCCCTATTTACCGGCTGCAGGGCGGCCAAATGCAACATTCGACGCGTCGCCCCGCCTCCCTTGCCTTTTTTTGCCCGAGGCTGAGGCACATTTTCGATAAAGACCTCGAACGCCACAGCTGGCGGACGAATATCGAGCTGGCGTAAAATTTTTGGATGTAGCTCGCCAAACGAGGCGAGTATGTTTGACCCGAGGCGCAAGGTGCCGGACCGGCCAGGATGATACCAGCTCGGTGCATCGGCTGTGGTTTGCAGATTATCAATGGGCGCCCCCGCTGCCGCCAGTGCGACCATCGCATCACCCTTGGCGTCAATTGCGTCGACATTGCGCGGCCCTTGAGACCAATGAGGCAGCTCCATTCGGCCAAGGCGCACACCTGCCGCAACCAGCTGCTGCCCACCATTCGTTGCATCGCGATATTGCGGGCCGAGTTCGAAAATAGCCGGATCGGTTTGGCCGCGATCAATATTGCGGGCGGCGGCAGTTAACAGACCCGGCAGAATAGAGGGCCGCATCACATCCAGATCGGCACTGATCGGGTTTTCCAGACGCAGATCCTTGGTCACACCGCCGAAAAGATCGGCAAGTACTGCTGAGCCAAAGGACCAAGTTACCGCCTCATTCAACCCATTTACGGCGAGGGCCCGCTTGACCAGTCCGGCCCGCTTTTGGCCCAGGGTAATCGCTGTCTGCGATAAAGAGGTCGTTCGCGGTAACGAAACCGGCGCAACTTTTTCCAGGCCATGAATGCGCACCACTTCCTCAACCAAGTCGGCTTCGCCTTCGATATCCATGCGCCATCCCGGCGGCACCGCCGTAATATCACCCGCATCTGACGTCACTTCAAAACCAAGATTTGTCAGAATATCTTTTTGTTGCTCAAGCTCGACTTCAATTCCGCCGAGGCTTGCCACACGGCTTCCGCGCAATCTGATCGGCTCGCGAGCCGGCGGTAAGGCGCCTGCGCAGACAGTCGAACTTACCTCACCACCGCAAATTTCGGTGATCAGACGGGCCGCAACCTCGGCGCCCCAAAGTGCCGATTGCGGATCAATGCCCCGCTCAAACCGATAGCGGGCATCACTAATCAAATTGAGTTTTCGACCGGTGGTTGCAACTGCGACCGGACCGAACAAGGCCACCTCAAGAAAAACGTCAGTGGTTTCCGGCTGACAGCCGGTATCCTCGCCACCCATAATTCCGCCAATGGCCAGTGCTTGCCCGGCGTCACCGATTACGCTCATCGTCTCATCAAGCTTATAGTCGCGCCCGTCTAGGGCGGCGAGAGTTTCACCGGCCACAGCCCGGCGCATGGTCAATGTTCCGCCTTCAAGTTTTCCCGCGTCAAACACATGCAGCGGTCGACCCAGATCCATCGTGACATAGTTGGTGATATCGACCAGGGCCGATATCGGACGCAAGCCAATTGCCGTCAAACGATCAGCCAGCCATTTTGGGCTCGGACCGTTGGTGATGTCCTTAAAATGGCGGCCGACAACAAAGCTGCTGGCATTGCCATCGGCGGCAATGTCCCAAGTCACCGGACTATCGTAAGTACCGGCAACCGGTTCGCCAGCCGCGAAGCGCTTCAATGTACCCAGACCCGCTGCGGCCAGATCCCGGGCAATGCCGCGCACACCGGTGCAATCGGGGCGGTTCGGCGTCAGTTCGATATCGATTACCGGATCGTTCAACCCGGCAAACTCGGCAAACGGCATGCCTATTTCAGCCTCACTGGGAAGCTCAATAATGCCATCATGCTCATCGCTCATACCCATTTCGCGTTCCGAACAGAGCATGCCGTGGGACTCGACGCCGCGAATTTTCGCTTTTTTCAGTTTAACATCGATGCCGGGCACATAGGCCCCGACCGGCGCGAAGACACCTTTCATTCCGGCCCGGGCATTGGGTGCGCCACACACCACCTGATGCTCGCCATCGGCGGATTTTACCTTGCATACCCGCAACCGATCGGCGTCAGGGTGCTGTTCGGCGGTCAAAACCTCAGCAACGGTAAACGCCACCAAGGCCGCGCCCCGATCCTCAACACTATCAACTTCCAGACCGATAGCAGTGAGCTTGGTCACGATTTCATCGAGCGGGGCGTCGGTCTGCAAATGATCCTTTAGCCAGCCAAGGGTAAATTTCATGACGACAACCCCCTGACCATACTGGGTACATCTAGGGGCACGAACCCATAATGGCGAAGCCATCGCAGATCGGCCTCGAAAAATGTTCGCAGATCGGGAATGCCATATTTCAGCATGGCAATGCGATCTATCCCCATGCCGAAGGCAAAACCCTGATACCGGTCGGGATCGATGCCGCCAGCACTCAGCACATTTCGATGAACCATGCCGCTGCCCATGATTTCCAGCCAGTCATTTCCCTGGCCGATGACCATCGCGCCACCGGACCGGTCGCAGGCAATATCGACCTCCATCGACGGCTCGGTGAAGGGGAAATAGCTCGGCCGAAACCGAACGCCCAGATCCGGAATATCGAAAAATGCCCGCACGAAATCAATAATGCAGCCTTTGAGGTGCCCAAGATGAGTTGTCTCATCGACCACCAGTGCTTCGATCTGGTGAAACATCGGCGTATGGGTCGCATCGGAATCGCAGCGATAAGTGCGTCCCGGCGCAATGACGCGGATGGGCGGTTGGGAATTTTCCATCGTCCGGATTTGTACCGGCGACGTATGGGTGCGCAGGACCGGTCGCTCGCCATTTTCATTCGCCGGCAAATAAAAGGTGTCGTGCATCTGACGGGCGGGATGCTCAGCGGGAATATTGAGCGCTGTGAAATTATGGAAATCGTCCTCGATATCGGGGCCCTCGGCAACGGTGAAGCCCATTTCACCGAAGATCGCTATGCATTCATCCAGGGTTTGAGTGATCGGGTGCAATCGGCCCTGGGAGGCTCCGCGCGCCGGCAGGGTGACATCGATCTTTTCCTCGGCCAGTTGTTCTTCAAGCCCCGCATCTTCGAGCACCGTGCGGCGCAAATCAATGGCATCGGAAATATCGCCTTTGGCCTGGTTAAGAGCCTGGCCGAGCGACTTGCGCGCCTCGGGATCGGCGCCACCGAGCCCTTTCATTGCCTGGGTGATCGCCCCTTTTTTGCCCAGGGCGCGAACCCTTAACTCTTCAAGGACGGCAAGATCCGCGTCGGCGATTTGGGCGACCAGATCATCACGCAGCCCATCGATTTCCTTCATGTCCATTTGTCAGTCTTTCTAGCGCACATCGAAATATGGAAGCAAAATGGAAATAAAAAAGGAGCGCGCCCCAATTCGGACGGCCCCTTTTTATCATCTCGTTTTAGCCAGAGAGCGTCCCCTAGGCAGCCTTTTTCAGGGCCTCCTGAGCCTGAGCCGCGATGGCGCCGAACGCCTCGGGCTCACGCACCGCCAGATCGGCAAGGACCTTACGGTCAAGCTCGATACCGGCCAGATTGAGGCCATTGATAAACTGAGAATAAGTCAGGCCATGCAGGCGCGACGCGGCGTTGATCCGTTGGATCCACAAAGCGCGAAAATTACGTTTGCGCACCCGCCGATCACGATAGGCGTATTGCAGTGCCTTTTCGACCCGCTCAAGCGCGACCCGGTAATTGGTACTGCCGCGGCCGCGATAGCCTTTGGCTTGTTTGAGGATCTTTTTGTGCTTTGCCCGGCGCTGCACAGATGCGTGAGGTCGTGACATGGCGCTATCCCTTCTTTCTGTATGGCATCATCTGATTGATGATGCGCGCATCGACATCCGCCAGTGTCGTCACATGGCGAGCCTTGCGTTTCATGCTTTGGGAGCGCTTGCGCATACCGTGGCGCATACCTGAGGGCTTCATCTTAATCTTGCCCGTGCCGGTGAAGCGAAACCGCTTCTTGGCCGAGCTTTTGGTCTTCATCTTGGGCATTTTCCATCCTTTTCTTTATCTCGGACAGCTGGGCATGCCCCGGGAGTTAAAGGTCCCGGCCTCACTGTCTCCAAATCGGTCTTAGGGCGCGGTTTATAGCGACCGAAATAGCCCTTGGCAAGGGCTAGAGCATAGCCAAAAGTCGCTCAGCGCGGTGCAACCACCATCACCATTTGCCGGCCTTCCATTTTCGGCATTTGCTCGACCTTGGCAATTTCATCAAGCTCGTCGCGCACCCGCTGCAAAACACGAGCGCCAAGCTCTTGGTGAGCCATCTCTCGACCACGGAAACGCAGGGTCACTTTGACTTTGTCCCCATCGTCGATGAACCGTCGGGCATTGCGCATCTTAACGTCATAATCATGGGCATCGATATTGGGGCGCAGCTTGATTTCCTTGATTTCGATAGTTTTTTGTTTCTTGCGCGCCTCGTTGCGTTTTTTCTGTTCCTGATATTTGAGTTTGCCAACATCAAGAATTTTGCAAACGGGGGGAGCGGAATTAGGGGCAATTTCGACAAGATCAAGCCCAGCCTGATAGGCTCGCTCGATTGCGTCTTTGGTCGTTACAACACCGACCTGCTCTCCCTCTTCATCGATCAGCCGTATTTCGGGAACGGCAATATCTTCGTTGACCCGCGGGCCGCTCTTTTTCGGCGGGGTCGTATCATATGGACGTCTAGCGATCTTAAGTGCCTCCGTTCTGCACAATGAAAATTATTGAGTGAAACGATAACCTATATTGAGTGAAACGATAACCTATCGTGAATTACCGAACAACTAACCCAAAGCACCGCTTCGCGCTACCTATTGTATATCTGATGCATATTGCCTTATCCGGTCGCGAGTCCCAAATCGTTCAATTACCCTTTTTATCCCCATTCTCTGTCGCCAGATGCGCCGGCATGGCTCTGTTGGCGATTTCATCCGCCAATTGTCCAAGGGCGTCATCGAGACCAATGACCGGTTGATCCTTTGTGCCCAGCCGACGGACGGCGACGCTCCCGTCTTCGGCTTCGCGCTTGCCGACAACAAACATGACCGGCACGGCGGCGTGACTATGTTCCCGCACCTTGTAGCCAATTTTTTCGTTACGCAAATCAACCTCGACCCGCAATCCGGCTGCCCGAGCTTGCTCGACAACTTGGTTGGCATAGGCGTCGGCATCGCCGGTTATCGTCGCCACAACGAGTTGCACCGGAGACAACCAGAGTGGGAACCGACCGGCATAATGCTCGATCAGGATCGCCAGGAAACGCTCGAAGGAGCCGAGGATCGCCCGGTGCAGCATCACGGGGCGATGTTTTTCACCATCTTCGCCGACATAGGACGCGTCGAGACGCTCGGGCATGACGAAATCAAGCTGCAGGGTTCCGCACTGCCAGCTCCGCCCCAGGGCGTCGCGCAGGTGAAACTCAAGTTTTGGCCCATAAAATGCGCCCTCTCCTGGATTGACCGTATGGTCGAGCCCAGTTTCTTTCAATCCGTCGAGTAACGCGCCCTCGGCGCGATCCCACACCGCATCCTCACCAGCCCGTGTCTCTGGTCGGTCGGCAAACATGACGGCAACGTCTTCGAAACCGAGATCTTTGTAGATACTCAATAGCAGTTCGCAGAAGGCGACGGTTTCCTGGGTAATTTGCTCGGGCGCGCAAAAAATATGGGCATCGTCCTGGGTGAAGGCACGCACCCGCATCATCCCATGCAAGGCGCCGGACGGCTCATTGCGGTGACACGATCCAAATTCGGCCATCCGCAGGGGTAGATCCTTATAGCTCGTGATGCCCTGCTTAAAGATTTGCACATGACCGGGGCAATTCATCGGTTTGACCGCCAGCACCCGGTCTTCGCTTTCGGCGATAAACATCAGGTCGCGGAATTTTTCCCAATGGCCCGACGCCTCCCACAAAGCCCGATCAATTAATTGGGGGGTCTTTACCTCAACGTAATCGGCGGCGTCCAACCGTTCGCGCATATAGGTTTCGACCTGCCGGTAAAGGGTCCATCCCTTGGGATGCCAAAAGACACTGCCGACGGCCTCTTGCTGAATATGGAAAAGATCCAATTCGCGGCCAAGTCGGCGGTGATCGCGCTTTTCCGCCTCCTCGATCATATGGAGATAGGCTTTGAGCGCCTTTTCGTTCGGCCAGGCGGTGCCGTAAATGCGTTGCAACTGGTCGTTGGCGGCGTCACCGCGCCAATAGGCACCGGACAATTTGGTCAGCTTGAAGGCATGACCGAGCTTGCCCGTCGATGCCAGATGTGGACCAACGCACAGATCAAGCCAGCTTCCCTGTCGATAAATGGTGATTTCGGCGTCTTGATCGAGGGTCAAAATATGCTCGGCTTTATATTTCTCGCCTTTTTCCTCAAAATGAGCGACCGCCTCTTCCCGGTTCCAGACTTCGCGTATTATCGCCTCGTCCCGGTCGACAATTTCGTGCATCCGGGTTTCAATTTTTTCCATGTCTTCGGGGGTGAACGGAACTTCACGGGCGAAATCGTAATAAAAACCGTTTTCGATGGACGGGCCGAAGGTCACTTGGGTGTCTTTGAATAATTCCTGCACGGCCTCGGCCATCACATGGGCCGCATCGTGGCGCAGAATTTCAACCCCATCATCGTCTTTTGCCGTGACAATCGCCACCAGCGCGTCGTGATCTATGACGCGACCGATATCCCATAATTGGCCGTCGACACGTACCGCCAGTGCCGCCTTGGCAAGACCGGGGCCGATATCGGCAGCAATCGCCGCACCAGTCACGGGTCCGTCAAACTCACGGCACGACCCGTCGGGTAGGGTGATCGAAAAGGATTGCGTAACCTGGCCCATTCTCGGCTCCGAAAGCTTAACTGTTAACGCGAAATTCGCGGTTCCCTAGTCCGGGGCCTTGCATTTACCCCAAGGGCAGTTTCGCTTCAACCTCGCTTACCGAAAGGCCGGACAAGGGCTCGCGGCGCAAGACGGTGATTTGGCCGCCGCGCTTCGGCCCGCGCGGCGCACAAAGGGCCGGATCCGACGCCTCGGAAAACAGAACGGTTACATTCGCACCGGCGGCGGCTATCAGATGTATCGGGCCGGTATCGTTGCCTACGGCGCAGCGACATTGACGACCCAATCCATATATTTCGGCCAGGCTCGTCTGGCCAACGAGATCGACGACGCCATGGCAAGATTTCGCCATCGCGGCACCCATCCCACTTTCGTCAGGCCCACCAATGACCACCGGCGTCACCCCAACGCGGATCAGTTTCCATGCCAGGGCGATATAATTTTCCAGCGGCCAACGTTTCTCCGGCCGGTGAGCAGAGCCACCGGGAACGATCAACGCGAAATCACCCTTGAGACCAAACTTCGAAATATCGGCCCGCAGCCAGTTAAAATCGGCAAACGGCACATTTTTGATGCCAGCCACGGCGAGTTGGTCGATTTGGCGCTCGATTGTATGCATGATTTTTCGGTCGGGATGGTCGTGGCGATGGGACGCGCCGCGAACGATGCCCGACCACTCGGTTCCCATGGGCAGCAAATTAAAATAAAAACCTGACCGGTCGGAGGTCTGCAGATCATAGACCCTAGCGAAATCGGCCGAGGCAATTCGCGCCTTCAACGATTGCCAGCGCCGCAGGTGCCAAATTTTTGGCTGGTCATCGACCCAAACTTCATCAAACCACCCACTTTGCTCAACCAAACCGACGAAGGGTTTAGTGGTTAAAAGTACGATATGGGAATTTGGGTGGTAATGTCTGATTGCGGCGAATGGCCCGCCCGCCTGGGCAATATCCCCCAAGGCGCCGAGCTTGATCACCAGAATTGGGCGGTCGGTTCCATGATCTTCCATATTGGGTTCGGGATCGATAACTCGTGTTAAAGTCTGGATATTTTTCGACATTAAAGACTCATTAGTTAAATACTCAAAAACTCATTATATACGGCTAACGTCGCCGCACACATTTTCTCCTTACTATATTTTCCCCGAACATGGGCAATTGCCTTGGCCGCCATTATTTCCCGGGCCGTGCCAACAAGCTCAAGAGCCTGGGTGAGCTTGACGGCGAGATCATCGGCATTGCCGGGCTCGAAGACCCATCCGGTTTCCCCATCGACAACCTGCTCAGCAGCCCCCCCATGATTGGAAACGACCACCGGACGGCCCATTGCTTGCGCCTCGGTGACCACCCGGCCAAAGGCCTCGGGGTCAGTCGAGGCCGAAACGACAATATCGGCCAGCATATAGGCGGCCGGCATGTCGCTGGTATGGCCGACAATTCGCACCACATCTTTCAAGCCGCGCGCCTCAATTTTTGCTTCCAATTCCTTGCGGTAGGCCGTCCGGCCTTGATCTCCACCAACCAATAAGCATGTTAGGGGTCGGACGGCAACCTTCGCCAAAGCTTCAATCAGAGTGTCTTGACCTTTCCAGCGGGTCAGGCGGCCCGCCAGCATAATTGTCGCAATTGCGTTATCAATATGCCAACCCTGGGCAACATCAAGCACCCGTTCAGAGCGCAGGGCCGCCGGGTCGAAGCGAGCCATATCAATGCCGCGGGCAATGGTCCGGATACAAGCCGGGTCGGTTTGGTAATTGGCGAGAATATGCTCGCGGATGAAATTTGAATTGGCGATGACACGATCGCCCCGTGCCATAATTGAATTATATTTGTGTTTGAGTCGGCTCGAAAAATTATAGGTCCCATGAAAGGTTGTGACGTAGGGAATGCCGGTGCGTCGCGCCGCAGCCATTGCGCTCCAAGCCGGGGCGCGCGAGCGTGCATGGATGATGTCGACATTTTCCCGGGCAATAATTTTCGCCAAACGTCGACCATTGGCCTTTATGACCAAGGGGTTTTTGCTGGCTAGATTGAGTTCGATATGATGGGCTCCGGCGCGCAATATATCGGGCACCTGAGCGCCGCCCGACGACGCAACAATCGCCCGGTGGCCAGCTTGTTGCAGGGCTGCGGCTATATCGATCGTTCCACGCTCGACCCCGCCGCCGCCCAATTCGAGGGAGGGCAAAACCTGTAACACGCAAAGTTTGCGTCCGCCATTTGGCAAATCAACGGTTTCGGTAGCCACGGGATCATCCATATTATCTGAAATATCGCTCAATTTAGTCCTGCTCAGCCCTACAAAAGTCAGAGTTCAATAATTATGATCGACACGCCAATTCCATCACCCGTCCGCCAATCGACACAAACACATCGTGATCTCGACTGTCGCTGGATCGATCAGGACGGTTCACGGCTCGCTTATAAAGCACGTTCCGGCCGATCTCCAACGGTGGTTTTTTTACCCGGCTTCAAGTCCGACATGGAGGGCGATAAGGCGGTTTTCCTCGATCAGTGGGCCCGGGCGCATGGGCAGGCCATGCTACGTCTGGATTATGCCGGTCATGGGTGTTCCGACGGTGCATTTGCCGACGGCACCATTGGCAGTTGGACCGAAGACGCGCTGGCTGTGATCGACAAAACAACCGAAGGACCGCTGATACTGGTTGGATCTTCGATGGGCGGCTGGATCATGCTGTTGATCGCCCTGGCACGGTCAAACCGCATCGCCGGACTTGTCGGACTAGCAGCAGCCCCGGATTTCACCCAAGACCTGATTTGGCCGTCCCTTAACGATATCCAGCGCGATGCAATAAAAACCGTAGGCCATATAGACCTACCGACCGACTATGGAGATGAGCCCACGCGCATCACCCGCGCCTTGATCGAAGACGGTCGCAATCACCTGCTATTGACCGGTCCGATTGACCTCACCATGCCGGTCCACCTCATTCATGGAATGGCCGACCCGGACGTACCCTGGTCATTTTCAACCCGCCTGGCCGAGCATATTACCGGCGACAATGTCACCGTCACCCTGGTTAAATCCGGCGACCACCGCCTGTCGCGACCGCAGGATTTGGCGTTGATCAGCCGTTCGGTGCGCCGTCTATGCGACGAATTACAGGCCGCCTCTCAGTAAAGCTGCGCCAGCTCGTTAAGCCCCACCCGGTAATTGGGATAGGCCAGCTTTATGCCGAGTTCTTCGCGGATCCGCCTATTGGCAACCCGTTTATTGTCGGCATAAAAACTGCGCGCCATGGGTGACAAATCGGCAGCAGCGAAATCTTCCTCGGGTGGCAGGGCAACACCAAGCAAATTGCACGCATATTCGATCACGTCTTGCGGCGGAGCGGCTTGGTTGTCGCAAATATTATATATGGCACTCGGTCGCGGGGCCGCCATTGACGCCTTGAGCACTGCGACGAGGTCGTCGAGGTGGATACGGCTGAACAGCTGACCCGGCTTGATAATGCGCCGGGCCCGTCCAGCCTTTACCGTCTCCAGTGCATTGCGGAGCGGCCCATAAATACCGGCCAGACGAAAGATGTTCAAAGGTAGCCCGACAGTTTCATGGATATCACGCCAGGCGGCCTCGGCGGCGACGCGCAAGGTCGCGCGTTCGCTCGTCGGTCGCAAAGATGAGGTCTCGTCCACCCATCCACCATCCCGGTTTCCATAAACCCCCGTAGTCGAAAGATATCCGACCCAGGTCAAATTGGGGGCAAGAGAAACAATATCGTTCCGATACCGCGCCAACACCGGGTCGCCCCGTCCCGCCATCGGCGGCGCGGTGACCAGCAAATGGGTCACGTCCTTGAGCCCATCACCGACAGCTTCGAATGGGTAGGCCTGAACGCCCTCGGTGGCAAAGGCGGCATGGGGTGCCTCCTCGCGCTCACTTGCCCGCACGTCCCACCCCTCGCCGATCAATGCTCGGGCCAGCGCAACACCGGTATAGCCGAGGCCAAAGCAGAATAGCGTTCCCGGCCGGTATGGTTTTGTCCCCAGCTTAGAGGCAGAACCGATAGGAAGACTCATAAGGCATTACCTAAGCTGTTCTCGAATTTTCGATAGAGGTTCGTTTAACATGACGCAAATTTCGGTTTGGACAAAGGCCATGGCAGCGAGTTTGATCTGCCTCGCCATAGTTTATGCAAGCAGCGCCACGGCGCAAAGTAGCGATGGGATTGCCCCCAGCTACGATAGATGTCTGACACTGGCCGGGACTTTCCCAGATCGCGCAATAGACATGGCGGCGAACTGGCTGGAACAAGGCGGCGGCAATAGTGCCGCCCATTGCTACGCCTCGGCCCAATTTTCTATCGGCGACTATAGCATGGCCGCCATCGCCCTGGAGACACTGGTCGAAGAGGCAACCGACCTTGCCCTCTGGCAGCGCGCCCAAATCGCCCATCAAGGGGCCATCGCCTGGTTGGCAGCGGCCCAAGCCGAACGCGCCGCGCCATTGCTCGACTGGGCCACCGAAATCGCCCCGAATGTCGCAACCTACCGTATCGACCGGAGCAAAGTTCGGGTTGCGACCGGCGACTTATTCAGTGCTCTGGACGACCTCAATCATGTCCTCGACCGGGACCCAACTCATACCGAGGCGCTAATTCTTCGCGCCCGTGTCTATCGAAAACTCGACACAGTCGACCTTGCTTGGGACGATATCACCAGGGCCATCAACCAAGACCCCAACCATCCGACCGCATTGCTGGAACGAGGTTTTTTGCATGCATTAGACGGCAACGATATGGGAGCCGCGCTCGATTGGAATGCCGTTATCGCCGAACGACCGGCCAGCCCGGTAGCCGAGCTGGCCCGCACCAACCTGGCCGAATTAGCGGCAGCCCGAACACAATGACCACTCGAATACGGAAACCCAAGGGTCAAAAATCTAAATTCGCGTAATGGCGTGGCGGCGGTGTGCCGGCAATATGGTCAGCAAGTAGGGCGCGCATGCTGGGTCGCGATTTAATCCGCGCATACCAGTTTTTCGCATCCTGATAATTTTCCCACGGGACATCGCCAAGATAGTCAACGCAGGATAAATGCGCGGCGGCCGCGATATCGGCCAAGCTAATCTCGTCACCGGCCAACCAATTGCGCCGTTCAACCAGATAACAAATATACGATAGATGAATGTCGATATTGGCCAGACCGGCGCGAATGGCCTGGGAATTGGGACCGCCAGCGCCCGAAAGCCGCTTGCCAATTTTCTCGTCGACAAGATTGCGGGTTACCTCGCGAGCAAACTTGTCGTCAAACCACTGGGCAAGCCGCCGCGTTTCGGCCCGTGCCACTGGCGTCGCACCGAGGAGTGCGACACCGGCATAGCACTCTTCCAGATATTCGCAAATTGCAACGGAATCGGGGATGACGGCGCCATTCTCATCAATCAGCACCGGCACTTCACCAGCCGGATTAAGCCGCAGGAAGTCTTCCCGGCGCGCCTCTATTGGTTCCTCGACAATCGTGAAACCGAGGTTTTTCTCCGCCAATAGGATCCGCACTTTGCGGCAAAAAGGATTGAGCGGTTGATGATAGAGTGTGCGCATGGGCCCCGTCTATTCTGCGGCGCCCTGCGATTGCTCAAGCGCCTCATTACCGGAAAACCCGGCCTCTATAAGCGGATAGTCGAGCCTATCCGCCATGTCTTTTGGCACGACCTGCATGAAGCTATCGCATTCAAGATCCCAATTGTCGAGGATACGTGCGGCATGGATCGATCCGGTCTCGGCGACATGCTCTTCCAATAACCGGTACGCTACGTCCTGCCAATGGGTAGAGCGTATCCGATCCCAGAGAATCGTGTCGGCATTTGCGCTTTTTTCCAATACAGCTTCGGGATCATAGAGAAAAGCCATACCACCGGTCATACCGGCGCCGAAATTGCTACCGACCGGGCCCAATATGACCACGGTTCCACCAGTCATATATTCACACCCATTCGAGCCGCAACCTTCGACAACCGTCTCGGCGCCGGAATTTCGGACAGCGAACCGGTCCCCAACCAGACCGGCGGCAAATAGTTTACCGGCGGTCGCACCATAAAGCGCAACATTGCCCAATATGGAATTTACATTGGTTTGCAAACGAGAAGACGACGGCAACTTGACGACAATGGTGCCCCCGGACAAACCCTTGCCGCAATAATCATTGGCATCGCCGAGCACTTCTAATTTAAGCCCTTGCACCAAAAACGCCCCAAGAGATTGGCCTGCCGACCCGCGCAATCGCACTGATGCATGGCCCGGCTGCAATGTCTTCATGCCAAATTTGCGGGTAATTTTGGAACTCATTTTAGCACCGATCGCCCGCTGGGTATTTCGAATAGAGTAGGCGAGCTGCATTTTTTCGCCATCCCGAAACAGTGGCTCGGCATCGATAATCATTTGTGCGTCCAGGGTCTCGGGTACCGCGTTGCGACGCACCTTATTGGCCGGGTCATAGTCACCAACATCGGCCCGCACCAATATGGGATTGAGATCCAGATCATCGAGATAGGGGTTCCCCCGGCTGACCTGATGCAATAGGTCGGATCGACCGGTAATCGAATTCATGTCGGCAAAACCCAGACGGGCGAGAGTCTCGCGCACCTCCTCGGCAACAAATGTAAAAAGATTAATGACTTTTTCCGGCGTACCGGAGAATTTTTTGCGCAACGCCTCGTCTTGGGTGCAAACCCCGACAGGGCAGGTATTGGAATGGCATTGGCGCACCATAATACAGCCCATGGCGACAAGGCTGGTCGTGCCGATCCCATATTCATCGGCCCCCAGCATGGCGGCAATGACCACATCGCGACCGCTGCGAATGCCGCCATCGACCCGCAGGCGAACCCGGTGACGGAGCCGGTTTAGGGTCAGCACCTGATGTACCTCGGCCAGTCCCATTTCCCAGGGTAGGCCGGCATATTTAATCGAGCTTTGCGGGCTGGCCCCGGTACCGCCGGAATTTCCCGAAATCAAAATAACGTCGGCATGGGCCTTGGCGACCCCGGCAGCCACCGTGCCAATACCGCTGCGCGCCACCAATTTGACGCAGACCTTGGCGTCGGGATTTATCTGTTTGAGGTCGTAGATGAGCTGCGCCAAATCCTCGATAGAATAAATATCGTGATGGGGCGGCGGGCTTATCAAGGTGACGCCCTTGGTCGAGTGGCGTAACCGCGCAATCATCTCGGTCACCTTAAAGCCCGGCAGCTGACCGCCCTCGCCAGGCTTGGCGCCTTGGGCGATCTTAATCTCAATTTCGCGACAGTTATTTAGATATTCAGCCGTCACGCCGAACCGCCCGGATGCCACTTGCTTGATGGCGCTTGACGCATTATCGCCATTTGGTTTCGGCTTATAGCGACTGGGATCTTCACCACCTTCACCGGAATCGGATTTAGCGCCGATGCGGTTCATCGCAATCGATAGGGTCTCATGGGCTTCAACGCTCAATGCGCCAAGGGATATGCCCGGCGCCACCAGACGCTTCCTGATTTCGGTAATAGATTCCACTTCATCGATATCGAGATTTCGACCCGGATCCCGAAAATCCATCAGATCGCGAATATTTATCGGTGGTTGAGCCGCGATCATGGCCAAATATTTTTTATAGGTGGCGTAATTTTCCGTGGCAACCGCATGCTGGAGTGCATGGATCGGTTCCCCTGTAAACCCGTGGGCCTCGCCGTCATGGCGGTAACGATAGAGGCCGGTCACCGGCAATGCGGTAACCGACTGGTCAAAGGCGCGTCCGTGGATTTCGAGAACTTTGCGCTGAATACCCCCAAGGCCAATACCTGAAATTCGACTCTTCATGCCGGGGAAAAATTCATCGACAAGCGAGCGGGATAATCCGATGGCTTCGAAATTATATCCGCCGCGATAGGAGGCGAGCACCGAAATTCCCATCTTCGACATGATTTTCAGCAAGCCCGCATTGATCGCTGTTTTATATCGACCAACCCATTCGTCGACCCCAAAATTGTCTTCAGTCCCGGCAAAAAGATCGCGCGCATGACGGTCGGCGATGGTTAGTTCGGCTAAATAAGGGTTTACCGTTGTCGCACCGACGCCGATCAGAACGGCCGCATAATGGGTATCTAGGCACTCCCCCGACCGAATATCGATCGAGGCATAGGACCGCAGGGACTGGTTGACCAGATGGGTATGGACGCACGCACAGGCCAATATCATCGGCACCGGTGCCCGCGACGGATCAACCCCGATATCAGATAAAATAAGATGCGCGGCCCCTTCGCGCACCGCCTCCTCGGCCTCAACACGAATGCGCATTAAAGCATCGGCAAGGGCGCTTTCACCGTCACCAACAGCAAACGTCGCGTCAATTTCGCTGACATTATCGCCCATTGCGGCAGTCACACGTGCAAATTCGGCATTCGATAATACCGGTGCATCAAGTTGAAGCATGTCCATCTGGGCCGGATTTTCGACCAGGATATTTTCCAGCTTGCCGAGCCGGGTGCTCAACGTCATCACCGCCGCCTCCCGCAAACTATCGATCGGCGGATTTGTAACTTGGGCGAAATTTTGCCGGAAGAAATGATGCAGGCCGCGATATTTCTCGGAAAGGACGGCGATTGGCGTGTCGTCGCCCATCGAGCCGGTAGTTTCTTTGCCCTCGGCCGCCATCGGATGCAGGATGAGTTCAAGCTCCTCCATCGACCAACCATACAGGGTCTGGCGGCGCCGCAGTTCGCTAGCACCAAACTTGGGCGCGACATCGCGCAGCGGCGTCTGGGATAGATCCAGGCGACGGACATTGCGCGCCCAATCGCCAAATGGCTGCTTTGCCGCCATCACATCGCGGAGCTCGCCATTGTGAAAGAATTTCCCTTCCCACAAATCCACGGCAATCATTTCGCCAGGCCCGACACGGCCTTTTTCAAGAATGTTATTTTCTTCGACCCGAACCATCCCGGTTTCCGACCCGACGATCAGTAATCCGTCGGCGGTCACCGAGTAACGCAGAGGCCGCAAACCGTTACGGTCCATGCCGGCAATCGCCCAACGACCGCCAAATCCGCAGATCGCCGCCGGGCCGTCCCAGGGTTCCATCACCGAATGACAATAGGCAAATAGGTCCCGATGGGGTTTGGGTATCGACTCATTTTTTTCCCAAGCACCGGGGATCAGCAGCGACTTGGTCATCGGCAGATCCCGGTCACTACCGCGGATCATTAATTCAAAGACAGCATCAAGAGCGGCGCTATCGGACGTGCCCGATGAAATCACCGGCAAAACGTCTTTGATACCGTCACCCAGGACGTCCGAGGCCATGCGCGACTCATGCACCCGCATCCAATTTACATTGCCCGTCACCGTATTGATTTCGCCATTGTGGGCGATAATGCGAAATGGTTGAACCAGAGACCAAGTTGGAAAGGTGTTGGTCGAATACCGTTGATGGTAGACGGCAAAATTTGACTCAAAGCTTTGGTCGAGCAAATCGGGGTAAAAGTCGGCCAGCTGCTCTGCCAGAAAAAGCCCTTTATAGATAATCGACCGGCAGCTTAGCGAGCAGATATAGAAATCCTTGATCGCCTCATCGGCGACACGCTTTTCGACTTTCCGTCGGATCAAATAGAGATCGAGCTCGAAGCGCGGATTAGAGACACCACGATTATTGGCGATCATCACCTGTTCTATCTCGGGACGGGTTGCGTTCGCCTTTTCACCAATAATGTCGGTATTGACCGGTACCTGGCGCCACCCATAAAGCGTATGGCCCGAAGCAATGACTTCGGATTCAACGATCACCCGGCATCGCTCCTGTTGGACATAGTCGGTGCGCGGCAGAAAAACCATGCCCACGGCAAGTCGCCCCGATGACGGTTCATGGCCGGTATCACGAATATGTTCTTTAAAAAATTCCTGTGGAATTTGCAGATGGATCCCCGCCCCGTCGCCGGTTTTGCCATCAGCATCGACGGCGCCGCGGTGCCACAGGGCGGATAGGGCGGAAATCCCCGCCTCCACCACTTTGCGACTGGCCTTTCCATCAATTGCCGCGACCAGACCGACGCCGCACGCGTCGTGTTCATCGGCGGGATCGTAGGCATGCTCTGCAATTAATTTTGCGGCATTCTCCTGCCAATCGGCGACAAATTGGGTTCCGGAATTAGTGCTTTTCATAGGTCCGCCTCCGCCTTCGGCCTGTCTTGAATATATTTATGGATTGCCGCCGCAGCAGCTCTGCCGTCGTGGATCGCCCAAACAACCAGGCTGGCCCCCCGCACAATATCACCGGCGGCAAAAACCCCATCGAGCGCCGTCATACCGGTTTCCGGTTCGACCAAAACCGTGCCCCATTCACTAACCGGCAGGTCCGGTTGACCAAACAAAGTAGGCAAGTTCTCCGGATCAAAGCCCAAGGCTTTAATGACTAAATCGGCTTTGAGATCATGGCTTGAACCCGGAACCGGCTCGGGCCACTGGCGCCCAGTCGCATCTGGCAACCCAAGGCGCATTTTTTGAACCCGCACCGCGTCGACCCGCCTGTCGCCCAAAAAGGTTTCGGGACCGCTGAGCCAGGCAAAGTCGACCCCCTCTTCCTCGGCATTTTCCACTTCGCGAACCGACCCGGGCATATTTTCTCGATTTCGACGGTAGAGACATGTCACCGAACTCGCCCCCTGACGCACGGCAGTGCGCACGCAATCCATCGCCGTGTCACCGCCGCCAATGACAATTACGTTTTTGTCCTTCGCGTCGAGAGTACCGTTGTCAAACTCAGCCACCGTGTCGTTAAGGCCAACCCGGTTGGCGGCAATCAAATACGCCATCGCCTGAACGATGCCGTCCAACTCATCGCCGGGACAGTTCATTTCCCGTGGCGCATAGACGCCCGTTGCGACAAGCACCGCGTCATGCCGGTCACGTAGCTCATCAAAGGTGACATCTACGCCGATATTGGTGTTGAGGTGAAACTTCACGCCACTTTCTGCGAGTAAGTCCGCGCGGCGGGCGACGAGTTCTTTTTCCAGCTTGAAATTCGGAATGCCATAAATCAGCAAGCCGCCGACCCGGTCGTGGCGATCATAGACATCAACCTCATATCCTTGGCGACGAAGCATGTCGGCGGCGGCCAAACCGCCGGGGCCTGACCCGATAATGGCGATAGATTGATCGCGCTCGAGCGCGGGAGTGGCAGGGCGCACCCAACCGTTCTCAAAGGCGGCATCGGTGATATAGGTCTCGATCGACCCGATGGTGACAGTGCCATGATCGGACTGCTCGATCACGCAACTGCCTTCGCACAATCGATCCTGGGGGCAAATGCGCCCACAAATTTCAGGAAAATTATTGGTCGCCGACGAGATTTCATAGGCCTCCTCAAGCCGTCCTTGTGCCGTTAGTAGCAGCCAATCTGGAATATTGTTATGAAGTGGGCAGTGAACTTGGCAAAACGGTACACCGCATTGAGAACAACGCGATGCCTGCTCGCTGGCCTGTTGGGCGGCTATTTTTTCGTATATTTCGTGCCAATTTTCACGCCGCGCCTGGGCATCCGCCTTTTCAGGCATCCGACGGTCAATATCGACAAAACGCAGCATTTTTTCTGCCATTGGGTCAGCCCATTTGTCATTAAAGCAGGTATGGATTTCAAATGAATGTCAGCGCTCACGAGGCCGCATGCGCCCTCTATTAGTCGATTTAAGCAGGCTGTGCGAGCAAAATACAGCAGAACAGTCAATATATTTGACCTATTTTCTCTCAAAAATACTGTGCACTCTGAAATGGCAGCGGCAAAGTGCGATATTTGATATTTTTTGTCTCATTTCGGCACTATAATGTATTGACGCTTGGTCTCTGAGGCTCAGAAATTTTGCGGTTGGCAGGCATCCGGCGGCGATGCCATATACATGACGAACCCACATCGCGATGCGGAGACGATTAATTGGCCTTTCTTCCTCTTGCGATTCTGGCACTTGTCCAGGGCATTACCGAATTTTTACCAATCAGTTCAAGCGGCCACCTGATCTTGGCCCGGCTTGCCATGACCGAAACTGGACTCGGGCAACCGACATTAACTCTCAGTCAGGAATTAGCCTTCGACGCGGCCGTACATCTTGGAACCCTGGCGGCCATGATTGTCTATTTTAGAGCGGATATCGCCAC
>JAJFIX010000037.1 GCA_021774575.1 Alphaproteobacteria bacterium | reverse complement strand
CCGCTTGTTTCCAACAACAAAGCACCTAATCCCGCCACCGGATCCGCCGGATCCGATATCACGGCCAGTCGTACCACTCAGCTGGTCGCCGTTATGATTGCGGCCTCGATCATGGCCTGGAAGGGCACTGGGAGTACCGAGCCGGCCCGATCCGGTGCGGCCGTTGAAATTCACATTTCCGGAGTTGTTGGCGCCCGTCGAACTGCCCCCATCTGGTGCGCGACCGCTGGGCTGGTCCGGTTCGGCATAACCGAAAACCGTCGGGCTGCAATCTAACCTTAACCCTATAGCTGTACTTAGACTTCGTCGCACGCACGTTTCAGCGCGGTGAAGCGCCAACGCGTTCCTAATCTCTTGTTGCCTGGGCGCCAGAACTTGTGCGTAGACATCACCACCGAACGCACCAAGAAAAACGCCGGCGGCGGCCATCAAAAAGGTCGCGCTCACAAGGCGCGGAAAACAAACTCGTACAGACTTGACCCTGAACATTTTCATAATAATCACCGGACGTTAAATACTGAAATATTATCGTTTTTTCAATCAACCATTATTATTAATAAATCAAAAAGAAAGAATTATTTCAATAGCTTATATAATTACCAAAATTACCTATGAATTACACCAACAGTCGAAATATTACCTACTTCCTTATTCACTCATAAGGCACACATTAATTCGCCCCCTTGGCAAACGCCCAAAGCGCAATATACTCGGATCGCCGGAGCGACTTTGCCCTATATTTTTCGGCGCCTCACTGATACGCAAAGAACGGACAGTCACCCTATTTAATAGCTGAACGAGGATCCCACATGACGGAAAGAAATGGCGTTGACTATGGACCGCTCGCGGATCTGATTGGCGCGTGGAAGGGTCAAGCCGGCGTTGATATCGCGCCGGATCCGGAGGGGGTTGAGACCAACCCCTATTTTGAGACGATCACCTATTCCCCGGTCGGCGGCGTGACCAATGCGGAGAAGCAAAACCTTGCGGCCATTCACTATCGCCAGATCGTTCAGCGGAAATCCGACGGCGCGGTGTTTCATGACGAAACCGGATATTGGATGTGGGATGGGCAGGCGCGCACGGTCATGCATTCGCTGGTCATTCCGCGCGCAGTCTGTGTTTTGGCCGGCGGGCTCTATGACGGCGAAAAGGATGCGGACGGTCGCGCAATCATCGAAGTTGCGGCGCGGATCGATGACGAAAAATGGAAAATCATCCAGTCGCCCTTCATGCAGGAAAACGCCTCGACCCGCGAATTTCGCCACAAAATCATCGTCGGGCCCGACCAGCTATCCTATAGCGAAACGACAATGGTCGATATCTACGGCAAAACCGTCGAACATACCGACCAAAATGAATTGGTGCGGGACTAAGGCCGCGCCCGCGGGGATCGAGGCTACACTGCGTCGTACGGACGACACACACTTTCCTGCCACCGTGCTTTCCCGCAATCGTGCGGAATATTGATATGAAGGTTTCATGTGACCCCTATCGACTTTCAACGGGAACGAAGGCCGGTTAGGCCACCGCGTTATCGGCGGCCCTGGGGGAAATGGGCTGCCTATGCCGGGCTGATTGTCGCCGCGTTGCTGATCGGCGGAACAGGTGGGGCGGTGATGGTCGCCCGGATGTCACTCCCGAACTATGATGGCGAAATTATATTATCGGGCCTGGCGGCGGCGGTCACGGTCACCCGTGACGAGTTTGGGGTGCCGCGGATTGAGGCCGGGAATATGACCGATGCCTATCGGGCCCTGGGCTATATTCACGCTGCCGACCGGATGTTTCAGATGGAAATGAGCCGCCGCACCGGGGCCGGGCGACTGGCCGAACTGCTGGGCGAGCCGGGGCTCGGGTTTGATAAGCTCATGCGCACACTCGGGCTCTACACCCGCGCCGAAGAGAGCGTTGCGGCGATGGCGCGGACGCCAAGATCGGCCTTGCAGGCCTATGCCGGTGGGGTCAATGCCTGGCTCGAAAACCATGACGGGCCACTGCCCCCGGAATTTCTTCTTTTGCGCCACACGCCCGAGCCCTGGGTGCCCGCCGATAGTGCCGTTTGGGGGCTTTTGATGGCGCTGCAGCTATCGGATAACTGGCGCGGCGAAATTGACCGGGCCCGGGCCGCCTTGCGCCTAACGCCGGACCAGATGATCGACCTCTGGCCGCCGGTCGACCCGGACAGCGCGACGACGTTGGCGGAGAATTTCGACACCTATTGCTGCGCTGACAGGCAAATTTTTGCCCGCCTCGCCGATGATTTACCGGGGTCAGGCACGCAGATGAGCCCGTTTGCCTTTGCCAGCGCCTCGAACGAATGGGTGGTTAGCGGCGACCATAGCGAAAGTGGATTGCCCCTCTTGGCCAATGACCCGCATCTCGGGTTTTCGGCACCCTTGCTATGGTATCTGGTCGAGATCGTCACGCCCTCCTTGTCCCTGACCGGGGTCAGCGTACCGGGCATGCCGTTCTTGATGCTCGGCCATAACGGCCATATCGCCTGGGGGCTGACGACGACCCATGCCGATGTCCAGGACCTGTTTATTGAGCGGGTCGACCCTGCCGATCCGTTGCGCTACTTGACCGCCAATGGTGCCAGCCAGTTCGACGTGCGGCGGGAGGAAATTTTTGTCCGTGGCCGCGAAAAGCCCGAAACCATAACCGTCCGGGAAACCTACCATGGGCCGGTGATCAGCGATATTTCCCCAGGTGCGGCGACCCTGACCGGGGAGGGTGAAATGATCGCCCTGGCGTTTAACGCCCTCGCCCCGGACAATCGTACACCCGAGGCGCTTTACGATCTCAACCGAGCCGAAAACTGGGCCGAATTCACCGCTGCGCTGGAAAAATTTGCCGCGCCGCTGCAAAATTTCGCCTACGCCGATACCGACGGCCATATCGGCTTTTACGTTCCCGGGCGGTTACCGATCCGCAAAAGCGGCGACGGCAGGCTGCCGGTTCCCGGTTGGACCGGAGAATTCGATTGGACCGGATTTGTTCCGTTCGATGAAATGCCGCACAAGCTCGACCCACCCGGAGGGCGGATCGTCAACGCCAATAACCGGGTCGCTGGCCGGTCCTACCCCCATCTTATTGCTGCCGACTGGCCGGACCCCGGTCGAGCTGCGCGTATCGGCCGGATGCTCGACGATATCAGCCCGGCAGATAGCACCACCTTTAAATCGATCCAGCTCGATATCAAATCATCGGCGGTTGAGATGCTTTTGCCAACACTACTCGATCACATGACGCTGGCCGGAGCCGGGTCGGTTCAAGCGCAAAACGCCCTTGACCTGCTCAAAGACTGGGACGGTCGGATGGACCGCGACCGGCCCGAACCGCTGATCTTTACTGCCTGGGCGGCCGAGCTGGGGCCCACACTTTACAACGACGAGCTCGGCGACGCAGCCGATGTTGCGTTCGGCATCCGTCCACGTACGGTGTTGCACATGCTCGATGGCAAGCCTGAATGGTGCGATGACGTGACGACGCCGACCCTCGAATCGTGTCCGGGCCGGGTTGGTGTAGCGCTGCGCACCGCCCTCGCAACCTTAAGCGAAATTGCCGGAGATGATCCAGCCGACTGGCGATGGGGCGACCTGCACAAAGCCCGTTTCAGCCACCAAATCTTTGGGCGTGTGCCGATTTTGCGCGACCTGATCGATATTGAAATCGAAACCGATGGCGACAATTTCACAGTTAATCGGGGCACGCATATTTTGGGCCAGGGTGATGATATGTTTACCCAAATCCACGGGCCGGGCTATCGCGCGATTTATGATTTGGCCGATCTTTCGACCTCGCAAATGATCATTGCTACCGGCCAGTCAGGCCACCCTTTGTCGCGCCATTTTGGCGATCTAACCCGAATGTGGCGCGACGGCGATTACCTCACCCCCGGCACCCGGCGCAACGGCGAAGACGGGTTTCCGGCTTCGCGTATGGTTTTCTTGCCCTCACCACGCTAATCTCTTACCCCGTGAACAGATTAATCATCGCCAAGACACCGAAATGACCAGTCAACAACCCCAATCGATCCTTAGCTTCTATCGCACCGGCCCAATGCCCTGCCCCTACCTGGCAGACGCTGTAGAGCGCAACCTATTTACCGAGCTTGGCGGCCCGCTCCATGCCTTTGACGCAATTGAGTTGCACGATCAATTGGCTGCGGCTGGGTTTCGGCGGAGTTACAATATTGTTTATCGCCCGGCCTGCCCAAATTGCAGTGCCTGCATCCCAGTCCGGGTCCCCGTCGCCGCATTCAGCCCCGGCAAATCCCTCCGTCGCATTTGGAACAAGAACAGCGATCTTGAATTTACTGTAATGGCCCCCGCTGCCCGTGACGATCATTACGAGCTCTTCATGAAATATCAGCGGGCCCGCCACGGCGGTGGCGACATGGCGGCAATGGGATTGGCCGACTATACGTCAATGATCGCCGATACGTTCGGTCAGACCCGGTTGATCGAATATCGTGCTGAACACGGCATTCTAATTGCCGTCTGCTTGACCGACTTTCTCTCCAATGGGCTATCTGCTGTCTATAGTTTTTTCGACCCGGAATTGCACGCCCGCAGTCTCGGCAGCTATATCGTTTTATCTCTGATCGATCAGGCCGCCCATGCAGATCTCAGTCACCTCTATCTCGGATACTGGATCGAAGAGAGCCGGAAAATGGCCTATAAAACACGATTTCAACCCCTTGAAGCCCTCGGCCCTGAGGGGTGGAAAAAACTGGAGCCGACACCCAATCGGTAAACATCGCGGCGATCACAATATCGCGATGTCCCTGCGTCATCTCTCAAATACCTATAATTTCTGCCATTTCCAGCACAAAATATGAGTTGGTTGGTGGCACCGACTGTTTGCGAATTCATCCATTGCCGGTATACTCATCGGTCTTAATGCGCTGATTGGAAAGAGATTGGCGTATCCATTGGTCGTCACTTCCGCCACCGCTTCAGATCGGCGCGACACCCATATTGGATGACGTGTCGGCATGTTTATCGATGACGGTTCTGTTGTGGGCGGCTCTGATATGTTTCTAGGGAGGAATAGATGAAACGGCGTCAATTTATGACTGGTGCGGCGGCAGCTGGTGTGGCTGCGACTGCAGCGGCTTCTAGCCTGTCGAAACCGGCAATTGCTCAAGACCGGGTCGAGTGGCAGTTTACCACTCCTTGGCCAAAAGGCTTCCCAGGTTTGGGCACCGGTGTGCAACGCATCGCGGACTCCATTGGCCGGATGTCGGGTGGCAGCTTCACGCTCAATCTTCTCGGCGCGGGCGAACTCAATCCGCCGCTCCAGGTCTTTGACACGGTTCAAGCCGGTGGCGCCCAGTCGGGCCATGACGCTGCCTATTGGCATCTTGGTGTTGACCCGGCTTTGGTCTTCTTCACCACGGTTCCTTTTGGCATGACCGCCAATGAACATAATGCTTGGATCCGCCAAGGCGGTGGACAGGTGCTTTGGGATGAACTCTATGCAAAGTTCGACCAAAAGCCGTTCCTCGCTGGTAATTCCAATTCCCAGATGATGGGTTGGTTTAAGAAAGAGATCAACTCGACCGACGATTTCCGGGGCTTGAAAATGCGTATCCCGGGTCTTGGCGGCACGGTGCTGGCAAAATTCGGTTTGGTCCCGACCAACCTGCCCGGCGGCGAAATCCTCCCGGCATTGCAGGCCGGAACCCTAGACGCGGCCGAATGGGTCGGACCGTATAACGATCTGGCTTTCGGCATTTACCAAGGCGCCAGCAACTATTACTGGCCGGGCTTCCATGAGATGAGCGCAACATTGACCTTCACGGCCAATATTTCCGAATGGGAAGCGTTGTCTTCAGAACATAAGGCAATCCTTGAAGCCGCAACTGCGGCGGAAAATGAGACCATGATGGCAGAGTTCAACGCGGGCTCGCCGGGTGCCTTGAGAGAGCTGGTAACCGAGAAGGGCGCAACGCTACGCCGCCTGAATAACGATATCTTGGTCGCCGTTGGCAATGCCTCGGGTGAAGTCTTGCAAGAATCCATCGAAAGCATGGATGGCCTTGGCAAGCAGATCGCCGACAGCTGGTTAAAGTTCCGCGCCGCCTCTATTCCGTGGACGCAGATCGCCGACCAGGGTGCCGCAAATGTTCGCGGTATCCAGGGTTACAGCTATCCGACGAGCATCTAAAACCGCTTGATTTGATAGCCGGCCGACGAGTCGGCCATATATCGAAACCCGCGTCGGGAAACCGGCGCGGGTTTTTTTATGGGGTGTTCGCTACTGGCCGAAATCCGGGGTATCAAAGACCGGCGACTGATCTGAAGCCCCGAAGGGGTTTATCTGATTATCCAGCGAAAACCCGCCATCGTCGATGATCAGTTCGCCCGAGGAATCAAGTCCCGCGCTGCTGTATTCGGGCTCTGGGAATATGACATTGGGAAGCCATTCGACGGTCCCCGGAAAGACCACCAGCAATCCCATCACAAACACCTGCAGTCCGACAAAGGGAATGATGCCCTTATAGATTTGACCGGTACTAACCTCTTTTGGCGCAACACCGCGCAAGTAAAACAAGGCAAACCCGAACGGCGGGGTTAAAAAGCTCGTCTGCAAATTGACGCCGATAATGACCCCCAGCCAGACGGCGCTGATATCCATCTGCAGCAAGATCGGCCCAGCAATCGGCAACACAATAAACAGAATTTCAAAGGCATCGAGAAAGAAACCGAGCAGAAACATTATTCCCATGACGAGGAAAATGGCGGCAAATTTTCCGCCGGGCAGCTCGCGCAAAAAATTCTCGACTAACACGTCTCCGTGGAACCCCCGAAAAACCAGGGAAAACACCGATGCGCCGATCAAAATGACGAACACCATCGACGTGACCCGAAGCGTCTTTTGCATGACCTGCTGCAGGATGGAAAGGCTAAATCTGCGCTTGGAAATAGCCAGCAATGTCGCGCCTACCGCGCCGACCGAAGACGATTCCGTCGGGCTCGCAATGCCGAATAAAATCGACCCCAAAACGGCAATGATTAAGAATAAAGGCGGCACCAGGCTGATGAATACGCGGCCGAGTAGGCCCCTGCGTTCTTCGGGTGTCATAACAACCGCTGGGCACGATGAAGGACGCACAACGGCCATCACCAAAATCCAGCTAATATAGGCCCCGACGAGGATAAATCCGGGAATAAAGGCGCCGGCGAAAAGATCCGAAACCGATACCTGATCCGGTGAAAAATTACCGATCGCTGCGGCGGCGGTTTGGTTGGCGGTTTGCAGCATCGTCGCCATAAATATGAGCACGATGGAAGGAGGTATAATTTGCCCCAATGTCCCCGACGCACAGATCAGACCCGTTGCCAGCTTTGGGTCGTAGCCGTTTCGCAGCATAATCGGCAGACTGAGCAGCCCCATCGTGACAACGGTCGCGCCCAAAATTCCCGTCGAAGCGGCCAGCAATGCGCCGACGAGCACCACCGAAATGCCGAGCCCGCCGCGTATCGGACCAAAAACCTCGCCCATGGTTTGCAACAACGCTTCGGCAATTTGCGAGCGCTCAAGCATGACCCCCATAAAAATGAACATCGGCACGGCCACCAGTACCGGGTTAACCATAAACCCGAAATACCGCGTGGTCAGCGCAATCAAAAACGACAGTTCAAAAATTCCGAACAAATGCCCGCCAAAGGCAAAAAGGAGCGCAGTACCGGCTAGAGTAAAGGCGACCGGGTAACCGGTCAGAATAAAACCCACCGCAACAACAAACATCAAGATGGAGACGAGCTGCGGGATTAGCTCAATAAATTCCGGAGACATGGGCGACGCCTATTTATTATCCGTGTGATAGAGCAGGTTCTGTTTCGTCGCCATAGCCAGCGTAGCCGATCAGCACCAGAACCCCGCGGGCAATCATTGCCAAGCCCTGAAGGCCCAACAAAAAGCAAAACATTGGGATCGCAGATTTAACAAAATACACTGCCGGTAGTCCGCCGGTCTGATCGGAGCTTTCCATGATCGACCAGGAAGACAAAGCGTAAGGCGTGGCGACATAGGCGACGGTGATCAGCCAAGGCAGCAGGAAGAATATTGTGCCAAAAATATCGATGACCGCCCGACGGCGCGCGCTGGCCTTTGCATAAAAAATATCGACCCGGACATGTTCGCTATTGAGCAAGGTGTACCCCGCCGCCAGCATGAAGGCGATCCCATGGGGCCAGATGATCATGTCATTTGTCCAGACCGCTCCAACCGACATGACATAGCGAACAAAGACCATGGTGAATGCCGATAACACGACAAAAACCATTAGCCAGGCCGTGGCCCGGCCAACAACATCGTTCAGCCGATCAACAAACCGGATAAAATCGTCGAGAACCGCCCAGCCCTTGGCAACAACTGCCAGTACCGTCAATGCCATGGATAGAATGAGAAAAATCCACCAGAGCCAGTCAGGAACTCGGGCGATCATGTCGCCGATAGCGTAAAGAACACCAAAAAACCGATCTTCAAAGGACATGTCGAATACCCGGTGTTTGCCGCCCAAGGAGTGCGCCAACCAACCGGTCGACGCCATAAAATGGGCTCGAAGGTATCGCCGGAACCATCTAATCACAAGTACGCATGCGGTGTTCTGCCTGCCAACCGACCCTGTTCACGCAAACGTGTGCAAATGTGGGGGTTTTCTCCAAAATTTGCCGGCTCGCATCGGGCTAATGTCGCGACCCCATGTCGCGACCCCATGTCGCATCTTTAAGCAACATTTTATCGTTATTACGTTTGCTTCCGCCGCGCATTACCCTTAGCGTCCGGGGTATGATTTAGTTGCGAACGATTATCATTCGCAGTTCATGCAGTAACCTTTGGAGACGTGAAAATGACCGCCGACACCAGGCCTTTAAATTCGTGGCTGGTAAAATCCGTTCTTGCTGCCGGGCTGATTATTGCCGGCAATATTGTCGCGACCAGTTCAATCCTGGCCCAGGAGGTCAATGTTCTTTCCCACCGCCAGCCCTTTTTAATCGAGCCCTTGTTTGAAGCCTTCGAAGCTGAAACCGGTATCAAAGTGAATACGGTTTTTGCCGAGGTCGGCCTGGTTGAACGACTTGCTCGCGAGGGCCGCAATTCACCGGCAGACCTCATTTTCACAGTCGATATCAGCCGCCTGGAAGAAGCTTTCCGCGCCGGTGTCACTCAGCCGGTTACCAGCCCCGTTCTCGAAGCGGCCATCCCGGTGCAATTTCGCGGATTAAACAATCACTGGTGGGGGCTTACCACCCGCGCGCGGGTGATCTATGCAGCCAAGGATCGGGTGGAGCCGGGGGAAATTACCAGCTATGAAGACCTTGCCGATCCGAAATGGCAGGGTCGCATTTGCACCCGCTCCGGATCCCATGTCTATCAAATCGGCTTATTGTCGGCGATGATCGCCCATCGGGGTGAAGAATTTTCCCGGCAATGGCTGGCGGCGGTCAAATCCAACCTAGCCCGCAGGCCCCAGGGTAATGATCGGGCCCAGGTGCGCGCTGTTTCCGAAGGCGTGTGCGATATATCGCTGGGTAACAGCTATTATTATGGCCAAATGCTTGACGATCCGGACCAGCGCGATTGGGCCCTGGCGGTCAATGTGTTGTTCCCCAGCCTCGGCGACACCGGCACCCACGTCAATGTCAGCGGCATGGCCTTGACCCTGAGCGCACCGAACCGGGACAACGCGATAAGATTGATGGAATTTCTAGCCGGTGATCAGGCACAGCAACTATATGCCGAGGACAACTACGAATATCCGATCAAGGCCGGCGTTCCCTGGGCAAGCCTGCTGACCGGTCTGGGTGAATTCACTGCCGACGATATTGACCTTGCGCTGGTCGCGGCCAATGCGGATGCGGCACAACGCCTCGTCAATGAAATCGGTTATGACGAGTAGACTGTTGGGGAGTTTAGTACCCGACCCCCAAATCCGCAGGAGCGGCGACGCGCCGAAAGTATATTTGTGATAAAACTAGGGGCACTCGCCCGAACATTTGCAGTCATTGCAACGGCCCTGATTGTCGCCATGCCTGTATTGGCGGTCATTTGGGTCGCGGCAACGCCGACGGAAAATATCTGGCCGCATCTCATTGAAACCGTGTTGCCGCGCCAAATCATGAATACCGGCATTTTGATGCTCGGCAATGGTATCGGGACCAGCCTAATTGGTTTGGGCACGGCCTGGCTGGTAACGATGTGCCGGTTTCCCGGCCGTCGCATTTTCGAATGGGCGCTGCTTTTGCCGATGGCAATGCCGGCCTACGTTATTGCCTTTGTCTATACCGACTTTCTCGAATATGCCGGTCCGGTCCAGCATGGTCTGCGCGCACTCTTTGGCTGGCAGAGCGCCCGCGATTATTGGTTTCCCGAAATCCGCAGCATGGGCGGCGCGTGGATCGCGATGTCGCTCGTCCTCTACACTTACGTCTATATGATGTGCCGGGCGGCCCTGCTCGAACAGTCGGTTAATGTTATGGAAGCGAGCCGAATGCTGGGTCGCGGTCCGTGGCGTAGCTTTTCAACGGTCGTTCTGCCGCTTATTCGCCCCGCCCTCGTGGTCGGCGTCATTCTGGTGCTCATGGAGACCCTCAATGATTTTGGCACTGTCGATTTTTTTGCCATCAATACGCTGACCAAAGGGGTCTTTACCGTCTGGCTCAACATGGGCAATGCCGGTGGCGCCGCGCAAATCTCACTCGTTATGCTGACCGCCGTGGTCGGGCTCATTTGGCTGGAACGGCGGGCGAGACGTGGACGGGGCTATATTCAAGGGGCGACCCGGGCCAAGCCGCTGCCGGGCTATCTGCTGACCGGCGCACGGGGCTGGATGGCTGCCATCGCTTGTGCCGCCCCGATCTTTTTCGGATTTATCATGCCGACTTTTATTTTAGGGCGCTACGCACTTACGCGCCTGTCGGATATTTCATCGAGCGATTATTTTCTCTACGTCGCAAATAGTTTGACCCTTTCGGTCAGCGCCGCCTTCATTGCGGTTTTCATCGCACTGGTTCTTGCCTACGGGGTTCGGCTGCACACAAAAACCACAGGGTTTGTGGCTCGTTTGACAGTTGGTGCGACGCGCCTGGCGAGCGTCGGCTACGCAATCCCCGGTGCGGTGCTGGCCCTCGGTGTCCTGATCCCCTTCGCCGCATTTGATAATGCCCTGGATGCCAAAATGCGCGATATATTCGGCATTTCCACCGGGCTCATTTTGAGCGGAACGATCTTTGCTTTGATATTTGCTTATGTCGTCCGATTTCTCGCCGTGGCCTTTGGCAGCGTCGAAACGGCATTGGGCCGCGTTTCCCCGACAATGGACATGGCGGCAAGAAGCCTCGGCGCATCGCCACTGCGGACATTGTTTTTCGTCCACATGCCGATGATCCGCGGCAGTTTGATGGCTGCCGGTATATTGGTTTTTGTCGACGGAATGAAAGAGCTCCCGGCAACCCTTATTCTACGACCATTCGGCTTTGAGACATTGGCCACCCACGTCTATCAGTTCGCTTCCGCCGAGCAACTCGCCGACGCGTCCCTGGCGGCCCTTACCATCGCCGCGAGCGGAGTGTTGCCGGTTATTTTGTTAAGCCGCGCGATCTCAGCGACCCGGTCCCCTTCTCGCAAATTCGCGAACTCGATCGGCCGCCGGGTCACGCTCACCCCCGCCGGTTGACCTTAAAATTTCGCGCAATTTTGGTATTTGTGACTATTCGGCAAACCGTTCGAATATCGCCCGTATGCCGTCGCGATCATCAAACATTAAATTTAGCGCTCCGGAAATCGACATCAATGAGGTCGGAACCAAACGACTTCGAAAGGCTCGATCGCACCGTTGCTCGTAGGTCGCTTCCTTGGCGTCGCATAGCCCGAACGAATGGCCGAACTCATGGATCAGTGTTTGATATATCGACGCCGTAAGGGGAAGTGTCGTTGCCAATCCAAGTTCACTCGCGACCTCATTTAAAGAAAGCCCCTCGTCGCGTATGTGATCCAAAAAAGCAGCTTTCTCAACTGCGGTAACCAGCCCCGGATCGAAGTCGAATAAATTGGTGCGCTCAACCCGAACCCCGTGGCTCGGCGCCGTATTGACCGAAACGCGCGAAACAGGACGCCCGTCCATCTCGATCAAACTATGACGCCCCAAATTGGTCGCTCCCGGCTCCGCGGGTCCGACAAAAACAGACAGGTCGAGACTTTCCCGATTGCAGTCTTTTTCTATGAGAACAGGGGCTTGCAAAAAATCACCTACCTCAACCAGCCAGACTTTGAGTGCAGCTTCGACCTGCAACTCAATATCGGCAGGTGGAAAAGATGCGTCCCCCGTCTCCAGACAGTATCCGATCCGACCGCGCTCCAACGCCGCAAACACGATATGGCCCCGCCCTTCGTCAGTACGCAATTCGGGTAATTGGCCCCATGCATGGGCTGGCGACACGCCCACGACAAAAAAAACGAAGGAAATAATGCTTAGAAAAAACAGCTTGTTGCTACTGTTTTCTATCATTTCACTATAACTTCAACTGGGTGTAGAGATGCGCGCCGCGCCTAGGGCCAAGGGCCCGTGTCTCGGTCGGTGGCAAAACCCGCAAAAGACCCCATTGCCCCGCTTCCATATAAGGCAGGCGATGATTGGCCCAAAGATAATCCCCAGTGCGGCCGGCTGGGCCACCGGCTTTACGCAGAGCAACATTGATCGTCCCGCTTGCCGGCACCAGCCGGGAACTGACGATATCGCTGCCGGCCAGGCCCGGCGTCAGGGCCCAGTCATGTCCTTCAACGGAAAACACCGGTATTTGCTCGGCATCGGCGCCAACCACCCGGAACCGAACTTGGTCTCCGGCCTCGGCAAGAAACACGCCGGTCGCCGGTAGCCCATGCAAATCCTCATCAAAAAGCAGGGCTTTACGCGGATCGTCGGGCTGCCTGCCCAGACGCGAATACCGGCGATCCAAGGGTGCATTATTGTAGTTGACGCCCACCTCGCCTTGCACCACTTCGAAATAAGGCATGACAAAACGGCCGAACCGATGATCTTGGTCGGCAAATAGCGTCACAAATTCGCGAAAATAGCTGCCATCGGCAAGCCGAACCAAGGCCGCCACGCCACTTTCAATTTCGGTATTGGTAATCGGGTCATGATATGTCGCGCCTTCGGGTTCAACGATCAGCGCGCCATATAGATCGCCGTTCAAATTGTTGAAGGGGTTAGCGTAGCCCCGGATCCGCAAAGCGCCAAGTTCGCCGTTCAAATAAAAGCGATAGGTTTTGCGTTCGCCGGCTTTGGTTGAGCTATCCGGGTTGCGACCGATCATGCCGCCAAAAGAGCCCCTCGGGTCGAAATTCGCGCCTTCAATATTCAGGCTAGCTACCCCATTGGACCGATTGGAAAGATGAATTTCGAGGCAATCCCCAGCGTTGGCCCGCAATACCAGCGGGTCGCCCTCGGTATCGGGTAAAACCGGGTCGCCACTCAAAACATAGCGTTTACCAATAATGACTTCGGGCGGTTCGAAGGTTCGGCCGGAACTGACGCCGATTGCCAACGGCACGACATCAACGTCATAAACGCGCATTGGCGCAGCTACTGGACAGGGGTTTCCTGGCTCGCCCTGGGCAAGCGGCGCTGGGTCGGTGGCGGGCGGCTGATTGTCGGGCAACGGCATAAGCCTCTCGGTCAACCCGCCATGCACCCGTAACAAACCCCATGCGCCGGCTTCTAGGTGGCGGCCGACACCACCGTAGTAGAGATAATCGCCAGGCCGTCCGGTTGGTCCACCAGCGGCGGCAATATAGGCGTTGAACCGCTCAGAAATGCCGACATTGACCGAATTAGTCAGCGGCGAGTTGGGTTGAAACCGCTCTGTGCGGAACTGATGCCCAGTAACAATGAGCGAATGAATATCTTCTGTCGCCGCCGTCAACACGCGCATCATGATCGGGTCGCCGGCATAAGCCTCAAGAATGGGCGTGAAGGGCTCTCCATGGGGGTCACTGGCAAAGACCCGGTTGACCGGGCCGGTTCTCCGGCGCGACGACCGCAAAGCGCGGCTCGACTGGACCAATGGCTCGGCGCGCAGGTTAATGCTGATCAAATCTTGCGGGGTGCGATCGGCCAAGAACAGAACGAATTCGCGAAAGCTGCCAACGAGGCCGGGCACAACTTCACCCGGCGCATGAATATCGGCCATCGTGCCGCTTCGAATTTCTTCGCCCGAGCGGGGATCGTGGTACGTCGCCCCCGTCGGTTCGGCGATCAAGGCACCGAATAGGCCGCGACCCCAGCGCCGTAACGCGTCAACGTGATCATGGAAATAAACCGCGCCGTTCTGGCGGGCGACATACCAGCGATAACGCACAAATTCGGCGCTGACCTGCTCACCGACCGCATGGTTATTTTGCAGCGGTGCATCGAGCACCAATTCGTTGCCTTCGATAGCCGCAATACGGACGGTCTCGAAAATATCCGTCGCTTGATCGATGCCGACGGCGACAATCGTGCCCGCATGAAAGAGTTCTCCCGACCGAACCCGCAGCCGACTTGTTCCGCTACCCGCATCCGCTTGCAAAGCCACGGCCAAATCATTTTTGGCAAATGGGCGCGGCGCCTGCTCGAAGGCTGCACCGGTCGGCACGCCGTCGGAGCCCTGCACATCAAATTGCAGGAAATGAATGTGGATATTGGCCTTATCGACATTGGGCAATGGCCTGGTTCTGCTGCTCAACCCGGTTAGTTCATTAACCAGGACGATATCGACACAATCGCCCTGATTGGCCCTAATCGCCAACGGAACTTTGAGGTCCTGGTTGGCCCTAACCCGCGCCTCGTCCTCTTTCAGGACGTAGAGCATCCCGGTTCTCAGATCGTCGCGCTTGGTGATATCGATCCCAAGCTGTATCGCATGAATTTTGAAGAAGCGCCTAGGCGCCCCTTCTGGACATAGGCTGGCCAATCCATTGGCGCCGGGAGCCGCCGGTTCATTATTAGTGTGCCCCAGTGGTTCCAAATAAGGGGCCGGACCATGGTAGGGGGCAAACGGCGGCCGCAAGCCCAAATGGGGTTGCAAAAACGGCCATGCCAGCCGCCCGGTATCCGTCGCAAATCTAAATGGTGGCCGCACGCCGGGCTGCTCCGAGCGATAGTTGACCCAGACAAGTTCAGTATCGGGCTCATTGAGATAAAGATTGCCGTCCCGCGCCCAGTCAAAAACTTGGGCGTCTTGAACATCACGCCTTTGGCCCTGGGGCGGCAACTGGCCTTCGATGAGGGGCGCTAAATTGGTCTCGTCGACCAGGGTCGTCTGACCGGCAAACGCCACCGTTTCGCCGATTAATCCCTCGGAGGTTACCCCGCGCTCGAACAGGCCACGGCGGTCAGGCAGCTCAATGACCAACGCCAAGTCGTCGGTTTTGCCCGCCTCGTCCTGCAAAGTGTTATAAACCCGCCAGTAATTCCACATGCCAGCGATATAGTGAGAGGCGATATGGCAGTGGAACAGGAAATCGCCGACCGACTGCTGACACCCTCCGGACCCGCAGCCAATTTCAAGGTCATAGGTTTCCGATGGCCCCAAAGATTGCGAATCCGTCGCCGAACTCGGCATCGACGCGGCAAATTGTTTGGTCAATCCGGCATTGAGCGGCACATAATTATTTTCATTCACGCCGATATCAGGTTGGCGCTGCCACTGCACGCCACCGCCATGCAAATGGGGAACATGAAACGTCTCGCTGCCCCCGTGAATGAGCCGAAATTTAACCGGGTCACCCAAATAGGATTGGGGGATGGGCGTTGTTGGGTCGCCAAAAGTATAAGAAGAATAGGCCAGCGCAACATCGGGCTGAAACCGGCCATAAAAAGATTGATGAGCCGCGTCTTGATCGATTAGCCGGTTGGAAAAAGGCTCGCTGCGATAATTGATGGCCCGACCCGCCGGCTTATAGGTCACCGTGATTGGCTCAATCGCCGGTAATTCCTCTCCATCACGGTTACTGGCATTGAAATTTTCGTTGCCAACCTCATGATAGAACATCGCATATTCGCGAAAATCTGCGCCGTCACCCGGTGATATTACGGCATCCCAACTATTTCGGCAGACCATTTCCCCCGGGGCACCGGTGTCGCGACATAAGGCATCTCCGCTGCGCGGGTCTAAATAGTCGGATCCTTCCGGCTCGACGATTACTGCCCCAAAGAGACCGTGGGTGACCTGGAAGCGCGCTGCCGGACCATGAGGATGGGCATAGTGTGTGTTTTCACTGTAATAGGCCGGGTCAACATACCATTCATAGGAAACCTTGGCGCCGGGAAGAGCGATTGCGTCTGGATTTGTCGAAAGGGCCGGTGAGCCGGTTTCTGCAACCACCAAGTCAGCTCCATGGACATGAAATGACGTCGCCGTCTCAAGCAAATTGGTCAAGGAAACACGCAGGCAATCGCCGACATTGACCCGCAATGTCAGCGGCTGAATGAGGTCGGCACCCTGCCCCAAGGATACGCCGAAATTCTCCTCCGGCGTTGCTTGACCGAGGGCACGGACCGCATCGACATTTTCAATTGCCGTATAGAGCCGTCCTTCGGGGTCATTGTCACCGTAGCGGTTCATATATATTCGCGTTGCCACCGCCGCGATGTCATAGGTCTTAATTTCGGCCCCTACTGGGCAGCTCTCGGCCCCAAAATTGGCGGCCAAATGTTCTCCCATATCGGCGCCCAGGCGCGGCCCGTCCGAAGCTTCATGCGCCGCCATTGCGTATTCTTGGGCGTATTCTTGGGCGTATTCTTCTGCTGACGACGGTGCGGGTGCTTGGTCGGCAAGTCGTTGCTGTAGAACATCGGCTATCAGCCCACGACTGGCTGACGGCTCGGCAGCGCTAATTTGCGCCGAAACTAGGAGAAACGGCACAAGACCTAGACAGATCCGGGAAAAGCAACGGCGGAATTCGCCAATTTTCGAATAATTTTCAGTCTGGCTAATACCGTGAGACTGAAAATCGCGTGACACCAGGTGATCGACCCCCACTGCCCCCTCCATATTTTGGGTGAATTATTGGTTCGCCGGATTGCTGTAAGGTCCACAACAAGCCTCATAGTGCCCACGGTGGCAACAAATGTCGATACTGGACAAACACCCATATTGCCGCACCAGCAAATTTTCCGAATGCAGGACAAAAAAAGACGCGCTAACGAAAGCGCGCCTAAGGCGTTTCAATCTTTTTTAGTTTAGCCATAACAGGCTAGGTCGATCTCCTCGAGTTCGGGAAATTCAACCGATGTGTAGCGCAGACCGGCCAGGATACCGTCAATGGTTTTACCATCCGATGACAGGGGCATCGCAACTCGCTCGTAGCGATGCAGCGATCCATCTAAATCCCGATATTCACCCTGGAAATAGCGCGGCTCGCGGCTCGCGACCACATCTTGCAAAACTTCAACCGAGCTTTGATCCAGGCCGCAATTATCAAGGTCGCTGACGCATTTATGAGTGAGAAACTGTCCCCTTCGCCCGTCAATATCCGTGCCCGCATAGCGGAAATGAAATGCGCGACAATCTTGAGAAACATCAAGTATCGCCGTATTCGGTAAGCTTTCATAAATCGACGCCGGATCTATTTCCCCCCGTGACAATAGATCGCCGCCTTGGCTTTTCTTTGCCCAATAGTCATATAACTTCGTCAATTTTTCTGACTTTATCTTGTGCCGAAGAAGATCTGACATAGCCCTACCCGATATGCATTTACATTAGTGCATACTGATAGCTTACATTTATGAAAAAAAAGTTAATAGAATAGTACTTATTACCTATACCTCTGCCGGGTTTCGCCATTGTCTCAGGCCAGCCACAGATAATTGCCCCTCAAGAAGCGCTATCAGACATGGATGGAATATGTCCCGGCGGATTGCCAATTTGATAATATGGATCGGAATGAATTTCATTCAGCGAGGCACCGGCCAGGAATATTTCCTTCTTAATTCGTTCAACCGCCGGCGGGTCGCCGCAAATAAAACTGCGCCAGCCCGCAAGGGTGCCAAATTCGTCTTCAATGAAGTCGGCCATCGCGCCCTGATAAATGCCCGGTCCTTCGGCCAAATCTGGTCGCACAATGTGATGGAACTTAAAACGGTTTTGGCCGTCATCAAGCTCGGACAAGAGACTTCGAAGATATAGATCTTTCTCATCCTGCGCTTCTGCCAAGAAATGGATATCACCTTGGTGAGCATTTTGCAGCGCGTCTCGCAAAATGCCGTATATTGCCGGCAATCCGCTGCCGGTACCGGCTAAAATTATCGGCTGCTGGGTGTGCCCGGGGACATAGAAAGTCGCGCCGACCGGCCCCTGCAATCGAACCGTGTCACCTATATTAACGTCGCGAGTCACCCAGTCGGAAAACCGATCTCCGGCGACAGGCTTTACGTGAAACTCCAATGGGCTATTGGCTTCGGGAAGGCTGGCGAGAGAGCAGCGATGGCCGGTTTGACCGTCCACCCAAAGGGTAACATATTGACCTGCCCGGTAGGCCAGTTCTGCATCAATGCGAAGTCGACGCATACCATCAGCCATATCGTCGACCGAGGAGACTATACCTTCGAGAAAATGCTGGGTTGTATAGGGGCGTTCAATTTCTATGTCATTTGACGGAACGCACTGGCAGGCAAGAAAGAAATTCTCGGAAATCTGAGAATCACGCAGGCCCGTTTGTGCTTCCTTGGGAACATCCCCCTTGACCGATCGCAGCATGCAACTTTGGCAGACCCCGATCCGGCAGCTAAAAGCTACGTTTGCACCAGCCTGCAGCAGCGCCGAAAGCACATCGACATCTTCGGTCGCCTCAATCTCGATTCCTTCAAACTTCAGGCGAGCCATTGTGCCCCCGTTTCTCTGTTAGAAATATGTGGCCTGCCCCAAAACTCACCTATTCAGAACGTCTGATCGCACGCTATTCGCTAAATCCGCGACTTCTTTAACCTCGGCTTCACCGACCCCCAATTCGGTCAAGGTAGCGGATAAAAGTTCGATAATTGCATCGACATGACTGTCATTCAGCCCCCGAGCCACCAAATGTTTATGACCCTCGCGCATATCTTTGCCCGTATAGACATTTGGCCCACCCATCACCACGGTCAGAAAAGCCTTTTGCTTCTGCGCTTGCTCCAGCATATCGATACCGTCAAAAAAACTGCTAACCCGATCATCCATTATAACCTTGCGATAGAAAATATCGACAGCTTTATCAACCGATTGCGATCCACCTAGCCGTTCATACAAGGACGCCATACCCACCTCTTCTTTCAAATTGTTCCAATTGCGCGCGGTTCACAATAAAGCCGACCCAAATCGAATAAATTCCATACCGAACCGATACACCCAACTGACCCATCCACACTATGCCGCCTCTGCTGCCGAGGACAAGTCTTCATGCCAAGAACCTACAAGAACCTACAAGAACCTATTGGAGTCTCTTTCCCCATGCCACCTCAATTTAACCGAGGTGCGTGCTAACTGGCGCAGCAGGTTCGCGCGGTTCAGCTAGGTCCTTCAAATTCATTCCGTCAAGGGCGGCCGCACTGGAACGGTCAAGGCGTTGCATAATTTCCGCAATACCAATCTCAGGCGGCAGTTCAAACTGTGCCGCTCCGGACGCCAACGGATCGTTTCCACCGCCGTGGCGGACCGCCGATATCATGTCGCTGACAGTTGTGTCCTCCCACGGACAGGCGGGTAAAAACTTAGGTGGGTCATCGGCGGTAGCGGCGAGCAGTCCAGCGGCTTCGAACCAGCCGAGAATCTCGTCGACCGCGGTTACCGGCGCCCCTATCCGGTCCGATAAATCATCCAATGTCGGTGCCGTTCCACCACCATAATAGGCCTTACCGATTAGTGATGCGACGGTAAGGGCCAAAACCTCGCGCGCATGGGCACTGAGGCCGATGGGAACACGGGTGATCGGCAGTTGGTCGGAATTCTGATGGTAAAAAGCAATGCTCGCGCCGACCAACAGAATAAGCCAACCGGTATAAAGCCAAACAAGAAAAATCAGCGGCGTGGCAAACCCGGCGTATATTTCAACGTAATTGGGTAGGGTCGCGACAAAGGTCGCAAAGGCCCAGCCAATGCCGTTCCACAATATCCCGGCGACGCTCCCCCCCATGAATGCCGAGCGCAGGCGGACACCGGTATTGGGGACAAAAACATAGATGAAAGTGAAGGCGAGAATGATCATGACAGTGGGCACCGACCAACTGGCTAACGCAAACAACCAGCCGAGCATGCGGATAGACATCAGCGTCTCGACCAAAGGCGTACTGACCAATCCCGCCATGATGCCGAAGGACGAGAACACCAGCACCGGGCCAACAATGATTACGCTCAAATAATCGCGAAACCTTTGGGTCAGAGTGCGCAGCCGGGTAATTCTCCAAACGTAATTGAAGGCCGCCTCAATTTTTTGGATGAGCGAAATTACCGTATAAAAAAGCATCGCAATGCCAAGGAAGCCCAACACCCCGAGCTGCATTTTATCGACAAATCCGACTATAGTTTCGGCAAATTCAGGCGCCTTATCACCGAGAGGAGCCAGAAGGTTAAGCAGGACCGGCTCCATTCGGTTATGTACGCCGAGTCCTTTCAGAACCGAAAAACTGATTGCCAGCAACGGCACCATGGCAAGGAGCGTCGTATATACGAGGCTCATCGCCCGCAATGTCAGCTGGCGATCGGCGATATCGAGACTAACACCATGGAAAATGCGCAAAAGGCGTAAGCAGGTCGCCTTCCAATACGGCAGGAGTTCGAGATCAGCATCCCAAAACAGGCTATGGGCCCGGCCCGCAGCGGCGCGAATTTGCGCCCTCGGTTGTCGATATAGTTGGTTTTTCATAGTTCGATTTTCATTGCAGTCGCGCGCCCTCACCCGCCATACCAGGCTCGAAATGGGAGTCTGTCACGCCGCCGGGGCGGGCGGCAAGCAAGAACAAAGTGTGTTATTGGGTGCAAACCGTTGCCGAATCCGTAAAATTCGCGATGATTGCGGCTCAAATTTATGCAGAAAGAGTGACCAATGCTCGAGCTCTGGGATCAAGCCGTCGCCGTTTGGAATTCAACCCTATGGCAAATTAGTTTCAGCCAATTGATGATTTCGGCGGCAATTTTCGTCGGATTTTTTCTGTTGCGACGCCTATTTTCTAAATTCGTTCTCTCGCGGATTGGGGCGCTGACCAAAAAGACCAAGACCCAGATCGATGACGATTTACTTTATGCCGTCGACGAGCCGCTCAAATTCACCTTTGTCGTCATTGGCTACGCAATCTCAACCGGCCTCCTCCAGTTTCCGGAAAATGTTTCGGCGATAAATGAGAAGGTCATCATTAGCCTGATCACCTTCATCCTGTTTTGGACCGCCTATCGCGCAATTGCGCCGCTCGGCATGATATTGAGCCGTCTATGGTCAGTATTTGGCGCATTTTCGGAAGAATTGCAGGGGCTGTTCGTTAAAGTCACCAAGACCCTTATCTTCATCCTGGGGCTTGCCGCGATACTCGATGAATGGGGGATCAACGTCACTGGGTTTGTCGCCAGTATCGGCCTCGTCGGCATGGCAGTCGCCCTCGCCGCCCGCGATTTTGTCGCTAACCTTTTTGGCGGACTGACAATCTTCCTCGACAAGGCTTTCCAAAAGGGCGATTGGATTATGACCCCTCATATTGAAGGAACGGTTGAAGAAATCGGCCTGCGCGCGACCAAGATACGGACCTTTGCCGACGCACTGGAATCAATGCCCAACGGCACCCTGGCAAACAATGAAATCACCAATTGGTCGCGGATGAATAAGCGCCGCATCCGGATGACCATCGGACTCGAATATCGGACCTCCCGCGACCAAATCGAAAAAATTCTGGCGCGCCTTCGCGACTACGTCAAAACCAGTGAAGATGTTCACCAATACTCGACCCAGCTCATCCATATGGTTGAATTCAACGACAGCTCTATCGATATTCTGCTCTATTATTTTACCAAGACGACAAATTGGGGAGAATGGATGCAGGCCCGGGAAACCCACATGCTGGAATTCATGCGCATCGTCGAAGAAGAAGGTGCCGGTTTCGCCTTTCCGAGCCGCAGCCTATATATGGAAAACACCGACGCCAAACCGATACTGCCACCGCAATAGAGGACTTGGCGCACCAACACTCATGATGCAAATCAGCTTTTCACGGTTAGCCGAGTATGGCGCCGCTCGTATTGGTATGGAGCCGGGGAATTTTATCGGCGTCTGCCTCGGCGTATTCTCTGGCCTCACATTGATGGCAAATGGGGCAATAGGCAAAGACCTGGGCCAAGAGATCGATCCGTTCGTCATCGCCTTCTTTCGTTCGGTGTTGGTCGCCGGACTGCTCATTCCCTGGTTTGCGCGCAATGGGTTCGAGCGCATCACCCCCTCTAACCATCGCCTGCAATTTCTAAACGGCGTGGTGTTTACCGCCGCCTTTGCCGGTTGGTTTTGGGCCCTGCCACGGGTGCAATTGGATCTGATCGCGGCAATCGGGTTTACCAGCCAACTCTTTGCCATACTCGGCGCCATATTGTTTTTTGGCGAAAAGTCCCGGGTCTGGCGGTGGGGCGCGCTTTGTGTCGGGTTAATCGGTGCCCTGGTCATCATCCAGCCCGGCTATGCAGAAATGACCCCGGGAATTATTGTGGTCATTGGCACGGCTATTTTATTTTCGACCAATCGTCTGATTATCAAAGTCGTCGCGACCAGGGATAATCCGGAAACGGTGGTTATCTGGCAGTCGGTCTGGGCGTCTATTTTGACCCTGCCGCTGGCGGTGTATTTCTGGTCAACGCCCAATTTTGCACAAATTTGTTGGCTTGTCGGCCTCGCGATCTTGACCATTCTCAGCCATTACTCGATGGCCTGGGCGTTGCGGGTCGCCGATATCGTCGCCGTCGAGCCAACCACTTTCATGCGTTTAATTTGGGCGTCGCTACTGGGTTTCATATTCTTCGGCGAGGTGCCGCAATTGCCGACCATTTTGGGCGGATTGATCGTCCTTGGCTCGATCATCTATATCGCCCGCCGGGAACGTCGTGACGGGCGCGACGCACGGCTGGTGCGCGAGGCCGCCGAAACCGAAGCTGGTTAAAAACCTTTTTGCTTGGGCGGCGGCGCCCCCGGTCGGCGAACATGCAATTCAAGCTGGGGAAAGGGAATTGCGATGCCGTGGGCGTGAAACTTGTCCCAAATTTTGAGAAAAATATCGCTTTTCACATTGGTCACACCGTTTGACGGATCGCGGATCCAGAATCTCAATTCCAGATTTACCGAACTGTCGCCAAACCCTATCAGGTGACATTTGCTCTCGGGCTCGGCCAGAACACGATCCGTTTCCGACGCCGCCTCAATAATTAGTTTTATCGCTTTGCGCACATCGGAATCATAGGAGATACCAATGGGCTGTCTTAGCCTCACCAGGCGATGGGAATGGGTCCAATTTTCCACCCGCTGGGTAATCAAATCCTCGTTTGGAATGAGATGCTCGGCCCCGTCCCGGGTTATCACAGCGGTAAATCGGGCCCCCAAGGTTTTGACCGAACCGTAAGTTTCGCCGATGACAATGACATCGCCGGGTTTGACCGACCGGTCGAGGAGCAAAATGATCCCGCTGACGAAATTTGAGACCACTTTCTGCAAGCCAAAACCAACACCAACACCGAGCGCACCGCCGAATAGGGCAAAAGCCGACAAATCGATACCAACAGCGCCGAGAGCGGCAATTACCGCAATTGTCAGCAGAGTAATCTTGACCAGATTATTAAGCAGAATTTTGATCGACGGCGTGAGATTGGAGATCTCGGAAATTTTACGCTGCAAAAAGCGGGACAAAAGCTGGGCCAGCCACAGCAGAATGGCGAGGGTAAAAAGTCCGGTGATCGCGGCGAGCGCCGATAAACGGAATTCACCAAGTTGCAATGAGGCGCCGTCGAGGATCGCCGCCGCCTGTTCGAGCATACCAAGAATATTTAGCGCAGCAATTAGCCAAATGCAGAGGGCAAGCGCCCGCGAACCAACCGATGCGCCAATGAACGAGGTCAGCAGACGAATGATCACCCAGGCCGTAACAAGGTTCGCGGCGAGGCTGAGCAGGCGGCGCGGCCAAACCAAAACCTCGCCGGCGCTCAAAAGCAGCCAAAGTAGAATAAGCCATATTACCGGCTGGAAGAGCGGCATCAGCCCAAGAGCAATTTGCCAAACCCGCTTACTATTATTGGCCTCCAACCAAGCCAAGGGCCATTTTTCGGCTTTCCGGGCGACCAGCCAAGCGGCGACAAAGGCGAAGACAATGACCACCAGTTGAAAGGCGCTGACCGCGTTTAAAACGTTGGTGAGCAACCATTGCCATGCCGTCAGCGCCTGGGCCAATAGCCAATCGAGTTCAAGATACTGTTCCATTATCAATCCGGTACGCGCCAATTCGGTCGGCTCAGCCCAAATGCGGCGCCAATTTTTGATGCAACACTATTCTATCAGACCTTCGATGGTGCAAATTTTTCGCCTCTTTGCAACTTTTACCCCCCCATGCTACAGAGCCCCCGCGAAACAAGAGTATTAAACCCAAGGGCATAATTTGTATGTACGACGCGGATCTTTCTCATTTACGCCGCCTTGAAGCCGAGGCGATCTTTGTCTTTCGTGAAGTCGTCGCCGAATTTGAACACCCGGTCATGTTATATTCCATCGGCAAGGACAGCTCGGTCCTGCTGCATTTGGCGCGCAAAGCCTTTTTTCCGTCGACGCCGCCGTTCCCATTATTGCATGTCGATACGGGCTGGAAATTCCGGGAGATGATTGCCTTTCGCGACAAAATCGTCGCCGAATATGGTCTGAGGTTAGTCGTTCACACAAATGAAGAAGGCCGGGCCGAAGGGGTCACCCCTTTCACCCATGGGTCCTCCCGCTATACCGACATCATGAAAACCGAAGGGCTGCGTCAGGCCCTCGATAAACACAAATTCGACGCCGCGTTTGGCGGCGCACGACGCGACGAGGAAGCCTCGCGAGCCAAAGAGCGGATCCTTTCATTTCGCACCGCAACCCATCGGTGGGACCCAAAGAACCAGCGACCGGAGCTCTGGTCGCTCTATAATGCGCGGGTTGGCAAAGGCGAGAGTGTACGCGCTTTTCCACTTTCGAATTGGACCGAGCTGGATATTTGGCAATATATCTACATGGAGAATATTCCAATCGTGCCGCTTTATTATGCGGCCAAACGCCCGGTGGTGGAGCGCGACGGCATTTTAATGATGGTCGACGACGACCGGTTGCCGCTCGAGCCTGGAGAAACCCCAGTTGAGAAATCCGTGCGTTTCCGCACACTCGGCTGCTATCCGCTGACCGGCGCAGTCATATCGCAAGCCGCCACATTGCCAGAAATAATCTCTGAAATGCTGCGGGCCCGCACGTCGGAACGACACGGCAGATTGATCGATCATGATCAGGCCGGCTCGATGGAGAAGAAGAAGCAAGAGGGGTATTTTTAAATGACCGCCTCTTCGACTATCAGCGCCAAAGCTGAACTCGAACGCTATATTGATGCGCAAGAAGATAAGGGCATGCTGCGCTTTATTACCTGTGGCAGTGTCGATGATGGTAAAAGCACTTTGATCGGACGCCTGCTTTGGGACTCGAAATTGATTTTCGACGATCAACTTGCCGCCCTTGAACAGGCGAGCAGCAAAGTCGGAACCCAGGGTGACAACATCGATTTCGCCTTGCTGCTGGATGGGTTGCAGGCTGAGCGTGAGCAAGGCATCACCATTGACGTCGCCTATCGGTTCTTTTCAACCGACAAACGTAAGTTTATTGTCGCCGACACGCCGGGCCATGAACAATATACGCGCAATATGGCAACCGGCGCCTCGTCGGCGGATGTGGCCGTCATATTGATCAATGCGGAAAAAGGGATCCTCACCCAGACGATGCGGCATTCCTACATCGTGTCGCTGGTTGGCATCCGCAAAGTAATTTTGGCCGTCAACAAGATGGACGCGGTCGATTTTTCCCAAACCAGATTTGAAGAAATCCGCAAAGCTTATGGGGAGTTTTCCCATGACCTCGGTTTCGACGAGGTCGTTGCGATACCTCTTTCGGCGCTGAAGGGTGATAATGTTATCAAGCCAAGCGCCAATATGAGTTGGTTCGATGGACCGACCATTCTCGGCCAACTTGAAACAGTCGATATTTCGTCGGCAGAGCAAAACGACGCGTTTCGCTTCCCTGTGCAATGGGTGAACCGGTCAAGTTCAGATTTTCGCGGATTTGCTGGCACTGTTGCCGGCGGCAAGGTGCAAACCGGCGACCCGGTGCTTGTTCCAAGCTCGGGCCAAATCGGCACGGTGGCACGCATCGTAACCTTTGATGGTGATATCCAAGAGGCCGTCGCCGGGCAAGCGGTAACGATCGAGCTCGAAGAAGAGATTGAAATCAGCAGGGGGGAATTGCTCTCCACCCCCGACGCGCGCCCCGACACCGGCGATCAGTTCGAAGCAAAAATAATATGGATGAACGAAGAACCCCTGCTGCCCGGGCGCCGCTATCTGATCAAACTCGGAACCAGCACCGTACCGGCACGGGTCACCGACATAAAATATAAAGTCAATGTCAACACGCTGGAACATGTCGCGGCAAAGACTCTCAGCCTCAATGAAATCGGCATCTGCAATATTGCGTTGGAGCGCGAACTCTCCTTCGACCCCTATGCTGTCAACCGTACGACCGGATCGTTCATTCTGATCGATTGGTATAGCAACGCAACGCTTGCCGCCGGGTCCATCGATTTCCCATTACGGCGCGCCTCCAATATTCACCGTCAATTCCTCGATATCGACAAAAAGGCACGCGCCGAAATTAAGCGGCAGCGCCCAATGATGCTGTGGTTTACCGGCTTGTCGGGAGCGGGCAAGTCAACGATCGCCAATATTGTCGAGCAAAAACTGCACGAGCGCGGCAAACACACATATATCCTTGATGGCGACAATGTCCGGCACGGGCTCAACAAGGATCTTGGGTTTACCGATGCCGACCGGGTGGAAAATATTCGCCGGGTCGCTGAGACGGCGAAAATGATGATCGACGCGGGAATTATCGTTCTGGCCTCGTTCATCTCGCCGTTTCGCAGCGAACGTCAAATGGCGCGGGATCTCGTTGACGATAACGAGTTTTGGGAAGTCTTTGTCGAAACATCTCTCGACGTTTGCGAAGAGCGCGACATCAAGGGACTTTATAAAAAAGCGCGCGCTGGCGAAATCGCCAATTTCACCGGGATCGATTCGGCGTACGAGCCACCGGAAAACGCCGAAATTAGGGTCGATGGCGGCGCCGGTACGCCGGAGGATGCCGCTGATAAAATCGTTGGCGCATTAGAAGAAGCCGGTGTGATTTGACGGTTTTATGACAGCAATTGCATGATGCGGTCTAATTCGAGATTATGCCGACCATGCAAGGGCCGAAAAAAACCAAGCGTTTCAGACGCCACTTTCATGCCGCCGCAGATATCGCGCTTTCGCCAACGCTGATCGCCAAATTCGCTGGCCCGGTATTACTGAACGCTCTGGTCGCCAAAAATCGTGCCTATGGCGGTTCAATAAAAACCATGCGACAGTTTTTAGGTGACACCCTGGTCCTGCGGATCGACCCGAAAAAAATCACGAGCGTCGCGCTGCAACGAAATACCGCCCCGTCCCAGGCCGGGCTTGGCCCCCGCTATCTAATATCGGCCGGCGATTGGGACCTTACCTGCCGACCGCTGCGAAAATCGGCCCATATCGATGAAATTCTGGATCTGTTTGAAAATGATTTGGATTATGAGCGAACCGCATCTTTCCACTATCGAATGACGCGATGCAGTAGCGACGACCCGACGAGGCATCGGACCCAGCCCATCGACACCGAGGAAAAGGTCCACGACTACTTCAAACGACAACTTGCTTTGATCAGTTCGATCCAACGCAATGGTTACCTCTCGCGTCGATCCGTTTTCGACAGGGGTCTCTATGATCAGACCCGTGTCAGACGTGAAAAACGCGAAAACGAAATTGGCTGCGCCGTTGGGCGGAAGGGTGATCTCTTTATGTATAGAACCGGCCATCATCGATTGGCGATTGCCGTTGGCCTGGGTTTGGACGAAATTTTGGTCGATATTCATCATATTCACAAAAATTGGCTGACAAATATGATGACCCAATATGAAACGGGACCAGCCGAAGCTATTATCGCTGGACTAGAGAAAATAAACCAAACCAGAGAGCCCGCCTAAAATGTCATCGGATAATTATTACGCCAAGGGCAAATATTCAAGCGAAATTGCCCGCCGTTATGACACCATGCGTGAGGCAGCTGGCGAACGTTATGAGGCCGAAGACGAACTCATCGGCGGCTATATCGCGAATTTGCCCGAAGGCGCCAGTGTCCTCGATGCGCCGGTCGGTACCGGACGTTTCATTCCGTTATTCAAGGCGCGCAATTGCATCATCCATGGGGTCGATATATCTCAGGATATGCTGACTATTGCGACGGATAAAGCCGCACAAACAAACACCGAGGTAAATTTGCGCATCGGCGACATCACCGATCTCGAATTTGACGACGGCGAGGTCGATTATTTCTTGAGCAACAAATTCATCAAATGGTTACCAAGTTCCGCCCATGCCCTGCGCGCCTTACGGGAATTGCGACGGGTTTCGGTAAATGGCGGCCTTGTCGAAATCCGTTGTGTCGACCATTTCGTCTTTGAAATTTTCGGCCACCATGCGGGAACTGCCTACAACATTATCCGCGCCCTGACCGGAAAATCGCGACGCAACACAAAAATTTATGCAAAAAAACACGCACGTGAACTTATTCACGCCGCCGGATTTAAGATTACCCGCGAACAAATTCTTTCCAAACATCGACGCAAAAGCATCTATTTTTTCCTGACCTGAGAAGCATTGCTGGGCCTTGCACAACCGCCGTTGAATGGTATCGTATGGAAATTCGGGGAGAGGTCTGGACCAGCACGTAATGTTAAGGAGTTAAGAATGACTCAGAACCGCCTGAAACTTATTTTTGCGACACTGGCTCTTGTGGGCGCCCTAGTTTCGGTTAACCAAACACCTGCTATGGCCGAGGGATGTCAGGATTTTATTTCTCAAAACCCAACACGCAGCTTCCCAAACGCCGCCTTAACACATGTGGCAAACACGCCAACAGCAAATTTTCAACTCGCACAAAATGATACGATTTTGGGTATTTGGACCGCCGATCAGGACCCATCCAATAGGACTGGAGTTCACTGCCATATCCTCAACATAAACGAGCAAATCGGTCCCAGGCGGTTCACCGCGATCCTCGATACGAGCTTTGTCGGCGGCCAGTCGCGACAGGCGTGCGACGTGACCATATTCACCGCTACCGTTTCGATTATTTGTGATTTTGTCAGCTCAACAGCCCCCTATATCGACGACAATTTTACTCTCACTCTAAACGGTGATCGTATGACCGGCATGAACGAAGACGATGCGGGCGTTACCGGAATGGTAAATTTCTGTCTTGCGAGGACGTAGCCCGATATTTTTGTAAAACTCGCTAACATGAGATGCCTATGCGCAAGTCTGTAATATTTGCCGTTCTCATTCTGCCATCCCTACCTTTGGCGGCTTGGGCAATTTGGGTCGTGTGGTTTTCACCGCCGCCCCATGTCATGGCCGATAATCTTGACCGTAGCGTTGTACGGATTTTCGTCACCGGGCCTCAAGGCGTGAGTGCCGGGAGCGGTTTGGTCATTAACAGCGCCGGCCATATCGTCACTAACTATCATGTGGTACGGCCGCATATCGACAGTGGGTGGCACATAACCGTCACTGACGGCGGCGAAAATGGGGGCGGAAACGCAAGAGCAAGCGATGGCAGATCTCGCACCGCAGAACTCGTAGAGATATTCCCTGGCGAAGACCTTGCCGTATTGCGGATCGACGGCCTTCATCGACCACCGATCATTTTTTCCAATACCGACAAAATACCGCTGACCAGGGGCGACAATATATACGCGCTTGGATTTCCTGGTGCCGGCGACCGGCTCGGCCCCCGGGACGAGCCAAGCCTTGTTCCCGGCGCGGTCAGCCGGATTTTCAGCGGACCCTGGGCCCAAGACGGACCAACAATTCAGATCATTCAACACACCGCACCGACCAACCCAGGCAATAGTGGCGGTCCGCTGGTAAATCGCTGCGGGCACGTCGTCGGCATCAACTCCCAGCGCGAAGCCAGGATGATCGTCGGCCCCGGCGGCATCCCCCTCGTCATCGACCCCATCCAAGGGGTTTTCTATGGGTCCCACGCGTCGGTGCTGATCGAGAAACTACGGACAGCCGGAATCACCTTCGAGATCGCCGAGAGAGGCTGCGGAGCTGGCGCCCCAGGCCCCTTGGACCGGGAAATCACCTATGCCGCTATTTTCGCCTCGATCCTGTTTGCCATCCTCGGATTGGCAGTTATTTATCGCCCCCGACGCACTGTTACCCAAGTCATTGGCACCCAAGTCATTGGCACTCAAGTCGCCAGCACCCGCGCCCCAGGCCAACGCCGAAGTCGCTGGCGCCTGCATACCCGCCGGGACGGACAATCCCAATCCAGATATGATCCCGATCACCAACCACCCATCGACCCAAGGACCCTCAAAAAAGACGACTGAACGCGAGGGTCCTGATAATTATGTATCGCGTCCTCGTTCAGCATGAAAACGGTCGCGCGAGATTGGGCTTGGCCGTCCTTGCGCCGTTCCGATAAGACTGGCTGATGAATACAAGCATCGATCATTTGCCTGTGGCCAAGCAGCGCGAGCTCGCACGCATTGTCGAAATCTTGCATGAGGAGTTCGACGATGCGCTTAAACTCGCCACGTCGGAGAAAAAGAAGCGCGGGCGTATCCTCAAAATTATCCTATTCGGCTCCTACGCACGCGGCGGCTGGGTCGAGGATCATGGCAGCGGCTATCTCAGCGACTATGATTTGCTGATCGTCGTCAACCGCCACGAACTCACCGACTTCGCCGACATCTGGTACAAGGCCGAGGACCGGCTGATCCGTTCAAAGCTAATTAAAATCCCGGTGCAGTTCATTGTCCATAGCCTGCAGGACGTTAATTCACAGTTGGCCGAGGGGCGCTATTTCTTTTCCGATATCGCGCGCGAGGGCATCGCCCTTTACGAATTGAAAGGCTATCAACTGGGCGAGCCCAAACCGCCGACGCCGCAAGCAGCCTATGATATGGCGAAAGAATATTTCGTGGACGGACTGCAAAGATCGAAGGACTCCATCGAAGGGTACGAGTTCTATAAAGAAAAGGGAAAATTGAAAGACGCAGCGTTCACACTCCACCAAGCCGTCGAACGCACATACCGCGCGGTCCTCTTGACCCTGACCCACTACGCGCCCCAGTCGCACAATGTCGAATTTCTACGCAGCCTCGCCGAGGACATCGCACCGGACCTGGTCGGCGCCTGGCCACGCGATCAGCGCCGCTCGCGGCGTATGTTCCAACTGCTGAAGCGCGCCTATGTCGAATCACGCTATTCGAAACACTACAAGATTACGCGCGAAGAGCTGGAATGGCAGGAAGCGCGCGTGAGAGCCCTGCAAGATCACGTCGAACGTGCCTGCAAGAAACGTCTGAAAACGCTAAAAGCGGCGCCCAAAACGTAACGCCAAGTCATAAGGGCTTTCCCGCAGAAAGTCGGGCGAGCATACAAAAGATGACTGAGCGCGAAATTTCTAATAATTGAGTATCGCGTCCTCGTTCAGCATGAAAACGGTCGCGCGAGATTGGGCTTGGTCGTCCCTGCGCCGTTCCGATAAGACTGGCTGATGAAAACAAGCATCGATCATTTGCCTGTGGCCAAGCAGCGCGAGCTCGCACGCATTGTCGAAATCTTGCATGAGGAGTTCGACGATGCGCTTAAACTCGCCACGTCGGAGAAAAAGAAACGCGGGCGTATCCTCAAAATTATTCTATTCGGCTCCTATGCGCGCGGCGGCTGGGTCGAGGATCATGGCAGCGGCTATCTCAGCGACTATGATTTGCTGATCGTCGTCAACCGCCACGAACTCACCGACTTCGCCGACATCTGGTACAAGGCCGAGGACCGGCTGATCCGTTCAAAGCTGATTAAAATCCCAGTGCAGTTCATTGTCCATAGCCTGCAGGACGTCAATTCTCAGTTGGCCGAAGGGCGCTATTTTTTTTCCGATATCGCGCGCGAGGGCATCGCGCTTTACGAATTGAAGGGCCATCAACTGAACGGACCCAAGCCGCCGACGCCGCAGCTGGGCTATGATATGGCGAAGGAATATTTCGATGAAGGGCTGGCGAGATCACGAAGCTATTTGGAAACGGTAAAATTTCTTAGGAATAAGCCTGAACGAGAGCATCAAAATCACGCAGCATTCGAACTCCACCAAGCTGCCGAACACGCCTATGGGACGTTGCTTTTGACGCTCACTCTTTACAAACCCCAATCGCACAACGTCGAATTTCTACGCAGCCTAGCCGAGGACATCGCGCCGGACCTGATCGGCGCCTGGCCACGCGACCAGCGCCGCTCGCGGCGTATGTTCCAACTGCTGAAGCGCGCCTATGTCGAGGCACGCTATTCTAAACACTACAAAATTACGCCCGAAGAGCTGGAATGGCAGGAAGCGCGTGTTAAAGCCCTGCAAGATAGCGTCGAGCGAACCTGCAAGAAACGTCTGAGCACGCTTGAGGCACCGCCCAAGACGTAACGCCAAGTCGTGGAGGCTATATTTTCCCCGTTTCTTCCATTTTTCAAATGAGACGCCCTCATTCGGGGTTATGGATTCGTATGAAACCACTGGGGACTTCGTCAGTGAGCCAAACATTGTTGGGAGTGCGATAGAATTCGTAACCGGCTGAGTACATTTTTTTGGAATCAACAGCTAAAATAACAGCCTTCCCGCGCCGACTTCCTACAGACCGAGCTGTTGTTTCATCTGGCGATAAGTGGACGTGATGGCGCTGCATCCGTTGCAACCCGCTTTCGGTGATGGCGGCTAAAAACCGGGTGACCGTACCATGAAATAAGGTGTCTGGCGGCTCAATTGGGGCGTAGCCTAAATCCACCTTAGTTGAGTGACCTTGGTTGGCACGGATACGTTTGCCGTCCCCGGAGAAAGTGAAGCGCTGTTTCGCATTAGTGCGCACCAGCTCGTCGAGCTCGGTTCTGTCAAAGTGACGACCTTGCTTGGCACAACCACGTATGAGCGTGTCGACGTCGACCCAACCTTCTGGGTCGAGTGTAAGGTCAGCGATGTCAGGTTTGTGACGGAGTATCAAACTTAGAAATCTGCTTACGGATTTTTTCTTTTCCTCGTCCATTCGGATTATATCCTGCCGTACATGTACCAAGTCTCACACGCGCTGCTTGCTCGATCAATCTGCTAAATTATCGGCGTTACACTATGGCAGATAAATTGATCGCTGTTGACGGGTTTTTGGGTCGGAAAACCGTGGGCAATTCGGCGACACAATGCTCTTGGTTCACATTCGGGAAACAGATGGACACCTTCGAGGCAAATAGGGCGAATTCATGAACAGTATCGAACGCGAATCCATCATCCTTAATTCGGCATGGGAGATGATCGATGGGATGGTGAATTGGGCAATGTTCGTTAAGAGCGACCACACTAGGCTTACCAATCTTATGTTCAAGACGAGTCATCACCAGCTGCTTTTCATAATATTGATTACCGATTCTCTGTCCGAAGTCCGCGCGTTCAGGGGTAATTCAGTGCCGCTTGGTCTGAAGCCAGCACCGCCCAACACGCAGCCGTCTAACCTCACCTTCATATTTCATCTGAGGCAAGTTTGCAGTGACCCAATACTCGGCGCAGGCGCAACTAACCTAAGCGAGCATATCGAGGCCTTCGGCAGCTGGCTCGAAGTTGAATTCGAGGCAGCCGGAGTTAATCTGAACGCTATTAACATTGTCGCGGACCTGCAAGTCGCGCGCTACCGATACATCAAGACGTGCGGAGACATTGCGAAACATAATCTAGCGCGTCTTGCAACCAATGCCGGTCATATTCGAAAACTACTTAAGGCGGCGGGTCACAAGGTCAGTGAAGAAGAGGCTTATCTTGCAGTCAAAGGTTTCTTCAACTGGTTCAATGATGATATTTTTCTCTATCATTTCAGCCAAATTGCGGAATTCCTCAACAACATACGCTGGGCGATGTTCGAGTATCTCCAGCCAGAGTTTCAACGTTCGTGGCATCTAACCGAAAAGGCCACGCCGGATTTTCCGGTATACGGCTACCGCGTCCCAGCAGAAATAACTGAGCCGCTTTCACGGGCGATGTATTGGGATCTCATGAATCATGTGCGGGCAGAACCATGGGTGCATCGTTTTATCATCTCTGAAGATTCTAAACAGCTATATTGAAAACACTAGCATACCGCCACCACCCGTTCACGCATTCGGTTCTGCCGGGAAATTTCTTCCAGATCCGCAAATTTCTTGCGGTAGTGAAGCCCGTGCCCACTCCCGCCTGCGCCCGATTGTTGTTTGAGCACCCGGTCGTACACACCCACAGTTTTGTCGGCCCGTAACTTCGCCCCTCGCCCTTTGGACCGGGGCCCATCCACGCCACCGTCATTCACGCGAACAGCGACTTTTGGCCTTGCCCAAAAGTTTCAGATGAATGAAAACTGAACACCTAGCTCAGACTACATTCACATTCCCTCCGCTAATCTGGCTTTAGTAATTCATACAGGAGGCACATCACATGGAAATTCGAGGCAATATCCCGATCAACCAATTCATCCGTACAGCACTGATAGCGGTACTAATTGCTGCAGGTCTGCCCTCTTCACCGGCTAAGGCGCTGTCGCTCAGCTATCTTCATGGGCAAATTGGTACGGCGCAAATCTATCCGCAACGCCGTCAATTTCATTTTACCCCGTCAACCCGGGCTTATCGACCATCCTTTCGCACCACCAATCAGCGAGGGCAGCGGTGGGACCGAAGGCAAACACAAAATCGCCGACATAACCCAAGGGAAAGCCAGCCAATATTCCGTGTAACCCATGAAAATCACGCTTGGGGCCATCAGAAATCGAGCTGCGAAATTCGCGACGACGGCAGCATCATGCTCGCGCAATTCGCCGCACCGCCGGACCGGGTGCTGGGTTATGAGGAAATTGGACGGCTCTCCAACCGCGACGTTGATCGCATGCTCTCGCTGTTGACCAGAGCCGCCGGGCGCGGCATGACCGAGCCACGCCAAGTCATGGCCGATTTTGGAACAACAACGTTGTCCGGCTTGTACCGAGGACGCGCGATAGATCTGAAAATCTCAGGGGACTTTGTCTCCATCAACCCCTCTCGGGCCGCGCAGCAACTCACAGCACAACTTTCCGCCGCCTTTCCCACAAACTGCCCCGGATTGGATGTGAACTAAGTACGTCGTGAGCAAAAATGATGCACCTTTTGACAATCACTGGATGCAACACATCCACTGGCAGACAAACCTCAGGAAACAATAGAAGACAAATAGAGCACAGATATACTGGACAACTATTATTACGAATAGTATATTCGGGCGTTTTTATTTGGAATTCTGGCTATTTTCTTCTGTGAATAGATTTTTATTTTGATAAATACATGTAATACGCTATTGGTGAGGGATATTACTTACTGATGGGAGGCGTTCTTAATGCAACACAAAAAGAGTCTATGGATTACCACCTTGCTCGGAGCGGCGGTTGTGGTCCTCGTAAGCGGCTATATTGGTGGTCAAACGAAGGCCCAGCAAACACTATATGACCGCATTGGAGGAGGCGACGCACTCGTCTTGGTCGTCGATGAATTTGTGGCCAATATTGCGGCAGATGATCGTATCAATGAACGTTTTGCCAATACCGATCTAGACAACCTTAAACGCCTGCTTGTTGAGCAAGTCTGCGAATTGGCCGGCGGCCCGTGCACATATACCGGCAGAAGCATGACTGAAAGCCACGGTGGACTAGGCATTTCCGGCGAAGAGTTTGACGCCATTGTTGAGGATCTCGAAGACGCCCTCGACGAATTCAACATCGCGGACCAAGAGAAAGGCGAAATTTTGGGACCGCTTGGCGGCCTAAGGGGACAAATAGTCTCGGCCAATTAGTTTTCATAATACCTGCGCGATAAGAGACGCGTAAGGGGCGCAAGTTCGGACTCCGTAACGAACTCTGCGCCCCTATTTGATTCCAGATCATTGCTAACAGGCCACTGGCAGGAAGTTATGGCTCAGCACAAGACACTGGTAGGTGCCGGAGAAAATTGATCAAAATGGATAAAGATTTTCCACTAATATTTTTAATAGAGTTATGCAATAATTATTCCCGTGAATTAATCTGCGGTTCAACAACTTGCTCTGAGTCCAAGTCCTAGGCATTTACCCAAAGGTTCGTACCTGTCGAAAACCAGCCGAGAGGAACCAGCTGATGCCAATCGTTGATGTGCATGCACATGTTTTCAACATTGATGACTTACCGATTAAGGGATTCATTGAGGCACACGGATGGCCCACCTGGATTGCATTGCTCGTCGATAAAGTTCTGCAGGGCGCCACGGGGAGCGGATCACTCAATGCCTTGGCCGACGCAGGTTCAATCGACGAGCTCGACGAACAAAGCGACGAGGATATCGAAGATCTCATTCTGCACATTCTTGATACGACGCCGGAAATTCTGGCGGCACTGCAACTGGCAATCGATCACGACCTGGAACAAACAGGCCAAGGGCAGATGGCAAACATAGCCGACCCCGGTCCGCTCAAAAGCGTAATTTCCAATTTCAAGAATGCAAATGACCTGGTGAAATGGGTGTTGCTGCTGACCAAAACCCAGAAAAGAATTTCGCGACGCCTGGTCAAAACCTACAAAAAAATTGACCTCTTTGTCCCAATGATGATGGACATCGACGGATGGGTTGACGACGAGGCGCCCAACAGTCAGCCCCATCAAGTCGCCATACTGCAAAATGTGATCGATGAACTGCCGGGCAAAATTCACCCCTTCATTGCCTACGATCCACGCCGGGCGATCAAGGAGGGGGTGGCGGCCGCCCTTGCCCGGGTAGACGACGCCATCGAAAATCGCGGTTTCATCGGCGTCAAATTATATCCGCCGATGGGGTATCGCGCATCGAATAATGCCGAGGCGCAGCCGCCACTCGTCGACCCGGAAAAATACGACGATGCCCTGCGCGCCCTGTTCAGCCTATGCGTCACCAAGGGTATTCCCATCACCGCCCACTGCACCCCGAAAGGCGCCGAGGCGACACCGGGTATTTCCGGTCAAAACGCCAACCCCGAGTTCTGGCGCGAAACCCTGAGCAACAGCGATTTTTCAGACCTGCACCTCAATCTTGCCCACTTCGGCGGCATTGAGAATCTTATCGAGGAGGGCAAGGACAGCTGGGCCTGGAAAATCAGCGCGATGATGAAGGATTTTGCCAACCTCTATGCAGATACCGGCCATCATGGTGTTTTAGAAAGTGACCCGCGGGACGATTATTTCAAAAAACTAGCCGAGCTATTCGCCGCTTACCCAGTTCTGGAAAGCCGCTTTATGTTTGGCACCGACTGGCACATGCTGGCCCGCCTGGACAATCACCGGAAGTTCCTGAAAATCTACCGGCGCCACTATCGCCGGATGGTCGACGGAGACACAGCCCAGCAAAACTTCCTCGGCGGCAACGCAATGCGGTTCCTCGGACTGGTCAAAGACGGTAGGAACGCCCAACGGCTCGCCACATATTACGCCACCAGAGGCCTGCCAAAACCCGACTGGCTCACCGATATTGGCTGACCGAATTGAGCCCGGATAATGCAGGAGTTCGGCGAACCGCCAGGCCATCTTGATCGACATGTTGCAGTTGCACTGCCGGTTGCGAGAACTGAGTACGATCCTCACCCCCCACCAAATTTGACACGACCCCGCCCCAGCGCCAATAATATCTGCGAGCCGTAACGCGCGGCTCCGGGGCGTAGTAACCCCGCAACGAGCGGTCCGCGCTGACCGTGACAGCGCCACAGTCCTTGACCCCTTCGGTTGGGGAGCCTGTGGCGTATACAATAGGCCCTCTTGCTAAAGGCCACAGGGGTCGTCTCGTTGCGACTTACTAACTCCCCGATCACCAGGATTGGATCGAAGACCGGCTTTGCGGGGGCGTACCGCCAAGCCGGGGTTCGGGGAGGTCGGGCGACATGCCTCGGCGCGTTTTCGAGCTCGTTGTTCTCATCGGTTGCGTGGTCGCTGCCTGGTTCGCGCCCGCCACCGCACAGCAAACCGCCTTTGCCAGCTATGCAGCAGTCCGCGACACGGTGTTCTGGTCGCTGTTTTACGTGCGCGGCGGCACAACGCTCTATTGCCAAGCCCCCTTCGACCAAGACGCCAACCTAGCCCCTGCCCTGGCCAACCAGCGCCTGACCATCGAGCATGTCTATCCCCAACAATGGATCGCCGAGCATTTCGACTGCCCCCGCGCCGCCAATTGCACCGACCCACGATTCCACGCCGCCGCAGCCGACCTGCACAACCTCTGGCCCGCCCTCGCCCGCATTAACGCCAGCCGAGGCCAACGCCATTTCGCCGATATCGAGGGCGAAGCCAATCGCCGCTTCGAGACATTCTGCCCCGACTACGAGCGCGCCCCAGGCCCCAACGCCCCGGTCGAACCCCGCGACGCCGCAAAAGGCGACACCGCCCGCGCCCTGCTCTATATGGCCGACACCTACGGACTCCCACTCAGAGGCGGGCGCGACACGATGCTCGGTTGGCACGCCACCGACCCGCCCGACGCCCACGAGCGCTGGCGCAATGACGTCATTGGGCGGTTGCAGGGGAACGGTAATGGCTATATCGGGGAGTAGGGTGTTGGGCTGGGAGGTTCAACCGGTAGAAACTACTGAAACAAACAATATTTTCCATACATATTGGTAGCGGAGGTGCGTTGCCAACTGAGTCTCATATATGTCGCGCAGGACATTTTCAGAGCAATTATGGCACAAAGCCCAATGTCTGTATGAACTTCATTATTGGGCTCCGGTCACCCCGTATCTCGTCTGCGTAGTAATATCTCACGCATCGCTTGTCGCTCTTTGCTGGTCTTCCAGCATTGCAAGAGGGTGACAGTATCGCCCCTAGCCGTCCTCGCAGAAAGCGCCGTCTCATCCAACGGATCCGACGTCGGACGTCGATCCAATTTGAGGTAAAAACAAAATCGAGCAGCAAATATGCACAAATAGCTTAATCCCTCAATACGAGTTCGAAAGGGTAAAAGAAACGGAACCGACCACTGATCGAATTCCACAATGTTGGCGTCAAAATCGGGCTGGTGCGCAGACAAACTGAACTCTCTATCTAGCAGAATAGGCCTCAGCTGTTCCTCCCATAACCCGATGTCGAACGAGCGAAAAAATGCTTGCGTAGATACGGAGGCACGCCAGGCAATAGAAGCAATAAACCGAAAAATGCGGTTGGGGTCTGCACCCGCATAAATATGGGCCAAGTGGGTTCCACTATCAGAAACAGCCAGCCTCTCCCTGGGTCTTAACAGCTGTTCCACTGCATGGGTTTCGAGCTGCCCCCCAATCGCATTGTCACATTCCGCGCATAAAATATTCGGATCGTATATGCCATTCGGTGACCGCCGAGCATAGGCGCCCGGCTGCGACGCCACGATTTTCATTGGCCCTTCGCTATTGTCGAGGGCAACATAAAACGACCGCGGTATGATATGAGCGTTGATAAGTTTGCGGCTTTTTCTACATAGCCTGCAAAAAGCCATTATTTTCCCTGAGTTCTGTCAGCTAAAGAGATTAAACTAGATGCTCGGTCGCGTTCAATTACCGTTTCGGCAGTGGCCGTAAAAGTATCGAGAGGAAAGGAGGAAAGGGGTCAAGTCTTTACTTATAGTATTTGGAACAATCGACCGACGACGACTTGACCAAAGCATGGTTCGACCCATGTCGGATTAAATCCTATAAGTAAAGACTTGCTCCCATTTCACGGACTTTGGCGGCCGGAAGATCGACCGCCAAGCCAACTCAACTCTTTGATTTAACGTGTTTTCTTTGACCACTTCGCACTTGCGACCGGATTAAACGTGAGCTTCCTCTACCTTCGCCTCATAGGGCGTAACCACTATATTGTTGGCTTTCATTTGCGCCTGCGCCAGATCGAAGGCGGTTTGCGCCGCTAACCACGTCCGGGCCGGTCCCCAGCCCATCTTTTCAAGCCGGATCGACATCTCCGGAGAAATCCCGCAATGCCCGTGAATGACACGCGTTAGCGTCTGGCGGGTCACACCCAAAGCTTTAGCCGCATCGGTAACGGACAGCTCCAACGGATCGAGGCAGGTGCTTTTGATCGAGCGGCCCGGATGAGGTGGATTCTTCATCGCCATAATCTTGTACTCCTAATGATAATCGATCAGGTCCACGTCGCAGGCATCGCCATCTTCGAACCGAAAAATAATGCGCCAGTTACCGGATACCTTGACGCTCCAAAAACCTTTCAATTTACCTTGCAGCGGATGCAGTCCCCATCCCGGCCGATCAAGATCCCGTGGCCGCTCCGCGACATCCAAGAAAAGTAAGATATCCTGGATCACGGCAAGTTTATCCGCGCGTACCCCACCTCTGTCGTCACGTTCATAGAGTCGCTTTAAGCCACGATGCTTGAACGTCCGGATCATGGGCAATATGTAACACGTAATGTGTCGTGTGTCAACATACTATCGACCAAAAATTAAGTGTGAGGCCGCCTAACTGAGCACCTTTGAAAGAGTTGTAACAGCCGCGCCTACAACAGAACCAATAAGGGCGCTCACGATGGCAATTTTCAGTTTGTCCTGTCTGGCGATTTTAAATTTCAGGAGGTCAATTTTTCTTTGATAATGCTCACGCGCTTCGGAATCCCCAAACCCTCCTCTGTCCATGGATGCAATGAGTTCATCAAGTTTTTTCTCCAAATTGTTCATTCGACTCTCCAAAACGATCCAACACCCGGGCCTAGCCAGCTTGGTCAGATCAGGCGAACAAGTTCTACATTGCACTAAAAAAAAACGACATAGATGTCCTCGTCAATTCTGATCGCCTGTTCTTACTGGATAGAATTAGCAATGTGTCAACGACTATTGTTGGTAGCGCCCTTCGGCTCGAACCCCCACGCTAACCCATGGATTTCATTGGACGCGAAAAGCGCCCGAAATCGGGAAGCCTCATAACCTACTGATTTTGCAATGTATTTTCCATAAAAATGGTAGCGGAGGAGGGACTCGAACCCCCGACACGCGGATTATGATTCCGTTTCAATGGATTTCCACTGCTTACCCGGCATTACCATTGGATACTATTTTCCTTATTTTATAGTTGCTTATCATCGCCCCTTCTCCGTATGTTTACCATCGGATACGCTGCCTCCTGCTTACCCCATGCTTACCCGAGTTTTGAGCTCCAGAGGCAGAAAACCGAAAAGGCAAATGGGCACGCCATTGAATGGTGCCGTCAATCGCCCTGTGAGGGGATAGAGAAGATAGTGAAGCAAATTTACCGTCCTGGTCGTCCGAGCCGACTTTCATCGTGCAAACAGAAATCGTTCGTAACAATTAGGAAGAGCCGAACACCCTTATTCCTGAGCTGCCCTGACCAGGCATTGACGCCAATTTGCCGAATACCGAATGCCTCACCATGCCTAAATTGACCAAACGCGTAGTCGATGGATTAAAGCCTAGCGTGAAGGATCGCGTAATCTGGGACGACCAGGTCCCAGGATTTGGTTTGCGACTGAAACCCTCGGGCGTTCGGTCCTACGTCGTCCAATACAGAAACCTGCAAGGCCGATCGAGACGGCTAACAATTGGCCGACATGGCATTTTCACACCGGACCAGGCCCGCAAAGAGGCCGTCCAACTACTTGCTAGCGTGCATCGCGGCGCCGACCCGGCTGGCATACGCAAAACCGAATATGCGGCGCCGACGGTCGCTGAGCTGGCGGACAGATATCTAACCGAACATGTCGAATTACATAATAAGGCGAACACCATTCGTGAATTTCGGCGCCTTTTACGTCGGAAGATTATTCCCACCCTCGGCGCTCTGAAGGCTCACAGCGTGACACGCCAGGACGTCATGAAGTTGCACCGCTCTATGGCGGCCACGCCGCGATCGGCAAATCAAGCGCTGGCGGTAATGTCGAAAATGTTTAACTTGGCGGAGATGTGGGGAATTCGGGCCGACGCATCAAATCCTTGCCGCCAGATCAAGAAGTTTCCCGAAAACAAACGCGAGCGTTTCGTGACCGACGCGGAATTAGCACGGCTCGGTAAGGCACTTGATCAAGCTGAATCGGAAGGCACTATGTATCGCCCTGCCCTACACGCAGTGCGTCTTCTTGCACTCACCGGCTGCCGGCTAGGCGAGATCGCCAACCTCAACTGGGAAGACGTTGACTTCGAGCACAGCGCCCTATCCCTACCCGACAGCAAAACCGGCGCCCGCCTTCATGTTGTTGGCGCGATCACCCTCGCATTGCTCGCAAATATACCAAGATTTGACGGGGTACCCTCAGTTGTACCCGGGCGTTACCTAAAAGGGCCTATTACCGGTAGTGCGATCGAAGCCACGTGGCGACGGTTAAGAGGGATCGCAAACCTCGGGGACGCAAGGTTACATGATTTACGTCATACAGTCGGCACATTTGCCGGCCAGACCGGTGCCAACGCCTATTTAGTTCGCGACAAGTTGGGCCACAAGACGCTCGCAATGACCGGTCGTTATGTGAATCGCGACACCGACCCACTGAAAGCATTGAGCGATCAGGTGGAAAACAGGATCTCGGCGGCACTCGATGGTCGGCCACAAATGGCGATCGTCTCCATGAAGTAAACTACACTACAGTTAAGACCGCGTCCGCCATTAAGTACCGGAAAAATTGCACCAATATATTACGTATGGTGCCTCTTTCCAATTTTGAACTCTTTTATGTTATTGGCGCACCATAAGAATACGAACTCCCATCAATGGATCAGTAAATGCTATGTGCTTGTTTTCCGCCTCAACCATTCATACTCATCTAACCCTATGCTACTTTGGCGCCCAGACAATTGATCACAAATTTTCTGCGCAAGGAAATCTTTCATATCTGCAATCCACTCATATTGACGCCCATCGGTGGTCTTAAATACTCGGGTAGATTGATCTATTATCGCCTCAATGTGATCCCCGAATGATCGGTCAGGGCAAAAAGTTAACATTTCTTGACGGCTAGGGATCGGATTAATCCACAGCTCAATATTCGCTGGGCTTGACGCTGAATTCGTTCTAGCATTTACAACCAAAAGCTGTTTCGTAGCTGCAAGAGGGCGTTTCTTCGTCATTGTAAGAAATGGAAACGGAGTTTCACCCATGATCCGGACACTGTCACAACGTGGTTGTATGCAAAGCAAAAAATCGTCACAAAATGAAGCATCAGTTTTCATTTCACGTATTATGGATCCCAATGTCAATTTCGGCAGCCAGCCTTCTGGTAAACTACGTGCTCCGTGGCATTCCCTTTTCAGTGCGGTCAACCGAGAAAATTCGCGATCTATTTCCGCTCCCTCACCCTGGTTTTCGGCAAACAGCCCTGCCACTTGTTTAAATCCGAACAGCGCCAGTTCTGGTTTCGAAATTTGCCGACGCACTTCCTTTGGATCAGCATTCTCGATAAATTCTCTCATTCTTTTTTTCGATATATTTCCTGGAAAATATTTATGCTCAAATTTCTTTCCTTCGGCGGCAACCGCATCAGTCCACCGGAGGGCAGCCGCCTTCTGAACGCTGTCAAAGGCAGAGCTACCTTTGGTCACTAGTTCAAGCGCTTCAGCTTTCGTTACTGAAACATATTTTCCTAACTTAAAGACCTCCTTGTCACCTAGTTTTCCCGCTATCCATTCCTTATGAGCGTCCACGCCTGCATATTTTTCGCCAATTTTATTCAGGGATAGGGTTGATCTAAGTTCCCCGGAAATTAGATCCACCACAAACTCTTCTGAGTCTTGCGGATCTGGGAGGAGGGACCGATGACCAACCAGAGCTGGATCCAAATGCGCACCGAAGGTGGATACTAGCTGATGGGTCGCTTCACGTACCGAAGCAATCGAGTGCAGCACGATAGTGGATAGGAGCCCTCGATTGAGTTCGACAAACTCTTTAATCAGGCGATCCGCTAAACTAGATTCTGATACTGTAGTATGGAGATTAGATTCTATATTTTCAGCGTCTTTGTTCAGAAACGCTATTCTTGTAGTTCTATTGTAAAGAAGTAGTTTTTTTGAATTTTTCGTCAACGCTCCTCCCACAAATGAACCCGACCCAATGTCACTAACAATGTCTTCGTAGACGGCTTTTAGATCGGGCGTCGCTGTATATATCACGATCAATCGTTGGCGGCCCCTGATTTCCTCATCTTTTTCCAGAATACCTTTAACTATGTCACGGGCTATCACTGAGCCCCTATTACCGGTTGTGGGGTCGAAAAGCTCCCAATCTAGCACAACAATGTCAGCCAGCTTTGCCATCCCAATCGACCGAAGAACGACAGATTTTTCTCCGCCGCCCACGACTTCAGCGCCGTCAAATTGATGGTCGTCGGGACGATAGACGGCGCATAGAATTTCTTTATCCGCGAGGCTCTTGGTCAACACCCATGCCCGCAGCAAGTGAGATTTTCTTACTTCGTTTTCCGCCCTATCGCTCTTACCTGAAGCGTTGTTCGATCGAACGCTTCTAGGCCTAATTTCTTGGCTTGTTTGCTCCTTGCTCAAACCGGTTACGGGCCTGCGCCGAAGGGCACGCGCCCTCGACTCAGTCAAATTGGCGCCGCTACCAACGCCATGCCCTCGTTCGTTCTCATAAAGTTCCGCTTGGTCATCTATGACTACTACGGATTGCAAAAAGCGCCTCGCAGCGTCTTCGCAGTGCTGTTCAAATAATGCAGCGAAATTTGGCACGCCCCCCCCTATCTCTCACTTATTATTACTAAATTGCATTCCGTTCTTCTTGGGGCAATATGATCCTAAATGTTGGGTTGTTATCTTTGCCAGGGTTTTCCAAAATGATATCCGCACCGTCCCTTCTTAAGGTCTCTTTCGAAATGTAAAGCCCCATTCCTCTGCCTCCATCTTTTTCGGTATTCGCAAACTCAAATATCCAATCTTTTATTTCTAATGGAATACCGGGGCCATTGTTTGTAATGGTAAATCCTTCGTCATCAGAATTGAGTGTAATAAGACGGTCACTTTGTTGACGGGAAAGTATCCAATAAATTGCATTATCTATCAAGTTCACAAATGCCGGGTAGTATGTGGAGGGATACCCTTCAATTATTTTCCGGTCAAATTCATGCGTGCCGACCATGTGAATATGGTGACGTTCCAACCGATCACCGAAAACATGCTGGAGATACCGGCGTATTTCTTCGCCAATTATAGGAATGCGGTGGCGCTGAAGTCGTTTGTTCAAAGGTGCAAAAAACCCTAAATAGCCGTCAAGGTGTTCGAAACTTGCTCTTATGCCTGAATAAACCTCGGCCAATTCTTCGTCGAGACTCGCCCACTCGGCCAATCGTTCAATGTTTTCCCTCACCGAGCGAATTGTCGAACCAAATTCATGCTGGACAATTCCCAACGCAGTTCCAACTTGAGCCAACTCCGCAAATAGATCCAATTGCTCCCTTAGACCAATATATTCTGCCTCCAAAGCAGAGGTTTCATCCGACAGCGAATCACCCGCATTCATCGCTTCAATCATTGAATGGATTTGGCTAATTACAGCCTCAATACGGTTGGTTTCCTGCTCAGCTACCGTCACAATTTCTAGCTGAAGGTCATTCTGCTTCTTTCGGATCTGTTTGTCGGTCATATTTGTTGTATCAACAGTGGCAAATTCAGCAAGAGCCTTTTCGATCACTTCAGTTACATCGACAATTCGCACCTTCGCCTCGCCCCGTACAGCTTCAACCAGCTTCTTGGCCTCGCTCAGTGCCCCCATGCCCGCGGCCTTTGTCATCTTCAAGCTAGAATACTGCGTATCGTCAATTGCTTTTCGTGCCCGCTTTCGTCGATCAAGATTAATAGTCTCTTTTCCGGCAACTTTCGTAATTGCCGTATCAACCCCGATGGATAGCGGAGAGAAAATGTCGTTCTCGAGTTTCACAAGCTCATCCTGATACGCATACCAGCTAGCACGAATCTTTTTGGACATCGAAAACCCACGAGCCTTTTTGATCGTAAACTCGCTACGCAGTTTTACTACTTTGTCGTTAGCGGTGGATTCAAGTTTCATCAGCTCTCCCACCACATCTTCTGATTTCGATAATTTTTCTATGGAGAGCAAGCGTTGTTTCACCATTGCTTCTATTTTCGTAGCTTCTCCGCTCGGTTTACCATTCTCGACATTCTCAAAAAACATGCCAAGTGACGTCTCAAATTCCGCCTTCCTATATTTTACGCGCTTTTCCCTGTTCCTAAGTAGTATTGCATGGTGTTCCATTTCTGCCTTTAACCGGTTGAAATCACCTCCGCGGTTCGCTTCTTTACGGAAAAACGTTTTTGCTAGTTGCATAAATATATGCTCCATGATGGAGCGAAGTTGACGGTAGGCAGTGTTGGCTATGAAACCTTCGCGACCAGCCTTTTCCTTTAGATTTCCGTTATGCGCATATGTTAATTCGATCGCACCAAATATTCTCCTGTACGAAAAAAACCAATCGTGCGCGCTCTTTGACCGCCGCCGCTCGATACTGAGGAAATCGTAGTCAGAGTTTCCATACGGAAGAATGCGAATTCCATCACGGTAAATGTACAGGCCTCCAATTTTATTCAACTTCGCTTCAATGCGCCCGTGATCCTCCGGAGAAAGCAGTGAATCGGTCCGTTTCCCATGTACATAGGCAAACTTGAACTTGAACGATCCACACGCAGTTTTCTTTCCCTGACCGGCAGGCCACTCAAATGTACATGGCTCCGGCTCGAGTCCATAAATACTCACCGTCCCTCGGAATTGGCCAAACTCGTCTACTTCGCCATCAAAATGATGATCCGCAGATTGAAACTCTTCGTGAGTGAAAAATTCCTGACCGCCTATGAGCTCAACAACACGACCGTCCTTTTTATGGTCCCGGAAAGACGCCCTAATTACGGACGGTGGCCTATCCGGAATCATCGTGTTGGAAAAACCGAGCAGCATTTTTTGTAGCGGCCCGGCAATTTCGTCAGACCCAATATCATCAATATCGCCTTCGATAATTGGATCGGTAGGCATGATATAGAAGTGTGTACCTCTGCCATTGCCTCGCAGCGATAGTCGCTTAAAAGAGGAATCCACCTGTTTTGGGTCGATGCTAAACGAATCAAGTTCGTTGAGGATAGCAGCTGCATCTTCGCTGGCAATGTCGTCTGCCAATTCACGTACGTTATCGGCAATTTGACGGGTCAATTTTCGGACGATGGATTCGCTAGGAAGAGACCCGCCCGGAACTACCGTCACAGGTATGATAATTTTATTCAAATCGATTCCCGGTAACTCGAATAGCCCCCAGTGGACAAAACTAACGACTAGATCTTGAAGCGCATCCTTGCGCTTAGCGCGGGAAAGGATAAGAACCTGGCGACCGATTGCTGCGATGGCCAAGCGCCCGATACCCTTTTCACCCAGGATCACGCGGCGCGGCGTGTCTTCGTCCAAGTAGTCTGGTGTGCTTTCAATATTAGCGTCGACTTTGCCTTCGGTTCCGAGAGTGAGCCATCTGCTTTCGAAATCCTCTCTCGTCATACCGTAACCGTCATCTCGAAGAACAAAGGTCTGATCGACACGGAAGTAATCTACTTCAACGTTTTTTGCATAGGCGTCATGGGAATTTTTAAACAGTTCATGAATTGCCGTTGGAACACCTGCGATTTGTTGCCTGCCAAGCATGTCAACAGCGCGGGCGCGTACACTTATTCGTGCCATTTCTAAAATTTCCACCCCGTCGCGCTTACTATTAACCCCGTCGGACTGAAATGATATGTTGAATGGCGGAAAATTAGCATTGAGATGTTCGGAGAGCTCGACGAAGTGACGGAGCAACAGCCTCGATAAACGCCGGAGGGACAGCATTGCCTATTTGAGTTGCCACCTGCCCCACATTTCCTTCGAATTTATAGTAATCCGGAAACGTTTGAAGTCGCGCAGCTTCTCTTAGAGATATGGCTCGGTCTTGTGTGGGGTGCATAAACCGTCCTCGAGTTATGTCTGTGCATCCTGTGGTCAGAGTAGGCGCTACTCGGTCCCACCACATACGCCCATAGACATCTGGATAACCTTTTTTCCCCTTGTGACACGCAAGCTCAAGGCTTGGAGGCAAAGAGAAGCGGTCACCGCCATTCTTTTTGATACGGGCCATCCTTTTTAACGCGATTGGTTGGTGATCGCGTGCAAAATGAAGGGAATCGTTTTCATCTCTGTCGCCGGATATTAATTGAGGCAAATCACCAATCGCCATTCGAACCGTTCTCCTTTGTTCCTTTGGCGTGATTGGTTTAGGTAATTCCACGGAGCATCCAGTTCGAGTGGCAAACATCACACAGCGAAGACGTCTCTGGGGAACACCATAGTCCGCCATATCGACTGTATTGGGTTCACCCAAACAATAACCCACGCCACTGAGTTTCTTGCGTAACTTCTCAAGGACATTTGGCGCATTGGCCTTAACCAATCCCGGTACGTTTTCGAAAAGTATTATTTTCGGATTCAAAGTTTTTGCAAAGCGTACCGATTCGAAAACAAGGTTAGCTCGAGTGTCACCTTTTCTGTTCTTGTTCTGGTTACTAAATGGTTGGCAAGGTGAGCAAACAACAAGAAGATCTACACTCGCGCTGTCCAATTGATCAGTTAGTATAGTTTTAGGATCAATCTCGCGGATATCGTTTACATAAAGATGGACACCCTTATTGTTACGTCGATAGGTCATGCCAGAAAGCGGGTCATTATCAATAGCAGCGAGAACCTCAAAACCTTGCATTCCCAATGCCGCGGTAACGCCACCACAGCCGCTAAAGAGATCCACGACGGTTAGCCGAGTCATTTTGAATCCTTGCAGAGATCGTATGTGCCAGAGATTGAACTCTGTGATTATGACAAAAGAAGCGTGGGGAAGCCAACAATTACGAATGTATCTGTTTGGCAGCCCGAACCACCAATTGTTTTTATCTCTTCTTCACTCTCAAAAATAGTTAAGAAGAGCAATTTGTCCATTAGAAGACATCCTTCACCATTTTATGGTTGCTAGCGCGGGACACATCAGTGGACTCAGCTAACTCAGTTTTTTCAGTTCCGATGCGATCCATTTATTCGCCCGACCGGCAAGTTGTCGCGAAATATTTGGCAACAAAAATGTTTTCACCATGGATCGTTTCAGGCGGCCATTGATAATACCTTGCAAATCGGTGTCGACTAAGAGATTGGCGACGCGCCGAATACGCGCTGCAATCCGCTTTTCTAAAGCTTTAAGGTCGACCTGGTCAGCCGAAGGAGGGTCGATACTTTCGATCGACAACTTGGCGCTCCCTGCCAGTGGAATAATTGGCAGTCGCCGACGTTCGCCTGCCCACTCTTTGCCGAGAATTGGGATATCGTTCTTGTCCTTCAAGCACCACTCATTGATCGTCGCCTCTCCTGGATCACCGAACAAGGGGTTCGATGCGGGCAATGTAAAGTGGCGTTCCAAGAAACGTTGGCAGTTCATGCGTCCAAGGTGAAAATCGTGTTGCCGGAATGATTTGTGAAGAAACCCGCCAAACCCACCAAGGACAGCTGACGCGATCGCTGGCTCGACCTGCTGCTCGCCTACGTACCGGCTCGGCGAGATTACATAACGAGAATGAATTTCGTCGTCCTCGGCCAAATCCAACTCCTCCGGCTTGAATCGAGCCTGATTGACGAGGGCACCGAATATCGGCTGAAGAATTCGCAATAGCCGGTCGTCAGCATGGTAGTCGGTGTCGAACTCCACCAAATTGGGAAAGGGGTCGATCATCACGACCGCACGGTTCGCTTTGTGCCCATCGCGAGGATTTTGGCCGCCACTAGCTTGGGCAAGGTGGCGACGTGCAAGCTCCAGGGGTTCATTGTCCATCAGGCCACCATCGACGCAAAGAAAGCTGTATGGTTGCTTCTGGTTTCCAAAAGCCGGCGCCGGATCACGTAACCTGGGCTGGCCATAATAATCGCGATAATCACGCTCGAGAGTCTGGGCCCTCAGACCGACAGGAAATGCACCGCTGGCCAGTGCAGCGGTAGCTAGTTGGGGCCAGTTTCCATTCGGCGCATTGCTCGGGTCGAGGGCGATGAAGTCGTCGGCCGCCTCGCCGCCAGATACTGTAAACCGCATAACGTCCTTATGCTTCGACATTCCATAAAGCGACGCCTTGTCACTATAGAGCTCGAACGCATGGGGCACGCCGCGCAGATTTGTCACAGTGAGGTAAAGACCCAAGTTGTCGGAAACCCAGGGCCGACGCTGAGTGCTAACATGGGTTTTAAGTGACTCAAGCGAGATTTGTTCGAGCCTAGTCGAATCGAGCACCGACCGGACAGCTGCCCGCTCCCCTCTGAGATCCTGATCGTCCAGCAGGGGATCGATATCGATTTTCTCGACCCAAGCGTCGAAGAGCCGATTTTTCTCCGCCGCCGGCGGATTATTGACGTCGAGCACGGGTTCGGTATCGCTGGCCAGCTGTATTGCCGCGATGGCTGAAGTCATTGCACCGGCGGAGGCCCCGCTGAACACCCGCAAATTGATATCATGATCCAGTCCAGCCCAGTCGCCAGTCAACTTGGCCTCATAATATGAGTCAAGCGCTTGGATGAGGAAATCGAGAACACCGCCGGTGTAGGCGCCCGCCGATATCGCACCCGCCATGGTTAAACCCAAATCGAATGATCTTGTCATGCCTCCCCCTTGCAGGACCTGCTCGCATAACAGGCATTTTGACATTGACTCTCATCAGCTGAAAACGCTGCGTTTGAGTGTGTGTGTTAATTGGCAGCAGAAGATATATGTAACTACCCTGGCCAAAATATCAGCAACCTTTGTCGTGTTTCTTGCGCAGTGGCATATGTTCTTTAGCTGCATGTAATAATTCCGGAAATCATCACTGATCGCGCCCAGCTTGTCGGCCTAACCCCCTATAAATGATGTAGCTAGTTGCACCGCATCCGCTCAATGCACTCCACAGAACGGCGAATTACGCAGCCAGCAAAAGCTCTGCCATACCGTATGTTCCGAGGCATCCACGTTGATCGGATAACCCGTATAGATTATATATTGCTACCATCAACCTTGTAAAAAGCAAAAATCACGTTGGCGTGTGGAGGTGAGACGACCTGGAATGGTAGGGTAAAGTTAATCAATAATTGAGCAACACTTTTGATTCGTTCGCAGTGCTCACAATGGCTGGCCGGGCCTAGTGATAAACGTAGCAACGCGCTGTATATTTTCGCCTTCGACGATGCCAGGCGCAAACTGTTTCAGTCGTCAGAATTTCCTTTGAATAGATTGCGCACATACCGTTGACGGAGAGGAAATAAGTAAATGGCAAGAAGCACCCGCGGTGAAGGCATAATTGCGGTGCCGAATATCATCACTTCCACGTTTTGTTTTGGGTTAACGATTGCGTTATCCGTCATCCATCTAATTGTTGGCATGACATCAGCTAGCGCCGAAACTCACTATGTACCACAAATTGAGCTTACAGATCTTGAACCAGTAGTAGTCGCCTACGCCCCGAGAGAAACGGAACGGCTCCTTGTTGTCAATCGATCTGGCCGAATTGATGTTTTCGATATATCGGATTTGGACAAACCAATAAGAATTTCGGAATTTTTTGCTGCTGCAGCAACAGCCGTTTTCTCCCCTGATGGCTCCCAAATTGTCTCCGGCGGCCAAGATGGCACGGTGCGACTGTGGGAACTCAACGGAACACCGGCCGCCGATCCGTTCACCGGTCATGACGACTGGGTGACCAGCATTGCGTTCTCCCCCAACGGCTCCCAAATTGTTTCCGGCGGGTTCGATGGCACGGTGCGCCTGTGGGAATTGAACGGAACACCGGCACCCGATCCGTTCAAAGGTCATGACGGCGCCGTGCTCAGCGTTGGGTTCTCCCCCGATGGCTCGCAGATTGTCTCCGGCGGCCAAGATGGCACGGTGCGACTGTGGGAACTCAACGGAACACCGGTCACCGATCCGTTCACTGCTCATGACGACTGGGTGCTCAGCGTTGCGTTCTCCCCCGATGGCTCCCAGATTGTCTCCGGCGGCCAAGATGGCACGGTGCGGCTGTGGGAACTCAACGGAACACCGGCATCCTATCCGTTCAAAGGTCATGACGGCGCGGTGCTCAGCGTTGGGTTCTCCCCTGATGGCTCCCAGATTGTCTCCAGCGGCGAAGATGGCACGGTGCGGCTGTGGACACTCAACGGAACACCGGTCACCGATCCGTTCACTGCTCATGACGACTGGGTGCTCACCGTTGCGTTCTCCCCCGACGGCTCCCAAATTGTCTCCGGCGGCGGCGATGGCACGGTGCGGTTCTGGGAGCTCAGCGGAACACCGGCCACCGATCCGTTCACCAGTCATGACGGCAGCGTGCTCGGCGTTGCGTTCTCCCCCGATGGCTCCCAAATTGTATCCGGCGGATTCGATGGTACAGTGCGGTTGTGGGAACTCAACGGAACATCGGCCGCCGATCCGTTCACCGGTCATTACCGCACGGTGTACAGCGTTGCATTCTCCCCCGATGGCTCCCAGATTGTCTCCGGCGGCGACGATGGTACGGTGCGGCTGTGGGATCTCAACGGAACACCGGCCGCCGATCCGCTCACCGGTCATGACGGCAGGGTTCTCAGCGTTGCATTCTCCCCTGATGGTTCCCAGATTGTTTCCGGCGGCAGCGATGGTACGGTGCGGTTGTGGCAGCTCGACGGAACACCGGCACCCAATCCGTTCACCGGTCATGACGGCGCGGTACGCAGCGTTGCGTTCTCCCCCAATGGCTCCCAGATTGTATCCGGCAGCGAAGATGGCACGGTGCGGCTGTGGGAACTCAACGGAACACCGGCCGCCGATCCGTTCACAGGTCATGACCGCTCGGTGCTTAGCGTTTCGTTCTCCCCCGATGGCTCCCAGATTGTTTCCGGCGGGTTCGATGGCACTGTGCGGCTGTGGGAACTCAACGGAACACCGGCCACCGATCCGTTCACCGGTCATGGCAACTGGGTGCTCAGCGTTGCATTCTCCCCTGATGGCTCCCAAATTGTTTCCGGCGGCAGCGATGGTACAGTGCGGCTGTGGGAACTCGACGGAAAACCGGCCACAGATCCGTTCAAAGGTCATGACGACTGGGTTAAGAGCGTTGCATTCTCCCCCGATGGCTCCCAGATTGTCTCCGGCGGCGACGATGGTACGGTGCGGCTGTGGGAATTCAAAGGAACACCGGCCGCCGATCCGTTCAGCGGCCATGACGGCAGGGTGCTCAGCGTTGCGTCCTCCCCCGACGGCTCCCAGATTATCTCCGGCGGCGACGATGGTACGGTGCGACTGTGGGCGCTCAACGGAACACCGGCTGCCGAACCACTCACCGGTCATGACGGCAGGGTGCTCAGCGTTGCATTCTCGCCTGATGGCTCCCAAAATGTTTCCGGCGGCAGCGATGGCACAGTGCGGCTGTGGCAGCTCGACGGAACACCGGCACCCGATCCGTTCACCGGTCATGACGGCGCGGTGCTCAGCGTTGCGTTCTCCCCCAATGGCTCCCAGATTGTCTCCGGCGGCAGCGATGGTACGGTGCGGCTGTGGGAACTCAACGGAACGCCGGCCGCAGATCCATTTACCGGCCATGACGCCAGTGTGAGGAGTGTTGCGTTCTCCCCCAATGGCTCCCAGATTGTATCCGGCGGCCAAGATGGCACAGTGCGGCTGTGGGACCTCAATGGAATACCGGCCGCCGATCCGTTCACCGGTCATTACGGCTGGGTGAGGAGCGTTGCATTCTCCCCCGATGGCTCCCAGATTGTCTCCGGCAGCGAAGATGGCACGGTGCGGCTGTGGGAACTCAACGGAACACCGGCCACAAACCCGTTCACCGGTCATGACGGCAGGGTGCTCAGCGTTGCGTTCTCCCCCAATGGCTCCCAGATTGTATCCGGCGGCGAAGATGGCACGGTGCGCCTGTGGGAACCGGGCAAGGGCGAATTGGCTGTTAAACAAGTTTGCGGCGAACCGGGCGAAATTACTTTCCTTTCCCCCAATACCCTTTGGATATTATGCAATGATCGACTGGCAATATTATCCAAAAAACTCGAAAGTATCGCCGACGTTTTTTTTCAAGACCACGGCATAGTTGTGGTGACACCGGAAGGTGTGATGGCTCCGACCGATGGTTTGCGCCGTCAGGTTCGCGCTATCAATGATCACGGCTTCGAAGAGCGGCATGTAGGTGCAGTACCCCTCATCGAATTTGAACGGGTTCGTCAATTGCTCATGGACAAATGGACATTCGATGAGCGCGTTCTTATATCCATAAAAACTGGATATGAGGTCGCCCACAAGATCTACAACGAACTAGGTTGGATGAAACCCATTATCTGGCCAGCATTGGTTTGGTCTTTGGTCTTTTTCGTTGCCATTGGATGTTGGATCTTCGTGCCCAGCAAGCTTACCTTTTGGGCAATGCCGAAGGTCGGTGCGCCAAAGATGCCCCCGTGGAAGCTGCTGGTGAACATATTGCTGATTTACGGTTACCTGGGTTCAACAGCCCGCCCACTCAAGGCGTGGTTACGTAGCAATCGAAAACAAATCTATCGTGACAGTTTCGCCAACCGAGGACCGGTTAAAGAGCGCCAGAAGTATTGTGAAATTGGAAACAGGAATGATATTGAGGCCTTCGAAGCACATGGAGGTCTCGTCTGGATCGATGCTGTGGGTGGTGCTGGCAAGAGTGCACTAGCCTTTCAGATGGCATCGAGAGCCTATGAGCGGCCTCAAGCCCAAGTCGTCCCCATTTTAATTGACGAAGATTGGGGCGTATCGTTGTTTTCACATTTGGCTGGCCTATTGACCATCAATGGACGAACCCCGTCTGAAGGAATGCTGAAATTACTCACCTCAAGGGGACTGTTGATCCCCATCATAGATTCCTTGAGTGAGCGTGCCACCGCCGATGCCGAAAGTCAGATCGGCACTGCCGTCAGCAAGCAAATGATAAAATCGCTTATTGTAACGGCGCGGCACCCTCGACCAATTGGGCAGATTTGGGAGAGTTTCGATCATGTTAGAGTCTCCGTGCTGGAGGCCAAACAAATACCATTATATGTGACGGCGTATGTGCAAGAGCCCGACCAGGCAGAAGTCCTTAATAAAATAGCCCCATTCGTTGAAGCGGAGCAAAACCTAAGTCCACTATTTGTTCGTTTTGCAATCGAGCAAGCGATAGATGGCAACACAATGTCTGAGTCCATCACAGATTTAGTATTGCGGTATGTTGAAGGGTTGCGCTTCGAACGAGTCGATCTAAACGGAGAAGATATGGTGCGGGCTTCGTCCATAGCAGCATTCGAGTCTGTTAGAGACAACTGGGTGCCGCGTGAAATCGAAAGTGGCTATCTACGTGGGGTCATGGTCAAAGAGGCGGATGAAGTAAAATTCATGAATGCCAATAACGACAAACTCGTGGAGCCCGCAAAAATTGTCGAAATGCTAATATCCTGTGGGTTGGTTCAGCAAAACCGGATCAATCGACAACTGCAGTTTGCGTACGACCCAGTCGCAGAAGTTCTCGCCGCGTACCGGATTCAATTCTTGGGGAAGCAAAAGCAATTTGCAGACCTGAAGTCCGATATATTGGCATCATCTCCAAGTTCTGGAATAGCACGCGCGCTTAGGATTTTTGATACTGGACCCGATTGAACACCGATAAACCTGCCGAATGAGCCATTCGAGAAGATTGTCGAACTAGTATTGAATTGCTCAGTGGAAAATTGCGTTGAGTAGAATTGAACTCCAAAACTGTAGTTTGCCCGAACTTATTCCCATCCACCCTGTCCTCAATCACATCACCTTCGGAGGAGTATACTGATTAGCAGCTACAACAAGCGGGCTGCCAGTGAAGACGCGCAAATCGTAGAGCCCCTCTGACTGTGCGCCATCCATCGCCAGGGCAATTCTCATGGTATGCGAGACGTGCTGGGCGGTGGTGCTGATTCGTTATTATCGAATTCCTTAACCTTCGACTCGCTAGAATTCGGTACCGATTGTTTCTTTGGGATGCGCACGGTGCTTGATGAGAAAATAAGGGCAGGCATTGCCCATATTGTACAAGAATTTAGCTCCCATATTTTTGGCTCGAATGAGCGTCCCTACCATGAAGGCGGTCGCCTTGGAGATGTTTTCGATGCCTATCTAAACGAAGGACTGAACGATACAGACTATTTCGGGGGAGCCCGTGACTTTGTATTCGATAACGAAGTTGACGCGACATACCCAATACCAACGGCGCTCTATTGCCAGAATGGCGATCACGGCCTCGAAACCCTAAATTATATTAAGGAGGGATCCGGCAGTTTCTTGAAAAAACCGGGCTTGATATTTGATGGATCTCGAGACGCCGAGAGCTCCCGATACAAACCTGTCAGACTAGACGAACAATTTGAATTTAAGAAATGGGCCGCCGACGAGGTCGATGGGAATCGTTTCTTTTTAAGAACAAACGCACTCTACGAGAATGGTGAAATAATACGAGTTAAGAAATACGACCATATTGGCCAAGTTGCCGGAGATCTAACTGAATTCAAGAGAGACGAAGAAATAGCAACAAACATTGATCTGGGAGCTACCGAACACTGGGATTTTGCCACTTTGGATCGTTTTCTTAGGGCAATATCGGTATTTTGCGTGGCACTCGGCTATGGAACAATACCAATAGGGCGCCAAGTGCGTGATGAAGTCGCCGCGCCAGAGATCAAGGAAATTGCCACTAATTTCTTCAAAATCAATTGCCTACGATTCAATTTTGATCGCGGAATTATTTACCAAAGGAAATTTGGTGGCCCATTGGGTCGCCCAGTCGAGTGGACTACAGTCTATACGGACGTCGAAATCCGTAATCGGTGGCTTAACTTCAACAGTGCAAACGGTTTGCTTGGCATCTTGACCGATGATGACCACCTCATGACCGACTTGGGTCGAATTGACCAAAGATTGAACATAATTGAGAGTGGGGTGTCGCCGAAGGAAAGGGGCGAGAGAAAGACCGTCAAGACGACCGTCGTGTATTACCTAGAACACGAAAGCATCGAAATTACAGAAGTGGAGAATATTTCTGAACTTTCAAGAATAATTGCAAAAGAGGAGGACATTAACGAAACTTCGGTTCGCTCTTATTTGCAAAAGTTCAAACGAGAAGCCTTGAGGGCCTGAATTATGCCACCCTCACGACCGTGCCCAAAGTGGGTTAAAAAAATAAAATACCACGTGTGTAAAATTGTGTAGTTACACATCTACCTACAACAAACTCAATCATCCAAGGTCGCACCCAGTCGCAAAAACTGAAATGGGTGCAGAACCATGCCTACAAAACCAATTGATGCTTGTCCGGGGCCGATCTCGAATCAAGATCCTGAAATTTTATTAACTGAGGGACAGGCCGCTTCCCTCCTCTGTCTTTCAATGCGGACCTTGCAGGCTTGGCGTCAGCGAGGTGGCGGGCCTTTATATGTTCGTGCTGGCCGAGCCATTCGCTATCGTCGCCGCGATCTTGTCTCATGGGTCAATGCTAACACGACCAGTAGCACGAGCGCCGACGCTATCGGTGGAGTTGCGTGATGCTGGCTCCCATTCCGACCATAGACGCCTATCGAATTCGGCACCACGATGGTTCGATATCCTTCGTATTCTGGTGCCTCCACTGCGCCCGCATGCATCGCCACGGAAGAATCGCCGGCAATCGGGCGGCGCATTGTATCGTAAAGAACAGCCCGTTCGCAAAAACCGGCTACATCTTGGTAGCCTGCTGTGACGTTAATTCCGAGGCAGAAGTTCCTCGAAGCCGAAGATCGAGTCACTATGCGAGGTAGCCGATACCTATTGGATTTCGATGGAATTAACCGCATTGCGCTGATCAATGCCGAGGAAATAGTCACTCGGTGGCTGCCGGACGGGCATAAAGAAGGCACCGAATGGGTGGCGCGAAACCCGCGCCGCTACGATCGTTCTTACGGGTCATTCAAGATCAACCTTTTGAATGGAAAATGGGCTGACTTTGCAACAGGTGACGCTGGTGGGGATTTAGTTTCTCTGGCTGCATACCTGGCGGATATTTCTCAAGGTGATGCGGCACGCGAAGTTGCCAAAATGATGGGCGTGGCAACTGGTGACTGAAAGCAACCCCATGTTTAATCCGCTGCAATTAAACAAATCCAGAATGACTGATTCCTCACAATTCGCCCGAGGAAAGGGGCAAGATTCAGCGTGGCAACCCTTATGCCCTATTCCCGCAAACGCGCCGAAACGACCAGTGTCGCACTTTCGATATGGCGTGCCTTCATCTGTTTGGGACTATCGAAACGCTGAAGATCTATTATTTGGGCATGTTGTCAGGTTTGATTTACCCGACGATAGGAAAGAGGTCCTGCCACTCACTTACTGCCGAAACAATGAAACCGGCGCTACAAAATGGCGGTGGCTGGCAATGCCAAAATTGCGGCCCCTCTATAATTTGCCTGAGCTAAGCACGCTCACAAACACCACAATTCTGGTGGTCGAGGGAGAAAAATCTGCGGATGCAGGTAGGCGATTGCTCCCCGACCACGTAGTCGTTACGTCGTCCGGTGGCTCCAAAGCCGCTTCCAAAACAGATTGGCGGCCGCTAGCCGGCCGGCACGTGCTCATTTGGCCGGATGCCGATAAACCCGGACTAACTTATGCCTCCGACGTAGCTCAGGAAGCCACCCGAGTCGGGGCGCGTTCGGTGAAAATCGTGACGATACCTGATGGATTTGACGAAGGTTGGGATATCGCGGATGCAGAGGCTGACGGCTGGGATACCAAACGCGCCGAAGCCCAATTGATATCGTCGGTGTCAGTTCCAAGTCTCCAAACGAACCAGAGCGGTGGTCAGGAACACCCCCGCAGTGGGGCAAATGACCCTTCAGTTAAGCAGAGCAAACCCGATAATGACGGCCGACAGCGGCGCCCTCCCCACCGCGATAACTTGCTGAAATTCGCAAACGAATGCGAGCTATGGCATTCACCGGACGGCAATGCTTACGCGACGTTACCAATCAAGAGCCACCGCGAGAATTGGGGACTGCGGTCGCGCGAATTCAAGCGCTGGCTAGCCGCACGCTACTACGCAGAGCATCAAGGTGCGGTCAGCAGCCAAGCAACTGAGGACGGAATTCGGGTACTCGAGGCTATCGCTGTTATTGAAGGCCCTTGCCACGAACCGATGCGACGGGTTGGGGAATTGGGGAATGCAATGTACCTAGATCTAGCGAACTCGGCATGGCAGGTGATCGAAATCACCAAAAATGGTTGGCAGACCATTGTTGATCCACCGGTCAAGTTCGTACGAACTCAGTATACGCGGCCCCTCCCCGAACCTGAAGCTGGAGGAATGATTGAGGAATTGCGCGGTTTCATCAACGTAGCTACAGATGGCGATTTTGTACTGCTTGTGGCGTGGCTGATTTCCGCGCTGCGAAATCGAGGTCCGTTTCCAATTCTAATGCTTCATGGGGAACAAGGATCTGCAAAATCGACAGCCTCACGCTTACTGCGATCCCTTGTCGACCCCAACAAAGCTGCAATTCGCTCAACGCCCAAAGACGAACGAGACCTCATCATCTCAGCAAGCAATTCGTGGATCCAAGCATTTGATAACATGAGCACGGTGCCGGGCTGGCTGTCAGACGCCTTCTGCCGTCTCTCAACGGGTGGTGGATTCGGAACACGCGCTCTGCACACTGACAACGATGAATTTATCTTCGACGGCCAACGACCTGTAATTCTGAACGGCATCCCAGATCTAACCGGCCGCCCGGACCTCGGGTCGAGAGCGCTTCCAATCGAGTTACCAATTATTCCTGACAATACACGACGGCCTGAAGATGAGCTTATGGAAGAGTTTGACGCTGCGAGACCATCAATTTTGGGCGCTTTATTGAACGGCGTCTCCGCTGGCATGAGACACCTTCCCACTACCAAGCTTGACCGAATACCAAGAATGGCCGACTTCGCGAAATGGGTGACCGCAGCAGAACCCGGACTAGGCATTGATTCAGGATCGTTCTTAAGCATTTACGCTGCCAATCAGAGAACCACAGTCGACGCTTCTCTCGAAACCAACCCAGTTGCTCTCGCTCTAAAGGCGTTCATTCAAGAAAAATACCCAGACGGTTTTGAAGGTCAGCCTGCCAAGCTTTGGCAAGAACTAACCGATTTCGTTCCAGATCGCGCTAGCAACAGCCGATCTTGGCCACAGGCTCCGAACGCTTTTGGAACCGCGTTCAAACGCATATCGCCTCTCTTACGTGACGTTGGATTCGAGGTCGATCGCGGCCACAGCGGCGACCGTTTCATTCGTATCGTGCCACCTCCTGCTTCCGGTTGAGCCGGCAGAACATTCATTTTTTTTTCCAGTTGCTGCCACGAATGAGCCTGAGCGGCGGTACTCCGAGAAAACATCTACATCAGCGCCGCTCCCGGTTGGTGGTCGCGGGTCCTTACTGACACCCAGCGTATACGGGTGGCGGGGGCGCGGCGGTTCTCACGTTTTTCGGTTTTCAATCTAGGTTGACTTGGTTGACGAAATCTAAGGGATCCAGTTTTCAGACGATCAGCCACTTCGCAGCCCTCTCGGCCGGTCACGCTTACCAGGTTGCATCGTCAATTATTATGAAAGTCCGAGAGTTCCGAAAACCACTATGCGGCATGGGCGGTGATGGGCGGTTCAAAGCCAAGCTCTAAGCGGCGGAAAAATCTACCATTTGGACGGGCCGGACGGCTTGGACGATCACTACCCCTCAGATTCTAAGGAGGAGATAACTTCGCATGGAGGTCATGTGCCTCTTCTCACGAAAGCATGCACGCTGCTTACCCTATGCTTACCCGGTGATAAGCTAGCCCCCGCCAAAACCATGTAAGTCATTGAAATCATTGGTAGCGGAGGAGGGACTCGAACCCCCGACACGCGGATTATGATTCCGCTGCTCTAACCAGCTGAGCTACTCCGCCCCGAACTTGGGTTGTTCGGGCGCATATAGGCTTGTGGTGGGGGGTGTTGTCAAGATGGGGAATTGCGGGGTGGCGTATCGGCCGGGCGGTTAATTTAGATTGAAGCGCACGGCCAGGGTCAGGGGGATGTCGAAGGTGCCAGTGCGGTTGGCTTCTTCGTATTCGCCCATCACGTTGCGCTTGCCTTCGTCTTCGCGGGGGCTCTCGTAGGCCAGGCCGGCGACGAAGCCTAGCGAGACCTTTTCGGTCATGTTGTAGCGCATGCCGTAGGCGCCAGAAACTTGGAAGGAAATGGCGCTACCGAAACCTAAGGCGCCGACATCAAGCCCGCCGCCCTCGTCGCTCTCGCCTTCGCCGATAGTCGCGGCGGCGCTGGCGGTCACGTAATGGGTGAAACCGTCTTGCCCGCCCAGATATTTCCGGCCGCCGACGCTAATGGTGACTTCGCGCTGATCGGCATAGCGATAGCTGTGCTGCCCACCCAGCGCCGATTGCGCCAGCGCGCCTTGGCCCGGCTGGAATTGATCGAAGATTAGGGTTTCAAAAATATGCCGGGGCGCGAAGCTGAACGTTGCGGCGGCATAAATCTCGCTGTCATCGGTCAAGCCGAGATTAAGTTCAACGCCGAGAGACGCCATATCTGCGCCAGCGGATCCGGTCAATTCAGAGGCTAGCCTGGGGGCCGGCAATGGACCGTTGGTTGGGGCGACGGCGCTCGCCGGGTTGGAACTGGCATCGCCCGGTGCGAACACGGCGTCGATCAAGCCCATCCTCGCCGCTGGAAAAATCTCGGCGACGGGGTTGCCGGCGCTGGGGCCAATGTTGACGCCACTGATAATAATGGACAGGGGATCGGACAGGGATATTGATGCCAAGGTTTGCGATTGTGCCGGGCTGGTCGATGCGCCGAGCCCAAGAGCAGCGCCCAATACCGGCACCGCCCAGAAATAAGAACACGTTTTCGCGCCCATTACGGCCAAACGACGATCTCCCAATCTTATCGAGAGGGATTTCGCGCCTTACCATCGAGTCGGGTCAAGAAATCGGCAAAAATATCTCACCGGTCGAAAAAACGAAAAAAACGTGTTTTTTTATTAGATATCAATAACTTAATGAAAAATCATTTCGTTGACGCGACTCGGATGTTTTTTGCAGAGACTCCAGTATTACCGATCCAACCGCCGCCAAGCACCTGACTGTCCCGGTAAAACACCGCCGCCTGGCCGGGGGCGACGCCTAGTTGTGGTTGCAACATCTCCAGTCGTGCACCACCGTCGGCGGTCGGGGTCAGCAGCGCCGGGCCGGGGCGCTGGGTTGACCGCAGCCGGGCCTCGATTTCCATTGGCCAAACAGACGAGGTGTCAGACGACTTGCCGTTCGGCAAGGCAGACATATCATCGCTCAGCCAGTTGACGTTTTCGACCTCAATAACTGTTACCTCCAGGGCAGCCCGTGGGCCGACAATGACCTTGGCGTTTTGCGGATCGAGGCGCACGACATAAAGCGCGTCTCCGGCGCCGCCCTGGCGGCCACCGATCCCCAGCCCTTTGCGCTGGCCGATGGTGAAATGCACGATCCCTTGATGGTTGCCGAGCACCTGACCGTCCAGATCGACGATTTCGCCGGGGACCGCAGCCTCGGGACGCAACTTTGTCACCAGGGACGCATAGTCGCCATCGGGGACAAAGCAGATATCCTGGCTGTCGGGTTTATCGGCATTGAGCAGTCCAAATCGGCGGGCATGGGCGCGCACCTCGTCCTTGCCCATATCGCCGAGGGGAAAACGCAGCATGTCGAGCTGATCGTGGGTGGTGGCAAAGAGGAAATAACTCTGGTCGCGCTCCGGCGACACACCGGCATGCAGCTCGCCTGCCCCACCGGGGCCAACCACCCGGCGGACATAATGTCCGGTTGCCAGTGCGTCGGCGCCGAGGTCGCGGGCCTTGGCCAAAAGATCGCGGAATTTCACGGTTTGATTGCATCGAATACAGGGGATCGGCGTCTCGCCACGCACATAGCTATCGACAAAATCGTCGATGACGTCTTCGCGAAACCGGGACTCATAATCGAGCACATAGTGGGGAATATCGAGCCTATCGGCAACCCGGCGGGCGTCATAAATATCTTGGCCGGCGCAACAGGTTCGGGTCGCTGCGGCAGCCGCCTCTCCAGAGTCATAGAGCTGCAGGGTCACGCCGACAACATCATACCCGGCCTCGGCGAGCAATGCGGCCACTACCGAGCTGTCGACGCCCCCCGACATGGCGGCGACCACGCGGGTCTCGCTGGGCGGCTTTGACAGATCCATGCTCGGGCCCAAATCGACCATGGCGTCCGCCCCGGTACTTTTCTCGGATATGCTCATGCCCGGCAATATAGGCTTCGCGACATTTGGTGCAAGCTCCAGCAAAACTAGCGCGAACAACTATGCTGAGTTATGGTCGCGGCCCAGCCCAAATGCATTTCGCGAGGAGACGAAAGAGTGACGGAACAACAGCCCCGTGCGGCGCTGACCCTGGCAACACTATTCCGCTATGACGCGACCGGCGGCGTCCTCGCGATAACAGCCATGCTGGTCGCCGTGCTGATGGCCAATACGTCCTTGGGCGCGCTTTACCATTGGCTGCACGATTTCTCGCTGCCGTTGGCCAACGAAACCGTCGGGGGCAGCAAGACATTCGCCGCCCTGGTCACAGATCTCGGCCTCTTTTTATTGTTTTTAGTCTATGGCATGCGCCTGAAGCTGGATGACGGCGACCAAGACAGACCGCGCGGCATCGCCCGGTTTGCCACCCCGGCGCTGGTTGCCCTGGGCGCCCTGCTCATCTCGGCAATACTGCTCTACGCCACCCTGGGCATCATCGGTGGTGACGCCGCGGGCCGGGCTGGAGTTCTCAACCCGAAAACCGGCTGGATCGCCATGGGGGGAACCGACCTCGCGGTGATCATGGCGGTACTGATGCTCGCCGGGACGGCGGCGACCGATCAGTTTCGCCGGTTTAGCGCAGAAACCGCGATTTTTGCCGGGATCTCCGCCATCGGGCTGATTGCCGTGGTCTATGCCAATCTATTGTCGGGACCGTCTGTCGCCGGTCTCTCAATCGGCGTCATTGCACTGCTGGCAATGCGAATTGGAGGCCTGGCCAATGGCTGGCCTTATCTGGCGGTTGGCGCCCTCTTATGGCTGGTCCTCCAAGGGACCGGCGTGCACGGAGCGCTTGCCGGGGTTCTTGCCGGTGGTTTCATGCCGCCCGCTGCCTGTAGCGCACTGACCCGCCGCTTATTGCCGGCCGCGTCATGGGTTTTTGTGCCGCTTATCGCCTTTTTTAATAGCGGCATCGATTTTTCTGCCATGACGGAAACCGCCACACCGGCGCTGCCGCTGGCCTTGCCAATTGCCATGAGCCTCTATGTTGCAGCCTCATTGTTTGTTGGCAAACAGATTGGCGCTTTGGTCATGACCCGATTTGTCCTGTGGCTGGGACAAACGAATTCCGGATTTGGCCATGATGTGTTTGGCAGCAGCGGTCGCCATATTTATGCCGCATCACTGCTGGCCGGCGCCAGCTTTGGAATAGGCCTGGCATTTTCCAGCATGGCCGGCCTTGCCCCCGAGATGATCGGATCGATACGCCTTGGTATTCTTATGGGGTCGATTGCCTCAGCGGGTATGGCACTCTTGGTTCTGGCAGGACAGAAGTCCCAAATGTCCGCCCAGGCCGAAAAAATTGTGCTTTTCACCGCCGGGCCGATTGCCGGTGCGAGCCTGGCCATTTTGGTCACCTACACCGATTTTTCAGGACTATCGAATTCGGCCAATAACTTCATCGAATTGCTGCTGTTCCTGGTGTTTGTCGCGACTGCCCTGGTGGCGGTAAACGCATTGCGCACCAGCGCACACGTGCCAGAAGCGCCGCGATCACCGGATTACTCTGATGAAGATGTCGCGCCACAGCCACCGGCGGGCGTCGTCGGGCCGGATACGGATCTCAGCACCCTGGATGTCGAGGATTTGCGGGGCCTTATTTAGTCTGTACAGCAGCCAGCCTAAACCCTTAATAGGTTGGCAACCCTGCTCGGCAGGCGCACGACCAGCCCGTCAAGCGCATCGGTCATAGTAATTTGGCAGGCAAGGCGTGAGGTCGGCGCGAGATTGCTGGTCAAGTCCAGCATATCCTCTTCATCTTCATCGGGCGCTTCGAGCTTACCAAACCAACCCTGATCAACTATGACATGGCAGGTCGAGCAGGCAAGCGCGCCCTCGCAGGCCGCCTCCATATCAATATTATTATCGATAGCGACATCCATCAGCGACTTTCCAAGCGGCGCCTCGACATTACGTTCGACACCATTGGGGTCGATGAAAACAACTTTTGGCATGAAATTTTGGGCCCCGGACGGGATCAGACGTGGAAGGATTCGCCGCAACCGCAGCGGCCTTTTTCATTGGGATTATTGAAGGTAAAGCCCGAGCGAAAACGGCTTTCCTCATAATCCATCTGCGAGCCGATCAGAAACATCGTCGCCGCCGGATCGATATAAATGCAAACGCCCTTATCCTCGATCACCTCTTCGTAGCCACGTTGGCCTTCGGCATAATCGACCACATAGGACATGCCCGAACAACCTTGCTCGCTCAGCGATACACGCAGGCCAGAGATCGCTTTTTCACCATCATCCACCAGCGCACGGACACGCGCGGCAGCGGCTTCGGTCAAGGTTAATACAGGCGTCGGCATATTGTTCTCGGTCGTTATTTCGTGTTTCACAGAGCTATATTACATGAACTAGGCTCGAACCTACATAATATCAAGCGCCAGCTTGGCATCATCGGACATCCGGTCGGTCGTCCAGGGTGGATCCCAGACGATGCTCACCGTCACCTCGCCGACCCCGGCCAGCCCGGCCAGGGCATCGGCGACCTGTTGCGGCAGAATACCGGCGACTGGGCAGCCCGGCGCAGTCAACGACATATCAACCGTGACCGTGCCATCCTCGGCCATATCGCATTGATAGATAAGCCCTAGATCGTAAATATTTACCGGAATTTCCGGGTCATGGACGGTCTTCATCGCCTCGATCATCGCCTCGGCGCTTGCCGTCGACGTGCCCTCGGGCATCGGATCACCGGCATGGGCGATAATGTCTTCGCCCGGCATCGCGCCGAAACCGCCAAGGCCGCCCGGCATCGTGCCAAATCCAAACTGGTTCAACTCCGCCTCCTCGTTACTCATTCGGTCGTCACTTCCTGTTCGCCATCGAGCGCCGCCGCCATTGTATGCCAGGCGAGGGTCGCGCATTTAACCCGGGTCGGATATTCGGCCACACCGGAAAGAACCCGCAGCTTTTCAAGCGCGTCATCCTCACCCTCGGGTGCAGGTCCTGTTTCCTCGCCAGTGCACATCGCGTGAAACGCTTTGTAAAGAGCGCGAACATCTCCCTCGCTCTTGCCCTTCAAGGCTTCGGTCATGAGCGAGGCCGAGGCAACCGAGATTGCACACCCATTGCCCTTGAATGTGACATCTTCCACCTTGCGGTCTGCGCCCAGCGCCAAGTAGACCGTCAGTTGATCGCCGCAGAGGGGATTGTTACCAAACGCCTGCGCGGTCGCCTTTTCGAGATCACGGAAATTCCGCGGGGTTCGCCCGTGATCGAGAATAACCTCTTGATACAGCTCACGTAACTCATTGCTCATTAGCCAAAAATCTCCCGCACCTGCCCCAGGGCGTCAACCAATGCATCGACCTCATCGCGCCGATTGTAAAGCCCGAAAGAAGCCCTTGTCGCAGCCGGAATGCCGAAACGCTGCATAAGCGGTTGGGCGCAATGATGCCCGGCCCGCACTGCTACTCCCGACCTATCGACAATGGTTGCGATATCGTGGGGATGGGCGCAATCGAGGGTGAACGAAATCACGCTGCCTTTGCCCGGTGCCGTACCAATCAGGGTCAGACCGGGAATTTGCGCCAGTTGCTGGTTGGCATAGGCCAGCAGCTCGGCCTCATGAGCACCGATATTTTCCAACCCCAGGGCATTCACATAATCGAGTGCGGCGCCCAGCCCAATGGTCGGCGCTATCGCCGGTGTACCTGCTTCAAATTTGTGCGGCAGCTTGGCCCATTTGGATTGTTCCAAGGTGACGCTGGAAATCATATCGCCGCCCCCAAGAAATGGCGGCATCGCATCAAGCAATTCCTCGCGCCCATAGAGCACGCCGATCCCCGAAGGCCCATAAAGTTTATGCCCGGAAAATGCATAAAAATCGCAGCCAAGGCCGACCATATCAACCGGCTGGTGGACCACCGACTGGCAGCCATCAAGCAATACTTTAGCCCCGGCCGCGTGGGAGAGGTCGATAATTTCGCGCACTGGCAGGATTGTTCCGAGCACATTCGACATATGGGCAAGGGCGACCAACTTGGTCCGGTCCGACAATACGGCCTTAAAGTCGTCGAGCAGAAACTCGCCCGCATCGCTGATCGGGGTGGTTTTGAGCACGATGCCGATCTCGTCGCGCAGCATTTGCCAGGGAACAATATTGGAATGATGTTCTAGTTCTGAAATGATGACCTCATCGCCCGCCTTCAGAAATTCCTTTCCATAGGATCTTGCGACAAGGTTGATGCTCTCGGTTGCGTTGCGGGTGAAAATGATCTCATGGGCATGGGCGGCACCAATGAATTCCCGCACTTTTTCGCGCGCGCCTTCATAGCGCGAGGTCGCCTGCTCGGACAGAAAATAGGCCCCGCGATGAACATTGGCATATTCATCCTCATAGACCGAGCGCAGGGTATCGATCACCTGGCGGGGTTTCTGCGCCGATGCGGCGCTATCGAGAAAAACCAACTTTTTGCCATGCACTTGGCGCGACAGGATCGGAAAATCCTTGCGCACTGCGTCGACGTCAAATTTAGGTTCGTTGGTTGCTGTCATGACTGTCACGCGAGGTCTCCATCATCGAGGTCGATTGACCAGTCATGGCCGGTTAAATCGAACAACCATTTTCCGACCAGCGCCCGCAAGGCTGTGCGCGAGGGCGCATCGGAAATTTCCGCGATGACTTCTTCGACAAAGGCGCCGATCAAGAGCGCCCGCGCTGTCTCGCGATCGATACCGCGCGCCTCTAAATAGAACATCGCATCTTCAGACAAGGCGCCGGTTGTCGCGCCGTGGCCGCACTTGACATCGTCGGCATATATTTCAAGCTCGGGCTTGGCACTAAAACGTGCCTCGGGCGAGAGCAGCAAGGCGCGGCTCATTTGCTGCCCGTCGGTCTGCTGGGCGCCCTTATGCACGGTAGTTTTGCCTTGAAAAACACCCCTCGCTTGATCGGTCAAGACGCCCCTGACATGTTGGCGTGACGTCGCGCCGGGACGCACATGCTCAATCCGGATCGTCGTATCCAAATGCTGATCGCCATTGCCGAGATAGGCCGCCGCGACCCGACAATCAGCCGCCGCGCCGAGTTCGGCCGCAATCTCGTGACGGGCCAGACGCGCGCCTTTTTGCAAGATGAACCCTTCGTAGCTCCCCTCATCATCGAGGCGAATATGGGCGGCGGCCAAATGGGTCGCCGACATGGCTTCCTCCTGTATTTTAATATGCTCTAGCCGAGCCCCCGAACCGACAAATATCTCGGCTACCGAATTAGAGAAATAGGCATGATCTTGAACCGGCAAATGGTGCTCAACCAAAGTTACCGAACAACCATCGCCGGCAACGACTAATAGCCGAGGGTGAAACGCCGCACGATCGCCATCACCCAGCGACACAATATGCAGGCGCTGGTCTATTTTTGCACCCGGCGCAATGATCAACACCGCCCCATCGTCAATCCAAGCCGTATTCAAGGCCGCTAGCGGCATCGCCTCGCCCACAGCGAGCTTGCCCAAATGCCGATCAATGAGCGTGGGCTCGGCGGCCAAACAGTCCGCCAGTCCCATCAACCGCGCGCCGTCACTCAAACCATCCAAATTGGATAATTGCGGCACGAAACGCCCGTTAAAAAGTGTCAGCCGGGGACCGGTGCCAGCTATTTCTGCAGACAGTTCAGACGGAGCCGATGTGGCTTGGGCAGGCTCCCAGGCCTGCGCCCCAAGATCAGTCAAATCCGTGTAGCGCCAATTTTCGACTTTACGCCGGGGCAGTCCGGTCGCTTCGAACTGCTCCCGGGCACATTGGCGCAAATTCGCTAGCCAAGGCGGACCGTCTACCGTCGACGATCCGCGCGGACTAAACGTCGCGCCAAATATTTCGTTTGCCGTCATTGCACCCTCATGCCGCCGCCAAGAAACGGGCGTAGCCGTTCTTTTCGAGCTCGCCAACGAGCTCGCCACCACCGGTTTCGACAATGCGACCGGCAACCATGACATGAACATAATCAGGCGCGATATGATCAAGCAGGCGCTGATAATGGGTGATTACCAGCATCCCGCGTTCCGGCGAGCGGAGATTATTGACCCCCTCGGCAACGACTTTCATCGCATCGATATCCAGTCCGGAATCGGTTTCATCGAGGATCGCCAGGCGCGGCTCAAGAGCCGTCATTTGTAAAACTTCAAATCGTTTTTTCTCACCGCCTGAAAACCCGACATTCAGCGGACGCTTCAACATGTCGTCGCTAATATCCAGCGCGGTGGCCTTGGCCCGAATAAATTTCACAAAATCCATGGCGTCCATCGGGTCTTCGCCCCGATGTTTGCGATGGGCATTAACGGCGGTACGTAAAAATGATGTGCCGGTGACGCCGGGAATTTCAACGGGATATTGCAGGGCGAGAAACAGCCCGGCCCGAGCCCGCTCCTCAACACTCATTTGGATCAGGTCAGTGCCGTCAAGTTCGGCTGAACCGCTGGTCACTTCATAACCGTCGCGACCGGCCAAGGTGAAGGAAAGAGTGCTTTTTCCCGACCCGTTGGGCCCCATGATCGCATGCACCTCACCGGGGCCGATCGACAGACTCAACCCATTTAAAATATCCGTTTCGGCAATCCGCGCATGCAGATCCTTGACGTCTAACAAAGCCATTAGCCAACACTTCCTTCTAAACTGATGCCGACGAGTTTTTGCGCTTCTACGGCAAATTCCATCGGGAGTTCCTGCATAACCTCGCGGCAAAACCCATTGACGATCAGCGCCACGGCTTCTTCATCGGATAGGCCACGCTGACGACAATAAAAAAGCTGATCTTCGCTGATTTTCGAGGTCGTCGCCTCGTGCTCAACAAGGGCCGTATCATTTGCCGTTTCGATATAGGGAATTGTGTGAGCGCCGCATTCATCGCCGATCAACAGGCTATCGCATTGGGTATAATTGCGCGCGCCCGAGGCTTTGGGACCAACCCGCACCAATCCTCGATATGTTTGATCGGCGCGTCCGGCGGAAATCCCCTTCGAAATTATCCGGCTCTTTGTGTTTCGACCCAAATGGATCATTTTCGTGCCGGTATCGGCCTGCTGCAAATTATTGGTGATGGCGACGGAGTAAAATTCGCCAACCGAATGATCACCTTGCAAGATACAGCTCGGGTATTTCCACGTTACCGCCGATCCCGTTTCAACCTGCGTCCAGGAGATTTTCGAATAGTCACCTCGGCATGCCCCACGTTTGGTAACAAAATTATAGATACCACCCTTGCCCTCGGCGTCGCCCGGATACCAATTCTGCACGGTCGAATATTTAACCTCCGCGTCGCCCAGGCAAACCAGCTCAACCACCGCCGCATGAAGTTGATGCTCGTCGCGCTGGGGGGCGGTACAGCCTTCGAGGTAGCTCACATATGAACCTTCATCGGCGATGATCAGGGTGCGCTCAAATTGGCCGGTATTTTCCTGATTGATACGGAAATATGTCGAAAGCTCCATCGGGCAGCGCACGCCCTTGGGGATATAAACGAAGGAGCCATCGGTAAAGACCGCGCTATTGAGTGTGGCGAAAAAATTATCCGTATAGGGAACGACCGAGCCCAGATATTTGCGTACCAGTTCGGGATGCTCGGCCACGGCTTCTGAGATAGGGCAGAAAATAACGCCCTGTTTTTCCAATGTTGCCTTGAACGTCGTGGCAACCGAGACGCTGTCAAACACCGCGTCAACCGCAACGCCGACCGCACCCTCAACCCCTGCAAGCACCTCTTGCTCGCGTAAGGGAATGCCCAGCTTTTCATAGGTTTCCAACAGAATAGGATCAACCTCATCGAGAGATTTTGGCTTCTCCGCCATTTTCGGCGCGGCGTAGTAATAGCTGTCTTGATAGTTTATCGCGTCATAAGCGGGCTTTTGCCAATTCGGTTCATCCATAGTCAACCAGTGACGATATGCTTTCATCCGCCACTCTAGCAGCCACTCCGGCTCGTTCTTTTTGGCCGAAATAAACTTAATGATATCTTCGTTCAGCCCCTTGGGGGCCAACTCGACATCGATGTCGGTGACAAAACCATATTTATATTGGTCGGTCGCTTGATCGAGTGGATCGAGTGTTTCCGTTTTCGCCATTTCCTGGATCTTCCTTAATCGCCAACGCCAGCCGCCCGAAGGGGCGGAGCGGCGCGCAAATCTTCTGCTGCCTGAGATAGGCGCGACACGGCATAGTCAATATCTTCATGGGTGGTAAATCGACCGACCGACAGCCGGAACGACTGGCTAGCTTGGGTCGGAGAAAGCCCCATCGATGTCAGAACATATGATGGGGCCTGACTGGCCGAAGTGCAGGCCGAACCGGTGGAAATTGCGACATCCTCCAACCGGGCCAAAAGATCGCCGCCATCGACACCGGGAATAACTAGGTTAAGGTTGCCGGCAAAACGATGGGCCATTGTGCCGGTTATTTTCAACTCGCCAAGACGCCCCGTCAGACCATCGAGCAATCGCGCTCTCATTTCGGCAAGCCGCTCTGCTTCAACTTCCATTTCCTCAATCGACACCTCACACGCCGCGCCAAATCCAACGCAGAGGGGCACCGGCAATGTGCCCGAGCGCAAACCCCGCTCTTGCCCGCCGCCGCTAAACAACGGCGCCAGGCGGGCCCTCGGTCTACGGCGCACATAAAGTGCGCCAATGCCTTTCGGGCCATACATTTTATGGGCGGTACAGCTCAATAAGTCGATCTGCATTGCGTCCACATCGATGGCGATTTTGCCCGCTGCTTGCGCCGCATCGGTGTGAAACAGGATGCCCCGCGCCCGACACAGCGCACCTATTTCGGCCAACGGCTGGATGACACCGGTCTCATTATTGACCGCCATCACCGAAACCAGTGCCGTTTCGTCACTCAGCGCCGTTTCAAATCCAGCAAGATCGATGAGGCCGTCGGCGCCGACCGGCAGCACGGTCATGCGCGCGCCTTCGGCCTCCATATCGCCAGTCGCCTCAAGCACACATTTATGTTCGGTGGCGAAGGTGACAATCGCGTCACGCTCGCCATGCTCAAGAGCAAATCTGAGCGCCCCCTTGATGGCCAGATTATTGGCCTCGGTCGCACCAGAGGTAAAAATGATCTCGCGATCTTGCGCGCCAATGGCCGCCGCGACCTGACCCCGCGCCGTCTCAACGGCGTCCGCCGCCCGGCGTCCCGGACCGTGTTGCACCGAGTGGGGATTGGCAAAATTGCCGGTGAAAAAAGGCAGCATCTTGGCGAGCACCTTTGGATCGACCGGTGTGGTTGCCTGATAGTCGAGATAGACGCTCCGCCCTTGCTGTTCAGTCATGCTCTTTACTTCCCTTTACGCCGCCGCGGGAGCCCGGGCGCCATCGCGCAGCCGGGCCCAGCTGGCCACAAATCGGTTGACGTCTTCGGCCAAGGTCTCCGGTCCCAAGGAAACCCGGATCGCATTATTGGCTGCTGCCGACCCTACTCCCATGGCGGCAAGCACATGGCTGGATGCGACCTTGCCACTCGAGCAAGCGGATCCGGCGCTAACCGAAATACCAGCAAGATCCAGGGCCATCAATTGAGTTCCTGCATCGATGTCCGGCAAACCGACAAGACTGGTATTGGCCAATCTTCGGGCGTCTCGCCCATAAATAACCACTTCCGGGGCCGCCGCCGCCAGGCGCTGCTCCAGCTCATCGCGCAGTACCTCAACGGAGTTCATTTCGTCCCGCCAGTTGGCGGCAAGGCGTGCGGCCACGCCAAACCCGACAATCCCGGCGACATTTTCTGTTCCGGCTCGTCGGCTCCGCTCCTGGCCACCGCCCCTGAGCAGCGGTTGCGGTGCGGTGCCATTAAAGATCAGCGCCCCAACCCCTTTCGGACCACCAATTTTATGAGCTGAGAGGCTGATACTGTCTGCACCGATAAGCCCAATATCGACCGCCATCCGACCCGCAGCTTGCACGGTATCGCAATGAAATAAGGCTCCAGCATCACGGGCCAGCGCGGCAATTTCGGTGACCGGTTGAATAACCCCGGTCTCATTATTTGCCAGCATCACGGCGACGAGCCGGCCCCCGGTGCCCCGCCCAAGCAGGTCGGAGAACTGGTCGAGATCAATTTCCCCATTGGGCAGGCAGGCAATGCGCGGCGTATTTGCAGCCACTTCGAGAATGGAGACATGTTCAATTCCGCTGGCGAGCACAGTGTGATTTGGGTGCCCAGCGAGCGCTTGATTATTTGCCTCGGTCCCACCGCTGGTGAAAATTACGTTGGCAGGATTTGCCCCGACCAAGGCCGCAACAGCTTCGCGCGCGTCTTCGACAGCCGCACGGGCGCGCCGCCCGTCGCCATGCACCGACGAGGGATTGCCGTGAGAGGCCATCGCCAATGCGACCGCGTCAATCACTTGCCCGCGCATTGGCGCGCTGGCATTCCAATCTAGATAGATGCGTTCTGTCATAACAGGCTCGTCGTTTTTTTTCGGTCTAGTTGACGGCCATCAGGGACATATCCCGATGACCAACCAGGCCACTGGTCCCAAGGACCCGGCCTTCGCAGACATCGGCCAAGGTCACGGAGCTCAAATAAAGCTTGATCTGATTACCAAGTTCTTCCCACAAATCATGAGTTAGGCAGCGGCTCGACTGGGAAACACAGCTCGAGTTTTTCCCCGGCATGCATCGTGTCGCGGAAATTTTCTCATCAACCGCAGCAATAATATCGGCAATTCTTGTCGCCGCCGCATCGTGGCCGAGGGTGTAGCCGCCACCGGGCCCGCGCACACTTTTGACTAAGCCGGCGCGTCGCAATTTAACAAAAAGCTGCTCCAGGTAAGACAAGGAGATCTCCTGTCTGGCCGAAATATCGGCCAACGACACCGGCTCACCTGGATCGCCATAAACACCGATATCGGCCATTGCCATCACAGCGTAACGCCCCCGCGCACTTAATTTCATGGCTTTATCTTCCTCTGCATTAGCCTGATGACGGCCTACTAATCGGTGCTTTTCGGGGCAGGTCGGTCGACATTGTTTTGCGCCGATTCCCTGTCTTCTAGGCCGATGCCGCGTCCACTCAAGTCCTGATTTTCGCGCTCAAGCTCTTCAAGTCGGGCCCGCAAGGCCCCTATTTCCCCGAGCAGTCCTTCTATGGCACGCGACACAGGATCGGGCAAATCATCGGTTGGCGTCCCATAGGCAGAAAACTCGTCCGCCTTGCAGGCCGCCGACAGTACCGGTTTGGCCGGGATACCGACCACCGTACATCCCTCTTGCACATCCTTTACCACCACCGCATTGGCACCGACCCGGGCATTAATGCCGACGGTAATCGGGCCCAAAACTTGCGCGCCGGATCCAACAATGGCCCCGGACATGATCGTCGGGTGGCGTTTGGTATTGCGTTGCTGGTCGCTATCAACTGACGGCGCGATACCGCCGAGAGTGACCCCGTGATAAAGCGTCACGTCGTCACCAATTTCAGCGGTTTGGCCGATAACCACCCCCATACCGTGGTCAATAACCAACCGGGCACCAATTTGCGCTTCAGGGTGTATCTCGATACCGGTCAGCCAGCGACCAAACAGCGCAACGGTGCGGCCAAGAATGCGCAGGCCGCGCCGCCAAAACCAATGGGCCAATCGATGCCAAATGACCGCATGCAGGCCGGAATGGGTTAACAATACCTCTAGCCGCGACCGCGCCGCCGGGTCGCGATCCAAATAGGCATCTATATCTGCGATCATTCGTTTAATAATCATGGCGCTTGAAAATCACGGTCCTTGTTGTGCTATACACCCCCACTTGAAACGGAAATCCGCAAAAACCTGCATTCCTGGGAGCAATTAAAAGAACATCTTCGTCCCTTGTACTTAAATAAACCTGAGTGCATTAGTCAAGTATTTTGCCAAGAATGTTGCAGGCTTTGAAAAAAAAGCCTGACTTAAGCACTCGGATTAATCCCGACGTTAAGGAAATCACGATGCCTGAAGTCATTATTAACGGCCCGGAAGGGCGTCTGCAGGGCCGCTACCAACCGGGAAAAGTTCCCGACGCGCCGATTGCCCTCATTCTGCACCCGCACCCCCAGCACGGTGGCACGATGAACAACAAGGTGGTCTATACCGCCTACCAGACATTTACCAAGCGCGACTATGGGGTCCTGCGCTTTAATTTTCGCGGGGTCGGACGATCCCTTGGGACCTATGATCGAGGCGAAGGTGAGTTATCGGATGCAGCAGCAGCCCTTGACTGGTTGCAGGCAACCAATCCAAACGCGAAAGCGTGTTGGGTCACAGGCTTTTCCTTTGGCGCTTGGATCGGCATGCAGCTCTTGATGCGCCGTCCCGAAATTTCGGGATTCATTTCGATTTCGCCACCGGCAAATCTCTATGATTTCAGTTTCCTCGCCCCCTGCCCGGCCTCGGGCCTGATCTTGCATGGGGACCAGGACACGGTCGTCCCCCACGACTCGGTCGGCACTCTCGTCGAGAAACTTGCCAAGCAAAAAGGCATCAAGATCGATTACCGCCTACAGCCAGGTATCGATCATTTTTATCAAGACCGGCTCGATGTCATCGAAGAAAACATGACCAATTATCTCGACGATCACCCCGCCGGGTGAAACGTTGCCCCGGTCAATGGCCGGGGAACACCGGTCGTGCCGGGAAAGGTAATCGCCAGGTTGCGTAAAGATCGCACAGCGAGATAGGCAAAAGCCTGGGCTTCAAGCATATCACCGTCCCAGCCAAGGGCCTCCGTTGGCTTTACCGGCGCTGCAAGCTGGTCTGCGAGCTGTGTCATAATCGTTTCATTTCGGCGCCCGCCACCGGTGACAATCCAGATTTCCGGCGGCAACGGCAGCAACTCAGCTGCTTTTGCGACCGCCCGCGCGGTCACGGCAGTAAGGGTCGCGGCACCATCGGCGGGTGACAAATGATCGACCGCGGCCAAAAGGTCGGAAAAATCATTTCGGTCGAGGGATTTGGGCGCCGGCCGGGCGAAATATGGGCCCGCGAGCGTGGCGGCGACAAGGACCTCATCGACCTCTCCAGCGGCCGCCAACCGGCCATTATCGTCGTAGTTTTTGCCAGTTTGACGCCTGACAAAATCATCAATGAGCGCATTGCCTGGACCGGTATCGAAGGCAACCAGCGATCGATCGAGGCCAATCCAGGTGACATTGGCAACACCGCCAATATTCAAAACACAAACCGGTTTTGCCAAACCGTCTGCAAGAGCTCCATGGTAGATAGGCACCAACGGCGCCCCTTCCCCACCCGCCACAACATCGCGACTTCTGAAGTCGCAAATAACATCGACACCCGTTTGCGCTGCGAGCAGGGCGCCGTCACCTAGCTGTATCGAGCGCCCCTGTCCCGGTCGACCGAGAGCTGGCTGGTGTTCAATCGTGTGGCCGTGAAAACCGACGACGGTAATTTCACCCCGCGCCAAACCCGCTTTAATGCGTAGGTCGTCAACCAAGTTTGCGTGGGCAAGGGTCAGGTTGCGCGCTAGAGCTGCCTTTTCATCTTCGGAAAACTTGCCTGAAATAGCGGCCCTGAGGCGGTCGCGAACCCCCTCGTCATAGGGCTTGAACAGGTTTTCGCCCGCTCGCACGATATATTCGCCATCGGTTTCCAGCAGGCAGGCGTCGATTCCATCCATCGACGTTCCCGACATCAGGCCGAGCGCCAAGACGGGTTCCGTTCGCCGATTTTCCCCATTGTTCATTGCATCATTCCGGCGGCAACTAATTCATATGATAGCTATGGACATTGTGAGGTTATACATCATGGCGGCGCTGGTGTATGAAAACGCCGGAGCCAAGATACAGAATACTGCGCAGCATACTGGATTGACATGTCATGACCCAAGCGACCGCGGAATTACGTTCGGATTTCCTGCGCACCATTGAGGCGCGCGGATTTTTTCACCAGGCGACTAATTTGGCCGCGTTGGACACCTTATTTGCCGAGACGACCGTCACGGCCTATGTCGGCTATGACGCGACGGCCGATAGCCTGCATGTTGGCAATCTCATGTCGATTATGATGCTGCGCCATATGCAGCGCGCCGGACATAAACCGATTGTGCTAATGGGTGGCGGCACAACCAAGGTTGGCGATCCTTCGGGCAAAGATGCCTCGCGCCGCCTGCTCGACGATGTTGGAATCCAGGCAAATATCGACAGCATAAAGACCGTCTTTTCCAATTACCTGAAATTTGGGGACGGCCCCACCGACGCGATCATGGTCAATAATGCCGATTGGCTGGATCAGCTCGAATATGTCACCTTTCTGCGCGACTATGGTCGGCATTTCTCAGTCAATCGCATGCTCGGATTTGATAGCGTAAAGCTTCGCCTCGAACGCGAGCAGCCGCTGAGTTTTCTGGAATTCAATTACATGATCCTCCAGGCCTATGATTTTGTTGAGCTGCACCGGCGCCATGGCTGTTTATTGCAGATGGGCGGCTCCGATCAGTGGGGCAATATCGTCAATGGGGTTGAGCTCGGCCGCCGACTTGCCGCTCTCGACGAAGATACAAACAAGATAGACGCCACCGGTCCGTTGCACGGACTGACTTGCCCGCTGATCACCACAGCGTCGGGCGCCAAAATGGGCAAGACTGCCGAAGGCGCTATTTGGCTAAAAGCAACGCGGCTCAGCCCGTTCGATTATTGGCAATTTTGGCGCAATACCGACGACGCAGATGTCGGAAAATTCCTGAAAATATTTACCGAGCTCCCCCTCGACGAAATTGACCGCATAGCCGCAATGGAAGGAGCCGAAATCAACGAGGCAAAGAAAATTCTCGCCAACGAAGCGACGTCCCTATGTCATGGCGCGGACGAAGCTGCCAAAGCGGCGGGAACCGCGCAAGCGACCTTTGAACAAGGTGGCAGTGGCGACGCGTTGACGACGATCGAGATCCCACGCGCCAAACTCGATTCGGGTCTTGGCGCCCTCGAAGCCTTCGTCACCGCCGGGCTAGCGAACTCCAACGGCGAAGCCCGCCGCCTCATCAAAGGCGGCGGCGCCCGCGTAAACGACTTAGGGCTCAAAGATGAAAAAGCAGTTTTGGGCGTGGCGGATATCGACAGCGAGGGCATCATTAAGCTCTCCGCTGGCAAAAAACGCCACGCACTGCTTCGGCCAATTTAAGCTGAAACGCCCTTAACGAACACCCGCAACTTCCAGCATCCGGTTATAGCCCTCACGGCTGAGGACAAGCCTGTTATCTACGACTTGCAGCTCCAGATAGTCAGCGCACGCCACGATATCGGTTCCGTTAACCGCAAGACGAATGAGGAAACTATCGATACTAGGCGACGACAGATAGGTCGTCACAAAGCACCCTTCGGGCATGACCGGTACTTGGGCGACAGCGGTGCCAGAAAATAGCCCGACAAAAGCAATGGATGCCAAACCAAACCCATTCATGAAACCACGAAGTGATTTAGGGCGCGGGGTGGCCGGGTTTGCGGTGAATTTAAGTGCCTGCGGCATGGTCGAACCTCTCTGGTTGGGACTAGAAATAAGCGGGTAAGAAAAAAATTTCGTCTCTTCCGCCTTTTCAGAATGTCGCTTCTAGCGTCAAGTCTGTCAACTTGAAGTCCGCCTCCCACCCGAGAGTTAGCCGCGTAAAAATGCCGATGGATCAGCGGTCGGGCTGGACCGGCTGCTGCTCGGGAATACCGCCTCTTTCGGAAGGCAAGGATGTTCCGCCCCCGGTTATAAACTCAAAAATCCGGCGCGGTGCGCCACCTGGGGTGAGCATCGAAAGGGGATTGGCGGTTATCTCTATATCGTCGGCCGGACCGGTGGCGCGGAACGTTGCGGCGATGATCGAATCGCCGACAATTTCGTTGATAATTGGCAGTGAGGTCAATCCCATAAGCGAGTTGATAATTGTTCCCGGCGCCACGTCGCCACTGAAATCAACCATGCGTTCGGATCGATTAATAAAGCCTCTGGCTTGTATCGCCAGCGCACCGCTGGCCCGTATATCGGGAAATTCGACATTATCCCCGATCACTTCAAAATCCATATTCAGCTCGTCAAAGCCAATTTCTTCACCCGGGCCAGCAGTAATGCCTTTCAGCGAAACAAGGCTCAACAATCGCGCCATTTGCGGCGCATCAATCAGCGAAAAATCCTCGATTGTAACTTGCCCGACAATCGCTTCCTGGGTTGGCGGATTGGGCAAGATCGCCGTGACATCCATGCTGCCCCCGGAAATTGTGTCAAACCAATTTACCGCCCTCAGCGCATCGCCAGCATTTTCGGCGGTCAACGATAATAACCGCACCTCGCCTTGATCTTTGAGTTCAATTCGCATTTGAGATTGACCCGAAAGCGCGCCAACCGCATTGACATTGCTCCAGACAATTCCATTATGTTCGGCCACCGCAATGAGGTTATGCAACGTCGCTGTATCGGAAATCAGAACATTATTCACCGGCTGCGGATCCCCAACGACGAGCCGCATCGGCAGACCGATACCGCCACCTTCGACCCCCAGCACCCCCGAAACCGCGCGCCGCAAATCCAGGCTCTCTCCTTGAACCCGTAGCACCACCGATGAATTACCTTGCGGTCCCTGACTAATATCGAGACTGCCGTTGACGGATGTTTGGTCATGCTCCAGGCGATCAAGAGTTATTCGCATAGGCAGAAAATGCGGGTCTTTCGCGTTTAAAGACATATTGCCCGCGGCCGATAACGCGCCAGCAAGGAGGTCGAGGCGAGAAACGGTAACCTCACCATTTTCGCTTAAAGAAAAATCAAAGCTGCTGGCCCCAGCAATGCCCGGCCCTTTCTCAAACCCAATCGTCGCCAGGCTCAATCCTGTTTCCGAAAAATCGAGGGTCGCCGTGCCCTGCCCATCACCATTTTCCGGTTTGGAAAAGGCTAGACTAAAATCGATAGGGCCGGTGAGATAAGGGGCAAATTGCATACCAAGTAATTGGCGCTCCTGAGCGCCCAATCGACCGGTAAAAACATAGCGCGACTGAAACTCCCGTCCCGTTCCAAAGAGGCGTATCCAGTCGACCGTAACCGGTATGCCGCCATAATCCATAGTGCCGGTCGCCGTCATATCTTCCCGGGAAACCGTCAGCACTAATTCGCCATCGGCGAGGGGACGCCCAAATGTCTCGTCGGCAAGCGCAAATTCTGAAAGAGTGGATTCTGAACTATATTGCAAGAAACCAAGCCCAACCTGACCTCGCATCGGGATGATGAGATGAATGTCCGTCACGGCCTCGCCCGACGACGCTGCTGGGTCAATATTGAGTTTGGACATCAGGCTTAACGGAGGCTGGTTAATGACTCGGAAAGCGTGGCCAACAGGCCCAGAAAACTCGCCTTCGAGAGTTGCTTTGAGCTCGGGCACACTAAAATCAGTAATTTCGAAAACACTTCGATCAATGGAGATTTCGGTTCCTTCAAACCGCCCGTGGGTCGATTCAACCCGCATAGCCAAATCGGCCATGACACCAAATCCACTGACCTCGTTCACCGGGTCCATGCCTTTGATATAGCGGCCGCGCACATCCGAAAATTCAAAATTTCCAGACATGGACTCTAACGCAATGGGGTCGCCATCCAGCGGGATCGCCATCGCCAAATCGACCTCGAGACTGTCGAGGCTGCCACTGATCAGATGTTCCTTAAACCAGCGTGATATTGACGGCTCGTCGGTCGCCGGAAGAAATTTAACGATCTCTTCAACGTCAATTTCCGACGCTTCTATATCAACTTGAGCTTTTGCCGCACCACTGGCCATATCGACCAGGCCAGTTAGGTCGATGGTCGGCCCGTCCAAATTGAAATGAAAATCATCGATTAGAAATAAACTGAATTGGTTTTCTATCCGGCCGCGCAATTCGACGAAGGCGACGGTCAACGGTTCTTCTTGTGGGTCGGGCGCGTTGATCCACCCGGCGCCTCCTTGAACCTCATATTCAATAGACGCGATGGATGTATTCGGAGAGACCCGAGCCTTTAGAAGTCCGGTCAGGGGAACATGCAGCCTGTCAAAGATTGCCAAGGCGGGCTCAATTCGTCCGAGCAGAAGCGGTGGCAAATCGACGAATGAAAGAACAAATTCAACCTGATCATCGCCGGCGTTCATGCGTCCCGTCAGTTCAAGTTGCGAGCTAATGTCACCTGAGACAAGTTTCAGCGAAGCCGTTGCGGCCAATCCACCATTAACGCGCGAAAACGAGATATCGGCTTCATCGGCAGTAAAAACCGAACCGCGATCCGGATCTTGATATTCGAGTTTTGAATCAGTTATCGACAAAGAAGTTAGGAACCTAGCCGCTCCGCGACCGCCGGGAGTGAGGATTTCGCGCGCGATATCGCGCAGCGGCAGCTCCGGTTTATCGCTCGATACTTCACTAAAGCTGCCCAAACCAAGATCAAATCCACCATTTGGCCGCCGATAGAGACGCAATCGCGCGCCCGTCATCGTCAGAGATGACGGGGCGAGCTTGAAGGAGAGCAGAGCTCGGCCACTCACCCCGATGGTAACTTCGGGTATATCGAAAAGTCGTTCGCCGTTTGCGCCAATAAGAACGACATTTATCACGCGAAAATCGATCCCACCGCCGTCGCTATCCCATGCCAAGACAGAATTTTCAACGGACACGGCAACACCGTCGCCCTCATGCCCAAGTGCGTCGGATATGGCATTTGCCGCAAAGTCATTGAGATAGCCAACCTCAATCGGCCCGCGCATAAGCAGGAAAACCAAAGCGGCAACGCTCAGAATAATCAGACCCAAACTGCCCAAAAACCCGATGCCGATAATGCGCTTCGTTCGCTTAGTCACCCAAAACCACAATTCAATATTTCTCGATAAACCTAAATCACTCAAGATATCGGGGCAGGACTCAAACAAAACCCCAAAACCAGATCAGCAATCTAAAATCAAATGTGCCAGAATCGCTTGTCGGAGGTTATTCAACCTTCCGCCCGACATGTTCGGCGCGAAACAAGTTCACCCCGCACCGCCCTTTGAGGCACTATAGCCATAGATATGATGTTTTACGCCACTATTTCACCCGAAAATCTACCCAATCCGGGAGACCCCGACCGGCGCCAGCTTGGGCGCGCACATTGGCGCGATAAAATTGCCCGGACCCCACCTTCTGAAAATGCTGATTTTGCCAACAAGGCCCTGGATACCCCGCAGATTTCAGCCTTATTGGATGCAATTTTTGATCACAGCCCGTTTTTGACCGCCTGTCTGACAGCCGACCTCGCCTTTGCCGCCCGGCTGCTTCAGGACGGGCCCGACCTTGCTTATGAAATAATGATGGAAGGTTTGGAAGAAATCGCCAGCACGACGAACGGTCTAGACGAATTTATGGCGACCCTGCGCCGAGCAAAGCGGCAGGCGGCCCTGACCATCGCCCTGGCCGATATCACCGGCCACTGGCCCCTCGAAGGGGTCACCCGGCGTTTAAGTCGATTTGCCGATTTGTGTCTTCGCGCGGCAGTGAATTATTTGCTGAGCGACGCGGCAAAAAAAGGCACCCTCACCCTGATTGACGAAGAAAACCCAGCTACCGGATCTGGCTTTGTCGTGCTCGCGATGGGCAAGTTGGGGGCAAACGAGCTTAATTACTCCAGTGATATTGATTTAATTCTCCTCTACGATCATGAGCAAATACGGACCCCCTCCCCCGATAAGCTCCAGCAAACCATGGTGCGAATGGCCAGAAACTTGGTCAAAATCCTCGATCAGCGAACCGCCGACGGCTATGTCTTTCGTACAGATTTGCGCTTGCGCCCGGACCCTGGGTCCACGCCGCTCGCGATGTCGGTGTTGGCGGCAGAAACATATTACGAAAGCCAAGGCCAGAACTGGGAACGGGCGGCGATGATCAAGGCCCGCCCGGCCGCTGGCGACCTTGCGGTGGGCGCCGCCTTCCTCGAAAGTTTGCGTCCCTTCATCTGGCGTAAACATCTCGATTTTGCCGCCCTGGCCGACATTCAGTCGATCAAGCGCCAAATCGAGGCGACGCGCGGTGGCGCCGACATTGCCGCACCGGACCATCTGGAAGGCCATAACATCAAACTCGGGCGAGGCGGCATTCGCGAAATTGAATTTTTCGCCCAGACCCAGCAACTCATTTGGGGCGGACGATCGGCAGAGGCGCGGTCACCGAGAACTCTCGACGCCCTCGAAACGCTTACTCAAATGGGAAGGATATCCACCGAAACCAGCAATGAAATGAAAACGGCCTATCGTTTTTTGCGCCAGGTTGAGCATCGACTGCAGATGATCGATGACCGGCAAACCCAGACATTACCGAAGGACGCCGTCGGTATCGCCGCACTTGCCGCGTTTCTTGGCATGGGCGAGGCTTCTTTTCGGACCCGTCTTGCAACGCATATGCGTATTGTCGCCGATCATTATGGCGGTTTATTTGAGCACTCCGCCCCATTGGGCGCCGGCGGCGCACTGGCATTTACCGGCGAAGATCACCATCCCGACACACTGCAAACATTGAAAGAACTCGGCTTTCGTGAGCCCGAAACAGCATCGACAATTGTCCGCAACTGGCATCGGGGGCGCTACAATGCGATGCGCTCGACCCGGGCCCGCGAACTTCTCACCGAATTGACCCCACCCCTTTTGACGGCAATTGCCAAAGGCATCGCACCCGACCAAGGATTGCGGCATTTTGATATGTTTCTTGAAGGGCTGCCAGCGGGGGTGCAACTCTTTTCAATGCTACAGGCCAATTCCAGCCTGCTCGACTTGGTGACAGAGATTATGGGGGCGGCTCCCAAACTCGCCCAAACTCTTAGTCGCAATCCACTCCTATTAGACGGCGTTTTATCCGGCGATTTCCATGACCACCCTCCCGGTCGTGGCGAAATGGAGGCAGAACTCGAAGAGCGCCTAATCCAGGCTCGCGATACGGAAGACCTGCTCACCCTGTCACGCCGCTGGGCCAATGATGCAAAATTTCAAATCGGTGTTCAATATTTAGGAAAATATATCGATATCATTGAAGCGGGTGCGGCTCTGTCCGACGTTGCCGAAACCGCCGTAGCCGCACTTGCCCCTCGTATCGCCCAGGAGTTTTCGAAGGCGCACGGGCACTTACCACATGGGGAATTCGGCATTCTCGCCCTCGGAAAACTTGGTGGCCGGGAAATGACCGAAAGCTCGGATCTCGACCTTATCTTTTTATATGATATTTCGGGTGATAGCCCCGATGGGCAAAGTGACGGCCCCAAACCATTAGGCCCGAGCGTCTATTTCCAACGCTATGGCCAGCGCATCGTTACGGCCCTGACGGCCCCACTGGGCGACGGGCGGCTTTATGAAGTGGATTTGCGTCTACGCCCCTCGGGCAAGGCCGGACCGATTGCCGTCAGCACCCATTCGTTTGAAAAATATCAGAAAGAAAATGCTTGGATTTGGGAGCATATGGCGCTGACGCGAGCCCGGGTCATTTTTGGATCGCCGGACCTCACGGCAAAGCTCGAAAAAACCATACGCGACATTCTTTGCATACCCCGGGACAAAGCCGTTATCGCCGCAGCCGTCAACGAAATGCGGGAGAGAATCGGAGCCGAGCATGACACGGCCAATCCGTGGTCGATCAAACATGTTCGTGGTGGGCTGATCGACTGCGAATTTATCGCGCAGTTTCTCCAACTCGTGCACGCCCACGACAACCCCGATATCATCTCCGGGTCGAGCATCGATGTTTTCGCCAAAGTCGGTCGCGCCGGCATCATATCCACCGATGCTCAAACAGAGCTTGTCGAAGCCGTTTTGTTGTGGCGGCAGTTGCAAGCCATGCTGCGCCTCTGCCTATCGGGGTCGCCCGCCAACGATGAGGCCATTCCCGAGGCGCTACAAACAAAACTAACCGAGGCGACGGGCGCCAAAAGTTTTGCCGACCTAGAAGTCCGCATGGTCAAAACCCGAAATCAGGTTATCGGCCATTTCACTTCGCTCATTGGCTAATCCAATTGGCTAATCTAAATCACCGAACCGGCTCGTTCTCGGAAAACCTACCGGAGGCAGACGGCCCGCCTGGGCCCGCTTGCCAATCCAGTCTTTAAGGTCGTCGGCTGAAAAAGTCCGGTACTTGCCGCCGGTTTTAACCGTGAGTCCCTCTTTCAAGGTGAAAATTCGCACATCAGCCAGTCCACCCTGGGCGTAGTTTTGCAAACGCACGCCACGGCCCCGCCCCATCGTCGGCAGCTCGGCCACGGGGAAAATCAGCATTTTCCTGTTCTCACCAATGACCGCGATATGATCACCGACGGCGGGCACAGCGCGCAGCGCCTCCACATCACCCTTAACATTCAAGATTTGACGCCCGCCCCTGGTCTGCGCGACCAAATCGTCTTGGGAGATCAAGAAACCCCGCCCATCATCGGAGGCGACTAAAATGACAGCCCCGGCCGCGTGTACCATGAGGGTGAGAATTTCGACATCATTGCCCATATCCAGCATCAGCTTCAGGGGCTCGCCATGCCCCCGCCCACCGGGCAGTCGATCGGCGCCGATCGTATAGAAACGCCCATTGGTCGCGAACACCAAAAGCTTGTCGGTGGTTTCCATCTCGATGAAAAACCGGGGCTTGTCGCCTTCTTTATATTTGAGGTCGGCGGTCTCCAAACCATGGCCGCGCAAAGACCGCACCCAGCCTTTATCCGAACAGACAACAGTGACCGGCTCGCGTTCGATGGTTGCCTCGAGGGGCACATCAATTTCGACCGGCGCATCGGCGATTTCGGTCCGGCGGCGACCTAGATCTGTTTTCTCGCCAAACTTGGCGCGGATTTCCTTAAACTCTGCGGCCAAAGCCTCATCGCGCCGCTTGTCGCTTTTCAACAACCCCTTCAAATCTTTTTGTTCAGCCTCCAGCCCATCAATTTCTTTGGTAATGGCAATCTCTTCAAGCCTGCGCAACGAACGCAGACGCATATTCAAGATCGCGTCGGCCTGATTTTCGGTGAGGTCCCAAGTCGACATGAGCACGGCTTTAGGTTCGTCTTCTTCACGAACGATCCGGATCACCTCGTCGAGATGCAGGTAGACGATTTTATAACCGCCGAGAATTTCCAGCCGGTCGGCGATCTTGCCCAGTCTGAATGTGGCGCGGCGCTCCAACACCACATGCCGATGGTCAATGAACGCCTGCAGCACCTCGCGCAGCGACATTACTCGGGGTGTTTGATCGGCATCCAAGACGTTCATATTGAGACCGATCCGGGTCTCGAGATCGGTCAGCTTGAACAGGCTTTCCATTAGTATCTCGGGTTCGACATTGCGGTTCCGGGGCTCCAGAACCAAGCGTATGTCTTCAGCACTTTCATCACGAACATCGCCGAGCAGCACGAGCTTTTTTGCCAACAGGAGCTCGGCGATACGTTCCACCAGGCGCGATTTTTGCACCTGGTAGGGAATTTCTGTGACTGTGATCTGATACTGGCCGCGGGGCAGCTGCTCAACTTCCCAGCGGGCCCGGATCCGCATGGATCCGCGGCCGGTCCGGTAGGCTTCGACCACGCTCTCACGCGATTCCGTCAATATGCCGCCGGTGGGTAAGTCGGGACCCGGCATCAAACTGACCAGTTTTTCGATACTGGCATTTGGTGTCTTGAGCAGATGCGCGAGTGCGACGCAGATTTCGCCGGCATTATGGGGGGGGATATTGGTTGCCATGCCAACCGCGATACCCGACGCCCCATTGGCCAAAAGATTGGGAAAATTGGCCGGAAGCACGGTTGGCTCTTCATCCTCGCCATCATAGGTCGGACGAAAATCGACAGCGTCGTCGTCGATGCCATCGAGCAGCGCCATGGCGACAGCGGTCATTCGCGCTTCGGTATAGCGGAAGGCGGCTGCGTTATCGCCATCGATGCTGCCGAAATTCCCCTGCCCGTCAACCAGGGGAAAGCGAACGGAAAAATCCTGGGCCAGCCGGACCAGCGTGTCGTAAACAGCCTGATCGCCATGGGGATGGAAGCGGCCAATAACGTCGCCGACCACCCGCGCACTTTTTTTGTAACCCTGATCCGGGTCGAGGCGCATCTGGCGCATCGAAAAAAGCAATCGCCGATGCACCGGCTTCATGCCATCGCGCACATCGGGCAGCGACCGCGACATGATTGTCGACAGCGCGTAATTTAGGTAGCGGCGGCTCAGGGCATCAGCCAACGGCGTCGGCTGAATATCCCCGGCATTTTTATCGACCCTCTTACTCATCGGGCAGTTTTCCTCAATACGTTCCAGGCAGCGCTATAAAGCGCGTAAATATCAGTGATTCTCAAGTTCAGCTACTTGTCGTCAACCAATAGGTTGGTCAGCCGATCGCGGGCGGCTGGTACCATCTTGTTGACTGCATCAAAAACATGACGTTGCAAAAAATAACGGGTCAATACCAAGCCATCAGTGACGGCTTGGGCATCGGCAGGGCCCCGTTCAATCAGAAAACCCGGCAGCGGGAGCAACCGATCTTTAAATGGTTCGCCTGCGGCCGCCGAGACGGCTCTGGCCGAGCGTGGGCTGACATAGATGAGATCGTCTCTCACCCCTGTCGCCGCACAAGTATCAAGGTCAAGCCCGAACCCGAGTTCAGTCAGCAAACCGAGTTCCCAGCGCACATAGGCAGCCGGCCAAATTGCCTCCTCGCCTGGATGATCCTCCATCACCGAAAACAGGGCCAAGGTCGCGTCATAAAGAGCCGAATGGGGTTCACGCTCGGGCAATGCCATCTCGGCAATGGCACAGGCCGAGGCAAGTCCAGCCAAACGGCGGGGTGCGGCCATCAGACCCGCCGCCGTTTGGTGCATGGGCTCCAATGCCAGCATGCCAAGGTGATCGGACAGCCGCGCTTTCCAACTTGCGGCGACCAGGTTTCCCGGCTCTGCAACGCCTCGATTGCGTTTGCCGGTGGCGCCGCGCATCAGTCCCGCATGACGCCCATAGGTGCGGGTTAGCAACTGCACCACGGCAGACCTTTCGCCGTGCTTGCGGGCAGCCAGAACAATCGCGTCGCCGGTCCATTCCATTTGGTCTTTTACGTCATTGGGGAAAAAATTAAAATTCAGGCGTCGAAATTCAGACCCCATTCGCGGAAACGATCAGGATCATCGGCCCACCGTTTACTCACCCGAACCTGAACAAAGAGATGTACTTTTCGCTCAAACATTTCAGATAAGTCGCTCTGCGCTTGTTCTCGGATGCGTTTGATCGATTGCCCGCCCTTGCCGACGACCATGCCCTTTTGGCTCTCTTTTTCAATATGAATGACCTGATCGATGCGCACCTCGCCGTTCCGATACTCCTCCCAATTCTGAGTTTCGACAGCCAGTGAATAAGGGATCTCTTGGTGCATGTTTTCAAACGCTTTTTCGCGTGTTACTTCGGCCGCAATTAGGCGCTGGGGCAAATCAGATAGCTGGTCTTCACTATAATGCCAGGCACCTTCGGGCGCGGCGGCGACAAGATAGGTTTGCAAATCAATGAGCCCATCGCCCTTCAGGGCCGAAACCATAAATACCTGATCAAAGAGCCCACTTTCGCTCAAGCTTTGGGTCAATGACAACAGTCGATCGGACCGAATGGCATCGATTTTATTGAGGGCGAGAACGATTTTGCCGCCAACTCGACCGGCTTCGCGATCTTGGGTCAGGCCTTTTAAGATACGCGCGACATTTTCATCCTCGCGACCATTATCGCGCAGATCAACGGCCCGCAGTGCATCAACGATGACAACGACCACATCGGCATCGCGCGCACCGGCCCACGCTGCATCAACCATCGCCCGGTCGAGACGACGTCGGGGCGCAAATATTCCCGGCGTATCGATGAAAACCAGCTGTGTTTCATCGACCATGGCAATGCCGCGAATTTGACTGCGTGTCGTCTGAACCTTGCGCGTCACGATAGATATCCGCGCACCCACATGGGCGTTCAGCAGGGTCGACTTGCCGGCATTCGGTGCGCCAACCAGGGCCACAAAGCCGCAGTGTTTTTTATCCTCTCCCATCATCTCGCTCCACTAAGGCGGGTCAACATTGCCATTGCCGCCTGCATTTCCGCCGCGCGCTTGTTTGCGCCTTCGGCCTGTTCAAAAAGATCGCCGTCAACCTGCACCTCGATGGTAAAGATCGGCGCGTGGTCGGGACCATCGCGGCGAATTTCGGCGTAAACCGGTAAGGCGCGGCCTCTCCCCTGCAACCATTCCTGCAATTGGGTTTTAGGATCGCTTGGCGGAGCATCTTGATCGTCAAGTAGCCGCGCCCAAGCCCGCACAATAAAGGCCCGCGCGCCGTCGAGCCCGCCGTCGAGAAAAAGGGCGGCCAGTACCGCCTCCACAACATCGGCCTTAATTGAGGCACTTGCCCGTGCGCCGGATTTTTCCTCGCCGGGCGTAAATTGAATAAATTGTGCGATCTCAATATCGTCGGCCACTTTGGTGAGCGCCTCGGCCCGCACCAAATCAACATGACGGCGCGCCAAGTCACCGACACTATCGGCTGGGTATTTTGTCGCCAACAAATCGGCAATGACCAGCCCGAGAACCCGGTCTCCCAAGAACTCCAACCGCTCATAACTCATGCGTGCGCCCCCGGTCGCATCGGCGACACTTTGATGGGTCAACGCTTCTAAGAGCAGTTCGGGTTTTGCGAACCGATAGCCTAAGCGGTCCGCCAGAATTTCAATAGTTTCGTTTATCCCGGTCAATGTACGCCGTCGAAAATCCGGGCAAATCGGGTCGCAGCAGGCCACTTCCAAAATTGCCATAGCCGGGCCGAGCCATCGGTTGAGAAAAACAAGAACTTTGCCTGCCCAACCAAGTTTTCCGCCGGCACATACCACGGACCCTCGCTATTTCCGCCCCGCCCGTCGGCGGAATTATCGCGGTTATCTCCCATCATCAGGAAATGACCCGGCGGCACCATCAATTCGATCGTATCGTCGCGGGCGCCGACGTCGCCACTAATTTCAATAATTTTGTGTTCGACACCGTTCGGCAGCGTCTCAATATATTGCGGCACCGACCGTGTCACGCCACCGAACCCTTGCACTTCGAAATCCTCGATACGTTCGCGCGGCACCAACTCGTCGTTGATATAAAGACGCCCGGCACGCATTTGCACCCGATCGCCCGGCATCCCAATCAGTCGCTTGATGAAATCCACCTCGTTGCGCGGTGGTTTTTTGAAAACCATGACATCACCGCGCTCGGGCGGGCTTTCAAAAATGCGTCCGGAAAATATATTCGGACTAAACGGCAGGGAATAACGGCTATAGCCATAGGAGAATTTCGAAACGAAGAGATAATCGCCGACCAGCAAGGTCGGCACCATCGAGCTCGATGGAATATTAAACGGCTCGTAAGCGACCGTGCGCACCAAAATCGCAATCAATATGGCCCAAACAAAGGTCCAGACCGTGTCTTTCATTCCACCAGATTTCTTAATCGACATACCCACCCAACTCCATCGGCTCGTTCCTGGCCTGCCTTATTTCAGAAAGAAGGCCGCTTGTGAAGTCGAGATATCACGGTGCAACCGCTGTGATTATGACAATCGCTTGGGCTAGCGGTGGTTCATCGGTCAGGGATACCTCAATTTGGGCCGTCATCCCTTCGGGTATTAGCTCTTTCAACCGTTCGGCAGCGCCGCCGGTCAAAACCATGGTCGGCTTACCCGATGCCAAGTTTGCAACCCCCAGATCCCGCCAAAACACGCCTCTACGAAAGCCTGTGCCCAGAGCCTTTGAACAGGCTTCCTTGGCCGCATATCGGCGGGCATAACTTTCGGCGCGGTTGAGTCGCCGGTCGCTTTTTTTGCGCTCTAGATCGGTAAAACACCGGTTGGTGAACCGCTCGCCAAACCGATCCAGGGTCTTTGCAACCCGGCGAATATCGACAATATCGCTCCCCAGCCCCAAAATCATGACTGATGACACTCCCTTGTATTAGGCGGTTAGTTGACCGGTTGCGGCGGCTCGCGCCTGATCCATCAATGCTCGCATGCGTTTTATAGAGCTATCGAGGCCAGAATATATCGCCTCGCCAATCAAAAAATGACCAATATTAAGTTCCTCAATTTCAACGATTGAGGCAATCGGCGACACGGTCTCATAAGTCAAGCCGTGACCGGCATGAATAGCCAACCCCATCGCCACTCCGTCACGTGACGCAGCTTCTATCAGAGACAGTTCAGTCAAGCGATCCGCCTCCGTTGCCGCATCGCAATAGCGACCAGTGTGCAATTCAACTGCTGACGTACCAAGGGATTTTGCGGCGTCAAGTTGGGCCGAAGTCGGCTCAATAAACAGCGAGACTTTGACACCGGCGGCCCCTAGGGCGTCAACATAGGGCCGCAAATGGGTTCGACCGCCGTCGGCATCCAGACCGCCTTCGGTGGTCCGTTCTTCGCGTCGCTCGGGCACAATGCATACTGAATGAGGTTTATGGCCCAGGGCGATTGCCAGCATCTCCTCGGTCGCCGCCATCTCCAGGGTCAGAGGTAATCCGTCCAACCGGTCCATCAACCGGTCCAGATCGTTGTCGGAAATGTGCCGGCGGTCTTCGCGTAGATGGGCGACGATACTATCGGCCCCGGCATGGGCGGCCATCAGCGCGGCCCGCACCGGGTCAGGATGACCGCCACCCCGTGCATTCCGAATTGTTGCCACGTGATCGACGTTAACGCCCAAACGTAATGGCCGGGCCGTAACTTGATCCGTCATCGTGTGTTCCTATCTCGCTCTAATGCTTGCTGCGTTCGACCCGGCTGACCGACGGGGTTGATCGCAGGGCGGCGATCACCTCGGTCAAATGTCTTACACCACTGACCTCAATATCGACAATGAGGTCGAAAAAATCGACATTGCGATGGGTGATCTTGAGATTCGAAATATTACTATCATGGCGCCCGATCACCGTCGCCAAATCGCCAAGACTGCCGGCTTCATTGCTAAGAATGACGTGTAATCGGCTCACCTGCTTGGACGAGGGATCATCTTGAGCGCTCCAGGCGACGGCCAGCCAACGCTCCGGCGTATCAGCAAAGTTTTGCAGCGTATCGCAATCTATCGTGTGAATGGTGACACCCTTGCCAGTGGTCACAATACCGACAATGCGATCTCCGGGCAGCGGATAGCAGCATTTAGCCAAATGCATGGCCATCCCGGCAATCAGGCCTTTGATCTCAATCGCATCCCCTTTGCCATTTACTCGGCGACGGCGCGGCTTAGGGATTTTAACGTCCTCGTCATCTTTGTCGGGGTCGGGAAAAATGGCGTGAACGACATCGGTTCCGCCATATAATCCCTCGCCGACTTTAGCGAAAACATCATCGGCAGATCTCCCGCCAAATTCTTTGGCAACCGACCGCACTATTTTTCGCGAAAAATCGCGATGTTCCCGGCGAAAGGATTTTTCGACAATTTCCTTTCCCAGACCAATATATTGGCGCCGTTGCTCTTGGTGAACAAAGCGGCGAACCCGCGACCGGGCCTTACCGGTGACGATCATTTGTTCCCATTCCGGCGACGGTGTCTGCGCCTTGGAAGTCAAAATCTCGACTTGATCGCCATTTTCCACAGTGGTGCGTAGCGGCACCATGCGGCCGTTCACCTTGGCACCTACGCAATGATCCCCAACTTCGGAATGGACGGCATAGGCGAAATCAATGACCGTCGCGCCGCGCGGAAAGCCCAAAACTTCGCCGGTGGGGGTAAAGCAGAAAACCTGATCCTGGAACATTTCCAGTTTCGTATGTTCGAGAAATTCATCCGGCTCGCCGGTACTTTCGAGAATTTCTAAAAGCTCCTGCAGCCACCGATACTGCTTGCCTTCAGCCGGCCGCGCCGAGCCTTGCTCTTTATATTGCCAGTGAGCCGCAACGCCCCGCTCAGCAATCTCATGCATTTCACGGGTGCGGATTTGCAATTCGATGCGCTGTCCTTCGGGGCCCAGAACCGACGTATGCAGCGACTGATAGCCGTTCGGCTTGGGTGTCGAAATATAGTCTTTGAACCGGCCCGGCACGACCGAATATCGCCCGTGGATCATTCCCAGTGCCTGATAGCAATCATCCAAATTATCGACAACGGCGCGAAACGCCATAACATCCGATAGCATTTCAAAAGTAACGGATTTGGTCTGCATTTTGCGCCAAATCGAATAAGGCGTCTTTTCCCGACCGGACAGAATTGCCGTGACCCCGCCGTCCAGCAAATCTTTCTCCAGCCGCGACATGACCCGGTCGACCACCCCCTCGCCCCGCTCATGAAGAAATGCCAAGCGGCGTATGACCCCCGACCAAGCATCGGGATTGAGTTCGGCAAAGGCGAGATCTTCGAGTTCGTCTTTGAACTGTTGCATCCCGATACGCTCGGCCAGCGGCGCATAAATTTCCATTGTTTCGCGGGCGATTCGGGCTCGCCGCTCGGCGGACTTAATGTGACCCAATGTCCGCATATTATGCAGGCGATCAGCCAGCTTGACCAAAAGCACCCGAATATCGCGGCTCATCGCCAGCAATAATTTGCGGAAATTTTCCGCCTGCTTGGTCTTGTCTGATTGCAATTCGAGCTGACTGAGCTTGGTCACGCCATCGACCAAGTCGGCAATATCGCTGCCAAACATTTTCTTCAATTGTGGCAGAGTGGCGTCGGTATCCTCCAAGGTGTCGTGGAGCAATGCAGTTGCGATTGAGGCACTATCGAGCCGAAAATTGCTCAATATGCCAGCGACTTCTAGCGGGTGCGAAAAATAGGGGTCGCCACTCGCTCTGGTCTGAGCCCCATGGGCTTGCATGGCAAAGACGTAGGCACGATTGAGCACGTCGGCGTCCGCCGACGGATCATAGGCCTTTACCTTTTCAACGAGTTCAAATTGTCTAATCACCGGCGCCGCACTCTCCAAGTCATGCAGCTAAACTATACCGTCCGAGGGCGGACCAATGCAAAAGCCCCGACACGCCGACTGTGTCGGCGATGCGTCGCCTTAAGCCTCCGGTGTATCGTCTTCGACCGGCGCCGCTTCTTCGGCCAGATCAACGGCATCTTTGAAATTCATTTCCGGCATACCGCCCACCGCCTCGGCATCAACCCCGGCGACAGCCTGTTCGGAGGCAATAAGGTCTTGAATATCGTCCTCGTCTTCAGGATCGTCCTGCTCACCGTGCTTCTGCAACCCTTGGATCATCGATTGTTCGACGGTATCAATATCGATCGTTTCTTCGGCAATTTCGCGCAGGGCGACAACGGGGTTTTTGTCGTTATCACGGTCGAGGGTCAACGGTACACCGCTGACGATATGACGCGCACGTTGGGCGGCGACCATTACCAGTTTGAACCGGTTGGGAATCTTTTCGATACAATCTTCAACGGTGACGCGGGCCATAGAGCCAGTCTCCCATTCCAGTACAATTAAATATGTGGGCGCGGCTCTATATATGTGATTGTTCGGCCACAGCCAAGCCTTTTTGGCGGCTAGTTATCGCTCAACCGTTCGACAAGTTGATCGGTTGAAATTTCCGCCATCATTTCGACCGCCGTCGAGCCGAGGATGGGATGGCGCCAATCGGGGGCCAAATCGTTCAGCGGGATGAGCACAAAGGCCCGTTCGTGAAGGCGCGGATGGGGCAATTGCGGCCCGGGCCCGGGCCCCACCGGCAAAATCAAATCGTCATATGCCAACAAATCAAGATCGAGGACCCGCGCGCCATTCCGAACGGATCGATGCCGACCGAATACGTCCTCCACCTCATGCAGGCGCGCGAGTAAAGTCGGCGGGTCCAGCGCTGTCGCCAGTTCAACCACGGCATTGACAAACCATGGCTGATCAGAAACAGGTACTGGCGAAGACCTAAACCAAGGTGAACATGCCTTAATAGTAATCGTCGACGGCCCGGCTGCAAGCTCCGCGAGTGCCGCCTTACACGTCGCATAGGGCGACCCCGCCGTAGCGCTAGTCAAATTAGCCCCAATACCGATTAGGATCATTGCCCCAAACTCTCTATAAATGTATAGCAATTTCAGGCAAAACTACCTAATTAGGGACTAGATTAGTCGGCTTCGACCGATTAACAACACTCTTAGATATTCCTATTTCAAAATCACTTAGCCCAGGCAGACGGAACATTTCATGTTTTACCCGCAAGAACGTACCGCCATCTTCATTGATGGTGCGAATCTATATGGTGCCGCCCGCAACCTTGACTTTGATATCGATTATAAAAAGCTCCTGCAGCTATTCAAAGACAAGACCCAACTGGTGCGCGCCTACTATTACACCGTGCTGATCGAAGATCAGGAATACTCACCTATTCGTCCCCTTGTCGATTGGCTCGATTATAACGGCTATACGTTGGTCACCAAGCCCGCCAAGGAATCCACCGACCCTTCGGGGCGTCGGCGTATCCGCAATTCAACGAATGTTGAATTATCCGTTGATATGCTTGAGCTTTCCGACAGGCTTGATCACGTCGTTCTATTTTCCGGCGATGGCGGCTTCCGGCGCGCCATCGAGGCGGTGCAGCGGCGCGGCCCCCGGGTGACCGTCGTATCGACGGTGCGTACCAACCCACCAATGGCCGCCGATGAAATTCGCCGCCAGGCCGATGATTTTATCGACCTGAAGGATTTCAAAGTAGAAATTGAGCGCGCTCGTACAAATCGGCCGCAGAACGACGATTACGACGATGACTATGATGATTATGAAGACGGCGACGACGAGGCCGAATTATACCAGGCTGGCGAATAGCTCCATTCATCGGCGCCGAAGGTGAGTGTGGTCAATTTTCCTGATCGCGACTGCACTTTGTGCCCTCGGCTGAAGGCGTTTCGTGACGAAAAACGCCGCACTCTGCCCGGCCATTTCAATGCGCCAGTGCCTAGCTTTGGCGACATTAAGTCCCGCTTGCTCATCGTCGGGTTGGCGCCGGGATTAAATGGCGCCAATAAGACCGGACGGCCGTTTACCGGCGATTATGCGGGCGACCTTCTTTATGCGACATTGCTCAAATTTGATTTTGCCGAGGGACGCTATGCCGCCGATCCCGGTGACGGATTGGCTCTCATCGACTGCCGGATTGCCAATGCAGTAAGGTGCGTGCCGCCGCAAAACAAGCCGACCGGCCCAGAGGCCACGGCCTGCCGCCCTTTTTTAGTCGACGAAATCGACGCAATGGGTAATTTACATACAATTCTCGCCCTCGGTGGCCTAGCCCATGGCGCCGTTCTGTCGACCCTGAAGGTGCGAAAATCGCTCCATCCTTTCGGCCATAACGCCGTGCATCACCCTGTTCCCGGCCTGCGTCTCGTCGACAGTTATCATTGCTCGCGCTACAACACCAATACAGGGCGCCTGACGACAGCGATGTTTGAAGACGTGTTTTCGACCATTCGAGCAGAGCTCGCCAACGCCTAAGATTTTGCCGATTATCCCCGGTCGCGCAGAACACGGGCTTTTTGACGACCCCAGTCGCGTTCTTTTTGGGTCTGGCGTTTGTCGTATTTGCGCTTGCCTTTGGCAATACCCAGCTCGATTTTCGCCCTACCTTTGGCGTTAAAATAGACCGAAAGCGGCACCAAGGTTGCGCCGTTCCGCTGCACGGCGGCGAGCAATTTATTCATCTCGCGCGCTTTAACCAGCAGTTTTCGCGCCCGCTTGGGTTCATGGTTGAAGCGATTCGCCGCCTCATAAATTGGAATGTGGGAGTTAAAGAGCCATAACTCCCCAGCCTTGTCCCCGGCCCATGCATCGGACAGGGTTCCCTTGCCCAGGCGCAATGATTTCACCTCGCTGCCCTGCAAGACGATACCGGCTTCCAGCGTCGAGTCGATGAAAAAATCATGGCGCGCTTTTCGGTTGCGCGCAACAACGGTACCGCCTTCGGCGCCAGCTGGAATGTCTTTACTGCTCATGCCCAGTCCTTAGATCAAATCGTCCTTAGATCAAATCGGCAAAGCGCATCGCCTGTTCGATCTCGGCCTTGGCGCTCGGCGTCAATTCAACGAGCGGAAGGCGGACATTCGGCGCCGATTTGCCGAGCAAGGATGCCGCATATTTGACTCCTTGGGGGCTTGGCTCAAGAAACAACGCCTCATGCAGCGGAAAGAGTTTGTCGTTGATCGCAGCAGCGCCCGCCGCATCGCCGACAGACCATGCCGCGTGCAGGTCGGCACATAAACGCGGCGCCACATTCGACGTCACCGAGATGCAACCATGCCCGCCATTGGCGAGAAAAGAGACAATTGTCGCGTCCTCGCCCGACAGCAAATTAAAGTCAGCCCCAATCGACCGGCGCAGCGCCAGCGGCCGTGTCAACTCGGCGGTGGCATCCTTGACCCCAACAATATTGGGACAGTCCGCCGCTAGCCGGGCCATCGTCTCAACCGAGACATCGACATTGGTTCTACTCGGCACGATATAGACGATGATCGGGATATCGACCGCATCGGCCACTTCCTTGTAATGGGCGTAAAGACCGGCCTGGTTCGGCTTGTTATAATAAGGCGTGACCAACAGGGCTGCATCGGCACCGGCGGTTTTTGCATGGGCGGCAAGGGATATCGCCTCGGCGGTGGCATTAGACCCCGCCCCGGCAATAACCGGCACGCGCCCGGCCGCAACTTCCAGACATAAATCGATGACCCGCTCATGCTCTGCGTGACTGAGGGTCGGCGACTCTCCGGTTGTACCAACGGGAACCAACCCGTTGGTTCCTTCGCCAATTTGCCATTCGACAAATTCTTGAAACGCATTTTCATCTAGGTTTTCACCTGAAAACGGCGTGATGAGGGCGGTAAACGATCCAGTAAACATGGTTTTCTAATCCGTATGGCCTGTCCCGCGCGACGGTATCTAGACAGTATTAAAGCAGGCGCGGCAAACCCATAACCCGCCAATTGGGAATTGCCAAGTCCCGAGCTGCTTCGGGCCCGCTAGATTAGGGCCATGCCGCATGTAAATCCAACATTGTACTTGGTTGTCGCATCGCGTAAAAATCAGAAAATGTGCCAATCTCAATATCTATTCATCCCCGGCGGAGAAAACGCGCCTGAAACTCGGCGCCAGACCAGCCGTCTAATACATGTGAGTTTAATGCCGATATGAGCGAGGTCTGGATATTCCTACAGGCGGCGCTGACGTCTTTTATTTTCTGGGCCACGGTCACGGGTCTCAGCACGGTTTTTCTTGTTCTGACCGCATTGATTATGTTCACCCGATCACGGCACGGCCCGAAGCAGACAATTAGCGCCGCTGATTATGGCGATCTTGTCCAATATATGCTGGCCCAATATGTCGGCGCGGCCGCCGATGAATACCACGCCGCCGTTGATTTTGCCGCCGAACGAGCCCATTTCGCCTACGCGGTTGATTGGCTACAGGAACAAGCGCGTACCGGCGGTGACCGCCAGCGCGTGTTGGCATCCCTGGACGCGTTGCGTCGAGGCGACACCAAACCCGCCGAAATGATCCTAAAATCGCATATGGATATCGCCCGTAATGAGGGCAATAACGCCTATGCCGGATGGATGGCGCGACATTTGGGGGCGATCGCCTCTATCCGTGACCCCAACGCATCCATGGCCGCCTATAGAGAAGCCGCAGCAATAGACCCGACCGAGCCCGACGGATGGAACCGTGTCGGTCTGCTTTATCGGCGCAATGGGCAACTTGAAGAAGCGGCCGAGGTCTTTACAAAAGTCCTTTCATTGGTTTCGTCGGCGGAAAACCCTTCAGCTTGCGCCACGGCGGCCAGCAATTTGGGACTGATCTACCGCATTTTGGAAAAACTGGACGATGCCGCCGATAGATTTATCGAGTCCCTTTCCCTCAATGAAGTGTTGAATGATCGCGACGCAATGATCCGCGATTATACAAATCTGGGGTTTTTGTATGACGGACGTGGCGATCTGGAAAAAGCCGAAGCCTTGCACAGGCGAGCCCTGTCGCTGGCCGAAGAGCTTGGACGCAAGGAGGCGATGGCGGACTCTCTGGTCAATTTAGGGCTCATCTTAGAGAGTAAAGACGATCTTGCCGGCGCCGAAGACAGCTACCGGAAATCCCTGCAGCTCAACGAGGAACTCGCCCGGCCCGTCGGTACAGCAACGTCGTACAGCAATCTCGGGCTGATATTGCAGGCCAAAGGCGATCTGGATCAGGCCGAGCAATGTCACCGCCAGGCTTTGACGATTAATGAAAAGCGAGGCGCGCGCACCAGCGTTGCGGCCGATTACGGTTATATTGGCGTAATTCACCAATACCGTCAGGAATGGAATGCTGCGGAATCTTGCCACCGGCGCGCCCTGACCATCAACGAAGAACTGGGCAGCCGGGAAGGTATGGCCAATCAGTACGGCAATCTAGGCCTTGTCTATCACAATATGGGCAATGTCGCAGCCGCCCTGGAAAGCTTCACCCACGCCCGCAATCTATTTGCCGAGGTCGGCAACCAAGACCAAGCCGAGCAGGTCGAGCATTACCTAACCCAATTACAGACCTAACGGCCAAAAACGCAAAACAGGATAAAAATTCATGGAAACAGAACTTATCTATATCGGCGACCCGATGTGCTCGTGGTGCTACGGCTTTGCGCCGGTCATTCAGACCTTGCATGAAAAATACAAAGATCGCCTAGATATGCGCATTGTTGTCGGCGGCCTTCGGGTCGGGCCCGAACATGTGGTTGACGATCAGCGCATCGGGTTTCTGCGCGAGCATTGGACCGATGTCTCCGAGCGAACCGGCCAGAAATTTGGCATGGAAATACTCAATGAAACAGGATGGCTTTACGACACCGAACGCGCCTGCCGCGCCGTTGTCGTCATGCGTAAACTAGATCCCAAACAGCTTTTCGCCTTTTTTGGTGCCATCCAGAGCAATTTCTATCTCAACAACCACGCCCCCGAGCCGGTCGAAACATATGCCGACGAAGCGGTGAAATTTGATGTCGACCGCGACGAATTCATCAAGCTCTACGAAGACCCGGAAACGATCGATGAAACCATGCAGGATTTCGCCTGGTCGGCGCAAATAGGCATTCGCGGATTTCCCTCTGTATTGGTGCGCAAGGATGATCAAGTTTCGGCACTCACCCTCGGCTACCAGCCGTTGGAAGCCCTAGAGGCGCCATTGGCCAGTTGGATAGAGGAAAACCTCTAGAAAGATCGGCCACTAATGGAGAATTTCACCCCCATATCGTCACTCATCGGCGGCTTGATGATCGGCGTCTCGGCGGCACTTTTGCTGCGCCTCAACGGCCGTATCGCCGGCATCAGCGGAATTCTATCCAGCCTATTGCCACCATGGGAAAGTGGGAACGGCGATACTGGATGGCGTCTGACTTTTCTTGGCGGGCTGATTTTGGGTGCGGCCGGCTACGGGCTCACGACCGGTGGCGCCCCAGTGGTTATTGAGGCTGGCCTGCCGGTGCTCATATTGGGTGGGTTGATCACTGGCATCGGTACCCGGCTTGGCGGTGGCTGCACGAGTGGCCATGGCGTCTGCGGCATTGCGCGATTTTCCGGACGGTCAATTGCCGCGACGGTAATATTTTTTACCGTCACGGCACTCACAGTCTTTGTCACCAGGCATGTCTTGGCTTGAAATAACGGGTATCTCTGATGGGAAAAAACGCATTTCGTCAGCTTGTGGCTCTCGGTGCCGGGCTTTTGTTCGGCGCCGGTCTTGCCGTATCGCAGGTGACCAATCCGCAAAAAGTATTGGATTTCTTTGATTTTGCCGGACATTGGGACCCAAGCTTGGCCTTGACCTTTGGTGGCGCCCTTCTGGTCACCTTCTTCGCCTTCAGGCCGGCGCGCAGTGGCAGAGCAAGCGGAAAAGGACCGGCCCTTGGCGGCACCTATGCCTTGCCGACAAAATCGGATATCGATGGATCCCTGCTCGGCGGTGCCGCTTTGTTCGGGGTCGGTTGGGGATTGGTTGGACTTTGCGTTGGCCCAGCCGTCGCTGCCTTGGCCTTCGGGGAGCCGAAAATCTATATTTTTGTTGCGGCAATGTTATGCGGAACAGTACTGACAAAATTTGCCCAAACGAAGTCAATAAATAGATTAAAAACTTAGCACAACTAATTGTTATTAATTGAAATAAATAGACTATCGACCGACGGGAAAAAATCATAATTTCGCCATATTTGGACCGTATTACCGCCACATGCGCCGGTTAATGTTCCTCAACTGGGACTTCCCATGCCCCCAGATTGGAAGTCTCGGAACAGCCTCCGCCAACCCCTTTTGGGGTTGAAAAGGCCTCTCGACGGTCGCCGGTGCCCCCACTGGCGACCGTTTTGGCTTTTGCCGTCGGGCATATCCAGTATAGCTGCTGAAACCGTTTCCCTTTACACCTGTGACGGGCTAAAGCCTATATTTACCGAACAATATGAGCGCAGTTAAATGAGCGGTTTCGAGGGGCGCGATCTAACCTGCATACGGGGCGGACGGTTGGTGTTTGAGGGCGTGAACTTTGCCGCCTCGCCCGGCCAAGCCTTGTTATTGCGCGGCCCCAACGGAGTCGGAAAATCCAGCCTGCTGCGGTTGATGGTCGGATTTTTGGTTCCGGCAGCAGGGACAATAAACTGGGACGGCACTCCAATCTCATCTGATCGCGACGCCCATGGGGCAAGATCGGTCTATATCGGGCATCTTGATGCCCTGAAACTCTCCCTTACCGGCGCCCAGAATTTGAGCTTCTGGGCCCGCATCAATGGCCATGGAAAAGACCATGTTCTAGCAGCCCTGGAACGGTTTGGTATTTTGCACCTTGCCGATATTCCCGCCCAATTAATGTCGGCGGGCCAGCGCAAACGCCTCAATCTCGCCCGGCTGATTGCCGTGCCATCCCCCCTTTGGTTAATGGATGAACCAGTAACTTCCCTTGACGCCGAAGGCAGCGAGCTCATCGAAGACATCATGGCCGTGCATCTTGACGCTGGCGGCATCGTCATTGCCGCCACCCATCAAGATTTGCTGGGAAACCGGGCGACCGAACTTCGCCTAACGCCGGTGATCGGATCCGAATATGGTGATCTCGCGTGACCAATCAAACCACCCGCAACGGTACCTTTGCGCCAATGCTGGCCCTGCTTGGCAGAGACCTGCGCCTTAGCCTGGCCAGCGGTGGCGACAGCGCCATGGTGGTGGTATTTTTCGTCCTCGCCGCGATTTTATTTCCCTTCGGGGTCGGGCCGGAAAGTGCCGTCCTAACGCGCATCGGCTCCGGTGTGATTTGGGTAACGGCCCTGCTCGCAGTGTTGCTCAGTGTCGAGCGCCTGTTTCTCGCCGACTATGAGGATGGCAGCCTGGAACTCCTTGCTCTGACACCTCTGCCGATGGAATTTCTTGTGCTCGCCAAGGTCGCGGCCCATTGGCTAACCACCGGCCTGCCGCTACTCGTCGCCACCCCCATACTCGGATTGCTTTACCATTTGCCACCGGCCGCCTTTGGCCCAATGATCCTCGCCTTGATGCTTGGCACTCCCACACTCAGCCTGGTTGGCGCAATTGGGTCGGCTCTTACCTTGGGGTCGCGTCGCGGCGGGGTCTTATTGTCACTTCTGGTCTTGCCCCTCTACGTCCCAGTGCTCATATTTGGAACGGCGGTGGTCGACGCGGCGATCTCTGGCTCTGGAGAAACGGCGAAAACACCGATTATGATCCTCGCGGCACTTCTTTTGGCCTCCCTCGCCCTTGCCCCATGGGCAACGGCGGCGGCGGTACGCCAAGCGCTGGAATAGTTATGTTCACTGGAAAGACGGCAAAAGCCATGCTAAGCCATAAACGAATTAAGGGGTCCTCCAATGGCCGATTTGCATAAATTTGCCAATCCAAACCGGTTCGTGCGCATTGCCCGGGCGGTGCTGCCCTGGAGCAATATCGTGACCGCGCTGTTGCTCATTTCGGGGCTTTATCTGGCGTTGTTTAATTCGCCGGCCGACTATCAGCACGGACAATCGGTGCGGATCATGTATGTCCACGTGCCTTCGGCCTGGATGTCCATGTCGATTTACAGCTTTTTGTTTGTCGCCAGCCTAGTTGCCTTGATCTGGCGCCATCCCCTGGCCCATTTAGCCGCCCGAGCCGCGGCGCCAATTGGCGCCGGTTTCACCCTGGTCACCCTGGTTACCGGATCGCTTTGGGGCAAACCAGGCTGGGGGACATGGTGGGTATGGGACGCGCGATTGACCTCGGTCCTGGTTCTGTTTTTTCTCTATCTCGGCCATATCGCGCTGACCCACGCCCACGATAATCCGGAGCGCGGCGCCAAGGCGGCGGCCATCCTCGCCATTGTCGGTTTCGTCAATGTGCCGATCATCAAATATTCCGTAGACTGGTGGAATACCCTGCATCAGGGCGCCAGCGTCATTCGAGCCGACGGACCGTCAATCGATGGGTCGATGCTGACGCCTCTATTGCTGATGTCGTTGGCCTTCACCACCTATTTTGTGTCGGTCTTGTTAATTCGCATTCAAAGTGAAATTAATGCGCGCAAAATTCAAGCCCTGCAGCTCAGCCAGGCAGCTGGTTAAACCGGAGGCGGTATAGTGGAAGCCCTGATCACCTATTTGGAAATGGACGGATACGCCGTCTATATCTGGCCGTCCTATGGTATCGTCGCGTTGGTCCTGATTGGATTAGCGGTTTGGAGCGTTGCCGGCCTGCGCGCGACGAAAAGACAGCTTGATCTATTACAGCCCGCCGTCGAGGCGCGTCGCCGTGCCCGACATGCTGCCAGTACAGGGGACGGGGAAAAAATCGCGGAAGAGAGCTCCCAATGAAACCAAAGCGCAAACGCCTTTACCTCGCCCTATTTGGCTTGTCGGCTCTGGCTGCGGCAGCCTTTCTCGTCGTCACCGCACTGGACGAAAGTTTGCTCTATTTCTACACCCCGACGCAACTTGCTGAACGCGGCGTCGCAACAGGGGTGAATTTTCGCCTTGGCGGTATTGTCGAAGAAGAGAGTGTTGCCCAGGACGGGGCCACCACCCAATTCGTCATCACTGATCGCCAAGCGACTATAACCGTTAGCTTTGATGGCATGTTACCAGATCTATTTCGTGAAGGTCAGGGTGTCATTGCCGAAGGCACTTTGAATGCCCAGGGCGTGTTTGCCGCCCACGAAGTTTTGGCCAAGCACGACGAAACCTATATGCCCAAAGAAGTCGCCGACGCGCTGAAAGAACAGGGTGTCTGGCAGGAGGCTGCGCCGGTGACCCAGCCGTGATCCCTGAGCTTGGCCATTTTGCGCTTATTTTAGCCCTGTTCGTTGCGCTCACTCAATCGTGCCTGCCGTTAATCGGCGCCTATCGGGGTGACCCGAGACTGATGAGGCTTGCCAGCTCGGCGGCGCTTGTTCAGTTGGCAATGATTGCCATTGCCTATTGGGCTCTCACCTACAGTTTTATTGTCTCCGATTTCACCGTCGAATTGGTTGCCAAAAACAGCAATGTTTTGAAGCCAACGCTTTACAAAGTGAGTGGCGTCTGGGGAAACCATGAAGGCTCAATGCTGCTATGGGTGTTCATTCTCGCCTTGTTCGGCGGCGCGGTCGCAGCCTTTGGGCGCAATCTACCGATGAGCCTGAAGGCGCGGGTTTTATCGGTGCATGGCATGATCGGCTTGGCGTTTCTTGCCTTCATCGTCCTCACCTCCAACCCCTTCCTCCGGCTCGACACGCCGCCGCTAACGGGGGGGGGACTTAATCCACTGCTGCAAGACCCCGGCCTCGCCTTTCACCCGCCGCTGCTTTATCTCGGCTATGTCGGTTTTTCGATGGCATTTTCCTTTGCTGTCGCGGCCCTTATCGAGGGCAAAATTGACGCGGCCTGGGCCCGCTGGGTTCGTCCGTGGACCCTCGCCGCCTGGGTCTTTTTGACCGGCGGTATCGCCCTTGGGAGCTGGTGGGCCTATTACGAACTTGGCTGGGGTGGTTGGTGGTTTTGGGATCCGGTTGAAAACGCCAGCTTCATGCCTTGGCTGGTCGGCACGGCGCTGCTGCATTCGGCAATCGTTGTCGAGAAACGCGACGCGCTGAAAAGCTGGACAATATTTTTGGCGATCCTTGCCTTCAGCTTGTCCATCCTCGGCACCTTTGTTGTGCGGTCGGGCATCCTGACATCCGTTCATTCCTTTGCCAGCGACCCGACGCGGGGCGTCTTTATATTGGGGATACTCGGTCTAACGGTGGGCGGCGCCTTTACCCTTTACGCCGTGCGCGCACCGGTAATGGCGTCGGGCGGCCTGTTCCAGCCGGTGAGCCGAGAAGGTGGGCTGGTGCTCAATAATGTCATATTGGCATTGGCCTGTTCGGTTGTGTTCCTTGGAACTTTTTATCCGCTCGGGCTCGAATTAATGACCAATGGCGCAAGCCGCGTCTCGGTTGGACCGCCATATTTTAACGCGACCTTCGTGCCGATTATGGTGCCGCTGATCGTGGTGATGGCAGCGGGTCCATATCTTTCCTGGAAACGAGCCGGGCTGAGCGCGACGTTTGAACGTCTAAAACCGGCTGCCATTGTCGCCGTCGCAACGGTTGTTTTGACTTATTGGCGCGGGCCCGAGGGACCTCTCCTCGCCTATTTTGCCTTCGGCCTTGCCGCCTGGCTTGCCACGGGCGCGGTTAGCGAATGGGCCGGACGGATCGGATTATTCACTAACCCGGCCGGCAGCCTAAACCGCCTTGCCGGCCTGCCACGGGCGGCGTCGGGGATGATGCTGGCCCATCTTGGCATAGCGATTGTCATTGCCGGCATTATCGGCTCGTCGGCTTGGCGCCAAGAGGTCATCGAAGTCGCAACGCCAGACACAACCATGACCGTTGGCCCTTATACGCTCACCTTCGGCGAGACAGTTGAAGGACGTGGGCCCAATTATAGTTATGAGCGATTGCCGATTATCGTGAGGAAAGGTGGCGTTACCGCCTTTACGATGTCGCCGGAACGCCGCTTTTATCCGACAGCCGGCAACCACACGACCGAAGCAGCGATCCATACCAATTGGCTCCGCGACCTTTATGTCGCCCTGGGTGAGCCCGATGAAAATGGTGGTTGGATCGTCCGTGTCTTCATTAATCCGCTGGTGCCCTGGATATGGCTCGGCGCGCTGACCATGGCGCTAGGTGGCCTGGTTTCGTTGAGCGACCGCCGGTACCGGCTCGGTCTGCCAGCGCGTTTGCGTCGCTCCAAATCGGCCATGCTCGCCGAGCCGGCGGAATAGGAGGCTTTTTTCATGAAAATGCCGCGCCTGATATTTTTGTTGCCGGTCGCGCTGGTCGCCTTGTTGGCGATCGCCTTCACCATGCTGCTATCAACCGACCGGAACCGCGATATTATTCCATCGGCGCTGCTCTCCAGGCCAGCACCAACAACCGAACTCCCCTCATTAGTCGGACTTGAGGGGATCGCCGGAATTTCTTCACCGGATTTTGTTGGGGATGTGACAGTTGTCAATTTTTTTGCCTCTTGGTGCGTCCCTTGTCTGGCCGAACATCCGGCAATCACCGAACTGACGCGACGTGGTTATCGGGTGTGGGGGATCAATTACCGGGACCCAGAGCCCGATGGGCTGGACTGGTTGGCTCGCCACGGCAATCCATACGCCAAGGTCGGCACCGACCAAGAGGCCCGCGCCGGTCTCGACTGGGGCGTAACAGGCGTGCCCGAGACGTTCATCATTGATCGCCAAGGCATCATCCGACACAAGCATTCGGGGCCAATAACACCGCAAATTCTCGCCCAAGAAATAGTGCCTATCCTGCAGGAACTTGCCGACGAGGGAGGCGAACCCTGAGATATTTAGTAAAACATCTAATCCTCATCGGTATTATGATGACCGCTTGGGCTCAACCAGTTCTGGCCATCGGCCCCGACGAAATCCTCGATGATCCGGTTTTGGAAATCCGTGCCCGATCTATCTCCAAACATTTGCGCTGTGTGGTTTGCCAAAATCAATCGATCGACGATTCAAACGCCGAAATTGCCCGGGACATGCGCCTTATTGTGCGCGAGAGATTGGTCGCCGGGGATAGCGACGATGAGGCAATTTCTTATCTGGTCTCGCGCTATGGCGATTATGTTTTGCTCCAACCGCCGTTCAAGGCGGCAACCCTGCCACTTTGGTTGGGACCCCCGATACTGGTGCTGTTCGTCGGTTTTTTGGTTATTGTGCGGACCCGCCGCAAACTTGTGCAATCGGCCAAATCGAGCGCCGGATCTAACAGCCATTCGGCGGCTGATGCCAAACGACTCGACGCCATTATTTCGGCGACACCCACCAGCGACGACACAAATGAAACCATGGGAAAGACCTTGTCGTGAGCTTTATTTTCATCCTCTTTGTGATTGCACTGCTCACGGCGCTGATGGCTCTGATTTGGCCGCTGGTGGGTCGATCCGACGTTGAGAGCACGCAAGCCTCCCCAGCGCTGGCCGTCTACCGGGCGCAATTGGCCGAACTTGATCGCGATGCCGCGACCGGCGCCATTCCCAAGACCGAAGCCGCCGCCGCCCGCCATGAAATTGAACGGCGCATTTTAACCGAAAACTCCCAAGGTCAAATCGGTGCAGATCGTTCAGGCAAAGGCCCCACCTGGGTTGCTGCCGCCGTGATATTGCCGGTCATACTCCTTACTTTCACCACCTATCTTTTCAGCGGCAGACCCGATCTTGAGAGCCGACCCATGGCTCAAATCGAAATGCCGACACTCGATGACCTTTCCCCATCTGACCGGCAGCGGCTCGGCGAGCTACAAACAGCCGCCGATGCTGGCGGCGCTGAGGCTTGGACGAACCTTGCCCGCTTTTATCTTGAAAACGGCTTGGTCGCGCCGGCCAAGGATGCCTTGTTCATCGCCCGAGACCTGGCCCCCGACGACGCGTCGATCGCCGGCCTATATGGCGAAGTCTTGTTTTTTCTCTCCCAGGGCTTTGTCACCCAGGATGCCTTGGATGCTTTCCGCTCGACTATCGCATTGGATCCGACGAATACGCGGGGCCGGTTTTATTTGGCCGCCGCGCGTCAACAGGCCGGTTACCCCGAAGACGCATTAGACATGTGGGCCACCTTGCTCGCCTCACTCGATCCAGCAGACCCTTGGACAGATAAAACGGTCGAACGCATCGAAGCCGTCGCCCTGTCCCTGGGCGCCGATCCGGTCACCTATATTCCCTCGGAGGTCGCCATTGCCCGCGGTGGCGCCCTTGGCCAAAGCGCCATTTCCCAAATGTCGCCGGAGGACCGGCAGGCGACAATCCACCAAATGGTCGACCGTTTGGCCGCCCGCCTTGAGGAAAACCCAGATGATCTCGCCGGCTGGATGCAGCTGGCACGGTCACGCATGGAGCTGGGCGAACATGGCCTTGCGGCGCGCGCATTTGCCCGTGCCGATGGGCTCGCCCGCCAAACTTCGATACCCTTTTTAATGAGTTGGGCCGCCGCCATCATTCAGGCGGCGCAAGGCCCAGCGGACTTGCCCGACCAGCTGGCCACGATACTTGACCGCGTGCTGGCCCAAGACCCCGACCATACTGACGCCCTTTGGTATGCCGGTATCATGGCGGCGCGCCAGGTCGACGGGCAAACGGCACTTGCCCACTGGCGGCGGCTACTTGAATTGCTGCCGCAAGATTCGGAAATTCGCCCGATGGTCGCCCAAGCGATTGCCGCCATCGGCGGCACGCCCTAATCCCTCATGACAACAGTCCTTTATTCCCACTCCGCATGCGAGGATCACGATCCGGGTCCAAAACATCCTGAATCGCCCGCTCGCTTGCGGGCGGTGCTGGAGGCAATTTCGGGTCCGCGCTTTGCCGACCTTACTCGAACCGAGGCGCCATTAGGCGACACCGCGCCAATTGCCCGGGTCCATGGCACCGACTATGTGAAACGGGCCCTCGCCGCCGTGCCGGTGACGGGCTATCAAGGGCTGGATGCAGACACAATATTGTCGCCGGGGTCTGGGCAAGCCGCCCTTCGCGCCACCGGCGCCCTGGTCGGCGCCACTGACGACGTTGTATCCGGCCGTCATCGCAATGCATTTTGCGTCGTCCGCCCACCAGGCCACCATGCCGAACCAAGCCAATCAATGGGATTTTGCCTGTTCAACAATGTGGCTATCGGCGCTTTTCATGCGCGCGCCGCATGGGGGCCGGAAAGCGGCATCGCGCATCCGATCGAGCGCGTCGCCGTGGTCGATTTCGACGTTCATCACGGCAATGGCACCCAGGCCGCTTTTTGGGATGATCCCAACCTCTTTTTCGCTTCGACCCATCAACTGCCGCTCTATCCTGGGACCGGCAGCAGAAACGAAACCGGGGTTAGCGACAATATCGTCAATGCGCCGCTACCGCCCGGAGCCGGCTCAAACGCCTTTCGTACCGCATTCGAGGTGGAGATCTTGCCGCGTTTGAGGTCCTTCAAGCCCGATATTATCTTCGTTTCGGCCGGATTCGACGCCCATCGCGCCGATCCTCTGGCCCAGCTCGAATTCGATGCCGAGGATTTCGAATGGGCGACAGCGATACTCGGTGTCGTCGCCGCCGAAACGTGCCACGGTCGGATTATTTCAACCCTCGAAGGTGGCTATCATTTAACGGCCCTCGGGGAGAGTGCCGATGCGCATCTTTCTGCATTGATGAGGGCCTAAAGGCCTATTGTCACCTGCTGGCGGACGGCCTATACCCGACTCTAATATTTCCGCGTCTCCACAGAGGTAGAGCATATGGCTGAGCGCAAACCGGCGGCCGAAATTCCCTCCGATATCACCGAAATGAATTTCGAGGCCGCCCTCGAATCATTGGAGGAAATTGTCCGGCAGCTCGAGACCGGCGAGGGTAGTCTGGAAAATGCCATTGGCGCCTATGAGCGCGGCGCCCACCTAAAACGCCATTGCGAGCTGAAATTGCAGGAAGCCAAAGCCAGGGTAGAGAAAATATCCATGGATTCAGGCGGCGCCATTACCGCGCTGTCCGAAAAGGCTGGGCCCGAAGAGACCGGCTGATTTTGATCGACGAGCCATTGCAAACGGATCTTTAAAAAAATGTCTGACTTTAAACTTGAACTGGCCCGGTCCGCCGAGGCGGTCGAAGCGCTGTTAGCCGAAATCCTTACCGATACCCCGGATGCCGTCGCGGCGGATAAGCGCCTTTGGGGCGCGATGCGCCACTCGGTAATGGCCGGCGGTAAGCGCCTACGCCCCGGTCTGGTCATGATGAGTGCGGAGTTATGCGGGGCGGACCGCCAGGGCGCGCTCAGAGTCGGTGCGGCGATCGAACTTATCCACAGCTATTCGCTGGTTCATGACGACCTTCCGGCAATGGATGACGACGATTTGCGTCGGGGCCAGCCGACTGTTCATATCGCCTATGATGAGGCAACGGCAATTCTTGCCGGTGACGCCATGTTGACCCTGGCATTTGAAATTGTTGCCGACCCGGCGACCCACGCCGATGGCGGCGTTCGCGCCGCGATCATTTCGGCTCTGGCCCAGGCAGCGGGTGCCAATGGTATGGTTGGAGGCCAAATACGCGACCTGGCCGCCGAAGCGGAGCCGCTCAGCCAGGCAGCCGACATTCTGGCCCTGCAAGAGCGAAAAACCGGCGCTCTCATTGAGTTTTCATGCATTGCTGGCCCCTTGCTTGCCGACGCCGGTGTCGATCAGGTGCAGGCGTTGAAACGGTTTGGTCATGCCCTCGGCCTGATCTTTCAGATTACAGATGATTTGCTTGATGTCGAGGGAAGTGCGGCGGAAATGGGCAAAGCGGTTGGCAAGGATGCTGATCGTGGCAAAGGAACGTTGGTCGGCCTGATGGGGCTCGATGGCGCCCGCGCCGAGGCGCGCAAATTGTCACAAGAGGCTTCCAGCGCCCTTGAAACCTTCGGCGAAGCGGCAAATTTGCTAAAGACAGTTACCGACTTTGTCCTGGACCGACGCAACTAACAAATGATAACAACGCGGAACTTAACAACCTCATATTGATACCCATGCCAAATAGGCTATATCAACAGCGCGAATCAGAGGAAAATGCTGCTTCGCCCTTTCGATCGACAGGATCTAATCCCCCTCTCATTTAAGTGATCCAATATGTCGGTAGAGCGCAGAATTTAAACCGTCCGGGTCAGGAGCCAACATGCAAGACGTAAAGATGGCGGAAGATAATAAAGACACCCCCAAAATTTCTAAAGCGGCAACGTCGACGGCAGCTATCACGAATGAGGCTGGAGGAACTCCGCTCCTTGATCAGGTGAACGTTCCTGAAGACATGAGAGATTTGAGCGCCGAGGAATTGGTGCAGCTTTCCGACGAAGTGCGCCAGGAAATGATCCGCGCCGTATCGCGGACCGGTGGCCATCTCGGTGCTGGTCTGGGTGTCGTGGAACTGACGGTTGCCCTGCATCACGTTTTCAATACGCCGGAAGATCGGCTGATTTGGGATGTCGGCCATCAAGCCTACCCGCATAAGATTTTGACCAATCGACGTGATCGCATCCGCACCTTGCGCCAGGAAGGTGGATTATCTGGTTTCACCAAGCGCGATGAGAGCGAATATGATCCGTTCGGCACGGCCCACGCCGCAACATCAATTTCCGCTGGCCTTGGCATGTCGGTCGCACGGGATCTCTCGCGGGCCCGGGACGAAGGCCCCGACCGCAATGTGATCTGCGTTATCGGTGATGGTTCGATGAGCGCGGGCATGGCCTACGAGGCAATGAATAATGCCGGCGCCATGGACAGTCGACTGATCGTCATTTTAAATGACAATGATATGGCGATTGCACCGCCGGTCGGCGCGATGAGTGCCTATCTGTCGCGTCTTCTTTCGTCGCAATCATACCAATCCTTGCGCAGGGTCGCGCTAAAAGTTGCGCGCAAATTTCCCAAGGGATTTGAAGCCGTCGCCCGCCGGGTTGAGGAACATGCAAGAGGCGTCATTACCGGTGGCACATTGTTCGAGGAAATGGGCTTTTTCTATATTGGCCCGGTCGACGGACATAATATCGAGCACATGCTGCCGATCCTGCGCAATATCCGGGACGCGCGCCAAGACGGCCCGGTGCTGATCCACGTGGTGACGCAAAAAGGCAAGGGCTATGCCCCGGCCGAAGAAAGCGCCGACAAATATCACGGCGTTTCTAAATTCGATATCGTCACCGGCGCCCAGGATAAGCCCGAGCCCAAAGCGCCTTCCTATACTTCCATATTTGCTAAAGCTCTTATGCAAGAAGCCGCTGCGGACGAGAAAATTGTCGCGATTTCAGCCGCCATGCCTTCGGGCACCGGCCTGGACAAATTTGGCGACGCTTACCCTGATCGGACTTTTGACGTCGGTATCGCCGAACAGCATGGCGTCACCTTTGCCGCCGGCATGGCCACCGAAGGGTACAAGCCCTTTGCCGTAATCTATTCGACGTTTTTGCAGCGCGCCTATGATAGTGTCGTGCACGACGTTGCACTCCAGAAACTTCCAGTTCGCTTTGCCCTTGATCGCGCCGGCATGGTCGGCGCCGATGGCGCGACCCATCAGGGCGCCTATGACATTGCTTATCTCGGCTGTTTACCGGGCATGGTTTTGATGGCTGCTTCCGACGAAGCCGAGCTAATGCATATGGTGGCCACAGCGGCAGCAATTGATGATCGCCCCAGCGTTCTCCGCTATCCTCGTGGCGAGGGCACTGGAGTTGAGCTACCGGCCCGTGGAAAAATTCTAGAAATCGGCAAAGGCAGAATTGTCACCGAAGGCTCGGCGGTTGCCTTAATCGCCTACGGTGCTAGCCTGACACCATGTCTGCAAGCGGCAGCGAAACTTGAAGCCCGTGGTTTGACGACAACTGTTGTCGACGCACGATTTGCCAAGCCGTTAGACGAAGATCTAATCAACCGTATGGCGCGAGAACACGAAGTGTTGATCAGTGTCGAAGAAGGCTCGATTGGCGGCTTTGCATCCCAGGTTATGACCTGCCTTTCGAATGCAGGACATTTCGACAAGGGACTTAAATTCAGGCCGATGACGATACCCGATATCTTTATCGACCATGCCAGTCCTGCTCGCCAATTGGAAATCGCTGGTCTGACCGGCAGCCAAATCGCGCAGAAAGCCTTGTGCGTTTTGGGTCGCGAGCGCGAGGCTGTGGAACTGCTAAAGGCCTAACCCCACCGTCAAACGGCAGCGTACATGAAGGTGTCTACTTGACGGCAGGCGTGAAACAACCGAGCATTCTCTTTTCGAGGGATCGAACGGCCCCGGCGGGTGGGCCGCGTCCGCTCTGATTGGAGAAATTTTCGGTTGAAGGCGCTTTGCTTAAGGGCAGTTGTCGGCACGGTAGCCTGTAGCATCATGCTGCTTGGCTGGAACCCATCTACCGCCCAGGCTCAACGCCATCATCAACTCATCGCAGTGCCCGGACTGGCCATCGCCGAATTAGCTGCCGCCATTGTTGCCGGACAAGACCCCACTCCACGATTTCTCGCCCAGGAATTACATCTCGGCAGATCCAGCGCCGCAGATTTGGACCGGCTTCGCCGGGCAATAGATTTTGCACGGGCCGATGATTGGCTCGCCGCTCACGAAATACTGGCAAATGCCGAAAACCCGCTTTTTATCTCATTTTTACGTTGGCTCGACTATCGCCGCGGCGATACCGAGGTCGCTTTCGCCGACATCCAAAACTTTTTAATGAGCCACCCCAATTGGCCCCAGATTAACCGGCTAAGAAGAAACGCCGAGGACGCATTGGATAGCGACCACCCCGAAGCCCAAGGGCGCTGGGTCACCGACTATTTCCGGCGCTACCCACCTCTTACATCGGCCGGACGATTGGCAGATTTTCAATATCGAAGCGCTGACATCAAATTGATGCCGACACGCGAGGAAATTCGAACCACTTGGGTACGAACGAATTTCGAAAGTGCCGATGAGGCAAATTTTTTGACTGTTTACGGCCAATTTCTGGATCAAACGACCCATATCGACCGTCTCGACCGGCTGGTTTGGGAACGCAAAATTGGCGCGGCGCGGCGCATGTATTCCTTGGTAACACCAACCGATGTTGCATTGGCCAAAGCCCGGCTTACTCTTTCGAGTAATAGCGGAGGCACCGATCAGGCGATTGCGGCAGTCCCCGAAGAACTTCGACAAAGCCCGGCTTTACTTTATGAAAGACTGCGTTGGCGCCGAAGAAACGGCCTAGATGATGGCGCAACAGACATCCTAAACACCTTTCCCGATGCTCTTACCCGACCCGATAAATGGGCACGGGAGCGCCAAATTTTCGCCCGTCACGTTCTGGGAGAAGGTGAGTATGAAGACGCCTATTTGATTGCTGGCGGACATAGCCTGGATCGCGGCACGTCATTTGCGGAGCTCGAATTTCTCACCGGCTGGCTCGCCCTGACCCGACTCGATTTGGCCGACGAAGCGCTAGCACGCTTCACATCCCTATATCACAACACCTCCATGCCGATCAGCCGAGCCCGGGGGGCCTATTGGGCCGGGCGCGCGGCGGTGGCCACTGGTGAAAGTGATTTGGCCAACAGGTGGTTCGAAATCGCCGCAGCTTATCCATCGGTTTTTTACGGTCAGCAGGCACTGATCGAACTTGATCGCGACTTTTCCCCCATTGCAACCGCGCCTGAGCCGAACAGAGCAGATCATATCGCGTTTGAAGCAAATTCCATGAGCCGCCTGGCCGATGCATTGATCGCCTTGGGCGAACCCGGCTATGCCGCAACATTCGCCCTCGCCGCGGGCCGGAATGCCACAACGCCTCAACAGCACATATTAGCCGCCCGTGACGCAATTCGCCTGAACCTGCCCCATATTGCCGTCACCATCGCCAAACAGTCGGTTCGGGCAACAGGCGATGTCGTCGAAAGCGGCTATCCGATACGCGCCCTTCCACCGGAAATTTCGGGTAACAATACGCCCGAGTTGGCCCTGGTCCTGTCCATTATCCGCCAGGAGAGCAGCTTTCGCACAGACGCCGTTAGCCCGGTTGGGGCAAGAGGCCTGATGCAGTTGATGCCTGGAACCGCGCGCGAAACCGCAGCAAGGTCGGGCATGACCTATAGTCGAGCCCAACTAACCGCCAACGGGGCTTATAATATGCGCCTCGGCATTTCACTTTTGGCGACGTTGCTGGAAAAATATGACGAGTCTTATGCGCTGGCGGCGGCGGCCTATAATGCCGGACCGCACCGGGTAGATAGCTGGCTCGGATCGATCGGCGATCCGCGCGATGAGCGGCCCGGGGAAAACAGGGCTTTGATTGACTGGATAGAGTCAATTCCCTTTTCCGAGACCAGAAATTACGTGCAGCGCGTTCTCGAAACCGTCACAGTCTATCGGCACATCCTCGCTGCCAATGGCGGCGCAATAATCAATGTTGCCGAGTTAGGAACAGTCGTTCGATGATTTTTGCCATATGACCGCGCCCACAATTGCCGATGTGCGCGCCGCCTCCGGTCGCTTAAACGGCACCGTCCGCCGTACCCCCCTGCTGGAGTGGCCCCTATTAAATGAACGGGTCGGAGGGCGGTTACTGATTAAACCGGAAAACCTGCAATATACCGGCTCGTTTAAATTTCGGGGCGCGACGAATTTTATCGGGCAGCTTTCCGCAGTCGAACGCGGGCGCGGCGTTGTCGCCTATTCATCGGGCAATCATGCCCAAGGAGTCGCCGCAGCTTCACGCGCATTTGGCGTATCGGCGACCATCGTCATGCCCAGCGATGCACCGCAAATCAAACTGGAGAAAACACGGGCCCTGGGCGCCGAAATTATTCCTTATGACCGCAAACGTGAAATCCGTGAGGAAATCGCCGCGACAATCGCGGCAGAAAGTGGCGCCACCATCGTCCCGCCCTATGACCACGCGTGGACAATCGCCGGTCAGGGCACCGTCGGAATGGAAATTGCCGCCCAATCAGCAGAACAGGGGTTATCGCTGGATGCGGTTATCATTCCCAGTGGCGGTGGGGGCCTGGCTGCCGGATGCTCATTGGCAATTAAGGATAGCAGCCCGCGGACCGAAATTTGGAGCGCAGAGCCGGCACATTATGACGACCACGCAAAATCCCTGGCGGCCGGCACCCGAGTGGCAAATTCGGCCGAGGCTCCGACTTCAATCTGTGACGCGCTGCTCACACCTATTCCCGGCGAGGTCACATTTAACATCTGCCAGCGGTTATTGACCGGCGGCCTTGCGGTGAGCGACGCCGAAGTATCGACGGCAATGGCAGCGCTGTTTTCGATTTGCAAACTGGTCGCCGAACCCGGCGGCGCCGTCGGACTGGCAGCCGCCCTTGCCGGTCATTACGACTGCGACGGCAAAACCGTTGCCATTGTCGTCAGCGGCGGAAATGTCGATCCGGGCATATATTCCGATGCCGTGGCGCGGGGCAGCGCCTGACTATATCTTGCAGAAAAGTGTTTGGCTCAAGGTGCCTCGATCATCCCGATTGGTGCCGGTCAGGCTGTTTCCATTGAGAGTGAGCGAGAAATTATCCGGCGCATAATCTGTGTCGGCAAAGATGACACTGCACGTCACCAAGACATTGACGCCGGATACCAACACATCACAGGTCTGAAGTGATCGTCCATTTCGGTAAGTTGTGTCGACGACGGCGTTATATTGGCCGGGCCCTACCTGGGATAGAATTTCGAGCGTATGACAATGTATTCCTGCGCCGTTATCGGGATCTGCATCCGCCGTCCACCTGCCCTGAACAGGCCCATTTTGAACCGGCGTCATCCCACCATTTGCCACCAAGAGAAACCCACCCGGCTCCCCAATATTTACCGACCGGTCGATAGGATCCCCGCACCCGCCAGCTATTGCCGAGGAATGCGCCCACAAAAGAGCGTTCGCCGCCAAGATGACACTTGCAAATATTTTACCTAAACTCAAATCCACCTCTACTCACTATCAGCCGACACTGTATAATTTCACGTTCTTTCCGCCTGCGCACGCGGTTTCGAATGACATAATGTAGAACATTGATAGGGAATTTCAGCATGCACCTTGAAGGATCCTGCCATTGCGGCGCGGTTAAATTCTCAGTCGAAGCCTATGCGCCGGTTCCGTATTTACGTTGTTACTGCTCTATTTGCCGCAAAACCGGCGGGGGTGGCGGCTATGCCGTTAACCTAGGGGCCAAATTTGACACCCTAAAAGTCGAGGGTGGCGAGCATATCACCGTCTTTCACGCGACTAAGGACGGTCAGGAAAGCCCGGTCGAGCGGCGTTTTTGCGCCAAATGCGGTAGCGCACTTTGGGGCTGGGCGCCGGATTGGCCCGACCTCGTACACCCCTTTGCCAGCGCCATAGATACCGAGTTACCACCGGCCCCCAACCATTTTCACATGCTGCTCGGGTCGAAAGCGAGCTGGGTGCCGGTTGAAACCAAGGCTGGGGACGAGCTATTCGACCTCTATCCCGACTGCTCGCTCGAAGAATGGCACCGTAACAACGGGTTTCTTGACTAAATAGAATAGGCGCAAGCCCCCGTTCATCGGTTACAATAAACTATTATCGAAGGCGCCTTCTCTGACCGGCGCGAGCCCGAGGAAGTGACTTATGACCAACGCGCCCCAGGCGCCTCATGCGCACCCCATGGCGCGCGAGGCCAAAATTGACGAACACCCTTATGGTTGGGTGATCGTTGCCGTGGCGACATTGGCCATGGCATTGGGGTTTGGCGCCAATGTGACCGTCTCTATTTTTATTGATCCATGGGAAGCCGAGTTCGGCTGGTCGCGATCCAGCGCCGCCTTACCCTATACAATCACGACAATCGGCGCGGCCATCGGCGGGGTCATTTTTGGCACTTTATCGGACCGGATTGGGGCGAAAAAAATCGCCTTTCTTGGCGCCACCTCAATGGGTATAGCGATGATCGCCCTCGCCCAAATGAGCCAGCTAAAGTTTATCTATGGAGCCTATTTTATCATTGGTTTTTTGGGGTTTGCCTGCCTGTTTGCTCCGCTGATCGCCTTATCGGGGCTATGGTTTAGTAACCGCAAAGGCTTGGTTATCGGGATCGTCACCTCTGGTGGCGCGATCGGTCAAGGCGCTGTGCCGTTCGTATTGCGCTTTATCATCACCGAATATGACTGGCGCGTTGCGGCAACGGCCCTCGGATTGACCTATCTAGTCGTCTTATTGCCGATGTTTCTTTTGTTAAAACCACCGCCGGTGCTTGCCCAGGCCAGCACATCGAAAAACCGGTCCGATGACAACTTATGGGGCCTGTCCCACCGCTTGACATTGCCCTGGCTGGCTCTTGCCGGTGTTTTCTGCTGCATTTGTATGTCGGTGCCCCTGGTTCACCTGGTGCCGCTGGCAATCGATTTAGATATCAACCCGCAAAATGCCACGGGAATATTATTCGCCCTGATGGGAAGTGGCATGATCGGTCGTCTTGTCTTCGGTTTAGTTGCTGACCGAATTGGTGGATTACTCGGTTATTTTGGCGCTTCTGCCGGGCAAACAGCCACCGTGTTCTGGTTCACCCAGACGCAATCAACCACCATGCTTTACCTCCTTGGCATATTGTTTGGTTTCTTTTTTGCCGGTGTGATGACCAGCCTTTTGATCTCGGTGCGCGAGGCGGCCCCCATTCGAATTGCCGGATTTGCCGCCGCCCTGGTCTCGGCGACGGCTTGGCTGGGGATGGGCCTTGGTGGATTTCAGGGCGGATATTTCTACGACCTAACAGGCGATTATTCGACATCCTATGCCAATGCCGCATTCGCCGGGATGATAAACCTGGTAATCGTCGCCTTATTGATCCGCCATCGAAATCAGCGCCGAAGCGGTATTCTGCCGGTTACCGCGTGAACCAAATATTTAAACATGACCCACTACAGGAGAATAAGTGAAATGGGGATCGTATCTGTTGGGCAGTCGGTGCCGCGCCATGAAGACCCGCGACTTTTGCGTGGCGAGGGCCGCTATACCGCCGATATTGCACTCGACCGCCAAGTCTATGGCTACACGGTGCGCTCCCCCCATGCCCATGCCCGGATCACCGGTATAGATCGCACCGCCGCCGCCGCCGCGCCGGGGGTGCTGACGGTTTTAATCGGAGCCGATTATGCCGCTGATGGTCTCGGAGAAATTCCGGTCATGTTGTCACCGGCGCCCGGCTTTGACAAAGATGCGGCGATCATTCCGCCCCGTTTGGCATTGGCCACCGACAAGGTTCGCATGGTCGGTGATGGTGTTGCCTTCATCGTTGCCGAAACCCTCAACCAAGCCAAAAATGCCGCCGACCTGCTCGAAATTGAATATCAACTTTTGGATGCCGTCACCGACACCGGCGCATCGGCACAACCCGGCGCGTCATTGGTTTGGGAAGGACAAACCGATAATCGGGCCTTCACCTATAGCTTGGGTGACCCACAGGCGACGCAAGCTGCGTTCGCCTCCGCCGATAAAATCGTCTCGGCTCGTATCGAAATGCAGCGACTTGCAGTCGCCAGTTTGGAAGGGCGAACCGCCATCGCCAACTTCGACCAAGCCACCGGAAAAGTAACTTTTTACGTGCCGGTGCAAGGGGCATTTGCCACCCGGGTCGGTGTGGCCAAGGGTATTTTCGATATGGATCCGGAAGATGTCCGTATAATCACCGGTGACATCGGCGGCAGCTTCGGCTTGAAAAGTTTCACTCCGGAAATGGCCCTGACCCTATGGGCAGCCAAACGGCTGGGCCGACCGGTTAAATGGGTAAACGAACGCCAAGATTCGCTGCTGAGCGATCATCAAGGAAGAGGTAAAATCAGCCAGGCCGAATTGGCCCTGGATGCGAACGGAAAATTTCTCGGTTTGCGGGTCACCACGACAGCCAGCCTCGGCGCGTATTTCTCCCAGATGGGAATGATGCATACAACCTTGTCGACGAGCGGCTTGGTTGGCGTCTATGACATTGCCACCGCCTATGTCACGATCAATGGCTATTTCTCGAACGCTGCACCCACCGGGCCGTATCGCGGCGCCGGGCGCCCCGACGCGTCCTATGTCATCGAACGGCTGATCGATATTGCCGCCGCCGAGACCGGCATCGACCGGTTGGAACTCAGGCGGCGCAATCTCATCCCGGCCTCGGCGATGCCATATAAAACGGCTCTGGGACCGACATATGACAGCGGGGACTTCGCAAAAAATATGGAGACAGCCCTTACCGGCATCGATGCTGCCGAATTTGAAAGCCGTCGCGCCGCGGCGGCCGAAAAGGGAAAACTACTCGGCCTAGGGATCGCCAACAACATCGAAAATGCCGGCGCACCGGGCATGGAATTTGCCGATATTTCCTTTGACCAAAACGGTGTGGCAACGTTGGCCGCAGGCACCACCGACCACGGTCAAGGTCACGCAACGTTGTACAGCCAAATTATGAGCGAGCGCCTCGGGATTGATCCGGAAGAGATCGTCGTGCGGGAAGGTGATACCGACCTGCTGGCCGATGGCCGGGGTACCGGCGGCAGCCGCGTTTCGGCAATGGGCTCTGGTGCAGTCATGGCTGCGGTCGATGTAACAATTGTGAATGCGACAAAAATCGCCGCGCATCAGCTGGAAACCGCCGAGGCCGATATCTCATTTGACGCCGGGCTGTTCCAAGTGCGCGGCACTGATCGCACTCTATCGCTACGAGAGGTCGTGACCGCCTCCTTCCTACCGGACGGTGTGCCGCAAGGCATGGAGCCCGGCTTGAGCGGTGAAGGAATATACAAAGGCAGCGCAGCAAATTTCCCCAACGGCTGCCACGCCGTCGAGGTCGAGATTGACCGGGAAACCGGGCGCGCCGCCTTGACCCGTTACGTTGCCTCCCATGATGTTGGGCGCGTACTCAACCCGTTGCTTGTCAACGGACAGGTGACCGGCGGGATCGCCCAATCGGTCGGCCAAGCACTGCTCGAGGCCGTGGTTTATGACCCCTCGGATGGGCAATTGTTGAGCGGTTCGTTCCTTGATTATTGTATGCCCCGCGCAAGCGATTTCTGCCATATCGACGTCATCGATAACCCTACGCCAACGTCGGCCAATCCGCTTGGAGCAAAGGGCGTTGGTGAGGTCGGCGCCGCTTGCGCCGTGCCGGCCGTTGTCAACGCGGTCATGGATGCGCTGTCACCCTTTGGCGTAACCCATCTAGATACGCCATTGACCTCCGCAAAGTTATGGCGGGCAATGCAATAATCGGAATTACGTCAGCACGCTAAATTGGTCGAGCTTTACTAGGTCAACATCCACCCCTAATCCGGGCCGATCCGATAGCTTGAAATGACCGTCCTCCAGGACCAATGGATTGCCGACAATATCTTCGGCAAGATATTGGTTAGTGAGACTGAGGTCCCAATCCAGGCTTGGCACTGCGGCGGAAAGATGCAGCGCCGCCGCACTGGCCAGACTGGTCTCGGCAACCTTACCCGCAATATTGATCTTCATCCCCAAATCATCAAGCAGCTGAGCCGCTGTCACGGCTTGGGTCAACCCGCCAAGCTTGATCAACTTCAAATTTCCGCCGTGGGCGGCACCCGATGCATGATGACGCTCGATATCGGCCAGGCCATGCAATCCTTCATCGACGCAGAGGGGAACTGGTGATGCATCGGCGCAAGCTCGCATCGCCGCGATGTCGTCACCAGCCACCGGCTGTTCAACGAAATCCAATCCGGCGCTATCGGCCCCTTGCATAAATTGTATTCCCTGTGCGCGATCGAAGGCCATATTAGCGTCAGCCGAAATTCGGATATCCGGCCCCGCTGCCTGGCGTACCATTAGGGCGCGTTCGAGGTCCTGATCAACGGTCGCCGAACCGACCTTTATCTTGAGCGCCAAGACACCGTCGTCAACCAATCGCCTTACTTGCCCACGCTCATCCTCACCACCACTTGCCAGCAAAATTAGCGCGCCAGCTCGATCGCGCCGCCGCCCACCAAGTAAATCAAAGACCGGACGCCCCTGTTTACGCCCCAGCAAGTCCATGACCGCAATCCGAAGAGCCGCTTTGGCTCCATGGTTATGATAGATGAGAGCGTCGGTTTTTTGCGTTAGGTCGCCAAGACCGATTTCTGCACCTATCAGCCCGGGTATCATAAATTTGGCGGCGGCGAGGAGCGCCGGCGCGGTCTCGCCAGTCATCATCGGCGCCGAGGCGGCCTCCCCCCAGCCAACGACACCGTCGCTATCGGTAATCTTGACGACAAGGTTGTGCGCCGCCGTAACAATCTCACCCGACATATGAAATGGCCGCTTAAGGGGCACGGCAACGACGCGCGGCTCAACCGCGTCTATCTTTATCATCTCTAGTGCGGCCATTCAGACCTTCTCCAAATGAATGTCCCAAGGACAGCGAACATGCATTATTCTAATTTTCATATACCACCCCTTACAAGTACGTGGCGTTTTGATCTCCCCTCGGAAAGTAGGAGTATAAATCGGTGGCAAAACCTGGCGTCATGAAAACATGCCGATCCATACATTCCTGGCTCGGGATCTTTGTTTTTCCCTGGGTCATCATCATTGGGCTGACCGGCGTATATCTGAACCATTCAAGGCCAATACTTTCTGTCATTGGCCAATCCGAATTTTCGGAAAGCCAATTTGACAAAAGCCCCAACGCCGTGGAAGGCACGCAAGACCGGGCAAGGTCCCTGGCCGACGAGGCGTGGAAAAGCGGGTCAATAACCGGCGTCTGGGAAGAAGATTACCATGGTAGGCCCAGTATAATGGTCGAGAAAGAGGGGGGATTAACGATCCTATCAATCCCGACCGGTCACTATTATTTAAAAACCCGCTACACACGCCGCACTTTTTCACCCGACGGGCAGTTGCTTCACACCAAATATTATTTGGGTGGAATTTTCAAAGACCTGCATACTACCGGCTGGCTGGGTGGAGCATTGGGGACATGGATCTCGGACATCGTCGGCATGGTCCTGGCGGTTTTCGGCATTACCGGCTCGATCATGTGGTCCATTCCCAAATTCCGAAAACTAAGATCCATCCTACGTAATCGGTACTAATCGGCAACCATCCGATCCGCTACCAAACGACCAATTTACGATCGTGATAAAACCCGCCTGTCGGGCCGTCATCGGGCAGTGTGGCAAGCCAGCTTATTGTGTCGGCGCCTTGGGTTACCGAACGGGTCGCCGATGCACCGCCCATATCGGTACGGGTCCATCCTGGCGAGGCCGAGTTGACCTTGATGGGGCTGAGCCCAAGTTCGGCGGCAAGGGCTGCGGTGACGGCATTTAGGGATGCCTTGGATACTTTGTAGGCCCCCTGCCCCGCCCCCATGGTCGACATCTGGCCGAGCAGCGAGGAGACATTGACGATACGGCCATAACCGGCGCGCTGCATATGGGGAACGGCGAGCTGCGCCAGGCGGAGCTGGGCGACGACATTAACCTCGAACATTTCGCGCATTAATGCCGGGTCCGTGTCGAGCAAACTACCCATCTCAAGCCGGATGCCCGCATTATTGACCAAGACATGCAAGGCCCCATGGCGATGCAGGATTTCACCGATTGCCGCCTGCACCATCGCCGGGTCAGTGACGTCGAGCTGGAGGGTCTCAGCGGTGAGGCCCGCCTGGGCCAGACGTGCGCATGCTGCGTCGCCCAAGGCCTGGTCGCGACTGCCTAAAATTACAGTGTACCCGCCCAAGGTTGCGAGCTGGCGGCCGGTTTCCAGGCCGAGCCCGCGATTACCACCGGAAATCAGTGCAACTTTGGGCGACGGGCTCATTCCACTCGCTCTACCCTAGTACAGATATTTTGCGCCTTTGAGCAGCAACGAGCGGTTCACACCGTCGGAATGGCTGAATGCAGCGGCGTCCCGGACCAGTTTTTCAACGCCGGATTCGCGCATATAGCCGGTACCGCCATGCAGCTCCAAACATTTATAGACAATCTTCCAAGCGATTTGACTGGCAAATACTTTTGGATAAGCGCCCAGGGTCGGATCCCATCCAAGTTCGTCCCGGCGATCCGCGGTCCAGCAGGCCTTGTGGATATAGGCGCGGGCCACTTCGATTTGCATATGCATTTCCGACAAATCATGGGCAATGCCATCATGTTCGATCAATGGCTTGCCGCCTTGGACACGGATGCGGCACCACTCAACGGCCTTTTCATAGGCCGCAACCGCCACCCCGAGTACGCTGGCACCGGCATAGGCATTACTCGCCGGAAAAAACTGCGCCATCAATGCCGCGCCGCCGCCGACCTCGCCCAACACATCCGCGTCGGGAACAAAACAGTCTTGAAAGATCAGCTCGGCATTATTGGTCAGCCGTTCGCCCATTTTATTGTGGGTCTGGCCCAAGGTGAACCCTTCGGTCCCCGCCTTGATGAGAAAACAAGTCGCCCCGTCGACCAGGCTCTTGCCCTTTTCGGTTTGGGCAAACAGCATATAGTGGCTGGAGCGCGGGCCATTGGAAATGAAATGTTTCATCCCATTAATCTTCCAGCCGCCATCGACTTTCGTTGCTTGGGTGCGATAAGGGGCGCTGGGATCGTTATAGGGGATAATATAGTTCGACGCGTTGTCGGGCTCGGTGATGGCGATGGCGAGCAAACCGCGCGGATTGTCGACATATTCTTTTAAATAGCGCGACCGCTGGTCCTCATTGCACGCTTCATACATCGTGCGGCCGATTTTCATCGTTTGGGCAAGAAACACCGAAACCCCCATATCGGCCCGTGCCAGCTCTTCAACCACCATTGCCGTGGTCAAATGGTCGGCTTCGATGCCGCCAAATTCCTCCGGCAGGGTCAGTGTCCGGATGCCGGCCGCGTCGGCGGCTTCTACCATTTCCCAGGAAAAACTGTCGGCCGGATCAACTTGCTGATCAAGCGCCGCATTAACCGGTGTCACATGTTCCTCGCAGTATCTGCGTACGGTGTCGAGTATCGCGTCCTGTTCTTCCCGCTCCAGGATAGGCATTTTGTATTTTCCTCATTCGAATGGTTTTCACAGCTAAGCCACGGCCCAGCTGAAGAGCGCGCACGCTACCACATCCCATTTCCAATTATTGAGTTTTTCATGAAAAAGAACGCCCGCCGAAGAACGACGGGCGTCACGTGGGGGGTCCTATGCTCATCAAAGAGAGACCTAGACCCTTCTTTCAAGCGCGCCTAATTGGCGAGCCGGTCGACATTGGCTTTTGCCGATTCGATGGCAAAATCCAGCATTGCCATCACAGCGACAAAATCTGTTTCGTCTTCAATTGATAGGGTTACGGAATTGGCGCCCGAGGCTTCACCGGTGAGGTCTTCATTGACCGCAGCTTCCAAGCCCGAGCGAATATTGCGCGGCAATTCCATGCTCTCGATCCGTTGATCAATCTCCAAACCCGAGCCCTGGGACCCCGCCGCATCGACGGCGTCGGCCATGGCGCTATCAACGACCGACAAAATTTTACAGCCGCTGCCGCCGTCAGATGTGCAAATAGCAGACCCGGTCAGTCGGATATCAGCGTCCTCTGCCCCGAGCACGGCCACCCGTGCCTCTTCCAGGTCGGTCAAATATTTCTCCGCACCATCCAGCGTCGGTTCAGCCGCAGCAGCACTGCTCATCATGGTCGTCGAGCCAAGAATGAGAACAGACGCAACGGCCGCGACAACAAAGTTGAGGTGGGTCGTGTTGAATTTAGTCATGTTCCACATCCTTTCGTCACTTGTTCGCCCCAGGTACCGAATTTCCCCCGATACCAATAGTATCTGTAGAATAATGTAGGAGGCAAATGCGGCAACCCCTTGCTGGAAATAAGGCAATTATGGGATGGTTGCAGTACGGCCCCCATGCAACAGTGTTATTTGCCGATTATGGAGCTTTTTCGATGAAAATCAAAACCTTAGCATCCGTCGCCCTCATTGCACTGTTGGCCGCCTGCCAATCAGCGCCAGTGACCGGCCGCAACCAGCTTATCCTTTTGAGCGATGGCGAAGCCGCACAAATGGGCGCCGACGCCTTTAAACAGATCTCGGCAGACCTGCCCGAAAGCCGTGACCGGCGACTAAGAGCCCTGGTTGAACGGGTTGGCGGCGACGTCGCATCGGTGAGTTCCCTAGCCGGGCTCGATTGGCAATTCAAACTCTTTGAAGACGATACCCCGAATGCGTTTGCCCTGCCCGGCGGCTTTATCGGCGTCCACACAGGCCTGTTTAAGGTCGCCACGACGGATGCCCAGCTCGCTGCGGTGCTCGGCCACGAAGTCGGCCATGTCATTGCCCGCCATAGCGCCGAGAGCGTGTCTCGCCAAGTTATGCTCGGCACTGGATTGCAAGCGGTCACCCAGGCTTCGGGCGCCAGTGACGGAACGGCACAACTTCTTGCCACCGCCGCCACCCTCGGCATTATTTTGCCGTTCGGTCGCAACCAAGAGTCGGAAGCCGACCGTATCGGCCTGGATCTGATGGCCCGAGCCGGATATGATCCCCGCGCCGCCGTCCAGGTTTGGGAGAATATGGAGGCTGAAGGCGGCGGTACACTTGAGTTCTTGTCCACCCACCCCAACCCAGGCCGTCGCGCCCGAGAGATCTCCGCCGTCTTGCCGGAAGTGATGCCGATTTATGAGCGCTCCGGCAGACGCTAGGCGAGCCCGTTTAAACCAACAAGAAACCAATTTGGATCAAAAATGACCGCAGTTACTCTTGTCGACCGCGAGGATTATCGTGCCACCATGCTGTCGGAGTTGGAGCTTCGTCCACGCGCGACAGCTATTGTCACCGTCGACATGCATCGGGGCCATCTTGACCCCGAGATCGCCACCCAGCCTGCCAAGGCCGAGGATGCGGCGCGGGTGATTGCGGCGGCGACGGAAAACCTCGATCATGCCCGCGCTCTTGGTGTCGCAATCATCCATGTCGTGTTGATCTGGCGCCAAATACCGGGCCTCGGCAGCGAGGCAATGCTCAATCCCTTCTGGCGGGCGATGCAAGGCATCAAGGACGCTGAGAACCGCCTAAGCCCCGGTCGCGCCAGCACGATCAATGAACATAATATCGTCGGCAGTCCGGGTACCGAGATTATTCCGGCGCTCTATCAAGACGGCGATTATGTCATCAACAACAAAAAACGCCTCGACTGCTTTCTCGGCACCGATTTGGAGCAATTACTGCGCACACTGAATGTCGAAAACATTGCGCTGATGGGGATCAACACCAATACCTGCGTGCTCAATACTGCCTTTACCGCCTTCAATAAAGATTTTCGCACCGTTGTCCTCTCTGACTGCGTGGCCAGCATGTATGGTGAAGATCTTCATGAGCTGGGCTTGCAAAATATATTCCGCTGCATCGGTTGGGTTGCCGACAATGCACAGTTTAGGGAAAAGCTCGAAGCGGGCCGAAAATTGAACGATTAGGGATTTTGACAAATATGACCGACGGTAAGAGCGAAGTCCGCAATAGCGAAGTTCGGGATGGAATGCGGATTGACTGGGACGTGGCCATCGAAATGGAAGATGGGCTGGTATTGCGCGGTGATATTTTTCGCCCCGACGACGACAAAAAATACCCGGCAATTCTCACCTATGGCCCCTATGCCAAGGGGCTTTCTTTTCAAGAGGGCTATCCGAGCGCTTGGAATCGAATGGTCGAAGAACATCCCGACGTCGCCGCCGGTTCAACCAACAAATATCAGGCGTGGGAAATCGTCGACCCGGAAAAATGGGTGCCGGATGGATATGCTTGCGTCCGGGTCGATAGCCGTGGCTGTGGCCGGTCACCGGGATTTGTCGATCATTTCAGCCCGCGCGAGAGCAAAGATTTTTATAACTGTATCGAATGGGCGGCCGAGCAAAAATGGTGTGATGGCAAGGTCGGGCTCAACGGTATATCCTATTTCGGCATGAACCAATGGCATGTGGCCACACTGCAGCCGCCTCACCTCGCGGCAATGTGCATTTGGGAGGGCTCGGCGGATTTTTACCGAGACATGACCCATCACGGCGGCATTCTCTCAACATTTTGGGAGAACTGGTACGATATGCAGGTAAAGACGGTCCAATACGGATTGGGTGAAAATGGTCCGCGCAGCGTCGTCAACGGCAGTCTCGTCTGTGGTGACGAAACACTGAGTGAAACAGAAATGCTGGCCAACCGCTGCGACCTGGGCGGTGAAATCCGCAGCCACCCGATGGACGATCAATATCACCGTGACCGCTCATCAATTTGGGAAAATGTGAAAACACCCCTGCTTTCTGCCGCAAACTGGGGTGGCCAAGGGCTTCACCCTAGAGGCAATTTCGAAGGGTACGAGCTTGCCGCGGCCAAAGATCGGTTTCTTGAAATCCACGGCATTGAGCATTGGACTGAATTTTACACCGATTACGGGGTCGAAATTCAGAAAGCATTTTTTGCCCGCTATTTAAAAGGCGACGACGCGAATTGGCCCGATGACCCGAAAGTCCGCCTTTTGGTTCGCCATGTCGATCGCTTCGAACCACGGACCGAGGACGATTGGCCGATACCGCGCACCCAATGGACCAAATTTTATCTCGACCCGACAGAGATGGAACTCACATCCAGCCCGACGGCTGGCGCAACCCATACCATTTCCTATGACGCAATGGGCGATGGACTGACCTTTCGCACGCCGCCTTTATCGCAAGAAATGGAAGTTACCGGACCGTCGGCAGCACGGCTTTGCGTTTCATCCTCAACCCAAGACGCTGACATGTTTCTGATCTTGCGCGTCTTCGATGCCGAGGGTGAAGAAGTGGTTTTCCAGGGGGCTATCGACCCCCATACACCAATTGCCCAAGGGTGGCTGCGCGCCTCCCATCGCAAGCTCGATGTGGCAAAGTCAAAGCCTCACCAGCCCTATCACAGTCATGACGAAAAGCAGCCGCTGACGCCCGAGGGGGCACCGGTTGAGCTTGATATTGAAATTTGGCCGACCTCAATCGTCATTCCGGCGGGCTACACGCTAGCACTGACGGTGCGCGGATCTGACTATGTTTATCCTGGGGTGAGCGGCGGTAAGCTCTCCAACTTTAAGAACGAGCTAACCGGTTGTGGACCGTTCCTGCATAACGACCCGGTTGACCGACCGCCGGAAATCTTCGGCGGCCGCACCACATTACATATCGGCAACGCCAACGAGGCGTGGGTCTTGCTACCGGTAATTCCGGCAAAAGCGCGCTAATGCGCTCTATTCACCTTCATATCCCTGGCGCGTGAGAGAGGAAAACACGGCAACCCGAGCCGTCGCCGCAAAAGCGAAAATCTTGAACGGAAGTAGAATAATATTCATTGGATTGACGCCCAAAATATAGAGGCCATTAGGGTCACGGCCATTATCTTCCATGGCAAAACTTGGCGTCGCTGTGATGGTCACCGTCATAAAGGCTATCAGCGCCGCCGCGACGACCGCTGCCGACGCATTATTCTCTCTAATTTTCTTTAACATCGTCGATACGCGCCTCCCGGTACATGTGAAAAAAGTCGGGTAATTGCATAAGGACTAAGACTTTCTACTAAGATCCGAGCCCGACCCTAGCACCCTTGGATCGCAGTAGCACGATTCGTTCAAAATATTTGTGGACAAATTGCCGTCTCAAACTTCTATGCTGTCACGCTTACCGGCGGCGTATTAGGCTGATCGGCGGCGACATCGAGCGCCAGCCGCGCCATATCTTCCAAGGCAGTCTGGCGATCCGCAGACGAGAGTTTGTCGCCCCGCACAATATGATCAGAAACAGTTAAGACCGACAAGGCACGCACCCCATTGCGGGCGGCCAGCGTATATAAAATATTGCTCTCCATTTCGACCGCCAAGGTCCCATGGTCAATCCAAGGATCAAAATAGCCATCCGGCGCGTAGAATATATCTGAACTCAAGATACCTCCCGCATGAACGTCCAAGCCGCGGGTTTCGGCCTTCAATGCCGCATCGCACAGCAGTCCAAAATCGGCCGCCGGCGCATAATCGAGCCCGCCAAAAGTTTGCCTATTCATGTTTGAATCCGTCGATGCAGCTACGGCAAGAACGATGTCGCGCAAATTTGCCTGTGGAGCCAACGCGCCGCAGGTGCCAATGCGAATAAGTGTTGTCACCCCATAAAACTTGATTAGCTCGGTTGCATAGATTGCTGAAGACGGCAGCCCCATTCCCGTCGCCTGGACTGAGACCCGACGCCCCTTATAGGTGCCAGTAAAGCCCAGCATATTGCGCACCCGATTGACACACCCCACATCTTCAAGAAAATTGTCGGCCAACCACTCGGCGCGCAGAGGGTCGCCCGGCAGTAGAACAATATCGGCATAAGCGCCCTTGTCGGCTTCGAGATGTGGCGTCATGTTATTTTCCTTAGTATGAGTAACCGTTTAAGGCGCAACAATGCCACAGGATACAAATATTGGAAGCGGGAAGACAGAAGGTAAGAGCGGTATTTTTGCCTGGTGTCTGTTCGACTGGGCGATGTCGGCCTACAACACCGTTATCGGCACCTTTGTTTTCGCTGTTTATTTCCAGCGCGGCATCCACGGCGACGAAATTGCCGGCAGCGCGATGTGGAGCGCGGCCATCGGCTGGGCCGGCTTAGCAGTCGCCATATTGAGCCCCATTTTAGGCGCCATCGCCGACCAAGGTGGCCGCCGCAAGCCTTGGCTCGGACTGTTTGTCGCAACGACGCTGATCGCCTCAAGCCTCCTATGGTTTGCCGAACCCAGCCCTAATTTCATCGTCATGGCTCTCGGATTGGTCATTGTCGGCACGATTGCATTTGAGCTAGCCAATGTCTTTTACAATGCGATGCTGCCGGGGCTGGCACCACCCAAATATCTCGGGCGCATTTCCGGTTGGGGTTGGGGCCTCGGTTATATCGGCGGCCTGACTTGCCTCGGACTTGCTTTGATCGGATTAGTGCAAGCCGAAACACCGTGGTTCGGCCTCTCCCAGGACGGCGCTGAAAACATCCGCGCCACGGGCCCATTGGTCGCAATTTGGTTCGGACTGTTTGCCCTGCCCCTGTTCTTCCTGACACCGGATGCAAAAGGCCAAGGCAAGCCCCTCGGCCGGGCGATATCGGACGGGCTAAAGACACTTTGGCAAACCCTGCTCGACATGGGAAACCACAAGAACATCGTTATATTTTTGATCGCGTCGACCCTGACCCGCGACGGGTTGGCGACGTTATTTGCCGTTGGCGGGCTCTACGCCGCCGGAACTTTTCAAATGGATTTCGACCAGATCATTTTATTTGCCATCGGCCTCAATGTCAGCGCCGGTCTTGGGGCAACAGTTTTCGCTTTTCTCGATGACGGTATTGGCTCGAGGCGCACGATTTTAATTGCCTTGGCAGGTCTCATAATAGTCGGCATACCAATCCTATTCATCTCCGACGCCTCGGTGTTTATCGGACTGGCCCTGGCGCTCGGCCTCTTCGTCGGCCCGGCTCAGGCCGCCAGCAGATCCCTGATGGCCCGACTGGCACCGGCCGGCAAGGAAACCGAGATGTTCGGGCTCTACGCGTTGACCGGAAAATCGGTGGCCCCCTTGGGCCTTTTTGCCTTTTCAATCCTGACCACCGCCTTCAACAGCCAGCGCGCCGGAATGGCCAGTATCCTCTGCTTTTGGGCGCTCGGCGCCCTGTTGATGTTGTTTGTCCGGGAAAAACCGCCAAAATAACCCACAAATAATCGAGCGTCTCATGTATATAGCGGTCCGCACGGATAACGCAGGAGCAGGCTTATGGGCAAAATGATTGACGGCGTCTGGATGGACGAGGGCGACACCTATTTTGGCAAGGATGGCAGTTTTCAACGACCAGACTCGCCATTGCGCAATTGGGTGACGGCGGATGGCGCCGCCGGATCGAGCGGGTCCGCCGGTTTTAAAGCCGAGCCGGGACGCTATCACCTCTATATCGCCACCAGCTGCCCCTGGGCCCATCGAACCCATATTGTTTCCAAACTCAAAGAACTTGAAGGCGCGATATCTTTTTCCACGGTAAAACCGCGGCGCACCGACCAGGGCTGGGTTTTCGACAATGACGACCCCAAATACGCCGATGACCTTCTGGGCAATCAAAGCCTGCACCAGATCTATTCCCATTCGACGCCCGATTATAATGGCCGTGTCACCGTTCCGGTGCTGTTCGACAAGGAACAAGACGTCATTGTTTCCAACGAATCATCGGAAATCATTCGCATGCTGAATTCCGCCTTTAATGACGTCGGCGGAAACGAGGTAGATTTTTACCCCGCCGAGCTGCGCGAGGAAATCGACACGATCAATGAGCGCGTCTATGCGACGGTAAATAACGGCGTCTATCGCGCCGGCTATGCGCGAAGCCAGGAGGCCTATGAGGAGGCCTATAACCAGATCTTCGACACCCTCGATTGGATGGACGATCTCCTGGAAAAACGGCGCTATCTGGCCGGAAATCAATTGACGGAGGCCGATTGGCGCGCCTTTCCAACCCTCGTCCGGTTCGACGTTGCCTATGTTGGCGCATTCCGCTGCAACAAAAAGCGGATCGTCGATTATGCCAATCTTTGGCCCTATCTGCGTGAACTTTATCAGCAGCCGGGCGTGGCTGAAACGGTCCATCTAGAGACCTATAAGCGCGGCTATTATTCGAGCCCCGAACGCAATCCCTTAGGGATAATTCCTGTCGGACCGGATATCGATTTCAACGTTCCCCATGGACGGGGCTAAGGGGGCACGACGATCATGACAATTCTGACCGCAGACCTATGCGACAAATACCCGGATATCCCAGTTGCCACACCGATATTTAAGGATTTTGGTGGAAAAACAACGTTTTCAGGGCCCATTGTCACGGTAAAGACCTTTCACGATTACACCCATATCCGCGATCATGTGCGCAGCCCCGGCGACGGTCGCGTGCTTGTTGTCGATGGGGCTGGGTCGATGGACCATGCATTAATGGGCGGTAACCTTGCTTCGGCGGCCGCCGAAAACGGCTGGCACGGGATCATCATCCACGGCGCCATCCGAGATGCCGAAGAAATTGCCGCTGTTGACCTCGGAGTTAAGGCATTGGGTCTTTGCCCGCGCCGCCCGACCCAGGACGATCAGGGGCAGGTCGATGTGCTGGTGACCTTTGCCGGCCTGACTTTTCGACCCGGCCAGTGGGTTTATTGCGATGTTGACGGTATCGTTCTCGCTGACAGTGAGCTGAGCCTCTAACGACTTTACGCTACCTTTATTGCGGCGACGCACGACACCACCTAAATATTTGATGATGTGCTAGACTATATCCATCATTAAATCAGGAGGTGCGACAGCCATGAAAATCATCAAATGGATACTTGGCGGCCTACTCGTACTTATTGTTGGCTTGATCAGCGTCGGCGCCTTTTTGATCTTCACTTTTGACCCCGAGCAATATCGCGACCGCATTGAGGCTGAAGCCTTCAAGGCGACCGGGCGCACCCTGACCCTGGCCGGACCGATGGACCTCAAAATCTCCCTGTCGCCGACCTTGGTGGTTGAAGACGCTATCTTGGCCAATGCCGAATGGGGTAGCCGTGCGGAGATGATCTCCTTTGACCGGCTTGAATTTGCCGCCGAGCTACTGCCGCTGATTAACGGTCGGGTCAAAATTTCCAAGCTGGTATTGATTGGCGCCGATATCCTCATCGAGACTGGCACGGACGGTGCTGGCAATTGGGAATTCGAACCGGCGGAAACTTCGGCCAGCAACCCCGAACCCTCGGACGGACCGGTCAGAATACCTGAAGGCGACGGTCCGGCAACTCCGGGCGAGGACCGAGACCTCGCCATCGGAATTGACAGCCTGATTATTCGCGACAGCTTCTTTACCTATCTCGACGGCGTGACCGGCAAAGAAACTAAGTTCAAGATCACCAACCTTGAGGCCAGCGCCCCCGATCTCAGCTCTCCCATCACGTTGGCGTTTGACGCGGCCCTCGACGACAAACCAATTTCCCTCAATGGCACCATCGGCGCCATTAGCACGATGACAAGTGCGCCTTTTCCAATTGATATTGAAGCCAGTGCCGGTGGAGCCAACCTCTCGATCAAGGGAGAAATTGCCAACCTGATGACCGCCGAGGGTATTGATCTCGATATAACTCTGTCGGGTTCGGAACTCGAAAAACTGAACGAATTGGCTGGTGGCGGTGTTCCTGATTTAGGCGCCTATGACATACGTTTCCATGTGAGCCAATCTGGGCCGATCTACCAAATTTCTGCCCTCGCGCTTGCCCTAGCGGGCAGCGACATCGCCGGGACCGCGGCAATTTCCCTCGACGGGCGGCCATCGGTAACCGCCCGTTTGACGTCGTCACTGCTAGATATCCCCGCATTAACCGGCAGCGGTGGCGCCAACGAGACTGGCGGGTCAACGGGCGGTGGCACGAGCGGCAGCTCAGGCAACAATTCTAATGACGGGGCCTATGTTCTCAGCCAAGACCCTATCGCCTTTGACGCGCTAACCGCTGCCGATGCCGATATCACGCTTTCGGTTACAAAGCTGAACCTGGATAATCAACTTACAGCCGACAACGCCGAACTCACCTTGACGATCACCGACGGCAATCTAAGTATCGCGCCACTCAGTTTTGACCTATCCTCGGGCGGTCATATCGACCTCCAGACAACAATTAACGGCGCCGCCGCGCGGCCACCCATTGCGGTCACGATTAACGGAGACAATCTCGATTACGGCCGCCTACTCGCGATGTATGGCGAAGAGAACAGTTTTGCCGGCACCCTAAACATCGATGCGAATTTGAATGGCGCCGGTGCATCTTTGCATGATATCGGCGCCAGCCTAAACGGCCCCATCGAGATTAAGGGCGAGAACGGCACCATCGATAATCGGTGGCTTAAATTGGTTACCGGCGGCATCACCGATATTCTGGGACCGCTTTTCGGCAACCAGCAAAACGCTGCCCTCCATTGCATTTTATTTGATGCCCATGCCCAGAACGGGGTCATCACTGCCTCTGGGTTAGCCCTAGATAGTGAGGTCTTTACCCTATTTGGCGGTGGCCTGATTGATTTGCGCGACGAAAGTCTCGACTTAAGTTTTAGTTCGGGCACCAGTACCGTCGCAATCAGCAGCTTGGTCCCCCCGTTTAATGTCACCGGCACTTTAAGTGACCCCAAAATTCGACCCGATGTGGTCGGAGCCGTCAGCGGGATCGCGCGCGCCCTGGGCGGTGCGGTCAACCCACAAAATGTGCTTTCCGTATTTACCGGTGGCGACCCTTCATCGGGTGACACGAATAGTTGCGCCCGGGCGATCGAGGAAGCCGCCAAACCGGCCCCGGCTTCCCCGGTTGATGCGGTCACCGATACTGTCGGAACTGCGGTAGACGGCGCCGTCGACACGCTTCGCCAAGGCCTTGATACGGCGATTGAAACCGGCGACCCAGGCAATATCGAAGACGCTGCCAAGGACGCGGTTGAAGGTATAAGAGGTCTATTTGGGCGCTAGACGACCGGGTCATGAATGATATCGATACGGCCGCCGAGAAAATTCTCGACAAGCTGGCGGCAAGAAATTTACGGCGGTTTTTGACCCCGGGCCGGATCGACCCCGACGGCGCCGTGCACCGCGGCGGTCGGCGGCTGATCGATTTTTCGTCGAACGATTATCTCGGCCTCTCCCATCACCCGGCCTTAATCGCGCGGGCAGCTGAATGGACGGAAAAATGGGGGGTCGGCGCCACCGCATCGCGGCTAGTCACCGGCACTCTCGAACTCCATCGGGCGATTGAAGAAAAGATCGCGGCAGCAAAAGGCAGCCAGGCCGCTTTGCTACTTAATTCCGGGTACCAGGCAAATATGAGCCTGATACCCGCGTTAAACGATGCAGAGCTGCTCGGTGGTCCGGCAGATATTTTTGCCGACCGGCTGATCCATGCCAGTATTCACGCCGGGATCCGGGCCAGCGGCCTCCGGCAGACGCGGTTCCGGCACAACGATCTCCACCATCTCGACATGTTGCTGACCAACCGTGAGAACAAGCGCAGCAGACCGATCATCATTACCGAGAGCGTCTTTAGTATGGATGGTGACCGGGCGGACCTCGCCGGGCTCGCCGATATCGCCGAGCGACACGGCGCGCTACTCTATGTAGATGACGCCCATGCGACCGGTGTCCTCGGTCCAAATGGCATGGGCTTGACCGGGGAGCTGCCCGGACGCATACCCTTGGTCATGGGAACCTTTGGCAAGGCGATGGGCAGCTTTGGCGCCTATATCGCCTGTTCAAAACCGCTCCGCGACTATCTGGTCAATCGATGTGCGGGGTTTATTTATACGACCGCCCTACCGCCCCCGGTCCTCGGTGCAATCGATGCCGCGCTCGATTTAATCCCTCAACTTGATGCGGAACGTCAGCGCCTGCAAGCCAATGCCGACCGCCTGCGCTCTGCCCTCACCACCGCACGAATTGATACGTGCGGCTCGTCGACTCAAATTGTTCCGGCAATACTCGGATCATCCGCAGCCGCACAAAAAGCCGCCGCGCGGATCGAAGACGCTGGCCTATTGGTGACCGCCATCCGCCCGCCAACCGTGCCCACAGGGACCGCCAGATTACGTTTTGCCCTATCCAGTCGTCATGGTCGCGCGGAGATGGATCAACTCATAGACCAGATCCAATATCTGTCGTGACCGACGTTCGGCTGGTAATGGTGCCCGGCTGGGGGTTTGGCGAAACCTTTTGGGATCCGCTTCGGGCGCGCCTCAAGCCCTTTGAAACCGACATCGTCGACCTTGGTTTTCTGACTGGCAGACCTTCGACAATGCCGACAACACCATCCGAAACCGTGACAATTGCAATCGGTCATTCGTTTGGTTTTGCGTGGCTGCTAAACCGGAAAAACCACGCCTGGGATGCCTATATAGCGATTAACGGATTTACGCGATTTTCTCATGCGCCGGATTTCCGACATGGAATAGCGGGACGAATCCTCGATCGAATGATCGCCAAATTCGACCAATCGCCGCGTGACGTTGTTGCAGATTTTCATCGACGGTGCGGTGCCGCCGACCCGCCCGGCGACTTCGATCACGCCCGAATGAAGACGGGGTTGATCCGCTTGCGCGATTGGGACTTTCGCGTCGCATATCAAAGGCTCGACATGCCGGGACTGGTTCTGGCCGGCGCGGTCGATAAAATCGTTAAACCCGGGATGACGAACGACTGTTTTCACGGTAGAAAGGGCGTGCAAATGCACTGGCACGAAACAGGTGGCCACCTGCTGCCCCAATCCGACCCAGATTGGTGCGCCGACCATATTCGAGCATTTGTCCAACTCTTTTAAATATTGAGTTTTGACGAGTCTGCAAACTTATGAGGATGACGGACGGCAATGACCTTGGTCCGTAAACAAATTATCGCTGGGCGCTTTGGCGCGGCGGCAACCGACTATGAAGATGGCGCGCCATTGCAGGCCGATATCGCCCAGGCCCTTGCCCGCCGGATCGCCGCCCTAAGTTTGCCCGACACGCCCCGCGTTCTCGAATTGGGATGTGGGCCCGGCGGCCTAACGCGCAAACTCGGCGCCACCCTTGCCGACGCCCACATCACGGTCACCGACATTTCTCCAGCAATGGTTTCGGCCTGCCGTGCAGGGGGCAATTTGCCCGCTCGCCAGGCACAATATTTGGTCATGGATGGAGAACACCCGGCAACCAACGGCCCCTTCGACCTGATAACCGCCAGCATGGTTTTTCAGTGGTTTGAGGATCTAGGTGGTGGGATTTCGGCCCTGACAAATTTGCTCGCCCCTGGCGGCGTTCTTGCTTTCACCACATTGGCCGCAGAGACTTTCCACCAGTGGCGGCGCGCCCACGAAGCAGAAGGGTTTGAACCGGGCACGCCCGTCTATCCAACATGCGCTGAAATCCAAACCCTGTGGCCGCGTTTCGGCACCGGATATGTCGAAGAGACCCGGGTCAACGCCAGCTTTGCCAACGCAGAAACATTTGCCTTGAATTTACGGCAAATCGGCGCCCAAACACCGTTGCCCGATCACCGTCCTTTGAGCCCCGGCGCCTTTCGCCGCGTCGCAAAACGTTTGCGGCGCGATGGAGAAACGGCGATGACATACCATGTCGCCACCGGCATATTTACGAGGGAGACAGCATGACAGGCTTGCGTCTTTTTATAACCGGCACCGATACCGATATCGGTAAAACCGTGGTTGCCACCGTTTTGGTGCGGGCGCTCAATGCCGATTATTGGAAACCGGTACAGTCGGGCACGAATAGTGCGGAGGGAACCGACGACACCCAAACAGTAGCGCACTTGGCCGGGCTGACGCAGGATCGATGCCATCGGCCAAGTTATTCGTTTAAGGCACCTTTGTCGCCCCACGATGCGGCCGCCCGCGAAGGCGTCGAAATCGACCTCAACACAATCCGCCCACCCGATACGGATAGGCCGCTCATCGCCGAGGGGGCCGGTGGTGTTCTGGTGCCGCTCTCTCCAGGGCCGGACGCCCCCGGGGCACCTGTCTATATCGCCGATTTGGCGGCACGGCTCGGCTACCCGACAATCTTGGTGGCGAGAAACAGCCTCGGCACGATAAATCACACGTTGATGAGCTTGGAGGCTTTGCGCGCCCGCGCGGTGCCGATACTCGGGGTTATCCTGAATGAAGGTGATATGACGAGCAACGGGATGGCGATTGCCCAATTCGGGCGCACCAGATTGCTCTATCAAATGCCCCACTTGACCGCGCTCGATCCCAGCGGTGTTGACCAAGTTGCCGGAGATCTGCGGCAGAAACTGGAAGCCATGATATGACCGGCACAATTTCCCAGCTCGACCAAGCGAATATTTGGCACCCGTTTACCCAGGCCCAAACAGCCGAACCCGCGATCCCGGTCACCCATGCCAAAGGGGCTGAGCTCTTTATCGAAGACGGCCGGGTTTTTCTCGATTTGATATCTTCGTGGTGGGTGACCCTACACGGTCATGCCCAACCCGAGATTGCGGCGGCTATCGCCGAACAGGCACACCGGCTCGAACAAGTAATTTTTGCGGGTTTTACCCACCCGCCCGCAGCCGAACTGGCGGCACGTATCGCGGCAAAACTCCCCGGAGACCTTGAACGCGTGTTTTTCTCCGACGACGGCTCGACCGCCGTCGAGGTCGCGCTGAAAATCGCTCGGCAATATTGGTATAATCGAGGCGAGACAGCACGACGGCGTTTTCTCGCATTTGATGGGGGATATCACGGCGACACGGTTGGCGCCATGTCGGCCGGTGCGGGGTCGGGGTTTTTCGCGCCATTTGAAGACATGATGTTCGACGTCGGCGCACTGCCTTATCCCGAAACTTGGGACGGCGACGCACAGGTTGAGGCAAAGGAGGCGGCAAGTCTGGCCGCCCTAGACGCAATCATTGACGCCCATGGCGAAGAGATTGCCGCCTTGATCATTGAGCCTCTGGTCCAGGGAGCCGGCGGCATGCGAATGTGTCGCCCGGAATTCCTCAGGGCCTTGCGCGCCAAACTAACCGCTGCCGACATACTGTTGATTTTCGATGAGGTGATGGTCGGATTTGGCCGTACCGGCGCAACGTTTGCTTGCGAAAAAAGCAGCGTCACCCCCGATCTCATCTGTCTTTCCAAGGGGTTGACCGGCGGGTTTTTGCCGCTATCCCTGACCGTTTGCCGGGGCGAAATATTTAACGAATTTCTCGGTGACGAATTTGATCGCGCCTTTGCTCACGGCCATTCATTTACCGCCAACCCTCTCGGCTGTGCAGCTGCTTTGGCCTCCCTGGATCTTCTTGAACAACCAGGAACGACGGAAAATTGGGCGCGCATCGAAAACTGCCATCGCGACCGCCTCGCCCATCTGGCGACCCTATCCAGAATTGAGCGAACCCGCGTCACCGGGACGATTGCCGCCCTCGATTTTGCCGCCGGGCAAGGAGGGTATAGATCGGCCATCGGCCCGAAGCTGAAATCATTCTTTTTTGAACGTGAATTGTTACTGAGACCTTTGGGCAATGTAGTGTATTTATTGCCCCCTTATTGCATCACCAACGACCAGCTAGACCGCGCCTATGACGCGATTGAATTGGCCGCCAAAAACGTAACGGGATGAAGATATGAGTATGAGCGCGGCCGAGCTATTTGACCTGCCATTTGCCGATTTGATGTTTCAAGCACAAACCGTGCATCGGCAACACTGGGATACCGGCACGGTACAATTATCGCATCTTGTCTCGGTAAAAACCGGCGGATGCCCGGAAGATTGCAAATATTGCGGTCAGAGTGCGTCCTATGAGACCGACACAGACGCATCCAAATTGATGCATGTCGCCGAGGTCCTGGGGGCCGCCCGCGACGCCAAAGCGGCGGGGGCAACCCGGCTCTGCATGGGGGCTGCCTGGCGGAACCTGAAAGACCGGGACCTGCCCGAGCTTTGCGAAATGATCGGTGAGGTTAGGGCAATGGGCCTTGAAACCTGCGCCACCCTCGGCATGCTGGATGAAAAACAAGCGCGAGCGCTAAAGACAGCCGGCCTCGATTATTACAATCACAATATCGATACCTCAGAATCCTATTATTCCGAGATCATTACCACGCGCACATTCGAAGACAGGCTAAATACATTGGCGGTGGTGCGTGATGCTGAATTAAAGGTTTGCTGCGGTGGCATTGTCGGCATGGGCGAGCAGCGGCAAGACCGATCCGACATGCTGAGCACCCTGGCCCGCCTCGACCCGCCCCCCGAAAGCGTGCCGGTCAATATGCTGGTGCCGATCCCCGGCACACCGTTGGCAGATGTCCCGCCGCTCGATATTTTTGAACTTGTTCGCACCATTGCCGTCGCGCGCATTTTGATGCCGAAATCCCATGTTCGCCTGTCAGCGGGGCGTGCTGAAATGAGCGAAGAAGGCCAAGCCCTGTGTTTTCTGGCTGGCGCTAATTCGATCTTTTATGGCGAGAAACTGCTCACAGCAGATAATCGCGACGCAGACAAAGACCGGGCGCTGATGGCAAAGCTCGGCTTGTCGCCAGAGGGACAAAATTCGGAGACTTCAACCGTAGCGTAATCACTGGATATCACTGCAATTTCCGGCATCCTACGTACCTTTCCGTATTAATCGGCAGATTTCTGCCGATTTTATGCGCGTAATATCGCTTTATCCTCAAACCTATCTGTGATGGAATGGGCCAAGTCATTTGACCAGTTGGTCAAAGTTTATATGACCAGTAATTGGCCCCCATTTTTACTGGGTCCATAACAACAATAAGCGATAGCAATAGAGGGAAGGATCATGAAAAACGCAAAACTCTGCATTTTGACGAGCTTGGCCGTGGCTGTTACAGCTGGCATGGCCGCACTGCCCACGAGCAGTGCTGCTGCAAAGACGCTCGTCTATTGCTCAGAGGCCAATCCAGAAGGTTTTAACCCGTCACTCTTTACCGCCGGTACGACCTTCGACGCGAGTTCGCGCCAAATTTATAACCGCTTGGTCGAGTTCGACCGGGGTACGACCAATATCGTCCCGGCTCTTGCAGATAGCTGGGAAGTGTCGAACAACGGCACGACCTATACCTTCAACCTACGGTCCGGGATTAAGTGGCAGAGCAATGATCGCTTTACCCCCTCCCGGGATTTCAACGCCGACGACATAATTTTCTCGTTTGACCGTCAGCGTGTCGATAGCCACCCCTTCTTCAACGTTTCGGGCGGCACCTACGAGTATTTCCAGGGCATGGATATGCCGAGCCTGATTGAAAGCGTCGAGAAGATCGACGATTTGACGGTCCGGTTTAATCTGACGCGTCCGGAAGCCCCGTTCATTGCCAATCTTGCGATGGATTTTGCCTCGATTATGTCGTCAGAATATGCCGATCAAATGTTGGCGGCTGGCACCCCGGAAATCATTGATCAAGAACCGATTGGCACGGGACCGTTCCGTCTCGTCGATTTCCAACCCGACGCCGTCATTCGCTATGCCGCGCATGAGGATTATTTCCGAGGCAAAGCGCCGATCGACGACCTGATCTTCTCGATCACGCCGGATAGCTCGGTACGATTTGCCAAACTGCAAGCCGGCGAATGTGACGTCATGCCGTTTCCCAACCCGGCCGACCTCGACGCAATGCGCGCCGACCCCAATATCAACCTGCTCGAAGCCGAAGGCCTCAACACTGGGTATTTGGCGTTCAACACCGAGCGCGCGCCCTTCACCGATGTTCGTGTGCGCCAAGCTCTGAGCATGGCGATCAACAAACAAGCGATCATCGACGCGGTTTTCCAGGGCTCCGGCGTTATTGCCAAGAACCCAATTCCGCCGACCATCTGGTCTTATAACGATGCGGTCGAGGACTATGCCTTTGATCCGGACGCGGCCAGAGCGTTGCTTGCGGAAGCGGGTTTTGCCGATGGCTTCTCGACCAATGTCTGGGCGATGCCTGTTCAACGTCCCTACAACCCGAATGCGGCCCGCATGGCCGAACTCATTCAGGCTGACTGGGCGGATGTCGGCGTCACGGCTGAAATCGTCAGTTTCGAATGGGGCGAGTATCTGCGTCGCTCGAAAGACGGTGAGCATGACACGGTCCTGCTTGGCTGGACCGGCGATAATGGCGATCCCGACAACTTCCTTGCAGTTCTGCTTGGTTGTTCTGCGGCCCAAGACGGCACGAACCGGGCCCGTTGGTGCCATCAGCCTTTCGAGGATCTGATCCAGGCGGCCAAACGGACGGCGGATGTGGCCGAACGCACCAGCCTCTATGAGCAGGCGCAGGTCATCTCGAAGGAAGAAGCGCCTTGGGTCACTATTGCCCATTCGCGGGTGTTTGAGCCGATTAGCTCGAGGGTCAGTGATTTCCGGATCGACCCCTTTGGCGGACATGTCTTCTACGGTGTCGATATTCAAGAGTAGACGCCACGAAAACTGTCATTTGAGGGGTGGGCGGAAGTCATGACTTCCGCCCACCTTTCGTTCGGGATATAAATCACTCTTATGCTCACGTTTTTAGTCCGCCGCCTATTCCTGGTCATTCCGACATTCGTCGGCGTCACCTTGCTTGCCTTTGCCCTCATTCATCTCATTCCCGGCGATCCGATCGACCTCATCGCCGGTGAGCGGGTGGTGAGTGCCGAGCGTCGCGTCCAATTGGAAGCCAAATTCGGCCTCGACAAGCCACTGCATCAGCAATACCTCATTTATATGGGGCACATGCTCCAGGGTGATCTGGGCGATTCGATCGTTGCTAGGCGCCCGGTCGTACACGAGTTTTTTGCCCGGTTTCCAGCCACCGTAGAACTTTCCGTAATTGCCATATTTCTTGCCGTGATTGTCGGTCTGCCGGCAGGCATTCTGGCTGGCGTAAAACGTAAATCGGCATTTGATCACTCGGTAATGGCAGTTTCATTGACCGGCTATTCGATGCCGATTTTCTGGTGGGCCCTGCTCTTGATCCTCCTATTCTCGGTTAATCTCGGCTGGACGCCGGTCTCAGGCCGTATTGACGTCAAATTTTTCTTCGACCGGGTTACCGGTTTCATGCTGATCGATTCACTGCTCTCAGGTCAGGAAGGGGCATTTAAATCGACGGTCCGGCACCTAATTTTGCCGTCGATCGTTCTTGCTACGATCCCACTGGCCGTGATCGCGCGGATGACCCGGTCCTCCATGGTCGAGGTGCTGACCGACGATTACATCCGCACGGCTCGCGCCAAGGGTTTGTCGCGGCTGCGGATCATCGACATCCACGCCCTGCGTAACGCCCTTATCCCCGTGGTTACGGTGATCGGCCTGCAGGTCAGCGTCGCCTTGGGTGGTGCAATCTTGACCGAAACAATCTTTGCCTGGCCAGGGATCGGCAAGTGGATTATCGACTCGATTTCACGTCGTGATTACCCGGTAATCCAGGGTGGAGTTCTGATGATCGCGGCAACAGTTATCGTTGTCAATTTGCTGGTCGATCTCCTTTACGGGGTCATCAACCCGCGCATCAGTCACGCGTGAAATTTGGACAGACAATGACAGTCACCGACCAAGAACAAGCAGAACAAACGGCGCAAGCCACGACGGAGATCGAACAGCCGAGTCCGCTACGGCAATTTTGGTCCAGTTTTCGCGAAAATCATGGCGCTGTGGTCGGCCTGTTTACCATCATCATCATGATCGGCATTGCCTTCTCCGCCGACTTGATCGCGCCCCACGATCCCAACCAGCAATATCGAGATTTCTTGCTGATTCCGCCAATGTGGCAAGACGGTGGAAACAGCCAATTTATTTTTGGCACCGATCCGATCGGGCGGGACATGCTTTCCCGGCTTATTCACGGCAGCCGGTTTTCACTGATGATTGGCGCAATATCGGTGACGCTGGCTTTGTTTTTCGGGGTCACCCTGGGCCTCGCTGCTGGGTTCTTTCGTGGCTGGGTCGATAATCTCATCATGCGGACCGTCGATATTGTCATGGCGTTTCCGGCTCTTCTCCTGGCCCTAGCCGTTGTCGCCATTTTAGGTCCGAGCCTGATGAACGCGACCATTGCCATCGCCATTGTCGCCCTGCCCCAATATATTCGCATTACCCGGGCGGCCGTCATGGGCGAGGCGGCGCGCGATTATGTCACCGCCTCCAAGACCGCCGGCGCCAATACTCTGCGCCTGATGTTCATCACCATTCTTCCCAATGCAATGGCGCCAATTATCGTCCAGGCAACCCTTGGGTTTTCCTCGGCCATTCTGGATGCCGCCGCCCTTGGGTTTTTGGGCCTGGGCGCACAGCCGCCGACGCCAGAATGGGGCACGATGCTGGCGACGGCACGGGAATTTATCCGGCGCGCCTGGTGGGTGATGACCTTCCCCGGCATGGCGATTTTGATCACTGTGCTGGCCTTTAACCTCATGGGCGACGGGCTGCGGGATGCTCTTGACCCCCGCCTGAAAGAATAGGACGGCCGATGCCCTTGCTCGACGTCAAAAATTTAAACGTAGAATTTGGCCCGGAACATGCGGCTTTCCGTGCTGTCGATTCCGTTGATCTCACCATCGATGAGGGCGAGGTGGTGGGCATTGTCGGCGAATCCGGGTCAGGCAAAAGCGTTACCGCGTTGGCCCAAATGGGACTGATCGATTTCCCCGGACGGGTCAAGGCCGACCAGATCGAGTTTGACGGTCATGACCTGGTCAATATTCCTCGCAGGGATCGGCGCAAAATCATCGGCAAGGAAATATCGATGATATTCCAGGAGCCGATGACCAGCCTCAATCCGTGTTTTACCGCCGGCTTTCAGATATCAGAGGCGCTTAAGGAACATATCGGCGGCAGCCGAGCCGAGCGAAAGGCGCGAACAATTGAGCTTTTGAGCCTGGTTGGCATCCCCGATCCGGCGGCCCGCGCTCGCAGTTTCCCGCACCAATTATCCGGCGGTATGAGCCAGCGGGTGATGATCGCCATGGCCATTGCCTGTAATCCCCGACTGCTTATTGCCGACGAGCCAACAACGGCGCTGGACGTCACCATCCAAGCCCAAATTATGGATCTGCTACTCGATATTCAGCGCAAGCACCGCATGGCGTTGATGTTGATCACCCACGACCTTGCCTTGATTGCCGAAGCCGCCCAACGGCTGATCGTGATGTATGCAGGACAAATCGTCGAGACCGGACCGATCCCCGAAATCTTTGACCATCCGCGCCATCCCTATACTGCAGCACTGTTAAACGCCCTACCCGAGCGCTCGGTCGGGCATGAACGATTGCGCACCATCCCCGGTGTCGTACCGGGCCAGTATGACCGACCGCGCGGATGCCTGCTTAACCCAAGATGCGCCTTTGCCAGCCAAATGTGCCACACAACCAACCCCTCCCTTGGAGGACCAGCGGGACGTCAGGTCAGGTGTCACACACCGCTCAACGTAGAAGGATTACCGGAAGGCAAGGCCGCATGACCGGCGAACCCATATTGCGAGCCAACGATCTCGCCCGCCATTACACGGTTTCCAACGGCATGTTTGCCAAGCCATCTCTTGTACGCGCCCTCGACGGGGTCAGTTTTGAATTGGCCGAGCGGCGCACGCTGGCGGTGGTCGGCGAATCCGGTTGCGGAAAATCGACATTGGCGCGGCTGCTCACCATGATCGAGCCCCAAACGCGCGGCAGGCTGTCTATTGCCGGTACAAATATCGAGCGGGCACCGAAACATGTCACCCCGGTCATGCGCCAAACGGTGCAAATAATTTTCCAGGACCCGTTCGGTTCGCTCAACCCGCGCAAAAAAGTCGGCACAATTATTGGCGAGCCCCTGGTCGTTAATACCAAGCTAACCAAGGCTGAACGGCGAGAAAAAGTGCTCGACATCATGGCCAAGGTTGGCCTCCGGCCGGAGCATTTTGATCGCTATCCCCATATGTTTTCGGGTGGTCAACGACAGCGCATCGCCATCGCCCGGGCCCTTGTTCTGCGCCCAAAAATAATTATCGCCGACGAACCGGTCTCGGCACTCGACGTCTCAATTCAGGCTCAAGTTCTTAATCTCCTGATGGACCTGCAGGAAGAGCTCGGCCTTGCTTACGTCTTTATTTCCCACGATCTCAGTGTCGTCCGTCATATCGCCGACGATGTAATGGTCATGTATCTTGGCCGCGCCGTTGAGCATGGGCCGGCCGCCGAAATTTTTACCTCGCCGCAACACCCATATACGCGCGCCTTGCTGGCAAGCACGCCCCACATAAATCCAGAGGCACGATCGGAACGCATTGTGCTATCGGGCGAATTGCCGTCGCCGCTATCGCCGCCCACCGGGTGCGCTTTTCACACACGATGCCCGCAAGCCGGAGATATTTGCGCCCTAGAGCAACCCGCTTTTGCCAAATTCGGCGGGACGAATGTTGCCTGTCATTTTGCCGGCAAGTTCGACTGACCGGAGCGACAAATAATGCCAAAAAAGGCGACCCGAAAAAACACGATGATCAAGGTCATGCGGCGGGGCGCGATTTTGAATATTGGATTAGATCGACCGGCCAAACATAATGCCGTTAACGATGCCCTTCTAGCAGAACTCGAAGCTGTTTTCGACAATTTGCCGAATGCCGCCAAGTCGATCTTGCTGCATTCGACGTCGAAGAATTTTTCCGCCGGCCTCGATCTATCGACCCATCTCGACCGCAGCCCGATCGAAGTATTCGACCATTCGCGGCGTTGGCACAGTCTGGTTGAAAAAATGCGCCATTGCGGCCTGCCGGTGATCGCCGCAATGAGCGGTGCGGTAATTGGCGGAGGTCTGGAGCTGGCAATGGCCGCCCATGTGCGGGTCGCCGACGAGACAACATTCTATCGCATGCCCGAGGGACGGCACGGCATATTCACCGGGGGCGGCGCATCGGTCAGGGTGGCCAAAGTCATCGGCGCCGACCGATTGACCGAAATCATGCTGACCGGCCGGACGCTCAGCGCGAGCGAGGGCCATCATTGGGGACTTTCCCATTATCTTGCCGACAGCGCTCTGGCCAAGGCAACGGAACTGGCGAAATCGGTAATCGAAAATGCGCCCATTTCCAACCGGATGATTATCGACGGTCTCGATCATATTTCCGAAATGGGGTCCCAGGATGGTTTGTTTACTGAATCCCTTGCCGTCGCCCTGACCCAAACCAATCGCGACGCAACGACGCGAATGCGCAAATTCCTCGACGATAAAAAGAAACCGCGTCGGCGCTCGAAAACCAAATGAACGGGATCGCCCCCGGTTATCAACGCATGGGCAAGCCACAAGTTTCAATGCGTCATGGTAACGACGGATCGATCTTGCTCGATAACAAAACCAAACTCGGCACCTACCCGAAACGGCTTGGCGATTGGCTCCAGCGTTGGGCCAAGGCAACCCCCGGCACACCTTTTTTGGCAGAGCGCCGCAATGGGCCTAGCAAACACTGGCACACCATCAGCTATCGCCAAGCCTATGACATGGCCCGAGCCATCGGCAAACAACTGGCCGCCAGGGGCCTCGGGCCCGACAAACCGGTAATGGTGATTGCCGATAACAGCATCGAACATGCCATGATTATGCTCGGCGCCTATCTTAGCGGCGTACCAATTTCACCGATTTCAACGGGATATGCGGAGTCCGGGCGCAATTTTGGGCGGCTGCAGGAAATCTGTCGAACTCTCGAACCAGGGCTGGTTCTTTTCGGTGATGACGACAAGTTCGGTTCGGCAGGCGATACATTGCGCCAAGCGGGTCCGCCTCTAACCACTCTGTCCGCGTTGATTGGCGAGCTGGAACCGCGAACCGGACCGGAGAGGGAAATCGATGTCGGTCCCGATAGCACCGCCAAGATACTTTTTTCCTCGGGCTCAACCGGATCGCCAAAAGGCATTATCAATACTCACCGGATGCTGTGCTCGAACCAAGCGGCGTTGGCGGGCCTCTGGCCCTTCTTGGATGCGGAAAAACCGATCATTGTCGATTGGCTACCTTGGAGCCACACTTTCGGCGGCAATCATAATTTTCATATGATTTTGCGCGCCGGCGGCACTCTTTATATAGATGGCGGACGTCCTGCTCCCGGACCAATCGATGTCACCCTCGAAAATTTACGAGACATTTCACCAACGGTTTATTTTAACGTACCGCGCGGTTATGAACTCCTGATCACCGAATTGGAGATCGACCTGGATTTGGCAGCTAGGTTCTTTGCTCGACTGAACACCCTCGTCTATGCCGGGGCCGGGTTGCCCCACGCGCTTTATGATCGTATCGACGCGTTGGCGAGAAAAATTCTCGGCCACGCCGTTCCCATTGGAACCGGCTGGGGATCGACGGAAACCGCACCATTGGCCACCATGACATTCTTTGCCGATGCCCAACCACCCAATATCGGCCTGCCCTGTCCCGGAACGACGGTCAAGCTCGCGCCAATAAACGGCCGATTTGAACTTCGGGTGAAAGGCCCCAATGTTACCCCCGGCTATCTCGGAGCGCCCGAGCTGACAGCCGCGGCATTTGATCGAGATGGGTTTTTTCGCACCGGCGACGCGGGGGGCCTGGTCGATCCGGCACGCCCGGAAGCGGGGATTTACTTTGACGGACGGCTGGCAGAAAATTTCAAACTCGGAACAGGTAGCTGGGTTAATGTTGGCGCCCTTCGGCTGACCGCGCTTTCGCACCTCGCCCCTTTCGTCCAGGACTGTGTTGTCACCGGTGAGCATCGCGACGAAATCGGACTATTGCTTTTTCTCCACCAACGCCAATTCGATACCGACATCTACAAAACCTTGGCCGCCGGTCTCAGCGCCCACAATAAAGCCCATCCGGCGGCGACGACGCATATCGGCCGGGCGATGATTTTGAGCGATTCCCCCTCCGTCGACCTAGGCGAAATCACCGATAAAGGCTATATCAACCAGCGCGCTGTCTTGTCCGCGCGTGACGGCGAGGTTCGGCGACTTTACGATGAACCCGACGATACTGACATCATCAAACCTGAAGAGTGACAATCATGCGTGGATATGCGACCCAATATGAAGACGTCTATCTGACCGGAGGCTGCCGCACGGCATTTGCCGATTTCGGCGGTGTCTTGGCAGCTATCTCGCCAACCGACTTAGGAATTGCAGTTGCCCGCGACAGCCTTGACCGCGCCGGTGTCGCCGCCGATGAGGTCGATTTGGTCGTCGCCTCATCTCTGGCTCAAGCGAGCTTTGACGCCCTATATCTGCCGCGCCATATCGGCCTTTATGCAAATATTCCTCATGACGTCCCGGCATTATTTGCCCACCGGCTATGTGGATCCGGATTTGAATTACTGACCCAAGCTGCCGACGCCCTGACGCTGAACCGGGGTGACAGGGTATTGTGCGTCGGAGCGGAATCGATGTCACGCAATCCAATCGCATCCTATTCCAGCCGAACCGGCATAAAATTGGGGCAAAGCCCCGATTTTCGAGATTTCCTCTGGGAAAGCCTGCACGACACGGCGCCGGACCTGCAGATGGGCGGAACGGCGGAAAATCTGGCGCGCGATTACCAAATCGACCGAGAGGCGACCGACAGTTTAGCCGCAGCAAGTTTTGCCAAGGCCGCCGCCGCCCAGGCACGCGGATTTTTTGCCGGAGAAATTACACCGCTGGAGAATTGCAGCTACGAGGTTGACGGCTACTCACCACGCAAATTGCGTTTGACCGGTGGCCAAAAGCGTTTTGATGCCGACAATCATATCCGGCCGACGGACGCCCAAGCGCTGGCCAAACTCCGGCCGGTTTTCGGTGGCGTGCAGACGGCGGGCAACAGCTCGGCGATTGTCGACGGGGCGGCGGCCATGACGGTTGTATCCGGTCGGACCCGTCAAGACCTTGAAACCGCACCCAGCACCCGCTTCCTGGCATCGGCGACGGTCGGCGTGCCCCCCCATATCATGGGTATCGGCCCGGCAACGGCAATCGCTAAACTGCTCGCCGCAACCGAACTTGGCCTCGACGATATTGATTTATTTGAAATCAACGAGGCGTTCGGTGCCCAGGTCCTGGCTTGCCTCGCCGAACTCGACCTTGATCAAGGAAGGGTGAATGTGAATGGTGGCGCCATCGCTCTTGGCCATCCGTTGGCGGCAACCGGATTGCGCTGCACCCTCACATTGGCGCGCCAACTTGCCGAAAATGGGGGACGCTTGGGGATCGCCGCTGCCTGTATTGGCGGCGGGCAAGGCATGGCTGTATTAATAGAAAACCTTGTTTAAGGAGCACCCAATTTCATGAAGATCGAAGGAGCGGCAGCGCTCATAACCGGCGGCGCATCGGGGCTGGGGTTGGCTGTCGCCGAGATGATTGCCGACGCCGGCGGCTTGGTCGGTATTCTCGATATCAACGAGCCGGCAGCGCGCGAGGTCGCCGAGCGACTGGGCGGCATCGCTCTTTCTTGCGATGTCACCAACGAGCATGCAATGGACGCGGCAATTGCCGAACTGCAAGACCGGTCGAGCATGGCTTTTCGAATTGTAATGAATTGCGCCGGTATTGGACCGGCGAAACGAATAGTAGGGCGTGACGGCCCGATGCCCCTCGATGATTTTGCCAAAGTTATCAATATCAACCTTATCGGTAGCTTCAATGCGATGCGCGCCGGGTCGGCAGCAATCGCCCAAACGCCGCCCCTGGAAGAGGGTGAACGCGGGGTGATTATCTCAACCGCCTCGGTGGCGGCATTTGACGGCCAAATCGGCCAAGCCGCCTATTCGGCGTCAAAAGGGGGTATAGCCGCGCTCACACTGCCAGCCGCGCGGGAACTCTCCCGGTTTGGCATTCGTGTACTGACAATTGCGCCGGGCATTATGGATACTCCCATGGCCGCTGGGCTGCCGGAAAAGGTAATTGACGGACTTGCAAAACTCGCACCTTTTCCTAATCGATTGGGTACGCCGCAGGAATTTGCCGCCCTCGCCCAACATATGATCGAAAACCGGTTGATGAACGGCGAAGTCGTACGGCTCGATGGGGCTATTCGCCTTCCCTAAAAGAGTCCTTCATGTTTAACGTCCAAACTGTATTTGCCCGATTATCGGCACGAATCATTGCCCTAGGCATAGAATATGGGGTAATAACTTCACGCTAAAATTGGATTCAAACCGGCTGAGCACATGTTTTGCCTGCTGGCGGCAACACCACATAGAACGGATCAGTATTATGAAAAGACTAGTTTTACCTCTCAGCGTTGTCGCGCTGTCCGGAACCCTCTTGATCGGCGGCTGTGATTTTTTGCAGTCCGATACTGAGGTAAAAGTTGAGGACAATTCGCCGGTATTGGCCATCGTCAATGGCGTTAATATCACGCAGAAAGATTTGGACTCGGCCGTTTCCCAACTGCCGCCTAATGTTCAGGCGATGCCCATCGACCAGCTGCGCGAACCGTTGATGAACACGCTCATTGAAACCGAACTCCTCGCCGCCGAAGGCCGGACCCAAGGGCTTGGCGATTCCCAAGATTTCTTGCACAGCATCGAACGTTTCAAAGTGTTCTCGTTGCGTGAGGCGAATGTTGCTCGCGTGCAAGATGAAGCGGTCACGGACGCAGCCCTTCAGGCAGCCTATGACGAACAGGTCCAGGCCGACGAGTTGACAAAAGAAGTCAGTGCCAGTCACATTCTGCTCGACACCGAAGAAGAAGCTCTTGCGGTCATCGCCGAACTTCAAGGCGGCGCTGATTTTGCTACCTTGGCCCAGGAAAGGTCAATTGGCCCTTCGAGCGAGTCCGGTGGCAGTCTCGGATTTTTTAAGAAAAACGCCATGGTCGAGCCCTTCGCCATCGCCGCCTTTGCAATGGAAGTCGGCGCATTCAGCGCGACCCCGGTGCAGACCCAATTCGGCTGGCATGTGATCAAAGTTGACGATGTCCAAGAAGTCGATGCCCCCCCCTTCCAGTCAATGCGCGTCCAGCTAGAGCCCGAGCTACGCCAAAAAGCAATGGAAGACCATATCGAAGGGTTGCGGTCGGGCGCAACGATCGAGCTGAAATATGAAACCACCGAAGAACCGGCGGAAGACGACCATGCCGAAGAACCGGCGGAAGATGACCACGCTGAAGAATAGCCTCCGATAGGCTTGTGAGAATGTGGGAGGAGCCTCGGCTCCTCCCATTTTTTTTTACTTTTTGCCCTATCAGAGTTGATTTGGGTCAAATACACGCCCCCCGCCCTAGGCCCAAAATACCCTATACCAACAATTTTGGCAGGAGGGTGCGATGCTAAAAGCAAGAGATGTAATGACCTCAAAAGTCATTACGGTTGGCGTAGACACAAATATCCGCGATATCGCTGCTATTTTGGTTGAAAATAGAATTAGCGCCGTGCCCGTCATCGACAAGAGCGGTTATCTAGCCGGCCTGATCAGTGAAGGCGACCTGATCCGCAGGTTTGAGATTGAAACCGATCAAAAACCTGAAACAGGCCTGCTTGGGTTCTTCTCCGAACCGCGCCAAGTTGCCCGTGACTATGTTAAATCCCACGCGGTGAAAGCCGCCGATTTAATGGTCACCGACGTCGTTTGCGCCACACGAGAAATGCCGCTCACCGAGATTGCCAAGCTGTTTGCCAAGCGCAACATAAAGCGCGTCCCGGTGCTCGATGGGAAAATCCTGGTCGGTATTGTCAGTCGAGCCGACCTGGTGCAGGCGCTGGCCAATTTCGAGGGCAATCTCGAAAACACCGTTGCCGAAGGAGACGAAGCGATCCGCGTAAAATTGCTGGAACGGCTGGACGAAAATAAATGGCTGCGACCGAGCGATCTCAGCATCTTTGTCAACGACGGCATTGTCCAGATTTGGGGTCGGATCTATTCGGAAGAAGAGCGCGAAGCCCTACGGGTTGCCGCCGAAACATTGCCCGGCGTACACGGCGTCGAGGAGCATTTAGCGCGCATGGACCAGTGGAGCTATATCTGACCGGAAAATATTACAGGAGCGTCGGCAAAGTTATTGTCACGCGCAGACCAGCGACAGCGCCGGATGCGCTGTCGCGGTTCTCCAGCTCGATATCGCCGCCGTGACTGCGAATAATCGTTCGGGCAATCGATAGGCCGAGCCCAACCCCGCCAGTATCGCGATTGCGCGACCCCTCCAGGCGATAAAACGGCGCAAACACGTCTTCGCGGGACGCTTGGTCAATGCCGGGTCCATCATCATCGACGAAAATCGTCACAATTCGATCAGCAATTCTCAGCCGAACTCGCGCGCATGTCCCATAGGCAATCGCGTTTTCGATTAGATTTCGCATCGCCCTCTTTAAGCTAACCGAGCGTCCCCGAACAGCCAAACCATCCTGGGGTTCGAAGGTCACCACTTGTTTCCCTCCCATTTCGCCCAGAGATGTTTCACAGTGAGATAGTTCACCGTGCGACTCCGCGATATCATCGCAAACGGCACCAATAAGCGCCGACAAATCGACGGTGCGGGTTTGCTCATGATCGGCCTCCTGGCGCGCAAAGGTGAGGGTCGCCTCGGTCATTTCCGACATTTCTTGTAGCGTACCCAACATTTTTTCGCGGATCTCTACGTCTTCAATCATTTCAGCGCGCAATCGCAATACGGTGATCGGCGAGCGTAGATCGTGAGAAATTGCCGCCAGCATCTGCGTGCGGTCCCGAACGAAACGTTCAAGTCGTTCTTGCATTCGGTTAAAGGCGCGGGTCACGCGCCGGATATCTTCAGGTCCCTTTTCGGGAAGATCGGCAATTTCCTCTCCGCGGCCGACGCCTTCGGTGGCAATCGCCAGGGTCCGCATTGGACGGGTGATACGTCGCACCATAAAAATGACCATGGCGATCAGGGCGATCGCGGTTAGGGCCATCGAAACCAAACTGGCTGTCGCCCAACCCGATACAGGTTCATCGTGCCGGGTCGCCGCATTCAACCAACTGCCATCGTCAAATTGGATGGAGATGGCGAGTTCCACCCGGTCCAAAGGGGGCAAAGGAGGCAAATCCTGGCGGGGTCGAAATCCCCCTCGGGGACGGCGAGGATCGGGTCGACCCACTTGCGGCCCGGGGCGCGGCGATCGTCCCTGAAAGGCCAGCCCCCCCGAGACATCAACGAGAACTTGGCGGGCGCCGGTAGCGATGATCCCATCTTCTAAGGCGCGGCGAAAAGGTGAATTGCCGGAATTTGACGGATCGACGGCGCTTTCTTCACTCTTCCATAGGCGTAGGTCCGACGAATTGGCGGCCAGTATCACTTGGGCATGCTGCTCGGTGGATACATCCCTCAAGAGCCGATAGGTTGTCGCGATACGGGTCACCATTTGAAAATTATTGGCGCGCACCAAAGCGGCTTCACGCTCACCGGCAAAGACGAAAATACTGACGCCCTGTGCCACGACGAGTGTTATCAGCAGCAAGGTAATCATTTGCCCGGCAAGGCTGCGCGGCACGATATGTTTGAATGCCTGTACCTTCACGACATTTCGACGTCGCCGGTAAACATGTAGCCGCCCCCCCAAACCGTTTTGATTAATGTCGGGTTTTTGGCGTCAATTTCGATTTTGCGCCGCAAGCGGCTTACCTGATTGTCGATAGACCGGTCGAAGGCCAATGCCGTCTTGCCCTTGGTCAAATCCAATAATTGATCTCGGGTCAAAACCATCTTCGGGTGCTGAATGAAGACGGTCAGGAGCCGAAACTCAGCGCTGCTAAGGGGAACCGCGACCCCGTCGGATCCGACCAATTCGCGCTTGCTGGCATCAAGGCGCCAGCGATCAAAACAAATTGCGTCTTTTGGCATGTCCATTTTTTGACGGGGCAAGGCGTTGGTGCGCCGCAACACAGCCTTAATGCGCGCCAATAATTCGCGCGGGTTAAACGGCTTGGTCAGGTAATCATCCGCCCCCATTTCCAACCCGACCACGCGGTCCGTATCCTCGGCCATGGCGGTAAGAAGAATAACCGGAAGATCCGTCGTCGCGCGCAGGTCCCGGCAAATGGTCAAGCCATCGTCACCGGGCATCATTACGTCGAGCACGACGAGATCAATAGAGGCGCGTTCCAATATCTTTCCCATCGCCCGCCCGCCATCGGCCAACGACACGCGATAACCGTTGCGGGTCAAATATTGACCGACCAGGTCGCGAATTTCGCGATGGTCATCGACGATCAATATATGTGGTTCGGTAACGCTATTGCCTGTCATGGCTAAAAGTATGAGCGGTTGCGCCCACGCCTGTCACAAGAAATATGTAACAAACTGTATCGAAATGGCGTTTCGACATATTTAGCGACCATTTTGGCCCTTTGGCGGCAAACTTTTGCGACGTTTATGCGGCTAACTGGTGACATCAGATAGCTCAATAACTTCCACAACACGCAAACAACAGAAAAGAGGTCAAGATGTCACTGAAAACAAAAATTCTCGCCGTTACGAGCATTGCCATCCTAAGCGCAGGTGTCGCCGGAGGCGCGTTGGCTCAAAATTTTGATGCGGCCCCTGGCCGAGGCGGTCCGGGCGGCGCTCGGTTCGGCGGTCCTGGTGGCCCCGGTGGCCCGAACTTAATCGAACGCTTCGACGCCAACGGCGACGGCAGCATCAGTCTGGCCGAGGTTGCCGCCGCCGAGCAGGCAAGAATTGCCGAGTTCGACACCAATGGCGACGGCAGTATTTCCCTGGCCGAATATGAAGCCTTGTGGCTAAGCCGCAATAGTGAACGGTTGGTCGACAGTTTTCAGCGGATCGACGCCGACGGCAACGCCGTCGTCACTCTCGATGAGTTCGGCGGCCCGTCGGATCAACTATTCGCCAGGCTTGACCGCGACGGCGACGGGATAATCGGTGAAGATGAACTTCGCCCCCAACGTCGTGGTCGCCCAGATCGTCGTGGACCGGGTGGCCCCGGCCGAGGAGGACCGCCGGCTCAGTAATACCCGACACCTCTAGGATCCTCCCCGCCATCCCGGCTCGGTGCCGCGCGAAATCGTTCCCCCAGGATCGCGCACCAACCGGGATGGATGGGACCCTAGCTCGAAAGCTGGACGGCCAAATTCATCAGCGCTTCATCACCCCCGGCCCAGCCGAGAAACGATAATCCTATTGGACATCCGTCGACCTCACCCACGGGCAGGGTTATTTGGGGTAGCCCCGATATCCCAGCAGTCGACGTAAGCGCCATACCCCGCACCCGAAAAGCAAGAAACTCGTCCTCGCTCGCATCGGCGCGCGGCGCAATACAGGGCGCCGTCGGCAGCGCAATGACCGTGCCGGGCTTTATCATCGCCCGCAACTCGTCGCGCAGTACATCGCATTCAGCCAAGGCTTTGACATAGGCGTCATCGGTCACGGTGGCGGCAAAGGCTATCCGGTCTTTGATCCCCGGCCCCAGGTTAGGTTTATTTTTCGTCATCCAATCGCCGTAGGTATCCCAGACCTGATAGGCCTGGACGATGCGAAATATTTCGGCTCGGCGAGCAAAATCCTTTCCCGGCGCCAATTCCACTCTTTCGGTCATGGGGACAATGGCCGATTTCACCTTGAGATAATCGCGCAGTAAAGCAACGACAGGCGCACCGGCTTGGCCAAAAGCATCTTCCGCCAGCATCACCGTGCTGATCTCGGCCTCGACCTCATCGCCAACGAGCAAGGCATCGCCGACTTGGCGAAAAAGTTTGGCATCACGGGCAAACCACCCGCCGGTATCAAACCGTGGCGCCATCGCCATTCCGTGGCTGAGGTCAACCCGCCCATGTGTCGGGCGTAAACCATAAAGGCCACAAAACGCCGCTGGCACCCGAACCGAGCCGCCGGTATCGCTACCAAGGGCAAAGTCGCATAATTTGGCGGCAACTGCGGCCACTGAACCCGCCGATGACCCGCCGGGCAGGCGACCGGATGCACGGACATTCACCGGCGTTCCATAATGGGCATTGGCACCGGTAAGACTGTAGAAAAATTCATCGCAAACGGTCTTGCCCACCATGTCGGCGCCGGCGTCAAGCAACGCTGCAGCCGCCGGCGCCGTCGCCGTCGCGGCCCCATGATCGGCAAGCCAATCGGGACTGCCACCGCCGGTGCCCATACCCTCGATATCGAAGAGATCCTTAACCGCAAAGCTATAGCCGGAAAGGGGGCCGCTGCGATTTCCGGCCCGTGTTTCGCGACCATGGGGGACAAAGGCGCCGACCGTATCGCGTGGCGCAACTGGAAATTCACTCATTCGGCGTCGCGTGCCTCCAAATACCAATCGAGGATCTGCTCCCCGTCCCAAATCACCACACCCGGCTTGCTGGTCATATATTCAATCGCCTCTTGCACATATCTTATTCTGTGGGCCTGGCCGCTGATATAGGGGTGAACGGCAAAACTCAACACCCGCGCACCGGCTCCGTCCTCGCGTCCCGCTTCTTCGTAAAGCCAGTCAAAGGCGTCTATGGCCCGTCGCGCATAAACTTCCGAGCTGTGATACTGGATCATCTGTTGGGCGATATCATGCAGCTCAAAATTATAGGGGAGCGCGACGATCGGGCCATGGTCGGTTTCGACGGTGACCGGCTGATCGTCGAGCACCAGATCGCCAACATATTCGACCCCCGCTTGGGCCAGTAAATCCATAGTATCCAGAGTTTGGGTCAAGCCGGGACCAAACCAGCCGCGAGGCCGCTTGCCGCAGGCCGCACCTATGATATCGAGACTCTTTGCAATGACCTCTTGCTGATTATCCAATTTATGCATCGGAACCTGGCCGTAGGAATGGGCATTAAATTCCCAACCGTTTTCCCGGCAGGCCTCGACAACGGCGGGGTAGCTTTCGCAGACGGCGGCATTAATCGTCACAGTTGGGCGCACGCCAAACCGTTCGAAAACCTTCTTTATCCGCCAGAACCCCACCCGCATTCCATATTCATGCCAACTCCAATTGGGCACGTCTGGCAAAAAAACCTGACCCTGGGGGGGTGGAAGCACAGTCCGTGGCATTGCCGTTGCAATGTCCCAGCGTTCAAGGGCCAGCACTGGCCAAATTGCCAACCGCGCACCGTCGGGCAGGTGCAATGGTGCCCGTCCCTCAATGGGCGAGAAGGCAATACGTTGTTCAGGAGTTAGTGCACTATCCCCGCTCACACTATCCTACCGGTCAACCGGTATAGCGCGTCGGCGCCGACATCGTGCACTCACTAAACCCCGGTGCATCGAAGGACGGGCGGACCCGGGAGGTGATCAATCTATTATCGATCCGTGAGATAAACCGGCCGCGCATTTGAGCCGCCCGTACTGCGGCGAGATCAAATTTCTGCCGGCAACTATCCAACGTCACCTGATCGCTGACGCCCTGCTGGGGATGCCTATAGTTTATTGTCAGATCAAACCCGTCAAACCGGTCGCGGGCGAAAAAGTTTGTATTGCCATCGCCTAAACTGATCGCCGACTGGCCTTCCAAACCTCTTAGCGATTGATCAAACTGAGACGCAACTGCACAGCCGGTCAGTGCGCTCAACAGTACCAGTACCACCAAAGACGTTGCACTGTGCCTCATCAGATTTCCCTCTTAAAAAAAGCGCAATACGTCCAAGTTTCTAGTGAGCGCCCTCGTCCAGGTCGTCAGGTTGCACGACACAGCGCACACATATACCCTATATTTGGCATTTTTTAAGAAAATATCGACACTTTTCCGCAACAGTGTGCAAAAGCGAGGTTGGCTTATGCCCATACTCTTTGTTGGAATTGCCGCATCTCTCATGGTCGGAGGTGCGTTCGTTTGGCTTCGAGAGGGTCTTAGCTGGTCGGCGACAGGCCGCTGGCGCCCCATTTCCGTGAACGATTTTTATACGCAAATGGCCGGACATAATTTGCGCATAGGCTCGGGCGGGTTTAACGAAGCCGTTGTTTGGCTCGCCAATATTGAACTTGGTCTGTTTCTATTTATTTCAGGGCTGGTAATTTTTATCTGGGTTCGCCGGTTCAGCGACGATGGGCTGCTCTAAGGTTTTCGCCTATCGCACGATCAACCGAGGCCCCGTGAATATTTGAAATCGTCCCGCCCCTTCGGCGAAATAAAATCGAACGCTATATGTCCCGGCCGCCACAGCGAGCGCCCCATCAATGAGGCCGCTACCAATTTGCATAGGGCGGCCAACAGTCCTCATACGCACCGGGTCCCACAAGTCAAAGAGCTGCGGCGTCGCATTTCCCCCCCGCGCGCGCAGGTCAAGCCCTTCGCCCCGCCGGACACTAATCGGTGCCGGTTGCTCGAGCCGCGCCTTTTCATTGCCAAAGACCTGAACGGCAACGACGGCGCCATCGCGATAGGCCACACCAACCCCTAACGCCGTCCAATTACCACGTAAAATATTCTGCCGATGCCCCTCGCTCCCCATCCAATTATTATGAAATTGCCGGGCGAGACCGGCTTCGTCTCGTTCGAAAAATCCGCTCTTGCTGGCGATATTTTCCCCGGTCGTGCCAATAAAACTACGGTCGAGAATACCGACGCGATCCGCTGGGCCGCGCCCCTCGGGATTGACGTGATTAAAAAACCCGCGTTCCAGCATGTCGATGGCGTGGACCCGAGCCACCGCTTGTAATTGGGCAGAGCCGATGACCGAAGTTAGTCCACTCTGAGCCCGTGTCTGGTTCGTTTGAGCTAAAATATCAGCCTCGGCATTCGCCATAAAGCCAATGCCAGTAGGCGGTTGAGCCAACACCTGATATGCCCAATTGCCATAAGATTCGAGAGACCGAATGTCGGGCAGCTGTGCCAAGGCCGGCAAGGTCAAAGAAACTACAACGGCAAAAGTCGCCGCAAACAGCCCAGAAAAATTCAATCCAATACGTCCTATGGACAGCATGACTGCCACCTCCTCGACTCTAAGTGAGTTCGCACCGTTCCCCGGTCAATATAACGTCAGGTAACAACATTGATCGCAGGATCACTTTCGAGTGAACGGCCTTTCGCCACCGGCGCTGCTCCGGCACACTTCGCACCATCTATTTTACGCTATTGGCGCGATTGTTAACCAATCGCCAATTGTCTCAGTGCTAACTCAGACGCTCGCAAAGGGCTCCCATTCCATGATCGACCATATTAGCGCCTATTCCCAAAATGCCATTACATTTTTGTCGGCACTGTTTATTTTCGCAGTTGGGACCGGACTTCTTTTTGTGGCAATCGTCTTCACCATAGATAGCCTTCAACACAAAGATGCAATCCGCCACAATTATCCTGTTGTCGGCCGGTTGCGTCATATATTCACCCATTTCGGGGTATTTTTTAGGCAGTATTTTTTCTCGGCGGACCGAGAAGAAATGCCGTTCAACCGGGAGCAGAGAAACTGGGTCTATCGCGCCGCCAGGGGCGACGGGTCGGCAATCGCCTTCGGGTCTACCCGCGACCTACGGCCGGCCGGTACAGTGATCTTTCTTAATTGCCCATTTCCAATTCTTGACGAAGATAGTGTCGCACCCGGGCCAATTTTGTTTGGGTCGAATTGCCCCAACCCTTATAGCGCGGGCGCATTTTATAATATTTCGGCAATGAGTTATGGCGCCATTTCAAAACCCGCAGTGCAAGCCTTATCTCACGGAGCAGCCCGGGCCGGATGCTGGCTCAATACAGGTGAAGGGGGACTAAGTCCCTGGCATCTTGAGGGAGGGAGCGATCTCATCTTTCAAATCGGCACGGCGATGTATGGGGTTCGCGATGAAAACGGGGACCTTGACGTGGACAAGCTCACCGAAATCGCCGCCCATAGCCAAGTCAAAATGTTCGAAATTAAGCTCGCACAAGGGGCGAAACCAGGCAAAGGCGGCATTCTTCCCGCCGCCAAAGTAACAGACGAGATTGCGAAGGTACGCGGTATTCCCGTGGGCAAGGCCTCGATCAGTCCAAACCGTTTTCCCAATATCGACAATATCGGCGAGTTGCTGGATTTCATCGAGCGCGTGCGGCGCATCACTGGCAAGCCGACAGGATTTAAAACGGTCATTGGGGCGTATGGGTGGATCGATGAATTTTGCCAAGAAATCGGCCGACGCGGCCCCAACGCCGCACCCGACTTCATCACGATTGACGGTGGCGACGGCGGTTCGGGCGCTGCCCCGGCAAGCCTGATGGACAATGTCGGATTGCAAATCCAGGAGGCCCTGCCCCTGGTCGATGACCGGTTGACCCAGCACGGGCTGCGCGACCGCATCAAGTTGATTGCCGCGGGCAAGTTAATCACCTCCACCGAGGTCGCCTGGGCTCTTGCCGCCGGGGCTGACGCGATCAACAGCGCACGCGGGTTCATGCTCTCACTCGGTTGTATTCAGGCTATGAGATGCAATACCAACAAATGCCCGACAGGCGTCGCCACCCATAACCCGCGCTTGCAGGGAGGCCTCGACCCGAGCGACAAGGCGACCAAGGTCGAAAATTATGCAAAAACAATGGTTAAGGAAGTCTGTACGATTGCCCAATCATGCGGTGTCACACAGCCGAGTAAATTAAAGCGCCATCATTGCCATATTGTGATGGCGAACGGCCGCACCAAATCCTTTGCCGAGATTTATCCCAACCCTACGTCTTAAGCGCTTCATTGAAGCGCGGCATGACTTGCTCGGCCATCAGGGTCATTGATCGCCGCCCCAAGGTCGGGTCGGCCCAATCATGGGCGGTATATATGAGCGTTCCAAACGGCCCGACCTCCTCGCGAAATGCGAGTAGCTGGTCAACCACATCGTTGACAGCGCCAGCAATAACCTGCGTCTCGAGAGATTGCTCAACGGTGATTTCTTCTTCGGTCTGGCCAGGATGAGCGGCAAAGAGGCCCTTGCGGCCACCGCCGGCGAGTTTATCCATGATATTTTTGAAATAGAAGCCATAGGGACCGTCGACGGATTTTGCGTAGGCGCGCGCAGTGTCGGCATCGTCTGCAACGAAAATACTCTTTGCTACCCGCCAAACCGAAGGGTCTTCGGGGTGCCCGCCGTTCTTCTGGCCTTCCAGCAGTTTAGGTAAATGGGTGGCCACCCAATGGGCCTGGACATAATTCGACGAAATCGGCGTCCATCCTCGCGTCGCAGCGTGGGCAATACCCTGGCTGTGCGGTGCCAGGACCGTCACGACGACCGGTGGATGGGGAAGATGAAAGGGTTTTGGCGCTATGCCTTGGCCTATTTCCGGACGAAAAGTTTTGCCGGTCGAAAATGACCAAAAATCACCGGCCTGATCATAAGGGGGCGCCTCGTTCCATACCGCGAGAATTTGCTCAAATGCCTCCAGCATCTTGGCGTTGCGGTCGATCTCCATATTGCCGAAAACTTCGATATCCGAAGGCTGTCCCCCCGGACCGATCCCCCAAATGAAGCGGCCCTGGGCCATCTGATCGATCATTGCCACCTGACCGGCCAGCATCACCGGGTGATAGACCGGCAAATTGGTGGTCATACTGCCAAGCCGGATCGTCTTTGTTTCGGGAATCAGGCGGGCGATAAACAGCAGGGCCGAGGTGATCGGCTCACATATATCGGTAAAATGCTCGCCAAAGAACGCCTCTTCAAACCCGAGCTTGTCGGCCAGAATCACCGCCTCGATATTTTCATTGAGGACGTCGAAATAATTTCTGTTTTTGGGGTGAATTGGTTGGGCGAAATAGCCGAGCTTAACCGTGTTGCTCAATTGAGTGCACCATTTTCTTAAAACAGAATCGCCGAGCCCGAGGACATATATATGCCCTCGGGCTCAAACCTAGATCAAAAGCATCAGTCGATGACGAAGCGATCAGCGACACCCAGCCTGTGTTCCCGCCAGGGCGCCAAGTAATGCCCCACCGGCAATAGCAGCCTGGTTGCCCGAGCCACTGCCGATCTGCGACCCGGCAAAACCGCCGAGCGCGCCGCCGACAAGGGTCCCGGCGTTGATGCCACAACTGCGCCCGGACGTGTTTGTCGATGTCGATACGCCACCAGAACTCGAGGTAACCGTCGTCGAGTTCGAATTCTGGGTATTATTAGAACTTTGCGGTGGCGTTGGCGGCAACTGCGGGAGCAAGGTAAATTGCCGGTCAACCCGCTCGACCTCGCCAGTAACCATGCAAGCATTAAACGAGCCGCTATCCAACCGCACGGGTCTCAGGCCGGACAGGTCGAGGAACTGGCCGTCGATAAGTTCGCCATCGACCGCATAGCTATTGGGGCCACACCCGGTTCCATCCTCATAATCAACGACCGTGCCGCTAATTCTATTGGTATTGAGATCAAAATTTGCCGCCATAAACATCCGGCCGGAGAATGCGCCCGAACGATTGCCATGTTCCATGAACATACCGTTTTGGCAGGCCATCAGGGTCATTGGCGCATGCCCCACGATGCCGTTATAGGCAGTCTCGTCGGTCATGGAAAAATCATTGCAGTTACTTGGTCTTTCAAACACCTGCGCCGTGGCGGAACGGGTCTGTAGAGAACCGAATGCCAGCAGTGCAGCTGCTAAGATGACAAATTTTCGCATTGTTCAAACTCCTTTTACCCGGGTGTCACCCTCACATAGAACGTTATGGTTGACGTCATGTACTTTTCGAAGCGCTCCCAGCATTCGGTCTATGACCGACGCTTCTCCAGTAGGCTAGAACGGGAATGCATTTACCGCCCAACCGGTCGACTATGCTCTCGGCGCCGACTGAGTATAGCCTAGCATATTTAGCGCCAGAAACAGATCAGTAATGCAAATCACCGCATTCGGCCCGATAATCGTGCCCTAACCCTTGTTCTGAGGACGGAAACGCACAGCCGTACCATAGGCCAGCAGCTCTGCCGACCCCTGCATCACAGCCGCTGTAGAAAATCGAAACCCGACGATGCCGTCGGCGCCCAACTCTTCTCCTTGGGCAATCATCCGATCAAGAGCCTGTTCGCGCGCCTCGGCAAGCATTTTTGTATATTCGGTAATTTCGCCACCGACTATATTTCTTAATCCGGCAAGAATATCCTTACCGACATGGCGCGCCCTGATCGTATTTCCTCGAACGATACCCAGTGTCGCCTCGATTTCATGATCGTCAAACCTATCTTGCGTCGTAATCAGCACCATTTCTCACTCCACCAATTCGACTTATATAAAGCCCTATTTATCAATATTGTGATCGTAATAATCATCTTCCTCGCTGGCCAACCGCTCTCGAAGAACTTTTGCAAAAAGCAGGGCGATGGCGCCAAGCCCTAGAAACCCGATCAAGCCAAAGGGAAATGCGGCCACCAGTCCGACGAGCAGAACGACCAGCCATAAACCGGCGAGGAGGAGCAAAATGGCATATGCGATTTTTTCCATGAGAATATTTTATGGATAAAATCAAGCGGATGCGACCAATATCGAACACGTTGGCTCTCAAGCTTGCATCATGCCGGCAGTTTTTGGTGGAAGGTCTATCGCCTGCTTCGGATCGACCGTAGTATTGGTCGTCAATATACGCTGGGGAGGCAACGTTACAGTGACCGTCGTACCGAGCCCAACAACGCTCTCAATTGAAATCGTTCCACCATGCAATTTGACCAAAGCTGTTGTCAGTGGCAGGCCAAGGCCACTGCCTGTCAATTTTCTATTCAATCGGTTTTGCACTTGACCAAATTGCGAAAGCACTTGGGGAATATCATTTGCCGCGATGCCTATACCCGTATCGGAAATGGTAAAGACCAAACCATCAACAGTGTCGGCGCGAAGTTTCAGCGCACAGGTGCCGCCCGCTTCGGTATATTTGACGGCATTACTCAATAGATTGATCAATACCTGCTTGAGTTTGCGCTCATCAGCCAAAAGCGTGACCGGATCATCGGGTAAATCGATATCAAGGGTGACTCCACTCCGGCTGGCTCGACCTTGAACCAAAGTCATCGCCGCTTTGACGAGGCTGCTGGCGCCAACGGCCTCCTCGACGAGTTCTTCCGCCCCCGCTTCGACTTTCGAAAGGTCAAGAATATCGTTGATCACCTGGAGAAGGTGACAGCCCGAAGCATGAATGTCGGTCGCATAATCACGATATTTTGAGCTACCGACGGGACCAAATGTCTCCGCCTTAATCATCTCGGAAAAGCCGATCACAGCATTTAGTGGCGTCCTCAACTCGTGGCTCATCAGCGCAAGAAATTCCGATTTACTCCGATTAGCATTCTCCGCTTGATCGCGAGCCTCACGCAACTCGTCCGCCCCGTCCGCAAGTTCCGCGCCGCGCCGTTCATAGGCCGCAGACGTCCGTTCCAAATTTTCAACCTTTGAACGCAATTGACGTTGGGTCTCTTTTAGCTCGGTTTCCGCCCGGGTTCGTGACTCGAGCTCGGCCTGTAATTGCACATTTAGGGACTGACTTTCCTTGATTTGGCTTGCCGCATTCCGGTTAACGATTAAAAAGCCCCAGACGATGAGTACAAGACCATAGGACCCGGTTATCCACGCAGCATCCGGATGCAGGTTTTTAATGACCTCAAGAGCGGCATCGGGAGTGAGGACATGCGGCGCCACCGCGACCAAAATGAGATCGGACCCATAAAACAATGCAAAGAGAACGATGCCAGCAACAATACAAATCAGCCCCGACACGGACCCCGAGACATGTAAATATTTGCGATGCCGCACCATGGACACGAGCGCCAAGGCGGCAATACACAAAACAAGGACATCAACAATGGCTATTGATAGCATTGATTGCCAAATCATCCGCAGCTCGACTCTCGGTTTTAAGGAGTATTCAAGATCGGCTAACAACCTTAAGTTTTGGTTAATTTTGCGCATCATATATATTAAATTTGATATGGCGCGAATGCGCCTGCCGGTGAAAAATGGACTATATTTACACTTCCTTCGTACTTTTGGGCGTAAACAAATAGGTGACTTCAGTAAATGTGCGATTTAAGCATCGGACGATTTAGCGAATGCATTAGGAATTACAGGTTATGACAGCGATTTCAGCCACCGGCATAAATTTTAGAAAAAGCTGCTTATTTGCAGCATCACTCATAACCTGCTTTTTTTTGGCAGAGTCGAATTACACGCCCCCGCTATCCGGCGGCCTAAATTTCGCCGCTAATAATCAGCCACAGTATGCACCGACGATGACTGTTCTCGAAGCGGCACGCATGATCCGTTGGCCGGCAGAAAACGTTGCCCTAAGCGCCGGCCTGAAAATCGGCATGATCGATGGCGGCATCAACCCTCACCACCCAGCCCTGGCCAACCAGGATATTGTGGCCAGAGATTTCAGGTCCCGCTCTAACCTTTCCGTCCCGATGGATCACGGCACGGCCGTCGCCGCATTGCTCGTGGGAGATGAGAATTCCGACAATTTCAGCGGCTTATTGCCCCACGCCAAACTATTTGCAGCCAATATATTCAGTCGTGCCCGCGACGGGCGTATTCTTGGCGATCCACGTGCCTTTGGCGATGCCGTCGACTGGCTTATCGAAATGGAAGTTACCGTCATAAATGTGAGTTTGACCGGTAAAAACAATCCGCTCATAGCCCAAGCAATCGAAAAAGCGCGCGCCCACGGTATTATTGTGGTTGCCGCGGCAGGCAATAATCGCGGTGTCAGTGGTCGCGATTTCCCTGGTGCCTATGACGGCGTACTCGCGGCAACAGCAGTTGACGCTCAATTCAAGATTTATGACTATGCGAGCCTGGGCGACCATGTAGATTTTGCCGCACCCGGTGTTTCACTGCATATGGCATCGTCCGACGGCGGTGAAATCTTAAGCGGCACTTCGTTTGCCGCGCCGTTTTTAACGGCCGCTGTGGCAATCGCCATTCGTGACGGTGGCCGCAATGGTGGTGGGCTCGACGCGACGATCCACGACATTATCTCAGGCCATGCACACGATCTCGGTCAGACTGGAATTGACCAAGTATTTGGCCATGGCCTGATTGATTGCGTCGATCACACGCTCGGCTCGGCCCCACAGGCGATGCTATCCCAGGTTCTTCCGGATCGCCGAAACGGCCCGGCCGGACCTCGCTTACTCACACGAAATTAATCGACCGGGTTACAGCCTTCTTTGGGTAAAGAGCTGGATATCGCGCCGGGGACCAAACGCCGCATCCGGTTGCTTGGGTAATATGCGCAGCAGCCCCCACTGGCCCGCCTCGAGAAACGGCATCCGGTGGTTGGACCAGAGATAATCGCCGGGACGTCCCTGCGCTCCACCCGCATGACGCAATTCAAGATTTAGCGCCCCGCCCGATTGCAGCAAACGCGAACTGACGATATCGGATCCCGGCAAACTGGGTGTCAGCGCCCAATCATGGCCTTCGACGGAAAACACCTGGGGCTGCTCGGAAAAGACGCTGAGGACCCGCATTCGAATTTGCTCGCCCACTTGCGCGACAAAAACCGGGGTAAAGGGCGGGCCGGCAAATTCATCGGTAAAGAGATGGGCTTGGCGAGCCGGCCTCCGGCGCCCCAACCGCTGTATTCGCGGCCCAAGCGGCGTGGAGCGATTATTTACCTTCGCGTCACCGTCGACCGACACATCATAGGGCATGACGAAGGTGCCGATTTCAGGGTCCCGGTCGGCAAACAGGGTCACAAATTCCCGGAAATAGCTGCCGTCGGGCAATCGAATGACCGCCTCCACCCCACTTTCCAGGACAATGTCGGTTTCCGGGTCATGATAGGTCGCGCCTTTCGGCTCGACGATGATTGCACCATAGAGGCCCAACGAGGCATTGAAAAAAGGTCGCGAGAAATCGCGGATACGAACAATGCCCAATTCATCGGGCAGATAGGTGCGAAAGACTTTGTTTCCTCCGGGCCCAATGCCTCGCCGATTGCCGCGCCCAATTTCGGCGCCATAGGCGTCTTCGGGATTAAAATTGCCGCCTTCAATGGTCAACCCAGCAACGCCGCCGGACCGATTAGTCAGATCTATTTCAACGCAATCCCCAGCATTGGCACGCAGAACCATTGGCGGGTCGCGGTCGGATAGAAACCCGACTTGGGCGCCAGGGTTGCGCAAAACGTAGCGGCGCCCGTTGACCAAACGCGAACCGCTGCCGTCATCTATCGTCGTTGGCACACCGATGATGCTGACCGTGAATGCCCTGACCGGCGCATCACTGGGGCATGGATCGCCCGATTGGCGCGCCTGTACCGCAGCCGGATCGCGGCCCGGCAGCGGCAACAGCGCGTCGGTCAACGCCCCATAGACCCGCATCAACCCCCAGACACCGCGCTCGAAATGGCGCTCTGTGCCATTATAATAAATATAGTCACCAGCCTGCTTACTCGCCCCACCAGCAGACGCGATATAGCCGTTAAACCGTTCAGAGACCCCCAAACCAACACTATTGATCAGCGGCGAGTTCGCCTGAAAACGTTCTTGGCGAAACTGGTGGCCGGTAATCGTGAAGGGGTGGATTTCCTCAGTTGCGGTGGTTAGCAGCCGGAGCATAATCGGATCGCCGGCATAGGCCCGCAAGATCGGAGTCACGGGGTCGCCATTCACCCCGCTGCTCATAATCAAATCCGGCGGTGAGTTTCCACGGCTCGATGTGCCGAAGAGACGGCTTCCACCTGCAAACAGCGGATCAGCACGCATATTTATTGCGCTACCGGTCTGCGGATTTCGGTCGGTCATGAAGAGAACATATTCACGGAAGCTGCCATCGAGACCGGGCACGACTTCGCGCTCGGTATGAATATCGGCAATCGGGCCACTGGTTATTTCGGCGCCGGTCCGCGGATCGTGATAGGTCGCGTCGCGGGGCTCGGCAATCAAGGCGCCAAACAGGCCCCGCCCCCAGCGCACCAAGGCGTCGACATGGTCATGAAAGTATATCGCCCCGTTTTGGCGGGCGACATACCAGCGATAGCGAACAAACTCGGCGCTGACCAATTCCCCTTGTCGATGCGCATTCAACAATGGTTCGGCAAGGATCAGCGTGTTGGCCTCAAATCCAGTTACCGTTGCCGTTTCAAAAACCTCACGCGGCTGGTCAATGCCGACGGCCACCACGGACCCGATGTGAAAGAGCGACGGGTCGCCAACCGAGAGGCGCGTTTCCCCCGGTGACGCGGCTTGGGTTACTGAAACCGCCAGCCCGTCTTGGGTAAAAGATCGCGGCGCCTGTTCATACGCCGCGCCCGTTGGCACACCATCGGACGCCTGCACGTCGAATTGCACAAAATGGATGTGCATATTTGTTTTTAGAAGTTCGGGTAACTCGCGCCCCGGAATGGAAACACCATCGAGCTCGTTGACCAGAACGACGTCCACACAGTCACCCTGATTGGCCCGTATCGCCAGCGGCACTTTGAACTCATCTTGGGTGCGGGCTTTGTTTTCATGCTCCTGCAAAACAAACAACATGCCGTTTTCTTCGACCCGACGCGGCGCCATGCGGATCGGTGTTTGAATGGCATGAATATTGAAATCACGGCGTGGCGCCTGGGTCGGACAGAGGCTCGCCTCACCGTTCGCACCCGGCGCCGGTGGCGCATCGTTTTCATGGGCGAGCGGCGCGAGATAGGGGGCTGGACCGTGATGTGGCGCAAACGGTGGACGCTTGCCTAAATGGGGGCGCAAAAACGGCCAGGCAAGCTTTCCCGTGTCGGCGGCGAAACGAAAGGCGGGGCGTTGCCCCGGATTTGGGGAGCGGAAATTCGGCCAGATAAATTGGCTCTCGGGCTCGTTGAGGTAAAGGTCCCCCTCGCGGACCCAATCGAAAACCTGCGCATCTTGCGCGTCGCGGGGCAAGCCTTGGGGCGGCAGTTGCGCCTCGACCAGTCCAGGCATCGACCCAGCGTCAATATTGATTTCCTCGCCGGAAAACGCGACGGTGCGGCCGATCAACCCTTGGGAAGTCACTGCCGGCTCGATATCTCCTTGGCGATCGGGCAATTCAGCTAGGGTGGCCAGCTGGTCGGTCTTGCCGCCGGTATCTTGCAGGGTGTTATAGACCCGCCAGAAATGCCACATCCCGGCGATATAGTGGGAGGCAATATGACAGTGAAACAGGAAATCGCCGACCGATTGCTGACAGCCCCCGGACCCGCAACCGATTTCAAGTTCATAGGTTTCCGATGGTCCGATGGTCTGGGAATCATTGCCCGAACTGGGCATGGATGAGGCGAACTGCTTTGTCAGGCCGCCATTCAGCGGCACAAAATTATCTTCCCCCCGGCCGACGTCGGGCTGGCGCTGCCATTGCACACCGCCGCCATGTAAATGCGGCACGTGAAAGACTTCGCTGCCGCCATGAATAAGACGGTATTTTGCCGGGTCACCGAGATAGGATTGGGGCACCGGCGTCGCCGGATCACCAAAGGCATAGGAGGAATAGGCCAGCGCTTCGTCGGGATGCCAGTCGTTGTAAAACGGCACCTGGGCCTCAATTTCACGCATCCGGCGGAGGAAGGATTCACTGCGATAATTTATCGCGCGACCCGCCGGTTTATAGGTGCCGGTGAAGGGGTCGAAAAGCGGTATAAAACCACCGCTGGAATTGATCGGCACAAAATTTTCGTGACCGATTTCATGATAGAACATGGCAAATTCACGAAAATCCTCGCCCTCCCCCGGCGAGATCATTGCATCCCAGGAGTTCCGGCATTTCCGCACACCATTACCTTGGCGCGCCTCACACAGTGAGCTTGCGGTCCTTGGGTCAAAATATTCCGATCTCTCGGGTTCAACAATCACCGCAGCGAACAAACCGTGACTGACTTGAAATCGCGCGCCGGGCCCGTGGGGATGGGCGTAATGGGTGTTTTCTTGATAATGCTCTGGGTTTACATACCATTCATAGACAATGGTTTCACCCGGCAGAGCGGTCGAATCCGGATTGGTCGAAAGCGCCGGCTCGCCGGTGGCGGCAATAATCAAATCGGCGCCGTGGACATGAAAACTGGTCGGCTGTTCCAACAGGTTCGACATGACCAGGCGAATGCAATCGCCGACATTCGCCCTGACCGTCAGCGGTTGAATCGGGTCCCCGGCAAGCCCGAGGGATAGTCCGAAATCGCCGTTCGCCTGCTTGCGCGACCTTGTCGCAATCTCATCCAGCGCGTCTATCGGCGCAAACATGAAGCCTTCGGGATCGTGATCCCCCCAGCGATTGAGATTGATCCGCAACCGGATCGCGGCGAATTCATATTGCTTAGTTTCCGCGCCTTGTGGGCAGGGCGCGGCGTCAAACTGCATAAAATCGTGAACAATATTTGGGTCGGACCGAAGCATCGGCCCCCCACCGGCCTCATGCCCGGCCATTTCAAATTCCGACCCTAATCCGGATGCACCGGCAACTATATTTGCCAGTCGCGCCTGCAATAGGTCGGCAAGAACGCCGTTGCCCGTCGCCCCGACGTTCGGCGTCTGCGCATTTGCACTTTGAGCCCAAGCCCCAAGCAGCGCCACTGATCCAACCAATACGGATCCAACCAGCCCACCAGCCCCAAAACGGCCCCATCCCCTGTTCAGCATCGCCCCCCCCAAACTCGGCTCAGTTCATCATACGATACTCAACAGGCGTACGAAGCCCCGCCCCAATTTGGCCACGTAGCAGCTTTTCTGTCCAGCAGGTATTTGTGTGAAAGCCGGGGTCAATTTGAGTTTCGAATTAATTTTGCGGCGAGCGGTCATGTGCGACCGCTCGCCGCGGTTATGTCGAAACTCTACGCCGCCGGACCTACTTCAATGTCATCAAAAAGGCGATGATATCGGCGCGTTCACCAGCAGCGGCGAGGCCCGGGAACGGCATCTTGTTGCCGGGCACGAAATCATCGGGCGATTCCAGCCAGGCATCCAGATTGCCTTCGTCCCAAATAACGCCACTATCGATCAGCGCATCCGAATAGTTAAACTCGATCCCACGGTTAGACGCCACGGCACCGGAGACCCCAAATAAATTGGGGCCCGAACCGGAAATACCGCCTTCTTCGGCCGTGTGGCAGGCGGTACACCTGCTGCCAAACAACGCTTCACCGGCGGCGGCATCTTGTGCCTGCGCCTTTAAAGGTAGAGTGGATGCAGCGGCAATAACCACCAGCGCGGCAAATTGCGGCAAATTCATACGACATACTCCTTTGGTCGCGATGGTTCCTCGCACCCCTCGTGCCCCTAAATTGTCTCGACCTAGGCGGTTCCATGCAAGTTCTTTTTTTTCAGTACGTTCATGGGGTATTCAGGTTCCATAGGAGACAATTTCAGTCAAATTTCTATATGTACCTGCGTTTTTTCGTCACGCAAACGTGTTCGCGGCCAACCAAACTCGAGCCGCACAAATCGGTGTGAATCATTGTATAATCGCCAGATAGTCACCAGCGGTTTAGGATAATTGCGCAGGGAAATTAGCAATGAGCAAATCGTCTTCAGATAACGACCACCCTATTGCCCAGAATTTGACACGGCGAACCGTTCTTTCCCGCTCGGCTGCCGTCGCCGCGGCGCTGCCAATTGTCGGCCTTGCCGGCTGCGTGCCGCCAAATAACGGCCAATTCGGCAACCAGTTTGGCCAAAATCAGTTTAACAATCAATTCGGCGATCCGTCGCAAATCCAGAATGGACAGGTTGGCCTGTTCGTCAATTTGACCAACCAGCTACGTTTCGACCCCCAGCACGCGACGATCAATCGCGGCCAAACCGTGGTCTGGCGCAATATCTCGCAGGTCGTCCATACGGTCACCTTCGATCCGAGATTGGCCCGGGATCGCCGCCACGTGATCCTGCCGCGAGGCGTCCAACCGTTTACCACCGGTGACGTCGTACCCGGTCAGTCGGTTAATTTTCAGTTTACCGTGCCAGGAGAATATCGGTATTTCTGCATCCCCCACGAGCGACAGAACATGGTGGGCAGTATCAGGGTCGTCGTTTAGGGCCCTGGCCTGACCTGTTTCTCGGCTGACCGGCGATAATAGTTGACACTAATGATTGATCAGAGCAATTAATCCCGGATGATTTGGTGATGGGGTTTTTGATGGCTGATCTGAATTTACGTGTGACAAAAATTGAGACTTTGACCTCGGGTATCAAGTCGTTTTGGCTTGAGTCCGGAGATGGGGCTTTGCTGCCCGAATGGACGGCGGGCGCTCATCTGGTTTTCACTCTCAATGGCGCGTTAAAGAAATCCTATTCCCTGGCCGGCGACCCGGCGGTGCGGGACCATTACCTGACCGCTATATTGCGCGAAGAGGGTGGTGAAGGCGGGTCAAAATATATGCATGACGTCGTTGCGGTGGGCGACATACTGACCGCAAGTCAACCGCAGAATAATTTTCACCTAGCCGAAACGGCGAAAAAACATCTGCTGATTGCCGGGGGCATTGGCGTGACACCGCTCCTTGCCATGAGCCACACATTAAAAAGTCAGGGCGCGGATTTTCACCTGCATTACTGCAGTAAGGCCCGCCAAGGCACCGCCTTTGCCGACGAAATCGAAACCCTGTTTGCCGAGCATGTCACCTTCCATTTCGACGGCGGCGACCCGTCGAAGGGGATCAAACTCAACGAAATATTGGCCCAACCCGATGACGGCCAGCATCTCTATATTTGCGGGCCAGGCGGACTACTTAATGCAACCCGCGAGGCGGCGCGCCATTGGCCCGACGGCACGGTCCATTTCGAACTATTTTCCAGTACCCGGTCCGATGAAGAAAAACAGACTATCGCCCAAGCCGCCCAGGGTGACCAGCCGTTTGAGATCAAATTGATGTCAAACGGCAAACAGCTTGCCGTGCCCGCCGACCAATCTATTTTCGAGGTCTTGCGCGACAATGGGATCATGTTGCCCTCAGCCTGCGAAGAAGGCTGGTGCGGCAATTGTGTTGCTACCTACACCGCAGGCGAGGTCGATCATCGCGACGAATGCCTGGACGACGACGAGCGCAAGACGCAGTTGCAAACTTGCGTCTCGCGCGCCGCCGCCGGTGAGGTCCTCGTGCTGGATCTCTAGGGCAATTACTCGCTCAATATTCGATACGCACCGGCAATATTAAGCGGCAACCACTGGTCGTATTGAGCCCAGCTGGAATATTGGTCAAAAGAAATTTCCCCCTGCAAATCCGCAACCGATTTGCCATCGGCAATACCTTGGCTCACTTGGTCGACCAAGGCCTCGATATATTGGCGATGGGCAACGACGTCTTGTCTGTTGCCAAGGACCCCGTGACCCGGCGCAACAACATCGAAATCGAGCGCCTCGGTCTGGCGAATGGCCTCAATAAGGTCGGGTAAATACCCTTCGGCAAAATCTCTAAAGGGTAGTCGATTGACGGTGATGAAATCGACGGTGAACACCGTTTTTTCAGCCGGGAAATACATGATGGTCATATTGTCGGAATGGCTCTTGCCAAAGTAATGCAACTCGACGGTTTGTCCGCCCAGCTCCAAGGTCATGCTATCGGTATAGGTTTCATCGGGCCTCAGAACATCGCCGCCCCGCGCCGCCGCAAGCTCAAACCCGCTGAGAGATCCATCGCGATTGGCGTCGAGGCCGCGAAACCGGTTGGCCAACTGCCCCTGGGCTTCATCAAGTTCGACGGTGCCGTTTTCGTTGGCATCCAATGCCGCCAGACGGGGTGGCAGAGCGGCATCCGGATCCGCCGGGGGCGCTATTTGGGCGAGCATATTTTCATGGCCGATCAGGGTCGCGGTGTCGGCAAAAACCGCACCGCCCGACGCGTGATCGGCGTGATGATGGCTGTAAACGACATATTTGACCGGGACCCCGAACCGGGTGGCAATTTCCTCTTTCAGCCACTCCGCCGCGCCGCGATTAATCGGGTCGCCCATGATCACGCCGTCCGACGTCACCAGGAAAATCGAAAAATGCTGATTATTTTGGAAGCGGTAGAGATCGCCTTCGATTTGGGTGATTGCCCTCGTACCACCACCACCGCCGCCGCCACCTCTTTGGGCGTTAGCAGATCCGATAAAGCTCATGCTTAGCGCGATTATGGCAACGGAATATAGTGTGTTTTTCGTCAGCGACATGAAATGCACTCCCTATTTACTGCGGCTTTTCTAATTTATGAATGCCCTATTCCTCCGGCCCGTGCAACTATAACGCACCGGTTGGTGTTGGGGCATCTAGGGGGAAGCGCAAAATGACGATTTTAAACGGGCAGCGGGTCATCGCCATTGAGGAGCATTATTACGATAAAAATGTCACCGCGCATTTCCAAGGCATCGACGCACGCACCGGTGGATTTGTGCGCGACGCGCTCGAAGAAGTCGGCCAAGCGCGGATAGACTCGATGGATGCCGCCGGCATCGACGTGCAAATCCTCTCACACGGCGCGCCATCGACGCAAAAACTCGACGCCGAAACAGGCAAAGCCGTTGCAACGGCGGCCAACGACCATCTGCATGATATTTGCCGCGCCTTTCCCGGACGCTTCGAGGGGTTTGCCGCCCTGCCGACCGCCGACCCAAAGGCCGCCGCTGACGAGCTGGAACGCTGCGTTGATAAGCTCAATTTCAAGGGTGCGATGATCCACGGCCTGACCGGCGGCGAGATATTTTTCGACGATCAGCGGTTCTGGCCGATTTTCGAGCGGGCTCAGGCGCTGGAGGTGCCGCTCTATCTCCACCCGGCCACGCCGCATAAAAACGTCGTCGATATCTATCTCAAAGATTATGCGGAAAAATTTCCGGCCATTCTCAGCGCCGGTTGGGGTTTTACCATGGAGACCGCGACGGCGGGGTTGCGCCTGGTTCTATCGGGTGTGTTGGAGAAATATCCCGGCACCAAAATCATTCTCGGGCATCTGGGCGAAACTCTGCCCTTCCTCATGTGGCGGATCGATATGGCGCTCAACCGGCCGGGCAATGACGGGGTCGCCTTTCGCGACCTTTTTTCGGCGCATTTTTATATTACCACATCGGGCTTCTTTTCCGATCCGGCGCTCAATCTATGTATTCAAGAGCTGGGCGCGGATCGCATTCTGTTTGCCATCGACTATCCGTTTGTCGCCAACGAGCCGGGGCCGAAATGGATGGAACGGCTGATGCTAAATAACGAAGACAAAGCCAAGATATTGCACGGAAATGCCGAACGTATCTTGGGGATGTAGCCTCAGAGCATTTTGGCGACATGCTCTGCAATGGCCAGCGCCGAAGTCATGCCGGGCGATTCGATGCCATAGAGATTAACCAATCCCGCATGGCCATGGGTCTTTGGCCCCTGGATGACAAAGTCGGTTCCCCAGCTGCCGCCTTCGGGTCCGGCGAGCTTGGGCCGAATACCGGCAAAATCCGGTCGCAAGGCCCCATCGGGAAGGCCCGGCCAGTACCGACGAATTGCCGCTTCAAACAGCTGCGCCCGGGCCGGGTCGACCGCGACATCCGGGTGATCGACCCATTCCACATCGGGCCCAAATCGAACCTGGCCGCCCATATCAAGGGTCGCATGGGTGCCCAGACCGCCCGATGGCGGCACCGGATAAACCAGGCGTCCGAAGGGCGACTTTCCTGCAAGGCTGAAATAATTGCCCCTGGCATAGTAACTCGGCGGCACGAATTCGGGCGCCAACCCTGAAAGAGTACGGGCCAGCGGCGCCGCGCCGAGACCGGCCGCATTGACCATGTTGGCGCAGGTGATGGTCATCGGGGACGCGCCACCGACATCCAGAGAGATGCCCCCGGCATCAATTTTGCCGCCCTCGACGGGGCTGGCCAACGCCATGTCGGCCCCGGCCGATTGGGCGTCGCCGAGCAGCGCCAGCATCAGGGCCGGGACGTCAATAATCCCCGTGGACGGCGACAGCAGCGCCGCCTCCACCCGCAGCTCGGGTTCAAGGTCGCGTGCCGCCGCGCCGGTTAAAATTTCAATGTCGTCGACGCCGTTATCCTTGGCTGCGACGCCAATTGCGTGCAGGGCCGCCAATTCAGTCGGTTCCGTGGCAACGATCAATTTTCCAAGTCGTTTATGAGGCACACCAAAATTTGCGCAAAAATCGTAGAGCAGCGATTTCCCCTGACGGCAGAGCCGCGCCTTTAAACTATTTTTTGGATAATAAAGTCCGGCATGAATGACCTGGGAATTGCGCGCGCTGATCCCCGTGCCTATAGCCGGGCAAGACTCTAAAATGATCACCTCGTGGCCGTCCCGGGCCAACGCCCGGGCAATCGCCAGACCGATGACCCCCGCGCCGATCACGATGGTTTCAACATCACTCATGGCGCCCCGTATAGCTCGCCAGGGTCCCGCCGTCGCGCCCTAATTTTGGGCGACGGTCACACTGAAGGTGCCGGTATAGGTCCCCGGCGGTTGTTGGGCCGACATGTTTAGGGTCGCACCAAGCCGAACCAAAAGTTTGCCATCGACATCGAGCGCGCCAGTTCGGGACTGGTCGGCGACAAATTTGTCGACAGTCATTTTCGCCCCGCCGGGTGCGGTCAAATCCGTCTTTTTGGGCAAGGTCAGGACATAGTCGCGAAACGGTTGCCCGGAGATTTCAAATTGAGCGGGCTGGCCCCCAGCCAAATGACTGGCGCCGCCGGTGGTCGAAACAGTGCCGTCGGCGGCCAGAACAATCTCACCTGCAGCAATCGCTGAGACCGCGCCGAAATTCATATCGTCGATGGTCACAATGCCGATTAATGAAACAACATTGGCGGCAACCGATATGGTCGCCGTCGTCGTGCCACCACCGCTGTCACATGAGCTGCCCCTGCACGGCCCCATTGCGCCGCCCTGCCCAATTCCGAGTGCGGTGACCACCGCAAACAAAATTGCAACTGGCAGACTCCGGGTATGATGGCATCTGGGCATGACGCAAAATTCCGATGGAATAAAAGGCGTTGGCAGGGCGTTCGCCATTTGCCGGTGCCGACAACAACAGTTTTTAATAGGATATGAACGCTATCGAAACGAATAGGCCTAATGGATTAATTTTATATTTTGAAAGTCTTAAAATCTGCTTAAGGGTCGGTGACCGACGCCCTGACCGGGTAAACTACGTATAGGCATTAAAAAACCCCGCCAATGACGGCGGGGTTTTCTGAAGTTGAGCGGAAGTTTTACTAGATTAGAATATTATATACAAAAGAACAGGGCACTTCCCTCTTGACCTTTTCCTAAGTGGACAATTACCCCGATTGATCCAAACGTCTAGGGCTTTTGCCGGGATTAAGGATGCCTACAACCACGATGTGATATACTGCAATCGGTATACCGGCGATTACGGACTTCATCTGTGGCTCTAGCTTGCTCCAAACGTCGAATTCGTTCTGGCTCACGGGATAAATACTCTTCCCACCTGGCCTCAGCTCTTCCTCCAGATTCTGCCAACAACTGCACGAAATCTTCGAACTCGCGCTCCTTAGCTTCCTGGCGATCACGGGGCGTCATCCCGTTGGCCAGTGTATCCGCACTCCCAGTCTTGTTATTTGGCACCAGTACCCGCTCATCCAGCCCACCATCCTCCTCCTGGGCAAAGGCACTATTGCCGGTCAGCACCAGCGACGCGCCGGACACGGCCAGAACGAGGGCAAGGCCCATAAGCGCCGACCCAAGCGGCGCTGCAGCTTTTTTCAAAAAGTCAGACATTACATACTCCTAAGGACACGAACTTAAAAAAAACCAGGCTTTTCCTCAAAGCCAGTCAAATATTCCCTCAGTATACGCGAGACCAAACAAAAACCAAAATCAATACATAGAAATAATTCATTTTACCTCAAGCATGATCAACAGGCTAAAGTTATTACCTTTTTTTACCTACTTACACGAGCCATTTACCTGATTTTTGATAGATTCGGTTTTGCTCCAAGCCCAATCGGCCGAGCATCGCCAGCACGTCTTCATGTTCGCTGGCAAAGCGTGCCGCCAGCTCGTCGGGATCACATCGCAGGCGGCGCGCCCTACTCTGGCCGAGTCAGTGCATAGACCAGCGATATGTCGGAATAAAAAACCCCGCCGGTGACGGCGGGGTTTTCCGAGTTGGGTAGCAATTACCGAAAGTCAAACCATCCCCGCTCCTAGGTGGACAGGCATAGCCTCCTAGAATTTTCCTTCTCCGGCGGTCACTCGTCCACTCCGCACACGCATAGCTCCAAGGTGCCCACGTGTCGCCCGAACGCTGTCAAACCTGCAATGATTAAAACTTATTGCAGAACTATATAACCCGAGCGTTAAGGTCAGGGGTGGATACAAAAATGTCTATTGCAAATAGGAAGTCCGTGTCTTACGGCTTCGTTCTGTGCACGCTCAATGGACGCCCATACAAGTTCATCTATTCTTCGGCTATTTGCGATCCCGGCAGCAATTCGCCTGTCCATTTCGGCATTAACTTCCTCTGACGTCGGATTAGAAGTGCCCTGTCCGCGCTCCGGAAGACGTTGTTCCTGAGTCGTCTGGTTAAACCCTGCCGATCGGTTGCTGCCCACCAAAACGCGTTCATCCGGGCCACCATCCTCCTGAGCAAAGGCACTATTGCCGGTGAGCACCAGCGACGCGCCGGACACGGCCAGAACGAGGGCCAAGCCCATAAGCGCCGAGCCAAGCGGCGCTGCATATTTTTTTAAGACGTTAGACATTACATACTCCTATGGATACAAACTAAAAAAACTGGATTCGATTTCAAAATCCATCAAATATTCGCACAGAATACATAGAACTTAACAAAATTTAAACTCCTAATAATATTTTATTACATATTCTATATTAACAATTATTAATATAATCATATTTTTTACCTTACCATTACCTTTTTTATCTACCTCACAGAGGCATGCCCGCGTCATCTATCCCCTCGTAGAGCCAGGCCATCCCCTCGCCGGGCTTTGATGGGTCGAGACCGCGCAGCATCTGGTCGCGGAGGTCGGCGGTGGCGTCGGCGGCGTGGTATATGTCGCCGTAAAGCCGTGCGGTGAGCTGCACCCGTGCGGTACGTAGATAGCGGGCCTGCTGGTAGGCTAAAAATGCGGCGGCGAAATTTCCCTTATGGGCCGTCAATTGAGCGGCGAGGCACACGCCGTCCTCGATCGCCATGCAGGCGCCTTGGGCGAGATATTGCAGCATTGGGTGGGCGGCGTCGCCGAGCAGTGTCACTCGACCTCGGCTCCAATCGCGGATTGGGTCGCGGTCGCATAAAACCCACATGCGCCAGCTTTCGATCTTGGACAGCATCGCCAAGACGTCTTCATGTTCGCCGGCAAAACGCGTCGCTAGCTCGGCGGAATCGCCGAAGCTATCCCAGCCTTCTTCGTAGCGGTCGCTATGAAAGACGGCGACGAGATTGAAAATATCGCCCCGGTGCAAGGGGTAGTGCACCAAGTGGGTGCGTGGTCCGGCCCATAGGACGACATTATTGTCGCGGATATTTTCCGGCACGTCTTGCGTTGGCAAGACGGCGCGATAGGCAATATGGCCCGACACGCGCGGCTTGCCGTCGCCGACAAGTTGCCGGCGTATGCCGGACCATAGGCCGTCGGCGCCGATCAATGCCGCGCCTTCGTGGGTGGTTCCGTCTTTGGTGATGGCGCGCACGGTCTCGCCATCATCCTCGTAGGCGGTAATTTCCTGGTTAACGCTGGTTGTGACCAGGGGGTCGTCCTTGCAGGCGCGGATCAGCGCCTGGTGCAGATCGGGTCGATAGATGACGCCATAGGGATATTTGAACCGGTCGCGGAATGCTTTCGACCCAACCGGCACGTTGACGATTTCGTGGCCATCGAGGGCGTCGCGCATAATCAGCGCATCGGGGAACACCGCGACATCGTTGATGGCCTCGGTGAGATTAAGGGTGTCGAACATTTTAAAGGCGTTGGGGCCAATTTGAATGCCGGCCCCGACCTCGCCAAATTCGCTCGCCTGTTCAAAAAGGTGAACCGGATACCCCTGGCGGCTGAGGGCAAGGGCGGCGGCAAAGCCGCCGATACCGCCACCGGCGATCAAGATCGGCCGCTCACTCATCGGTCTCGCCCCTTCCCCAAAAGATAATTTAACTCGCGTTTCGCCAGCGCAGGAGTAAGACGGCGGCCAGGGCGCCGACGCCGTTGCTCACCAGGTCCCAGCCGGTATTCACATAGCCGCCGACATTTGTTTCGGGCACGGCGAGCACGGCCACGAATTCAATAATTTCATTGACCGCTCCAAGGCCCAGACCGACCAGGAATAAAACCGCGCCGATCGCCCAGCCGACACGAAGGACCCGGCCGAAATGGGCGCTCATCGCTTCATGGGCAACCAAGACGCTCATGGCAAACCCATAGGCGTGAATGATCTGGTCATATTTCGGCAACCAAGGCAGCAGGCGCAAATTATAGAGGACGGGGGATTTATCGGGCTCGGTCACGGCCATTGGGATCGGCACCTGGCCGCCGGCAAGATGGGCCAGGCCCCATAGTGCCAGCCCCCACAGCGCCAATTGGCCGAACCGCACCCGGGTATCCATATAGCCGACCAGGGCGATGATCAAAACAACGGCCAGACTGTAAAAGATGAACTCTAGGTTCAGCGCATAGATCGCAGCCCCTATGGCCGCGCCGACATAGGCCAGCACGAAAATCAGCACCCAGCGGGTGCGCGGCGCAAAGGCGCCCGGATAGGCCGACGACTGGGGCTCGCTCATGTGTTGCCTTTCATGTAATGGTCGGGCTATTGAACCCGAGTTCGGGCGGCAAAGCAAACGCCGGTCACGCGGTGACCACAACATAGTAGGGCCCCGAAATGAAACTAGTTGCCCCCCTCGAAGTTGGGATTTGCGTCGAAAATTTGCCTGAAATGGTGGATTTTTATCGCAACATCCTCGGCGCAATCTATGTCACGACCAATGATGTTTCGGCGGAAAAATCGACGCCGGCGGGTTTCTGTGCGACGGGATATCAAATTGTCAGGTTGCAGCTAAGCACCGGCGAACGGATCAAGTTGGTCAGGCCCAACGAGATATCCATAGCGCCCTCGCACGCCGATTTTGTTCTCGACCGGCGGGGGCTAGTCTTCCTCACCTTCATCATCGACGATCTCGACGCGATGATCGACGAGCTTGTGAAGGCCGGTGCTCCCTTACGCTCCGGGCCGAAAAAAATGGAAATCCGCGACGGTGTTTATCTCTGTTTCACCCAAGATCCCGAAGGCAATTATATCGAACTTGTCGAATATCGAGATATTGGGGAATATCGTCGGCAAAACGTATGAACAGTGCGGCGGTGCCGCCATCACAGTGGCCAAGGCGCTACATTTTCAGGGAGTGGCCGGGGATACTTTTGGGCGGTAATGGCGTAAATGATAAATCTGTTCGACCAAGCAATCTCGCCCAAAAAAGAAATCTCCGTAGACGGCTTCCACTGGGCGATGGCAATCATGGATATAGATTTCACCGCCGGCACACCGTCTTGACGTCTCGAACGCCGCGTAGATGCTCTCCATCCTGCCCGGCACGTTATCTTGATGGCCCATTGGCCCGTCAACAAGAATAATGTCCCAGTCGATTTCGTCGACCAGCTCGGGTAATTTCAAGCTATACGGCATCTCGCCAAGGGCGAAGCTCCCGAGGAGGTTCGCCCAGTCGACGCGCATCGTCGAATATTTGACGCTGTACCCCTCAATACCATATTCATCGATCGTCTTATCCAGCCAGCCTGAATTGTTTTCGAGAAAAATCGTCCTCCCGCCGACATTAATATCCCGCCATAACCCACTATCCATGCCGCAGCCAAATATCAGGCAGTTGCACGGGGTCGCCGCATTCAGCCCATCCGCAAAATACAAATACTCTTTTCTCGACATATTATTTTTATTGACGGCGAGCATGCTGTCGACACGCGCCTCAATTGTCTTTGTATCCAAACCTTTGCTCCTCCTGCCAGAAAGAATATATGCAGGACGCACCATCTATTTGTTTTATTACCAAACAGACCACCCGCCATCGACAATAATTGTTTCCCCGTGAATAAGATTACTGTCTTGGGAGGCGAGAAATACGGCCGTTCCGGTCATGTCTTCGGGTTTTAAGAAGGCGATACCGGTCGGGGTGAAAGTCTCCATCAGTTTGACATACTCTTCGTTGCCGGGCCCCCGGACATGGGCATTGAGCGGCGTGGCGACATTGCCCGGTGCGATCGAATTGACGTTGATGTTTTCCTTGCCGAGCTCGGCGGCCAGAGCCCGGGTCACATTGACGACGCCTCCCTTGGCGGCGCAATAGGCGGGGCAATTTGGAAAAGCGCCGGTGCCGGCAATCGAGGAAATATTGATCACCTTGCCGCCGCCCGTTTGCCGCCAATGTGGGACCAGGGTTTTGACAAAAAAGAAATAGCCTCGAAGATTGAGGTCCAGCTGTTCGTCCCAGATCTCCTCGGTTGTTTCCAACACCGAAACGGTGCGAAATACCCCTGCATTATTGACCAGAATATCAACGCCACCGAAATCATCAATCACCTCTTTAGCGAATCGCTCGATTTCGGCGACCTTCGAGACATCGGCTTTATAGGCCTTGGCCTTTCCGCCCTCGGCCTCAATCGCCGCGACAACAGCGTCAGCGGCGTCGGGACTCTTGAAATAGTTGATAGCGACCGTCGCGCCTTCCTTGGCAAACCGTTTGGCGATGGCTTCGCCGATCCCCATTGACGACCCGGTGACAATCGCCACTTTATCTTTCAATCTCATATCATTTTCTCCTTTGATTTTTTTCGTCGCAAATCCCGTGTTTTTTTTGTGTCTAGCGTGCCGTTTTTTGATACCGCAACAGCATAGACGTCCCTGGCCCGGGCCACGCCGACAATGCCTTCGCCGACGTCGCGGCCAACGCGGTTGGGATCACGGGTTGTTGGATCGCCGTAACCCCCGCCGCCACAAGCGATGGAGATCAGCATCTCGCCGTCCTCAATCCAAACTTGCGAACATTGCGCGAGCCGCTCCAGCTTGCCGTTTTTCTTGCGGCGAAACTGGTCCGACCGGGCGGCATCTCCGGCGCCCCGCGCGCCTCTCGGGCGGTTGATATTGCCATCGGCGACAAAGCCAACCTCCATGCGGCAATCGACCGGGCCGAGTTCAACCTCAATACCCGGTGCACCGCGAAAGCGGCCCGCGCCTTCGCTGTTTGGGATCAGGCGCCGGGTTTTGACGATGATCGGTGTGTAAACCTCATCAAGCTCCACACTGTCGATAAAGCACATGCCGCCATTGCCCGCATGCAGCATCGTCATCCAGGCATCCTGATAGGCGACGGCCGCACCCGCGGTATGGCCGAGAAACAATTGATTGACATAAGGTTGGCCATTGCGGGGATCGACCCCGGAAACAACCGAGGTCGATGGCGGGCAAAAACAGCCGATTTCGCCCATGCCGAGGGGATCGGCGATAGCGGCCAGAGCGAGTTGAGTCGCGTTCTGGACACGGTCGGCAAGGTTGGTGGTTGCGGCAGAACAGCTAATCGGATGGCGCGGCACGCCGACCACGCCACCGTCTTTCAATTGCAATTCAATGCGCCGGAAGGCGCCGGCGTTTTTCGGCACCGACGGATCGACGGAATTAAACACCCCGATCATCGCCGAGGTTCGGGTGCAAGCCTCCGATACATTCAGACCGCAATTGAGCTGGTCGGGATTGTCCCGCAAATCGACACTGATCAGCGCTTTCTTCGCGTCGACTTTTACCTTCGAGGTGATGGTGATGCCATCGGGCGGCGTGCCGGGAATTGCATCATGGGTCGATTTTCCAACACCTTTGCCCGCAGGCATCGCCTTGATCGCCGCGACCATGCGCCGTTCGGAATAGTCGAACCATTGATCGGTAAAGCCGTGCAGGGTCGCCCAGCCGATCTCGCCGCCCAAGGCCAGCACCTCTCTCTCGCCGATAAACGCCGCCCCCAACATGGCGAGAAAATCGCCGTACCATTGGTCGGGAACACGGATCCGCATCCGGCACATGCGAACGATATCCTCGTTAATTTGGTAATTTTCCACCACCTTAACCGCCGGAAAAATCAACGCACCTTCTTCATAAACATCCCGCGCCGTCCCGTGATAGGTGGTGGGAATTGAGTTGCCAATATCGGCCTGGTGCGCCTTAGCCAGCAGGGTGAAATGATGGACCCCGGCTTTATCGATGACCGGCATTAAGAGGGTATGATCGGCCGGATGCGAATCCCCATGATAGGGCGAGTTATGCAAAAAAACGTCACCCCTTTTGAGCACAGGATGAAATTCGTGCATCGATCGCGCCATCAAATCGGGACCGGATAAAACATGAATGGGCAGGCTTTCTTCGGCATGCAGTAACTCGCAGTCGCGCGTGACAATGCAGCAGGAAAAATCTTTCGCCCGATTGAGCACCCCGGACCGGCCAGTGCGCAGCAAAGTATTTCCCATCTTGGAACAAATTCCGCCAAACCGATTGGCCAAAATAGCCAGCTTGGCGCCATCGAGTTTTTTCGGTTTTGTGGATTTCATGTCACCCCCCTCTCACGCAGTGATATGGACGCTGCCCAAGCGCGCCAGCAGGAAGCTTGCGCCGGGGTCGACGACGATTGTGGTGAAGGGTGTTTCAATAATTGCCGGGCCCTTTTTCCGCTGGCCGGTTTTTAGCGATTGCAAGGAATGAATAGGTGTGTCGACCCGACCATGATTTTCGAAATAGACCTTACGTTTTCCAAGCACGATATCTTCGGCTGCACTGTGCCTGACCCGGCCCGCCCTTCCAGACCCCAGGCGACACCGGACAGAGGCTGTCCAGCCGACAAATTCAACCACAGAGCCATCATCGCGAACGGCAAAAACCTCTTCATGGGCGTCATGAAAATCAGCGATCAAGGCAACGAGGGCGGCCTTTCCGCGCAACCGAGACTTACGCAGCGGCACGTCGATCTCCCAGACTTGACCGGCATAGCGAGCTTCGACTGAAAATTCGATTTTGGTCGTTTGCGCCCCCTCTCCCGGCCCCGTCGCAAATTCTTTACACGATGCCTCCAGGTCCTTCAGGATCGCATTCACCCCCGCCTCATCCCAGTCGGCAGAGCTGGTAAAGAACATGGCGCGATAGTCGCTCGATAGGTCGGACATCATCGCCCCGGCGGCACTCAAGGCAGCGCCGGTCTCGGGAATGACCAGTTCACGGCAACCGAGACGGCGAGCGATAAAAACCGAATTCAAGCCCGCCGCGCCGCCGCCGCCAATCAATATGGCGTCCGCCGGATCGATCCCCTGATTGACCGTTATTTCAGAAATAGCCTGAACCATATTCTCCGTCGCAACCCCAACCACAGACCAGGCCGCCTGCATCACATTCAGGCCCAGGGGCTTTGCCACCTGTTGTTCAATGGCGCGCCGCGCTGCGGCGACATCAAGTTTCATCAAACCGCCAAGGAAAAAATTCGGATCGAGATAACCTAGGACGAGGCACGCATCGGTCAATGTTGGTTGGTCACCGCCATTGCGATAGCAGACCGGGCCCGGCACTGCACCGGCACTCTCAGGGCCAACGTGTAAAATCTCCCCCCCATCGACATGAGCAATCGAACCGCCGCCAGCGCCGACACTTTTAATGTCTATCGACGGAAAACCGGTCATATGTCCCCGATAGGGTCGGCCGATCCAGGTCTCGCGAGTTTTGGGAATGCGCCCCCGCCGCACCAAGCTGACATCATAGGTCGTGCCGCCGGTATCGGCGATAATGGCGTTGGGAGTTTTTCGTTCACCGCCGGAATAATGACGCCCGGCAATCGGCGCCATGGAGGGGCCGGAATTGATCGCGTGGATCGGCCGCTCGGCAAGATCCCTCGCATCGACCATGCCGCCCTGAGACGTCAGCACCAACGTTCTTCCGGCAAACCCCGCCGCGCCCAACCGTTCGGTCAGGCCGCCCAAATAACGAGCCATGAGCGGTTTTAACGACGCGTCGATGGCCGCCGAGGACGCCCGGCGATATTCCCGTAGAGCCGGGTTTAACTGGTGCGATAGGGTAAAGGGCACGCCGGGCAAATGTTTCTTAAGTAGTCGGCCAATTTTACGTTCATTGACCGGATTGACGATTGACCAAAGCAGGCAGACTGCGACCGCCTCGATCTTGGCGCGCTTTAATTTAGCGATTACCCGCAGGACCGCCGCCTCGTCGAATTTCTCTACAATTTTTCCATTGCTGCCGACCCGTTCGGGAATTTCGAAAGTCAGTGATCGCGGAATATAGGGTTCGGGATAAGGAACGTGAAAATTGAACGGTTCAATCCGACCGGCCTCACGCAAGACCAAAATATCAGGGTGCCCTGCAGTTGTCAGGAACGCCGTTTTTGCCGTATTGCCGGTAACAATGGCGTTAATTGCATGGGTCGTGCCATGAATCAGCATCGTGCCATGGGCGAGAAAATCTGCACGATCCATCTTGAAATCAATAGCGGCTAGGCCCAGCGCGTCGAGCACTCCGGCAACCGGATCCTCGGGCGTCGTCGGCGCCTTATACATGGAGAGCTTACCGCTCCCGTCTTCGACGATCAGATCGGTAAAAGTCCCCCCGGTATCGCAGGCAAATCTCATCTACCCCGCCTATTCCAATTTATTATTCTTCAGAGAGTAGGCTGGGGGCAGTCCCGTTTTCAAGCAGCAACCTCAGCGATCTCAACCCGCGCCTCGAAACTCGACTGACCGAAAGTAAACGGAAATAGACCAAAGGTTTTACTCGCCAGTACGGCTTTTCCCGAGGTGACGTTATTTGCCCCGGTCCAACCGTCTCGGATCCAAACGACCCCGGTCGGTATTTTTTCGGTGACATGGGCCTGAGCCCAAAATTCACCCTGCTGGTTAAAAATCCGAATATCGGCGCCGTCTTCTAATTCCCGACTGGCAGCGTCCGCCGGAGAAATCCAGAGGCGAGCGATAGGGTCGCGGGCGGCAAGGGTCGGCAAGGCCTGACCGTGATCGTAAAAGGAATGAAAATGCGTCAAAGTACGCCCCTGGCATAAAACCAAGGGATATTCAGCGGTCGAAATCGAGGCCGAAGCTGGTTTATAAACCGGCAAGGCGGGCAATCCATTTTCCACCGCTCGAGCCGAGACAAACTCGATCTTTCCCGAAGGCGTATGGAATTTATGAGTTGGATAGGAGACAGGAGAGATATCGAGTTCTGCATAGCCGCTACCCGCACGCATCACAGCCACCGTAGCATGGCCATTCGAGGGGTGATCGAGAACCGCATCTATGACCGCCTCTTGTGATGACCATGGATAATATCCTTCGAGCCCCAATCGCCCGGCAAGCCCCTGGAGCACGTCTTGTAGCGGCCGCGCCGCGCCTTCCGGCGCCAGCGCAGGTTCCATCAGATAGACATGTGTGTTGGTGCGCTTGGCCCCCACGTCTTCAAGCCAGGCCGTGCCCGGCAGCACAACATCGGCAAAACGCCGGGACGTTTCATTCATGAATAAATCGTGACACACGACCAACTCAGCACGGTCCAAGCCTTCGGCAAGACGCGTCGTATCGGAAAAAGACGACAGCATGTTGCAGCCAAATAGCATCAAGGCCCGAACCCGGCCATCGACCAGGGAGGCCGTCATTTCCTCCATCTGATTGGGTATGTAGTCACCCGATGGGCGTCGCTCCGGCTCGGTTATATCCCCCAGCCCGGCCCCGTGAGACATGCTGCCATGGCGCGGCCCGAGACCGCCACCGGGTTGCCCATATTTTCCCGTCAGCGCCGGCAGGCAGGATATTGCCCGTGCCGCGTGCCAGCCATTGGGCCCTTTGTGCAGAGAACTGCCGCCGACCAGAATCATCGCGGCGGATGTCTCGGCATAAGATTTTGCCAGCGCGATAATTTGCGCTGCGGAAATACCGGTTTCTGCCGCGGCCCATTCGGGTGTAAAATTTGCGACATGAGCTTTGAGTTCGTCGAACCCAACTGTGTGGCGGGCGATAAATTCGCGGTCATAGTTTCGGTTTGAAATAATGACATTCATCATCGCCAGGGCCAGCGCGGCATCGGTGCCGGGCCGTATCAGTACCGTTTCGTCCGATAGTGCAGCGGCTTCGCTATGGCGCACATCGATGGTGACAATACGGGCGCCATTTTTCTTGGCAATGGCAATGTGGCGCGCCGTATTGGGCTGGCTTGCTAGATTGGCCCCCCAAAGCAAAATAAATTTTGAATGGGCGCTCATATCCTCTTTTGTGCTGGTTTCCAGCGCGCCGGTCAGCCCCAAACCAAAACCACCCAGACCCCAACAAACCATTGCCGGGCTCCAATTCTGGCAGCCATAGAAATTGGCAAACCGGGCCAGAAGCTGACTACCGGTATAGACGCCATAGCCGTTGGCGATATTGCCGTGACCGGGCCAAAGAGCGGTCGATAGGCGGCCAACCGCACTGATTTTGGCCGCGATGAAATCAAGCGCTTCATCCCAACTTACTTCGCGCCAGGCATCTTCTTCGCGCCGCTCGCGGATCATCGGATGCAACAGGCGCTTGTTATTACCAATGATCTCTGCTGAAGCCTGCCCCCGGACACATAAGAAACCCTGACTATCGGGATTATCCTTGTCGCCACTAACACCAACGAGTTTACCATTGCTGGTTTCGGCCAACATTCCGCACATGGTCGGATGGCAGTTCATCGGACACATTGTGCGGGTAAGTTCGGTCTTGGAGTTGGTCATCAGGGGCAGCCTCTTTTTCGCCGATTGGCAATCAGACAGAGGCTCAGTCTCCGACGTCAATTCCCGCCCGTGCAGCTTCAAGAAAGTTTCCAGCGGAGCTCAAAAGCGACTGCACGGAAACACCGACGGCAGCCATCGCACCGATCGCCGCAACAGAAACCAGGGACACGATGATCCCATATTCGAGGGCACTGGCACCAGACTCGTCGTTCAATAGCGTTCGAAAACTAGAATACATAAATCCACGCCTCTCCAGAACCGCAATGCTGCCATCATGGGCTTTAAATAGCTAGCAAAGGATTAATTCGAGATGACATTTTCGCATTCGGGCTCAGCCGCGATATATCGGCTCGGGTTGGGTCAGGAATGCATGGATCATGTGGTAAACCATCAAATAGTTTTTTTGCTGGAAACTGGCATGGGAAATGCCCGCCATAATCTTGAATTGTTTGTTGGGATTTGGCAAACCTTTGAAGAATTCCAGCAAGTCGTCAACCCCAGCGATACCGTCGAATTCTCCGCGCGCGATCAAACAGGGGCTGGCAATTTTTTCCGGCTCTACCAGGGGCAGATTTTCGCACATATCGACATAAGTGCCGTTGGGCATCGAGGTATCTATAGCGGTAATGGCGTCGGCCAGGGCCTCGACGATTTCATCCTCGGCACTCCCCACATGATCGCGGGCAAATATTCCCCGCACGAATTCCAGGTCAACCGGACGACGGAGCTCGGCCTTAAACTGCGGCAGTTTTTTACGTCGATTTTCCAAAGTCGGGCTGCCCTCGCCGGTCCAGACAAAGGCGTCAAGCACTAGGCGCCGCACCAGGTCGGGGTGTCGCTGGGCAAACAGAGCGGACCGCAGCGATCCCGATGAAATTCCATAAAGATCGATTTGGTCGATCCCACGCGTGGCACAAATATAATCGACTGCCGCCTTGATATCGTCGGCGCCGGTGGAAATGTCGCTATTGATCGGCCGTGATTTATCCGAATGACCATAGCCTTCCATATCAACACACCATGTGTCGAAACCCCGGCGGGCAAACCAGTCCATGGATGATGCATCGGGGCGACCGGCTACCTGCAAATCAAATGTCGGGCGGGCCGACATGGACGACCCATGAATAAAAACCACCGTTCCGATCGCGTCCTTGGGGTCGTCCTGGCATTTTTCCCAAAGGGACAGCCGGACGTCGCCTTTTTGCGCACTATGTTCTTGTCCTTCAATCGCGTCGGCGTTCATCGGTCGTTCCTTTTAATTTTGAGCTGTGAAATGAGGTCTGTTGGACTGGAAATGACAGGTCGCTGTCAAGTCGTTCCGCCTTCTAGCGCCGGCATGACCTCGTTGGCAAATCTCCGCAAACTACCGATATCGGCATTGGAAGCGAGCAATAAGACATATTCCACGCCAATTTCGCGCAAAGCTAGAAGACGGTCGATCACCTCGCCGGCTTGACCGATCATTGCCGAATCGTCTGGTGTTACATCGCCGTCGGCATAAGAACTTGGCTGATCCGGCAGGCCGGGAAGTTTGCCGAATTTAATCATTCCGGCTTGCCGTGCGGTCCGCTCGGCAATGGCTTGGGCGGTCGTCTCGGCTGAACCCGTCACCTGAATATGCCGAGCCAGGCCTAAATGCATGGGGTCATAACTCATGCCACACGCCGCCCTGCCCCGTTGAAAAGCCTCGATGCGACCCTCGGTAATGGGCGTCGTGCCATATTGATCTAGGAGCACGTTAAGGCCGCTCTTGCCAACCCGTTCGACCGATTCCAGCGTCCCGGCGCCGGTCCAAATTGGCGGATGAGGTTGCTGGATGACTGCTGGCTCAACGATGATATCGTTGAACTGCCAGCGCTCACTTTCCCAGGAAAACCGTTCCTTGGCGGTCCAGGCTTTGCGGATGAAAGACAGTGTCTCTTCGTAGCGGTCTTGGGCCTCGGACTTGGAAATACCGAAACCCGCAAACTCAATATCGCGATATCCCTTGCCGACACCAAAATCCAGCCGCCCCCCGGATAAAAGATCGACCGTCGCCGCTTGCTCGGCAATTAACACCGGATTGTGCCAAGGCAGAACAGTCACCGCCGTGCCAAGACGAATGCGGGTGGTTCGTGCCGCCAGATAACTTAAAAGACTGAGCGACGCGGAAAGCTGACCGAGCCCGGAAAAATGATGCTCGACAAGAAAAATACTTTCAAAGCCCAATTGATCGGCCTCGATAATATAATCGATAAATTTTTGATAGGCGCTGCTGTCGCCGGTGTCGCCGGACCGTGTTGCGCCACCAAATAGACCAAATTTCATCCTGTCTCACCCAAAGCTGCGTTTAATCGGGGCATCACCTGCTCGGCCATCAAAACCATCGATTGTTTTGCCAGATCAGCATCCACCCAATCATGTCCGGCATAGACCAGCGTACCAAAATCCCCCGTAACCTCGCGAAAGGCGAGAATTTGATCGACAACACTCTCGACACCGCCGCAGATAACCAAATCATCCAGGGCCTGGTCCGGCGTCACCCATGTGTCGGGAAGGTTGCGGTCCGGTTTAAAAAGGTCCAACCGCCCGGCCATTTTCGCTTTGCCGATCAGATGGGTAAAATAGTGCCGATAGGGGCTGTTTGCCGCTGCCTTACCATAGTCGATGGCGGTTTTTTCCTGCTTGCAGACAAACACACTTTTTGCCACCCGCCAATCGGCCCGGCTCGCCGGGCGGCCAACCCGATCACAGCCTTGCGCATATTTGGGCCAATGAGTTGCCACCCATTTAGGCAGCAAAAACCCGCCGGATAACGCGTGCCACCCCCGTGCGGCAAGCTCGACAACTCCCTTCGAATAGGGTTCGAGGACTGTTCCAATAATCGGCGGGTGCGGCAATTGATAGGGTTTTTGAAACACCCCCAGCCCGAGGTCGGGCATATGGGTATTTTGAGTCGTAATATTCCAATATTTGCCTTGGCGCCGATAGGGTGGATCGTCGGTCCATAGGGCGATGATATGATCGATCGCCTCAACCATCATCTCAACCCGGCGCGGAAAAGAGATCCCCAGCGCTTCGGCGTCGGAGGGGAGCGCGCCGGGGCTAATCCCCATCATGAAGCGACCCTCCAATATATGATCGAGCATGGCAATATGGGCGGCAATTAATGCGGGGTGGTTTTGCGGCAAATTGACGGTCCCGGTGCAGAGTTTGATTTGCTTGGTCTCAGCCGCCAATGAGGCGAGAAAAATCAGGCTGGAAGTGATGGTCTCGGCCAGGTCGGTTATATGCTCACCGGCAAAGGCTTCAGCAAAACCGAGCCGGTCGGCTAGAATAATTGCTTCCCGATCTTCCTTCAATGTATCTGTATAATTGCGCGCCAGCGGGTGGAGCGGCATGGTGAAGTAGCTCAGTCGCAATATTATACTCCTCCCTTTCCGCTGATTTTTGCATAATGGCCGCGCCGGTTCGAAATCAATAATGACAAAACAGGACACCCAAATGAAAATTGAGTCCAATGGGATCACAATCAACGCCGTAATTGACGGCAAAGACGGAGCCCCTTGGCTCACTTTTTCCAATTCGCTGGGATCTAACCACCGAATGTGGGACGACCAAGTCGCCGCCTTCGGCGACCAATATCGGATCTTGCGCTATGACACACGCGGCCATGGCGAGACCGACGCACCGGTCGGGCCCTATGACTTTGATATGCTGATCGCCGATATTATCGGATTGTGGGACAGTATTGGGATCGAGGCCAGCCACCTTGCCGGCCTCTCGCTCGGCGGCATGACCGGTATCGGTCTGACCCTGAAGCATCCGGACCGGGTTATCAGTTTTGCCGCCTGCGACTGCCGGGCCGAAACCAATCCCGGGTCCAATGCCGTGTGGCAACAAAACATCCCCCTGGTCAAAGACCGAGGCACCGCAGCCATTGCAGAAGCGACTCTGGAACGCTGGTTTAACGAAGGCTGGCGCCAGGCCAACGCGGATCGGCTGAACGATGTCAGAACGATGATCCTGGGAACCTCGGGCGCTGGCTATTTGGGCTGTGCCCAGGCCATCCAAACCCTCGACTATCAACGCCGCCTGTGCGAAATAAAAGTCCCGACCCTGTTTATTGGCGGCGCCCAGGATGTCGGTGCCCCGGTTGAGGTGATGGACGCCATGTATGCCGCTTCGCCGGGCTCGCAACGGGCAATCATCGAGAACGCCGGCCATATCGCCAATATTGAAAATACCGGCGCATTTAACGCTGCGTTGGCGCAATTCCTGGCGCAGGCATGAGCCGCCTAGCCGAACTCGCCTATGAAGACATGACCCCGGACCAGCGGGCGGTCCACGATAAAATCCTAGCCGGCCCACGAAGCCGGGTCGGGGGACCGATGAATGCCTGGTTTCGCAATCCGGAATTGGCGCAACACAGTCAGAGCCTAGGGGCGTTCTGTCGCTACGGCACGTCATTGGATCCACGGCTATCGGAATTGCTCATTTTATCCGTCGCCCGCCACTGGTCGGCTCAGGTTGAGTGGCGTATCCATAAGCCGATCGCCCTAGAGGCCGGTCTGGATGGCGCGATCGTTGACGCTATAGAGGCGCGCACACGGCCAATTTTTGACCAGGATGCGGAAGCCGAAACTGTCTATAACCTCGCCACCGAAATACAAGCCAACGGCCGCGTCAGAGACGCAACATATGCTGAAGCACTGAGCACAATTGGCGAGAAAAAATTGGTCGAGTTAGTGGCGATACTCGGCTACTACACAAGTGTGGCAATGGTCCTAAATGTTTTCGAGGTCCCGGTTCCCGAGGCAGACCAGGCGACCGCACCGATGCGAAATTAGGTAAACCGCGAGATAGAACTTTTATATTCACTGCAATTATCTAGTCTCATCTGATAGAAATAGTGACATAGAAGCTGAAAATTTTTGACCAACAGAGGAAAGTCCCCATGAAAGGTAAAATAGCATTCGAGGAACATTGCGCGATTGCCGAAACCCTTGAATCAACCCGAGCATTTGCCGGCGATTCGGGGATTTGGGAAGATTTTACCCGCCAGATTCTCGATCTCGGCAGCGAACGCTTAGAGGGCATGGACAGAACCGGCATCGAATTCGCCATCCTTTCCCTCAATGCACCGGGCGTACAGGGCATTCTCAATGCCGATGAGGCGCTGGCGGCCGCACGCAAAGGCAATGATTGGATGGCCGAGGCCGTTGCCAAGCATCCTAATCGGTACGCCGCCTTTGCAACATTACCGATGCACGATCCCGATATCGCCTCGGCCGAACTCACCCGCTGCGTTAAGGAACTCGGTTTCAAAGGTGCAATGGTCAACGGTTTTCAGCAAAAAGACGATCCGGAAAACACTATATATTACGATATTCCCGAGTATCGGAGTTTTTGGGCGACGGTATCGGAACTCGACGTGCCATTTTACCTCCATCCTCGGATGCAGATACAATCCCAGGCGCGAATTTATGACGGCCACCCCTGGTTGATGAGCGCGCCCTGGGGTTTTGCCGTCGAGACCTCAATCCACTCATTGCGACTCTGCGGCTCGGGTCTGTTCGACGAGTTCCCGAATTTAAAAATATGCATTGGGCATCTGGGGGAAAATATCCCCTTCGGATTATGGCGTATCGATGCGCGGATGCGCTGGTCACGGCGAGCTTATCGCGGTCAACGGCCCCTCGGCGATTATTTCCGCGATCATTTTCACATCACGACCAGCGGAAACTTCAATGACCCGGCGTTTAAATGCACCCTTGATGTACTTGGCAAGGATAAGGTCTATTTTTGCGCCGACTACCCGTTCGAGCATATGAAGGACGCGACCGATTGGTACGATGCAACCACCACAATTACCGAGCAGGAAAAACTTCAAATCGGTCGCACCAACGCCATAAATCTCTTTAATTTGGACCTTAAATAACCGAAATAGCCGCCGGTAAGTCTGCGCCGATCTCGACGCCGGACAAAATAATTCGGTCGCCGGAGGCCAAATCGACCTTCACCACGGCGTTTATGCCGTAATCGGAAACTATAATTTCCGACCGGTTGTCCTGCGCTTTAGCGCCGCCGCCTTCAGGGTCGACGGATGCGAACAGGCGCACCGCAAATGGATTGGCGAATTTCGGCCCCGTGCCCTTGTCCGGCCCGGATACGATTTCTCTGTTACCCGTTTCCAGGTCTACTCGAATGACGGCATGCAAGGCCGCGTCCGCAACAAGAATGGACTTGGCCCCGTCTTCCAAGGTCAGCCCAAAAGGTTGCCCAAATAACGGCCCCTCACCAATTTCGATACTATCATCGTCGTCGCGCACGACATGCCCGGAAATAATTTTCCGATTGCCGGTATCGGGATCAACGGAGAGGATGGCGTCCAGTCCGATATCGGAGACATAAATTGTCCCCTCGGTCGCAATTGAAACCCCCAGGGGTTGGCGAAAACCTATGCCGTCGCCGACGGGATCAAAACCAAGGTCAGTCGACGCCGACGATAAGACCCTGCGCTCACCAGTCTCAATATCGACCGCCATGATCGCCCGCAGACCAAAGGTGCTGGCAACAAGCCGGCTCGTATCAGCTGGATCCAGGATGAGCCCCCGCGCCCCAATTGTTGGGCCGGTGCCGACGGTCGATCCGCTTAATTCCTTGCGGTTACCCGAAGACCCGTCAACGACATAAATCATTTCATGGGCGAAATCGGATATAGCAATAGACCGGTCAGGCAGTTCGGCAATCGATACCGGGGCGCCAAAATGCGGCCCCTGCCCGACGACACTATTTGAAACGACAGTGCGATCACCGGTCATGCCACTGACCGACACCATCCGTTCGCCGCCAAAATCAGCAACGGCGATTGCGCCTGTCGAAAGTTGCATTAAGCCACGCAGATTGAAAAATCCGGAGACAGCTGAGCCGGAAAGCTTTCTCCGATCTCCGCTGGTGGCATCGATTTCGATGACCGCCTTCACGCCAAAATCGGTGACGTAAATATGGTCACCTGCGGCCTCGACACCTCCGGGGCTTAGGAAATCAATACCTGTCCCAGATGCCCCATCCGAGAGCAGATGACGTTGGCCGGTCTCCACATCTATTTTGACGATGGCCTTGGCAGAAAAATCTACCGCCAGCAGAGTATTGGAGCCAATTAGTTTCATGCCGATGAGTTGACCGGCTGCACCCGCCGGGCTTGCCGAAACGACTTCGCGCAATGCGGCTCCCAAGGGATCGGTCACCTTGATCACGCGTCCGCCGGCCATTTCACCAATGAAGATATCGCCATTTTCATCTATCGCGACACTTCTTGGATCGGTATAGGCGATTTTTTCATTAGCGCCAGAGCCGATGGCAACGACCTCGTTTGCCCCCTCAATATCAACAATAACCGGCCCAACTGCGCCGCCCGCAACGCCCGCGCCACCGGTATCGGAGACGACAAGAACCTGCCGACCGCCAATATTTCCTGCGGCCAAACCAAAGGCGGCGCTAAACCCACTGGCCACCGAAACGCGGTGACCAGTTCTGGGATCTATTTTAATGACTTCATTGAGGTCGGTATCGGCAACGTAAATACGCCCATCATCCAACACCGTGATCGCCGCCGGCCCATGCAATTTGGGGCCGTCATTTGCTTCATCCGATAAAATGGAGCGTTCGCCGGTCTCGCGATTTACTCGAAAAACACTGCCTGTACTGAAGTCGGCTACCACAAGGGTTCCGTCGGTTTCATGGGCAATGCCGCGCGGATTTGTTAATGCCGGTCCGGAAGTCATCTTACCTCAATGCTATGATTTTTCTGCGCTAGGTTAGCCGTTATAGGTCGGGTGGCCCGCTTGACGGTACCAGACACGAACCACACGGCGTTTACGGTCGACCTCGTCATAATCAACGAATGCACTGCGATAATGCACGACTTGACGATTATTGAGATATTGCAGCTGGCCTCGTTCCATCCGCATCTCAACCCACAAATCGGCATCGGCTGCCACTTCGACCAGGGCGTCAAGGGCATCTGAAAGTGCCGCATCCATTTCCATTTCCGCCAATTCATATCCTTGGCGAATATAGACGGCGTTGGGGCGCGCCGTTAGACGCACGCCGTCCCACTGAAAGACAGGCGCGCGCAAAACTTTCGGCTCGCCGTCCGCGTGCTCGCCTTTACGGTCAAACAGCACCGGACGATAAAGCCGTTTTAAATGCTCGGGATACCGTTCGAGAAACCGATTATGCAGCGAATAAAGGCTGGCAAATCGGCTAACGCCCCCTTCGCGCGCCTGATTGATACACAAGAGCGAGACCGTATCGGGCAGGGTAATATTGAAGCCGTTATCGGTATGGAAAAGAAGTTCCAAATTGGTCATGGAATCCCGCGTGCCCGCCCCAGGTTTTCGGCCCGCGTTGGCAACATCGAATGCCATCGAGCCATCCCATCTCTGGGCGACGGGGCGACCAATTAATTGCCCCATGATCCAATATATGGTCCGGGCCATATCGGGGCCGATTTTGTCTACCGGTAGGCGGTCGATAACACCGAGGCCGGGGCCATTCAGCAGGCGCCCTATCTTCTTCATCGCAGCGCCCAGGCCGGGCATCTCGATATGATCGGGAGATCGCATCAAATCGGGCAGTGGGTTGTCGGTTAGCTCTTGCGCCACCACGAGCAGTTCGGCCTGCTGGGCATCATTTAGCGTTACGATACATTCGCTTGGGTCGAGTGTATCCAAGGTCCATGCCCGCGCGTCATCGATTTGAGCCCCCAACGGAGGGTTTGCGTACTCTTCGGGCAAGTCGACAAATTGTGTCTGAGGTTCAGGTATCATCGATTATCGCTCACGCGCTTTACTCCTCAGAACAGGCCCTTGGTCATTCCACCATCAACGGCGACAACGGTACCGTTGACGTTGCCCGATGCGTCCGAGGCAAGGAAGGTGACGATACGCGCGACTTCATCCAATTCACCCAACCGGCCGATCGGAATTTGTTGGCGGAAACCCGCCTCAAGTTCCTCCGGGGTTACCCCCTTGGCTTTGGCCATATCTGAAAACAGACGGAGGATCCGCTCACTTTTTGTCGGTCCGGGATCGACGGCGTTCACAAATATACCATCGCCCCCATATTGCTGGGACAGTCCCTTATTCAGCGCTAGAAACGCCGCATTCACCGCCGACGCTGGCAAGGCCTGTTTCGCCGGTTCGCGGCCAAACATGCCGATAATATTGACGATACGCCCATATTTTTGCGTCCGCATATGTGGCAGTACGGCGCGAATTAACTTTACCGCGCCTAGAAATTTTAATTCAAACGCGTCACGCCAAACAGCGTTTTCGATAGCGAGAAATTCGCCACCCCGCGCCGCTCCCGCGCCATTGACGACGATGTCAATTCGGCCAAATTTATCCAGAGCCGCCTCAACGATTTTATCGCCGGCATCGTCGTTCGTGATATCAGCTGCAATATAGCCAACCTCAACCCGATGTTTAGAAGCGATTGCCGACTTGGTTTTTTCGAGGTCTTCTTCATTGCGCGCGGTCAAAAAAACCTTGGCGCCTTCAGCAGCTAACATGAAGGCAGATGCGGCGCCTAGGCCCTTGTTGCCGCCCGAAATGATGGCCACCCTGTCTTTTAAACTCAGATCCAAGGTTTTCTCCCAAAACAGTAGTACCGGCACTTTGCCCGAATCCAATCATTCGAGCGGCGGCCGGAAACCAGACCAAATTGAAGCGCAAATTACCTAAAAAAAGTCGAATTAATCCGGATAGGTTTGCGAAAATTTGTCCGGGTTTTAACGCATTTCATTGCCCTGCGGCGACGCTATTCGTCCGCGGGCGCAAGATCGATATTTTCGACCCAGTATTTACGCGATATGGATCGAATGTCTTTTGGTTTTACACCAAACAACAGCGTTTCATTTCCTGCAACTCCGCGGATGCCGCCAACTCTTTGAAAAACACCCATGTGAAATTCTTCTGCTGGAAATTTGGTCGTCACGACCAGATCAACCCGCTCGGCGCCGTTATGGATCATTTCGTTCACCTGATCAGAAATCCGCCCTGGCCCATATATACGGCCTTGACCATGATATAAAACAAGTACGACGGCGACGAAGATCACAAACCGCGCGTCACGACGGTGATGCCAACTTGGTCTTTTGAATACTCCCAGGTTTTCTTGAATGCTCATATCAACTCGGCTTCCACACTAGGCCCCATCGCTCAACGGTCCATCGCTCCAACGGAACGAAAAGGAAACGGTCAGTAGCCATCCAAATCAGCGAAATGAGAATCACTCCAAGGAAAACAAGTTCAATTCTAAATTCCGCTGCGGCGCTGAAAATCATAAACCCAAGGCCAGAATCGCCGCCGATCATTTCCGCTGCGATCAGGGCTCGCCAGCCGAATCCCATGCTCATCCGTAACCCGGTCATGATGCTCGGCATCGCGCCAGGCAAATAGACGTCGGTGATGATGTTCCACCGGCTACCACCCATCGTTGCAACGCTTTGCTCGTAGACCTTCGCAATACTCCGAACGCCGAGCATCGCATTGAAGAACATCAGCCAGACGACGGTGTTGAGAATGATGAACAAGGTCGTCATCCAGCCGATGCCAAACCAAACGATCGCAAGCGGTATCCAGGCAATACCCGAAATAGAATTGAAAAATATGGCGATCGGTTCGACTAGTTTCGAGATGGTCCGGTTCATCCCGGCCAAGACGCCCAGCCCGATACCGACAGGCAACCCGATAACCGCAGCAAGCAGCATCCGGCTGATGCTATCGAATATGTGATTCGTCATGCCGCATGCCCGGTCCATGGTCAGGAGGCCGATTATACCCGGGCAATTTCTCTGCAAATGAAAGAATGACTTAACTACGGCTTTCATACTGGGTATTTCGTAGGTCTGGCGCCATACGAATATGTCGTTCAAAAACCAAATGGAAAGTATGGCAACGAACGGAATTGATCCCAATAAAAAGGCTCTGATTCTTTGCCGGCCGATGCGACGTTGTACGGCGATTGCAGCGCGCTGAAAAAAATTGGCGGCATCAGAACTATGCACCGAAGGCCCGCCCGTACTCTGGATACTCATCTCAGCACCAGCCCCCATTTTTCGATAGTACTTCTTTCAAATGGTCGCAGAAGGTAGTGGTCGAGGATGATCCAAGTGACACCGATTGTAACCATACCAAGGATGATCTGAGCGGTGAGATCAGCGCTCCGAGCAGTAAAGATCATCCAGCCGAGGCCTTCGCGGCCGACGAGCATTTCGCCTGCGATGACAGCTCTCCATGCAAAGCCAATACCCAGACGCGTTCCGGTCGCTATATTGGGCATTGCCCCGGGCAACAGAACGTCTTTAACAACCTGAAACGGCGATGCGCCCAGAGTGAGTGCCGCATTTACATAGGTCAGTGGAACCCCCCTGACCCCGGACAATGCATTGAAAGCAATTGGGAAAAAACACGTGTAGAGAATTACGATAAAGACAGTTTTTTCGCTATTACCCCACCAAATCATGATTATCGGAAAAATCGCTATCCCAGAAACCGACTGGAAAAAATTCATGATCGGATAAAACATGTCCGATACTGTCCGATTGAGCCCCAAAAGCAGACCAAACGGAACACCGAGCGACAAACCTAAGATGCTGCCCAAAACGAGCCGGGTCAATGTATTGCCGTAATAGGCGGGCAGCAGCCCCTTGTAAAATACATCGACCGACGATAGAGCAACGACAAAAGGCGACGGCAGATATCGGCCAGGGTTGGTAATTAAAGAGGAAATTAGCGACCAAATTGTTAAAGCGATAACGACGGTCAGCAGAATATTAAAAACATATGCAAAGCCCGAATGCCGCCAGCGCGCAAGAAAAATATGTAGTCCCTCTCGCGACAGCAACGACGGCTTGGGCGCACGCTTTGTGGACGACGCTCCCCCTGGTTTCGCTACGTAAGACATCTATGCGCATCCCAATCCGCGATGGATTGATTTTTTCAAACCAATAGGCGCCGGCAACAGAATAAAACTTTGGTGCGACAGCAAATAGCGCCGATCGGTGTCGATAGTCATGTTGCCGCTACTCTTCGACCACATCGGCGACCTCCTCCCTCACTAATTTGAGAATCCTAGCTCTCGCCGCTAGGAAAACGCTGTCAGCATTCATATCGTTCCAGTTTCTGCGCTCCCTTGGAATATCGATGTCGACGATGGTTTTGATTTTCCCTGGCCGAGCCGAAAAAACGAAACAACGATCGCCAAGGAACGCCGCCTCGTCAACGCTATGGGTGATAAACATGATCGTTTTTTTGGTCGCAATTGCAATGCGATTCAGTTCCTCTTGCAGCGTGATCCGCGTCTGCGCGTCGACTGCGGCAAAAGGCTCGTCCATTAGCATGATTGCCGGGTCGGCGCACAATGTACGCGCCACCGCGCAGCGCTGCTTCATGCCGCCCGATAGCTCGTGAGGATATTTGCCTTCAAATCCTGTCAGACCGACGAGGTCGACAAACGCCTGGACCTTCGGCTCGCGCACGTGCTTGGGTACATTCTTGATTTCAAGGCCATGGCCAATATTCCGGGTGACTGTGCGCCAGGGCAAAATAGCGTGTTCTTGGAACACGACGCCTCGGTCGGACCCAGGGCCTCTAATGGGCACACCGTCGACACTGACTGCCCCGGCCTCGTAGGGCAGTAAGCCTGCCAAAATATTAAGTAGTGTCGACTTGCCACAACCACTCGGTCCGACAACGGTAACCAATTCGCCTTCCTCGACCTTAAGATCGATCGCGTCGAGGGCATGAACCGTTTCGCCGGTGTATTCATCGGGATAATGGTGAGTCAGACCTTGAACAATTAGCTTCGCGCTCATGATATCTCAATCAGTCGAAAATTAATCCAATTCACGAACACCTTCGCTAAGGACGCGAGGCTGAAATGCCCCGCGTCCCCAGGAAGACTGTCTTCTGAAAATTTCAGAATGGCGATCTAGTTCAGATCAGCAAACCACTCCGGATGACGGCTAATCGTGTCGTCAACGAACGTCGTATCAAGATAAAGTGCAGGATCGTAGGGAGCCTCCATTTTATCTTGGGCGATCAACAAATCGACCGAATCGTTAAATGCCTGCGCTGTACCGCCGCCGATGCGCGCATCGTAGACGAGATTACCAGACGTCCGGCGTACCAAATCGGCAGTCGCGCCGCGAATGAAGCGGGCACCAATCTCACCGGCCTCAACAGCATTGTCCGGATTGCGCAACCAAAACGCGGCTTCAGACATGGCATCTACAAATGCCTGTGTACGGGCCGGGTTGTCGTTAACGGTATCGGGCTTGCCATGCATTACGGCACAGAAGCATACAAAGCCGCCGCCGCGGCTGACCGTGGTCGAACCTTCGACCGTATCCAAAGTCAGTGTGGCATTCGGCTCCCAAGAGACAACGACATCCACACCACCAGAATCCAGAGTTGCAACATGGTCTGGCGGACCGACATTAATCCGATCGATATCGTCGATGCTCAGTCCGTTGGCCTTGAGGACTTCTTGGAGATACAAGTCGCCCGTCGAGCCAAATGTGACTCCAACGGTCTTTCCCCTCATATCGGCAACCGAATTCACGCCGGAATCGGGGTGGGCAATGATTGCAACGTTGCTATCATGTGTCGGAGACGAAAAATGACTGCCGAAATAGCCAACTACGCCCCGCAATTCGAGGCCTCTTTCGAGTGCCACGGGCAGGTTGGTGAACGCCGCCGGGGCAAAATCGATTTCATTGGCCGCGATCGACGCCGACAATTGTGCTCCGGTACTGCGAAGCTCAACCGTCGCATTCAGTCCATGTGCGGCAAAAAAGCCTTTGCCTTGCGCGACAAAGACTACCATGCCGCCCACATTGCCTGCCGCGCCGATAACAACATCCATATTTTGAGCCTGCACGGATGCAGATCCAGCTGCCACACCTAGCGCGGCGACAGCCGATAGGATCGTCTTTTGAAGTATCTTCAATGCTTCCTCCCATGGTTAGACGGCGCTCTTATATAAGAGAACGCTCTCTGGTCTTATATAAGAAGAATGCCCTATTGGTCTACAACCAACTAAACGGCGTCCTATCAAACGGCAGATCCCCAGGTGACGGTGGCCGACTGACAAACGAAGCGACCGTACGAAACATGCAATCAGATACGATACGCGCCCAATCAGAAACGCCCTTATTTACAACATATTAGGTACTATATCCGGGGATAAAATTCAGCTTCGATAGGCGACTTACTGTTAGGCAACTGTGTTTTTCAAACTGAGCAACCCGGTAACCCCAACTTCAACGACGTCCCCCCTTGCAAGATAGCGGCCGTCGGCCAGACCGACACCGGGGGGCGTACCGGTGGCGATAACATCACCGGCACGCAATTCAACGCGGCTGGAGGCGAACGCCACAATCGTCGGAATATCGAAAATCATGTCGTCAATCGATGCGTCCTGGCGCATTTCTCCATTAACTTTGGTCGTCACATGGATTGTTTTTGCCTTCAGCGCGTCTATGATTTCCGCCGTTGGCACGACCTCGGGACCCATCGGGGTGGACGCACCAATGGATTTACCCGAGAACCAGTCGATATGTGTTTTCTCACCCGCTTTCACCATCAACAGGTTGCGTGCGGAGATATCGTTAAAACATGTCACCCCGGCAATATGGTCCCACACATCGTCCTTAGCGATGTCATAGCCAGGCTTGCCGATGATGATCGCGAGCTCACCCTCATAATCCAATTTGGTGACAATCGGCGGTGTGACGATATCGGCTTCGGCGGCAATCATCGCCTCCTGGCTCTTAAAAAAGATAATCGGCGTCTCTGGAATGCCCTGATTGGCCTCTTTGGCGTGATTGACATAATTTAAGGCGACACACAAAATTTTCGCCTCGGGATCGAGGGCGGGAAGCAGCGTCACATCACCAATCGGCTGCCCGTCACCCGACACGGTCGGATTGGGGCCCATGAGCGCCTCGGTCAAACTGGCAGAAGGCACCGGGTAAAGCCGCCCGTCAGCCACATATCCAACAGCCGGTCCGGAATTATTTTCATAACGGACAAAACTCATGACAATCTCCCGAGCGTATAGATGAATGATGCGCTATCATGGGACCATAACAGCAGTGGCGCTGCATACTAGCCGCCACCAGCCTGTATTCATACGGTTTAACACGCAAAAATTGGCAACAGTGGAATGGGAAAAAATGGCGAATAGAAAAGAACTCGGGCTGGCCGTTATCGGCTGCGGTGTGGTCGGACGAATGCGCTCAACCCTGGCCAAAGATTTTCCGGGGATTGGCTGGATCGGGCTTGCCGACATAAATGAAGATTTGGGGAAGAAACTTAAGAACGACATTGATGCCGATTATTTCACTACCGATTTTCGCGAACTGATCGCCCGGCCAGAAGTTGACGCAGTGATCATCGCAACCTCGACCTGGAGTCATGTCGAACCCACCTTGGCCGCGGTCGACCGGGGCGTGCCGATGTTGATTGAAAAACCTCTGGCAACCGATGCCAGGGAATCGGCCCAAGTATTGGCCGCAATCACCGCCGCCGACATCGATGCCGTGGTCGGCTACACCCAGCGTTTCCGCCGACGTTTCCTGGCGACCAAGGAACGGATCGTGACCGGCCAGATCGGCGACGTGACGGCGGCCGTCACCCGCGCCTTTATGAACCGGATGGCGCCGACCGGCGAAGTGCGCCTAACCCAGGACCGCCGTTTTCTCACGCCAATGGTGGTTTCGGGAACTCACAGCCTTGATATGTGCCTGTGGTTAATGGGCGATGCGGCCAAGCCTGTCTCTGTCTTTGCCAGATCCACCGACCGGGTGATGAGCGACCTCGGCACCAAGGATGCGACCTTCGGTGTCTTTACCATGGAAGACGGCGCCATTTGGTCAATGAATATTTGCTGGTCCTTGCCCACTGCATGGCCGGGCGCCGTTTACGGGCTGGAGATCGGCATCGTCGGCACCAAGGGGGTCATTGATATTGAAGACACTCATCGCGACACGATCCTGGCGACCGAAATCCCCCAAGGCCCAGCATATAACCCCGACGGGCTGGACCTGAAAGTCCAACGCGGTGTCGACTTTCTGACCAGCTTTCCGCCGGGCGATATGTATGGCGGCGAATTATGGGGCCCGCTGCGCGAGGAAACAAATTCTTGGTTCCAGCGAATTTACTCGGGCAAAAAAACCCCCCATGCCACCGCCACCGAGGGTCACCGAAATTTGCTACTGACCATGGCAATGGATCTATCGGCCAAGCGTGGGCAAGAAGTGTTGCTGCCGATCGAACCGGACGAGCTCATGGCTGGGCTGGAAAGTTAGGTCAAATCGGCGCCTAACCGGCGCCCAGTCAGTCCAAATGGTTATTGACGATAGTTTTGGATTGGTTAAGTATCCCGCCGCGCATAACCGGACAAGCCACTCGACGAAGAGGCTTGCCCGACACCTATTTAAATGGAAGTGGTAGCAAAAGATGCAATTGGTAACATTCATGATTAATGGCGAGACGCGGCTCGGCGCATTTGACGCTGCCGGCGACATTGTCGATTTACCGAAAATCGATGCCTCACTGCCCAACGATATGCTGGCGCTCGTACAGTTAGGCGATGACGGGTTGTCCCGAGCCAAAGCCGCCCTGGAAGCTGGCAAAGGCGCCGCCATTGCCCGTGCAGAGGTCAAACTGCTGGCACCGTTTCCGGTGCCACCGCGCAATCTGATGTGCGTCGGCAAGAATTATCACGACCACGCCTCGGAATTTCACAATAGCGGGTTCGACAGCACCGCTACGGATTCGCCCATCCCCGAATTTCCGATCATCTTCACCAAGGCGCCGACCTCGGTGACAGGCCCTTATGACGATATCGAAGCCTCCCTCGACCCCACGGACACAACCGATTATGAGGGCGAATTGGCGGTAGTGATCGGCACCGGCGGCCAGGGTATTGCCAAGAGCGATGCGATGAGCCATGTCTATGGCTACTCGGTCATGAACGACGTTACCGCGCGCGACTTGCAGGTCCGTCACCGGCAATGGTTCCTCGGCAAAAGCGTCGACACCTATTGTCCGATGGGCCCAAGCCTGGTGACCGCCGACGAACTGCCCGATATCGAGAATAAGCAGCTGACCACAACGGTCAATGGTGAGCCTCGCCAAAAGACGCAAATCTCGGGCTTGATTTTCGACATCCCGACGCTGATCGAAACCATTTCAAAAACCATCACCCTGCAACCCGGTGACATTATCGGCACTGGAACGCCGTTGGGTGTCGGCATCGGTTTCAACCCGAAGAAATTCCTCCAGCCCGGCGACGAGGTCACCGTTGCCATCGAAGGCATCGGCGAGATCGTCAACAAGGTCAGTTAATCTGGGCCCAGGCCCCGCCTAAACCCAGGCCCCGCCTAAACTAAGACGCGTCGGGGTTTTCCCATTTGGTTTCTTGGAACATGTCGTCGAGCGGCGTGTCGGCCATATGGTTGACGTAATTGCTCAAGGTTTTCCAGGCAATCGCCAGGACAACTTCCATCACTTGACGTCGTTCAAAACCGGCGGCGAGGAAGGGCTTGATGTCTTCCTCGTCGAGCCGCCCCTGCTTATCGAGCATCAGATTGGCAAAGTCGGCCAAGGCCGCCATCTTCGGATCGGCAATCGGCTGATCAGTGCGGATAGATTCGATCGTCGGCACCATGCCTTTTGATTGGGCGGCGCGCCAGGAATGGGCGGCAATACAATAAGTGCAACCATTGCGCCGACTGATCGTCAGTGCCAGCAATTGAACCTCGGCCGGGGTGAACCCGGTCTTGGTCATCAACAATTTATGCAGGGTCTCATAGCCTTCCATGACCCCCGCCGATTCCGCCATCACCGCCACCAGATTAGGCAAAAACCCGAACCGCTCCGCCGTCTTTTCCGCCTGCTCCCGCGAGTCATCGGGAACGGTCTCGAGCGTATGAACGGGGAAAATAGCCATGAATTCGTACTCCTAATTTTCGATTGATGGGTGTGTTTATGCAAGACGGGCGCCCAACCGGCAAGCCCAAAGAGGCTGGACGACCACCCTGGCAAAGGGCAGCTTAAAGCACGCCCCCCGGGGGAACGAAATCTTCAATTTGAAAGTCACTACACGTCAGTGAAAAAGGATGGTAAACCTGCCTGGCCTGCTGCGCTAAACTGGGAAGCGTTTCAATCTCATCTCGTTATGCTATGCCAAGCCGTACGATCAATAATTTCGCGTGGTTCAATACCGAGCTTCTCGGTAATCACCAAAATTTCACAACATCGAGACGGAGGCGGCACCGGGTGCGGCGGCCAAACTTTTCATAAAGTTCTTGTTTTGCTGGTTGTCGGTCAGCTTGGTCATGTTCGCGATCATAATGGGTCGCGGGCATTGACAAGATTAGTGCTGAAAGTTTTCGCTCCCAAAATTGGAATTATTTTGCCATAATTCTGGCCAGTTTGGTGATCTATCCGGCCGTTGAACTTCCTATCAACCAAATACGGACCATGATCATGCCCATAAAGCTAGGTGAAGTCCTTAAATCGACACATAAATCGACACATAAATCGACACTGGCAGCCGCGTTCACTGTCGCGGGTTTGACCGCCCTCGCCCCGGCAATAATACCGGGCGCATTCGCGCAGGATGCTGTCTCTTTCGGCGAGATCGGGCCAATTATTGCCGAGCGCTGCACCGTCTGCCATTCGGTGTCCCCGACGCAGCCGGGCTACCTCTCGCCACCCAACGATATAATTTTCGACACGCCCGAGCAAATCCAAGCATTGGCGGCAAAAATCAAATTGATGGCCGTCGAGATTAAAGTTATGCCGCTCTTCAACGAAACCAATATGACCGACGGCGAACGAAATTTGCTGGCGGCTTGGCTCGAGGCCGGGGCCGATATTACGAGATAGAATGGGGGTGAAAGAGGCCACAGCCCTTTGCTTTGATCGGAGCCGCCTTCCCTCCATTCACGCGCCTCGCGTTCAGGGGCAATCGCCCTTCATCGAAAAGTTTTCACCAGTTCAATAAGCGCTGCTCGGTCGGCTTCGTTTTCAATACCGGTAAATCCCATGCGCACTCCTGGAACAAACTGGGAGGGCAGGCCGGAAAGCCAACTGTTTAGCGTGTCCTCATTCCAAGTTAGACCGCTTGCCTTCAACGCGTTTGACGTCACTCGTTCCGCGACATCACGCAACCCGGCCTGCGACCCGAAGACACCGAATAGATTTGGCCCGGTCCGATTGCCGCCGCCCTCCTCCGATGTATGACAAACGGCGCAATTGGCTTCGAATACAACCAAGCCTTGGGCGACGATAGCATCCACAGGACCGTCGTCTACAACGGCTGTTGTGCCGCCGACGCTCGATGACACAGCGGACGCCGTGTTCATAGAGCCGCCACCAACGGACGCGGTGCTGCCACTGGCGGTATTACCGGTGCCGCCGCTGACACTTGCTTCACGGCCGCTGGCGGTGTTGCCAAAACCGCCGCTGACGCTCGCCCCCGGGCCACTCGCGGTATTGCCATTGCCACCGCTAACGGTAGAGGTATCCGCGTTGGCAATATTATCTCCGCCACCAGCGATACTCGAATTACGGCCGATAGCGGTATTTCTGGCCCCACCGGCGACACTTGAAGATCTTCCTCGTGCGGTATTCCCCGCACCGCCGCTGACACTTGCGGTTTCGTTGTCTGCGGCATTATTAAAACCGCCGCTAATGCTGGAATTGTCACCGTTCGCTTTGTTGCGGAAACCGCCGCTGACGCTGCTGTTTTCACCTACGGCATCGTTTCCGTAACCGCCGCTGACGCTACTGTTCGCGCCAAGGGCTCCATTTTGGCGACCACCGCTCGCACTGGCAAAATCGCCCTCTATGGTGTTGTTGAATCCGGCGACAAAACCGCCATAGCCGGAGAAAATATGTTCGGGCCCAACAATGAGATTGTGCATTCCACTTCGTTGCGCAGCCACCAGTTGTTCAGGCGTCTCGTTGTAGCCAACGATCACATTGCCAAGGCCGTTACCGCGTTCTGCCGTCGCCCCACTACCGCTGCGAAAATGAACATTTGCCCCCTCGAAAATAATATGAGGGCCTAGCACACCGCTAATTTCTCCCATTTCGATACGAACGAACGCCGCAAGATCAGGCACCGTCTGCGCGAGCTGTTCCGGCATTCGGTTGGTCGCCTTGTCGTCCAGCATCGGCCCAGCTGCGACTGGTGCCTGTGCAACAGTCATATATAACCCGTCGATTTGATCACGTGATGCTCTCGGTGCAAGGACCAGGGACCGCAGCCTGTCGGAATTTTCCGTAACAGCTTTAAGCTGCGCCTCAAGCATAGAAACGCGAAGAGTCAATTCGGCATGACTCCCCGCATCCGTCGCGGACAACCCATCTCTTAAAATTTGCCGGGCCAGTAGAGCACCCGCAAAGATGCTGGCAAAGCCAATGCCAAAAACAATTATCCCGGCAATCGAGTACAGACCTATCCGACGATATCTAGATATTCCCACAACACATTCCCCACACCTATTCCGAGATCCTCGAAATCGAGCAATCGTTCCAGACAATCTAGATCAAAAATTTGACGAAACAAGGGCGCAATACGAATGCGTGCCCCAAACTGTAGCCGGAACGTTATTCGTCCACCATCAGATTTGGTAGCTAGGCTGCTAAAATACAGACCAAAGAGTTTACGAAGAATGTTCCAATGCCTTGCGGAATGTCACAATTTTCTGCTGCCGCTCATCCCAGAGGACGTTAAACATTGTGCCAAAGGCCGAAGAAAGCCGCACGACCGGGACCTCACGAAGAGCGGCGACCGTGTCGTGGCACTCCTGTAGGCGGTAATTTGGTATCCTCGGATTGAGGTGGTGGACATGGTGCAGGCCAATATTGCCGGTAAACCATTGCAGCAACGCTGGCAGTTGTAGGTATGTCGAACCCCGCAATGACGCCTTCGTGGCGGTCCAATCTTTCTCTCTTGCCCAAATAGTATGCTCGGCACGGTGCTGCACAGTAAACAGCCAGACACCGCCAGCGGTAGCAAAGAAAATGATCGGCAACTGAACAGCGGCGATCCGGCCAAAGCCAAAGATCAATCCGGCGCCGCCGATCAATGCGACAAGCGCCAAATTGGTCAAATAGACACCGACCCGTTCGCGCCGCCATCCCGCAGGCATATCGAAGGGCAGTCTGAACAGGACCAGGAATACCATCGGCGGCAATATAATATTGGCAATGATGGCGCTGCGGCTGACCCGGTACCATCGCCGCCGCCACGGACTAAGTGAGCGATATTCATCGACGGTCAAGCAGGTTGAGTAAATATCAACCCCGGTGTTACGCCGGTCGAGATTATTCCAGACACCATGGTGGCCGGCATGCTGACGTCGCCAGGACAGGTAGGGCGCGAGGGTGAGCAAACTGCACGCTAACCCCAATCCGGTATTCATGCGCCGTGAGGCAAAGAATGCGCCGTGGCCGCAATCATGTTGGATGATGAATATGCGAATGAGAAACCCAGCCGCTACTGGAGCGAGCGCCAAGGCGACCCAATAAGAAACCTCCGCCGCCGCATACATAGCGGCGCAGACGATGAAAAACCCACCAAAGGAGGTCAAGACCTGCGCCAAACTTTTATAAAGCACGGGTATTTGAAATGGCGCAATGCGGCCCTTTAAGTCCTTACCGGACGCGTCATCAGACGACATTGGGGAGGCTGTTTTTGACAGGATCTTATGCTTTCAATGCTATGGCGATAATTTGCCATCGGGTGTAAAAAAAATCCGCAGGCCATAAACGAGCTGGCTTGCAAGAGTTACCCCATCGCCAAAAACATGACGGCGGGATGTTTGGCGATGGATTATTGTGCGAACTACATAGCCGAAATTTGGTGCAATTGCGTCGATATTTCATCTCGGGTACAATTTTGTCGCATGCGGCGACTGGATCAACACCAAACATCCGTAGTGTAAAGGTCACTACTGGGTGAAAAATGGCGCTGACCATTTAGGTTCACGTTATGACCCATTGGGCCTGTGTTGGGGCTGCTTTGCAAACTAGGTCAATATCATACCATCAAAGATGTGCATTCACTCTATCTCGTTGTGCGTCGAGAAACTAAGCCATCAATAATCTCTCGCGGATCAATGTCGAGTTTCTCAGCGATTTCCAAAAACTCCACTACATCAAGACGTCGCTCGCCAATCTCATATTTCGCGACAAAAGACGGCGACCGCCCCAGCCGCTCGGCTAATTGCCGCTGGCTGAGGCCAGCCGCACCGCGTGCAGCAACCAAACTTTTCATAAAACTTTTGTATCGCGGGCTGTGGACCGACTTGGTCATGTCCGTGCTCGTTTGAATTCATGGGCACGGACAGGGGTAATGATGAAAGATTTTGCTCCCAAAATAGGAGCATTTGTGTCTATGATATCTCAACTTCAACCGCCACCGAAAACCAATCTCATGACGCGCGCCCGCACCCAGAATTTCATTACGGTGAACGAGACCGCACGAGTTCTTCTTGCTCTTTACGGCGGGGACGCCGCCGTTTGGCGCGCGGCCCGATACAGCAACCGCAGCACCGCGCGCGCCGAGCCGGATAACCTAGTATTCTGGTCGGCGGTTCTCGATGAAATCAGGTTTTTAAAGTCGGTGACCGGGATATCCAACGCAAGATATAAGTAACGTGCCAAGTCGAACGCGCAACGCTCAAAAATATCCGGAAAAACTAAAAAACTGGCATTCCCTAGATGAAAAGATCCAGAAATGGCTGTAAGCCAACAACATGGCTTAGAACTGCTGTATTTTGCGGAATTAACCCAGACATGGAGCACAGACACATAGCTCAGACCTTCCCCATCCTTGGTTGCTTGTCGGTAGCCACCAAACAGCCGTTGCACCTCACAATTTCCCAACACTAACGGAAAGACCAATGTCCGTTTTCGCCTACATAGCAGCCGTAAATTAGGGCCGTTGGAAGGGCCGTTTATGACCCTTATCGGAAAATTTTGATCGTGCTAGGCGCCCTTGTTTGACCTCCTATGGGCTTGCACTTTTTTATGGAACTTGACCGTGGCTTTGTCCTTCTTTCGTCGCTCTGCTATGGAGGCGGCGTTGCGTTCTTGTTCCGCGATGAGTTTCGAGTAATTTTTCATCCGGCGCTGACTTAGCTCCTCATTCTCGATTGCCGCCTGCACAGCACAACCAGGTTCTTGGTCATGCTGACAATCGCTGAACCTACATTTTTGGGAAAGCTCATCTATTTCTTCAAATACTGTAGCAACTCCAGCAGCAACATCGGCCAAACCAAATCCCCGCATGCCGGGACTATCCAACAACACGGCACCATTGGAAAGGGGATGCAAAGATCGGTGAGTTGTTATGTGCCGTCCTTTAGCATCATCTTCCCGAATACCGCCGGTTTTTTGATGCGTTGCACCCAATGTATTCGCAAGTGTCGATTTTCCGACACCTGAAGAACCGACTAAAGCAATCGTCTGCCCCGGTGTGCACATATCCCGAAGGCCTATCATCGTTTCGGGATCGTGAGCGTTGATCAGTTCTACGAGTATGCTGGCTCCCAAAGTGCGCGCCATCTCTGCATAAGAGTGAGGGTCGTCTGCGACATCGCGCTTGGTCAGTACGATGACAGGATAGACCTCAGCGGCATACGCAACGCTAAGATAGCGTTCAAGCCTGGACAGGTTAAAATCGGCATTGCAGGAAGAGACGATAAACATCGTATCGACATTGGCGGCGACCATTTGTTGGGACTTATCCGTTCCGGCAGATTGACGTTGGATCAAACTAAACCGATCCAAAAGACGGATAAATGCGCCTGTATCGCGGGACACGAGAACCCAGTCCCCGACGGTGACTGGGCTTTGATCCCGCTCCTGTAACAGCTTACCGACAATCGGGAGTACTTGCTCTTCCTCGCCGCTTGAAAGGACTAGCTGACCCCGGTGGACCGCCATGACCCGAAACGGGATCGTTTGTTCCATCTCCTCGAAACTGAGCTGCTGTTGCAATTTTGCGCCCCACCCCAATTGGGTGCGTGCTTGGATATCATCGTTATTTCTGATCATTGTCTAACAGAGCTTTCATGTTCCGACCTCACAAGGATGAGGCCATGTTGATATTTTTCACGGCCAAGCGCACAGGGCTGTCGCGCCTAGATGCGCACAGTCTGATCTGTTCAACTTGGTATGGGCCGCCTGTGCGGCCCAATATCAACGCGACATAAAATCTCCGATAAAAGGTTCTAAATTCATAGCCGCTTTAGTGGGAGAAAACAACATCATCAATCAAATCGCCTGATGAGCAAAGTCCGAAGTCTGCTTGTGATAAGCGGACGCCTTGGCAACAAGGCTGTTTTACCTGACCGACTTCGGATAGAAGCCTAAAGCAGCAGCGGCATGGCCGTGGCGATAAGTAGGCCGCCCATGATCCGCTCGAACCAGCACCTGAAGGAAGGTACCTTCAACCGCTCGGTAATCGCGATGCCCATCAATGCCCAAATTGCGAGACAGACGCTTGATACAACGATAAGGATCGACGCCAGGGCAATAAGCGCAGTGGCTCCGGTGCGGTCGACAGTGAGCGTCGCCGTCGCGGTTAAGACAAGAACCCAACTCTTTGGATTGAAAAACTGAAAAGCCAGGAGACCGATGACGGTACGCGGCAGTTTGTTGGCGTCGGTACTGTTGCCGCCCGTATCGCGCCTAAACGAGTGCCAGATGAGATTGATGCCAAGCCAGATGAGATAGACCGCCCCGCAGATGCGCAAAACTGGTTGCAGCGCCGGCACGGCTTCGAATGTCGCCTCTGCCCCGATCCAAATGATCACGAGCAATGCAAGGCTACCGATAATCACACCGGCACTCCCTTTCACCGCGGCGGCTGCGCCGTGTTGCGCGGCAAGCGTCATAACGATGAAATTGTTGGGCCCAGGGGTGATCATGGCGACAGTCACGAAACCGACCACGGCGATTAGAGACTCCATCTAAGCTTAACCCTCAAGCCGTTCCAGTTTGGTAGGGTCGACTTCGATCCTTTGACCCGAGCGCAAGACAAGCTGAGCAGGTCCAGCCCTATCGCGGCCATGGGGTTCGAGCCAATCAGCTCGAGGCGGCGCGCCGACAATCCCGTGAGGATTATTCATTCCGTCGTTCAAATAATAACCGGCGCGTATACCGTCGAAGTCGACCGTTGCGGAAACGCCTCGCCAGGCGAATAGGTCGCGAGCATAGGCCCAGAGATTTGGATAATCGACGATACGGGCGCGTGTGCATCGGAAATGCGAATGATAAACGGAATCGAAACGAACCAGCGTTGGAAAAAGGCGCCAATCCGTCTCGCAAACAAATGGCCCAAAGAGATATCGCTGGTTGGCGAGGCGCGTTTCGAGCTCGTCGAGTGTTTTAAAGACCAGCCCTTCCGCATCGTCGTAGGCCTCTTGCCGCTCAGCGAGGCCAGCTCGGTACACAGCGTTCGAAAGCCCGAATTGAAGCCGCGCGTTGAGCGCGGCAATTTCGTCGCGGAGGTTGTCCGGTACCAGCGTATAATCGGTCGCGTCATCGCTTTGGCGGATATTATCCAATGCCCGGATTATTTTTTCCGACTCGTTGCTGAGTATCTTTTGGTCCTGGCTGTCCCATAGCACCGGAACGCTTGTGCGCCCTGTAAAGTCAGCGTCGCTCAAACTGTAGAGTTCGTGCAAGTGCACAATGAAAGTTTCGGCGGACGTGTCGGTACCCGGAACGAGCCAAGGCCGACCATGATCGACTGGATAGCCTTCGATACGAATACCGCCAGCAATGTGCGTCGGGACGACATCGTGCAAGCCTTTGAGATTTTGTACGAGGACGGTACGGTGCGACCATGGACAACTTGAAGAAGCGATGAGATGAAACCGTCCCGGCCCGGAAGTAATTGCGGCCACGTCGTCGGGATCGATGTCCTGACTATAGACGCTGTCACGGCGTACAAACGCACCGTCCTCGATCAGTTGGTCATCATCGGTCCACTTACCATTAATCAACATTCCCAATGGATTATCCCTCTATAGCATTGCACTTATAACCAACTGATATAGGTTAACATTTTCCCAGGTATGCGAAGAGAAAACAGACCGGCCGCTGGCCGAGTTTGAGGTTGGTTCGGGACGGAAGTAATTAGTAGTCGCGGTAGGTTCAACTAAATACTTTTTCGAAACATCCGCATGATGTGAATCGCCTTGGACAAAGAGATTAAATAGCGTGAGGGATTGGCTTCCCGCCGTAGCTTCGAACCCCACCATCATTGGTACAAGCACGATCGGTCTGACATTGCCCTGACAACGTCTTAAAAAAATGTCGCCATCTAAAAACACCCCTTGCATCGATTGGACCTTCTATACATGACAGTTCCAGACTGACAGCGACGAAGGGTGCACACAAAAAAATGGATATACCATGGATAAACCAATGAAAAAAATCGGATTTCTGTCTTTTGGACACTGGTCTCCGGCCCAGGGCTCGCAAACGCGCTCGGCATCCGAGGCGTTGCTTCAATCGATCGACCTCGCCGTTGCCGCCGAGGAGTTGGGCGCGGACGGCGCTTACTTTCGAGTGCATCATTTCGCCCGTCAGCTTGCGTCGCCGTTCCCGCTGCTGGCGGCCGTTGGCGCGAAGACCAGCCGTATCGAAATCGGCACTGCGGTGATCGACATGCGCTATGAAAACCCTCTCTACATGGCTGAGGACGCCGGCGCAGCCGACCTCATCTCTGGTGGACGACTACAACTCGGCATCAGCCGTGGCTCGCCCGAGCAGGTGATCGACGGATGGCGATATTTCGGCTATCAGCCCAACGATGACGAGACTGACGCCGACCTGGCCCGGCGGCGCACGGAGACCCTTTTAGACGTGCTGCGAGGCGAAGGGTTCGCGCAACCGAACCCACGACCGATGTTCCAGAACCCCACCGGCATGCTACGCATCGAGCCCTATTCCGAAGGTTTGCGCGAACGCATCTGGTGGGGTGCAGCGTCGAACGCAACCGCCGTCTGGGCGGCGAAGCTGGGGATGAACCTGCAGAGCTCCACTCTTAAAGATGATGAGACCGGCCTGCCATTCCATGTTCAGCAGGCCGATCAAATTCGGGCTTACCGGGCAGCCTGGAAAGAGGCTGGTCACGCAAGAAAGCCGCGCGTATCCGTAAGCCGCAGCATCTTCGCGTTGGTGGATGATCGGGATCACGCTTGGTTTGGACAGAGCAATCAGAGCAAAGACCAGATCGGCCATATCGACGAGAGAACCCGTTCAATCTTTGGTCGCAGCTATGCTGCAGAGCCGGAAAGTCTCATCAAAGCATTGGTGAAGGACGAGGCGATCGCTGAGGCCGACACCCTCATGCTAACGGTGCCGAACCAGCTTGGCGTCGACTACAACACGCATGTGATCGAAGCGATCCTGACCCATGTTGCCCCGGCGCTCGGCTGGCGATGATTGCGACCGCTTTTGGTTAAAAGCGGACTTCGTCGCGACTTAACGGTTTTGTCCAAATTGCTTAGTATGGGAAATTTAATATCTATGCATTTTTGCCCCCCAGAATTCTGGCGCATAACCATATCGAGTGACAAATGATGTCGGGCGGCTATCGATCAGGTCTGAAACTGAGATTGTGCGTGTGGAAAGCCAACATCATCAAACTGGTTCAGATAATGTGGCAGCGTCAGCCATCTTGCCTTCGCGACACCTTGAGAATTAGTATCTGTCCGTATTGAAGGATCGGGTATTTGGACGGTTGGGAGCCTTGCAATGGTGGTGAACCGACAGACGAAATATTCCATAAAAATGTGCCGGACATTGGTGCTGACGATCTGCATCTTCTTCGGTCCCCAGGTGCCGCCGGCGGGCGCGGAGATCACGCAGTGGTCGGCGATATGGTTTTTGAGCGATAAAATCGAGCACGTCGAGACGCGAAAATCGGACCTGGACGCGGCTTATTACGCGAATAACGCACGCGTGACCATTGCGCATGTGTTCCGGCGAAACGGCGTAGATTATTCGACGCGATATGAGTCTTCATGGGGCGATTCGATAGGCCATGCCTGGCAGATCACGCTGGACCTTTATACCGATCATGCCGCGATATTGCGTGCGTCCTTGAATGCCGTACGCGATGCCGGCGGCGCCGACTATACCGAATTTCGCGACCTTATGAGAGGGTTTCAGGCTTGGGAGGAGGCCGCTCGCCGCGCCGAACGCAGTTTGGAGGCATTCGCTGAAATGTACGGCGCCCTTGGCATGATCAACGACCAACGACTGGAAGCTGTGCGGGCGTCGCGGCAACTCAGATGTCGGTTTGACGAAGCAACGGAGAACCGAGGCCGCTGCCAATCTCTGGCACGAGACATCGAAACAAACGAAACTAGAATGCGCGCGCAAGAAGAGACAATACATATTACCAGAGAGGTTCTGCGCGCCCTCGGGGATCAAATTTTCTTTACCGCACTCTCCCGATGTAACGAGGTCGACGCAGCGTCGGACTGTGGAAGACGGGGTCGTTTATCTTGTTCATACCGGCTCCCTGATCCCTTCGACTACACGCGAGGTCAAATTTATTATGTCAAAGCCGCCAATGTGAGTGTCGTGCATGCGCCGGTTTATCTCGGCGCCAGGCGGGTGGACGTGGTCACGTTAAACGACCGCGTGCAAGTTATCGAAGGGGACCCCTCGATGACCGGCTGGATTAAAGTGCGCACGGCCGAAGGCCGGGAAGGCTATATGAACGGCGGCGTCCTACAAGACGCACCCTTGGACCGTGTCCCCAACAGCCTGCCGACCGGCCGAAGTTATAACTCCACCAGTTGGGGGTGCGCGAAAGGTTGAGGGTCGATCTGTGATATCGCCACAAAGCGCAATTTGGGGCGCCGCCAGCGCGAGCGGATTCTTTACCGCAAATGTTTACCGAGAGTGCAAATCCTTCAATTGGTGGCCGCCCTTTCTCTAGGGTGGCTGCTTGTTTTTGATTGGTGTACCATTGGTTGCCCGAGCCAACACATCGAATGGCTGCCCGAGCCAACACATCGAAGTTTAATGTGTCGCTCTGCTACGCCGTCGGCGAATAGCCCGCTTAATTGATGAGCGACCTGCGACACAGGGAGAAGGAACGAACGGCAAATGATAACCAAACTCAATAAATACGGACTTCTGGGAATCAAGATACTCGTAGGATTAGCCTTTCTGGTGGCCGGTTTGGCAAAGCTGGCTGGCGTCGAAACTATGGTCGACACATTCGAGATCGTTGGCCTAGGACAGTGGTTTCGCTACATTACAGGTCTGATCGAGATTAGTGCGGCTGTGCTGCTGTTCGTCCCCGGCGTACAGATCCTGGGTGCCGGACTGCTAGTCTGCACAATGATTGGCGCCGTTATCGCACACCTGACAGTTCTGGGCCCGTCTCCTGTCCCGGCCCTTATTCTCGGCCTTCTTTCCTCAGTGATCTTATTCAGTCACCGCAAACAGCTACCGTTTGGCTAAACGAGCTTCAAGCATAGCAAATCTGTTTGTCGGCGCAACGGTTCGCCTGAAATGAACTCCGGCTCGCCTATGCCCTCTCGCCGAGAGCCTTAAGTTGCCGCACTGCTACGCGCAGATCCTTAAGAGGATAGTCCCTGAGCAGCGCATTTGCCACGGCGAGCAATTCCGTTTGCTCGACGTCGGCTGCCTCGTCATCGTCGAAGAACTCTCGAACCGGCGTGTTCAGCGCCGCGCTCAACCGGTCGAGCGTCTCGAAGCTCGGCAAATTTATGCCACGCTCAATCTGCGATACCGCGTCAACCGACCTGTCCGTCAGCTGAGCCAATTTCTCTTGGGTGTGGCCCCTATGCTTGCGTATGGCCCTCACCTTGTGGCCGAATGTTGCTGCTGTACTCATACCCGGAGCATGGCTTCGGATAAATTAATAAAACAGGGATAGAAATACGATTTTTTATGTGACATGCGTATTATTGATACGATTTTTATGAAATTATCCGAAATATCTACGGAAAAAAACTGGAACCCCTAGGCGCAGCAGAGACTCCGGCCGGAGCGTAAGCGTGAGATCGAACGCGCGCCTATACCAAGTACCGGGCAGGAAAAAGCAGCGCCGTGCCATGAACGCCCAAATAACCTCGGAGGCCGTCGATATGAGCAACCCAATTCTTATTGCTAATCGCAGACGCGTATTGGCGGGCATTGGTGCCGCGGCGTTGGCCGGCGGGTCCGGCCTAGCGGTCAGTGGACAGGCGACAGCCGATCACGACCCCGGCTATGCGGCGTATCTCCACGCGCGGACCCTCGCAAGCCTTCTCGATACCTATCGCGGCCCCGAGAATGCCGCGTTCCGTGCCTTGCTCGCCGCCGCCCTGGCCGCAGACCGAACTCTCGCCGCGACACCGGCCGTTAGCCTTGCCGGTGTGCACGGAAAGATATCCATGTTCGTCGAGTGGCAATGCTGGGCAGAGGACGACGATATGATTGACGCCCTGTTGGGGCGCTCGATCTTGCGCGATCTAAAACGAATGACAGCTGGTCCGTCCCGCGCTGATATAAATGAAAGACCTGCCGGTCGGACCAGCGACTAAAACCTGGTATCCCCTATGGGAGGAGATTTCTACTTGGCATTAGGCCCATAAATTGGCTGGGTTTTGCAGAGTTGGCACAAAAACAACACCCTTTAGTGACCGTTGATGACAAGACATTGCGAAAACAAAGGCACAGAACTAGGGGCAATATCAGTTTAACCTCGATCACGAACGTTCCGTCAATCGCGCGATTACCTATAATTTTGTGTCCGCCACTTCCCCCCCCTTTTTCATCAAACTACCGGTCAAGTGACTGATCTATATCAAAGCAAATAGTGGTATCGTAAAGCTACGATGTTAGGTTATTCGGGTTACTCAGCACTTATAGACGACCACCAAGCGGTTCGGAGAGCGCTGATCATGAAGGTGTCTAGATCTCGAGGCGGTGTATCGTTTGGGTTGCTTACTCCCTTCGTTGCCTCCGTATTTTCACTACTCGCAATCGGCCACATTTGGTCGCTGAGTGCGCTAGCCCAGGATGCGCAAGAGATTGTCGTCGGTACGCACGTAAATTTTCCGCCTTACTATAGCGTGAATGTAGATGGTCAGCCCCTTGGCTACGCGATCGACGTCATGAACAACGTCGCGGACAGGGCTGGGCTTACGGTCAAATACAAATTTTTTGAAAATGGCGAGCTTATGCGTTTGGCGCTGGAAAATGGCAGCATTGACGTAATACCAAGCTTTGGTATAACCGAACCCCGTCGGGAAACGCTCTCGTTTACAGTGCCGCTCGAGACCTTCAGTATTTCCTATTTCGTCAGAAATCAGTCGGATATATCGGAGAACGATCAGGGCTTTTCGACTTACGGTTTTGGCGCTGTTCTCGGGAACGCGGCAAGCACTATTCTCGCGAACCGCGATGGTATCGACCTTACTATTTTTCCCGACGCCGCCGGTGCGCTGGTTGGGTTGTTATCGGGAGAAATTGACGTGCTGGCATATCCAGAGCCGGTTTTTTGGAAAATTGCCCGTGATGCCGGAGTGTCAGACCGCTTTGCAGTAGTCGGTCGGCCTCTGGTCGAAATCATACGCGGCATGGCAATTCGAAAAGACAATATTGAACTATTTGCGGTTTTGGACAGAACAGTTCGTGACTTCAACGCATCCTCTGACTACCAAGAACTCTACGTGACTTGGTTTGGACAAGCGCCCCCATTCTGGACAGTTCGGAAGGTAACCCTGACATCAATCGTCTTGTTTGGTGCGTTGCTTGCCATGGCCGGGTTATGGCGGCATTACTCGTTAATTCGTCTAAACAGAATGCTTAACAACAGCGAACAGAGATTTCGGCGGATCTTTGAAGATGGGCCTCTGGGAATGGTGTTAACGAACCCGAACCGTCGGATAATTGCAGCCAACGGCTTGTTCTGCGAGATGCTTGGGTACTCGGAGAACGAGTTAAAGGAGCTTACCTTCAATGACATTACTCATACCGATGATCGCGACACTAGCCTAGATCGCGCGACGAAGGTGTTTTCGGGTACCGTCAACCAAGGTGTCCTAGAAAAACGTTACATCAAGAAAACAGGCGAAATCGTATGGGCAAGTTCTACTGTTAGCCAAATACTAGGAAAGGGCGGCTCACCTCTCTACGGCATTGGGATGATACAAGACATCACCGACCGCAAACGGGCTGTAGATGAATTGGCACGGAGTAAAGAGCAATATGAGTTTGCGGTGTCGGGCTCGGGCGAAGGTTTGTGGGACTGGAATGTGCATACTGGCGAGGATTACCTGTCGCCGCGCTGGAAAGCCATTTTGGGATACAAGGACAATGAACTTACAAACGTTCTTGAAACCTTCATCGATGCGTTGCACCCTGACGATAAGGAACGCGCCGAGACCGCCTCACGCGCCCACCTAGAGAATCGTGTTCCGTACAACCTGGAATATCGGCTGCGTCACAAAGACGGCAGCTATGTTTGGGTCAGCGCCAAGGGTCAGGCAATTTGGGACGACGACAGTCAGCCACTGCGAATGGCGGGCTCTATTCGCGATATTTCTGAACAAAAGGAGATGGAAGGCGCGAATACCCGACTTGGACGGATTGTCGAGCAATCACTGACTGAGCTTTACATGTTTGATGCCAAATCTTTGAAGTTCGTCCAGGTCAACCACGGAGCAAGGGTTAACCTTGGATACACTCTCGACGAACTGAAAGAGCTAAGGCCCGTAGATATCAATCCCGAATTCACAGATCAGATGTTCACTGACCTCGTAAAACCGCTACGTGAGCGTACACTAAATCAATTGGTTTTCGAAAACGTACATCATCGTAAAGATGGATCAACTTATAATGTCGAAGTTCACTTGCAGCTCATGCAAGACGAAATGCCCGCGCTTTTTGTCGCCAATGTCGTGGATATCACCAAACGCCTGGAGGCCGAGACGGCAATTCACGAAAGCGAACAATTATACAGAAGGGTTTTCGAAGACGGGCTAGTGGGAATCGTACTTAGCACGCCGGACCGCAAAATTATTGCGGCCAATCAATCTTTTTGCCAAATGCTTGGATATACCGAAAAAGAATTAGTGGAACTTGGATTGGCAAGCGTCACACACCCTGACGACAATAAAACCGCTATCGCAATTAGAGACAAGTCATCGCGAAATTCGGCTAGTCCCAGCCTTTGGGAAAAACGGTTCATCACAAAAAACGGGGATATCGTTTGGGCAAAGGTTTCAATCAGTAAGGTGCGAAACCAAGATGGCACTGTGCAATATGGCATTGGAATGGTCGAGAACATTACCGAACGCAAATTCACTGCGGATGCGCTCGCCCAAAGCGAGGGCCGTTTGCGGGCCGTTATCAATCACTCGCCATCGCTGATCGTCCTGAAAGATCTGGATGGCCGACTGATCCTCGCCAATCGAACTTTTGAGGAATGGTATGGAGTAAAACCAGGAAATTGGTTTGGAAAAACCGACTACGAATTCATGCCCAAGGATCGGGCCGATGCCGTTCGCGTCTATGACAGGCAGGTGCTTTCGAGCGAATCCGCGCTGCAAGATGAGATAGAACTTCCATATGGCGATGGTTTGCATCACGTCGTGGAGTTTACCAAATTTCCAGTCCGGGGAGAGAATGGAAAGATTTTAGGGGTGGGCTCCGTTGTTAATGATGTGACGGACCGGAGACAGGAGGGAGAAAACCTCAAAAAAAGTGAGGCACGTCTGAGCGCAATAATAAACAACTCGCCGGACCTCATCATACTGAAGGACCCCGACGGCAAGCTCCTACTCGCCAACAAGACCTTTGAAGAATGGCACGCAAAAGGCGACGGCGCCTGGCACGGTGAAACCGACTGGGACATATTTCCGAAGGAAATGGCCGATGTCGTTCATGCGTTAGATAAGGAAGCATTGGCGACCAACTCAACAATACACCAGGAGATGGAAACAGAACTCGCCGATGGCCGGATCCACAAGCTTAAGGTCGCAAAATTTCCCGTGTCAGCGGAAACCGGAGAAATTCTTGGCGTGGGTACAATTAGTAGCGATGTGACCCAATTGCGAGCCGCCGAAGGGCAGCTCCGCCAAGCACAAAAAATGGAGGCAGTCGGCCAACTTACCGCCGGTGTCGCTCACGAGTTCAACAACCTCCTGGGAATCATGATTGGCAACGCCGAATTGTTAGGGCCATCGGTCATGGAGAATGAGAGAGCGCAGCATAGCGTCAAGGCGATCACTAAGGCGGTAGATAGGGGCGCAAACTTGACCGAAAGACTGCTGGCTTTTTCACGCAAACAGATTCTGTCGCCACAGCCAACGGAAATCGGCGATCTCATGCTCAACTTTGGCAAAATGATTGATAGCACCCTGGGCGAAACGATTGACCTGCGGATTGAGGTCACGCCAGACCTATGGTTGGCGTATGTCGATCCACCCCAGCTCGAACACGCCTTGGTAAACCTGGCAATCAATGCTCGTGACGCCATGCCTGATGGCGGATCTCTGGCAATCGAAGCCGCCAACATCACCTTGGGTGAGGCCCGAAATGGAGGGCGGGAAAAAACTCCGCCAGGGGACTATATCCTGATCACAGTAACTGACACAGGCAGCGGCGTGTCGCCCGAAAACTTGGACAAGGTCTTTGAGCCGTTCTTCACGACCAAGGATATTGGCGAGGGCACCGGCCTAGGCCTGAGCATGGTTTATGGGTTTGTAAAACAATCCAAAGGTCATGTCACGATTAGCAGCGATGTGGGGGTGGGGACGACGTTTGAACTTTATTTGCCGCGATCCTTGAACCCTGCCCTCAAAAATGACCCGAGGAACGACGACGGCGATTCTGACCATGGGTCGGGATGTATACTCATTGTTGAGGATGACGCAGATTTACGGGAGCTTCCTGCAACCCTTCTTCGTGATCAAGGCTATGCCGTTGTTGAAGCGAGAGATGGCGACGAGGCAATCAAACAACTCGCGAGCGGCCGGTCCTTCAACCTTGTGTTCACCGATATCGTGTTACCTGGTGGAATGAACGGCTTTGAGATCGCCAAGGAGGCCAATCGTTTGCAGCCTGGCATCAAGGTTATTTACACCTCTGGCTATGCGGAAAACACCATTGAACATGAATTTCAACTCGAGACCGGTCCGATGATTGTTAAAAAGCCATATCGAAAGGCAGAGTTACTTGAAAGAGTCCGCGCCGAGCTCGCCAACGAAGTTATCTGAGCATGACCGCCCCGGCATAGCAAACAAGGCCTTCCACGATTACCGCCGCACAGCCATCACCGAAGTTTCCACCGGCGGTGGCAACATCCACCCCATCTCTGGACGTCGCCCCGGATCAAGCGTCATCGCCGCCTATGTCGTCCTCAACAAAGACGCCTCCCGCAACGCCTTCGCCGCCAGACAGAACAATAACAGAACGACTAAAAATTCAAAACCAACTAAAAACTAATATCCCCTAGGGGAGGCAATCCTAGCATAGCTGTAAGTCCTTAAAATGCTGAATACTGCCAAATATTTGCAGAATTAACACAGACATGGGGCACAGACATATAGCTTGCACCTTACCGGTTCTCGGCTGAATGGCTGCGCCCAAACAGCAGCCGCAACTTGGGGCGCTCAGAACGTCCGCATCTGACCCAAGCGGACTCGGCGGGTGGCACTCAGCGATGATTGCTAAAATATGTCTAAGCTGGCTTCAGTGATCAAAGATCCTATGTCATACTTCAACAAATCTGATGGCGATAATGAGGGACGGACTTGGGCAAGGATGACCAGTCTAGAGCGACCGTCGCGCAACGGATCAGCAAGGTTATGAGTCATCTGCAAATTGACGCCGCGCATTTGGCCGCGTCAGCGCCGATGGAGCTTGGCGAATACATTGCAACCAATGTGGAAACGGTCTCTTCGTTGACGCTATTAAACGCTTCACGGTTCCCACTCGACGTGCTCCCTTCAATATCCGACCGGCTGCTGGCATTTTCCGGCGATGGCGGCTTAGGCGGCGATGCGATGCGACGGGCGAGACCGGCCCTCTCAGGCGCCGAAATTGTTGAGTTCGGTGACTATCCAACAGCCGTTTGGACGGACATGGCCGCCGATCATGCTGATGTTGTCGCGCAATCAATGTGTACATTCATGCAACGTCAAGATCTAGCACGGCCAGCAACAAGACTATCCGCCTCGTTTCGAGAGGGAACGGTCGCTGGAATTTCGTATGAGATAACGGGGCGCGGGCCAGTGATAGTGTTGTTTCCGGCTGGTCTAGCACCGTCGCAGTGGGACCCGGTAATTTACAATCTCCGGGCGGAATTCACCGTCGTGCGCCTGGGTGGACCGCATCTAGGGATGGTGGCCGTTCTCGAAGACCGGGGCAGCGACGTCAACTCCATTCGGGCTCTGAGGAGTATGCTGCTTGATGCACGAGCGCAGCCGACGGACCGGTTGTTGGAAGTTGGCTGCGGCAGTGGTGTAATTGCCCGCTGGTTGGCACGCGAAGAACTATGCGCAAGACCGATTACCGCCCTAGACCTTAATCCCTTCCTGCTGCGCGAGGCACGAGCGTTGGGCCTTACCGAAGGACTTGCCGATGCCATTACGTTTGAGATCGGCAATGCCGAAACTCTGCCTTATGACGACAATTCCTTTGACTAGGTTCTGTCTGTGACCTTGATAGAGGAATGCGACTCCGACATGGCAATTCGCGAGATGGTCAGGGTGGTGAAACCCGGCGGACGCGTAGCAATCAAGGTCCGGGCCTGTGACATGAATGTGTTTTGGAACCTACCGGTCGATACGCGGATCAAGGAGAAGGCAGACCAACCAATCCGCCAGGTCGGGAGTCGCGGTTGCGCAGACGCTAGTTTGATGTCACGCATGCAGCAATCCAGTCTGGACCCCGTTATTGCTTACCCGACATTTTTTGGCGGCGCTGCACATCAGGACTATTTTGAGCCGATTGCCTTATCGCGCCTCAACGACGATGAGCAGGCCGCCTGGCGGGCAGCTAAGGAGACGGCGGTGGCCGACGGAACTTATTACATGATGCATCCCGCCCATTGTGCCATTGGAACCAAACCCGATTAACAGGTAAATGCGAGCAATTACCCGACGGTCAAAGTTGCTCCAATCGTCACCGATCTCTGGGGTCCTGCCTACGAGAACGTTCTGGGATCGGCTTCAACGCGACCACCCTCGGCTATTACTGGCTGTAAGTGCTTAATATGGCTAAAAACTGCCATATTGTGGCCAAACTAGCAAAGACATCGAGCACAGACATTGGGTGTAAGGGCGCGATCTCGCGATGGCAGTTTTTAACCCGATAGCCGCCATAATTTCAGGAGACTGACCAAGACCATCTTTGACCCAAAGCTGAAATATTTAGTTGTGAAAGGGCAGTTACGGCTGACTTGAAACACCGTAGCTGCCCCTGGCGCATTATTGGGCGTCGTTGTAGGTCACCATAACCTGCGTTGATCCCTTTTCGCGCAAAGAGATCAGGTCCTGGTATTCTGCACAAGCGTGCCAAGCATCGATTGATGCCATATCGGGGAAACGGGCAATCACCACCATCTGGTGTTCACCTGCCTGGCCGTTCAGGACGCCTGTTTTCTTGCCGCGAAACAACAGCTCCGCATCATAGCGTGTGGCGAGTTCCTTGGATTTTGCCAAGTAATCCTGAAAGACTTGTGGGTCAGTAATCGTAATTTGTGACACCATAATCGCGCTCATTTTTTTGCTCCATTAGGTTTGGATTAAAGCCCAGTGCAGGCGGTCGTTCGGTTTGGGTGGTGATCGATCAAGTGCTTGTTTGCTGTCTGCGCGCGTACACTTGGAAAAGAACCGTCAGATGTGCAAACAAGAACAACGGCACAATAAAACCGGGGAATATGATGAGGGGCCATAGCTCCATAGGCGCACTGGTTGGCAACCCTGTATAAATTTCCGGATAGGCGCCCGAGGCCAATACCGCGGTGCTGGCGGCAACAACGAAGTCCAGGATACCGAGCAGATTGAAGATGACGAAACGACCACTTTTAACGAAATCGGGCTGATGCAGTAACGCCCATACAACTATTGGCGCCGTTAATCCGATGGCCACATCTCCGAGCCCTGCTGGCCAGGCGAATAGGCCCGGCAGGACATCGTATGCATAGAGAGTTATGAAACCGAAGCCGAGAACGCGCCAAAGCTGCAGCATGGTCAAGAAACGCACGTCGAGAGACAGCATGAAATTGCGAAAGCGCATGGAACCGGCATAGGCCGCAAGGAAGGCAATCACCGGCACGACGACGGACAATAAAACCGGGCGGAAAGGCTGAGTTGCCGGAGCTGTTAGAATGCCACTGGTGCCCATTGACCAAACGACGGCCAGCCAAAGGGCCAGACCGACGGCAATGGAAACCCCAGTTGGAATGCGAACGGTGGTGGAAGGGTTGGTGTTTTGTACGATAGACATTGTCATGTCTCCTGTTATTTCGCGTCTCCTGGGCACGTGTATTAACCTCGGAAAGTTAAGCTCGTGGAATCTATGAAACCAATGCCAGAGCGGGCGCTGTGGAATGCAGGTTTGGCAAAAGATTGAGTTGTTGGCGCTCAGCGGTCGCGAGCCATTCGTCGCTGTCTTGCGAGAGAACCGGATTGTCGAGAAGTGGGTAGTTCTGCTGACGTTCCCAGGCGGGGAAATTTGGCGGCCGTGTGCCCATCATCTTGAACAGGAACGCTATTGCCGAAAGCTTGGACCCGACTTTAAGGTTTGGATGAATGAGCGCTGGATCCTGGATATACCGCCGCGCGATAGTCTCAAAATCTTCCGGTTGCCGCCCGGTGACCTGGAGAACGTGGTCGGTCGGCCCACCAACTGCAAAGGCACCATTTCTTAGTTCCTCAGAATAGTATCGCAAATGAGCGATTTCCGGGAGCGAGTAACCTAAGGCAATGGCAGCCTTGCTAAAGGTCTTAAACGGGACATCCTTGTAAGTAACTTTGCGGCCAAGAACCTTACCCATAGTTTTGGCCATGTCGTTGGGTGAAATCAGTTTCGAACTGGTCGGACGGTAGCTCTTGCCGATATGAGACGCTGGATCAGCAAGAACGGCCGCTGCAACGCGGGCGATGTCCTCGTTCGAAGGCGGTGCATTCAAGCCGTCGCCAAATGGTCCCATGAACATGCCGAAGTGAGCGATCGCGGGAAGGCCTAGCATGGCGACAAACGCAAAGAGACCCGGGTTGATGTGGATAACATCCACCGATGGCATCCAGCGAAACACCTGGTTTGTCATCCAATGTTCGCGCGAGATGACTGATGGATGGCTTGGGTGTGGGTTCCATTGGCTCATCAATGCGACAACTTCGAGCTTGGCCTCTTCTGCCGCGATGGCAAAGGCCATCGTATTATGCAAAAGATTGGCCGCAAAGGGCGGGCAATGATAGGCACGTTGAACTCCGGCCATTGAGTCCCGTAGATCGCGATAATCGAACATATCGCCGACGAATATCTCAGCCCCGGCCCTTGCTAGAGCAACCGAGCGAGCATCTTTGCGCCTGACGAAGGCACGGACAGGAAATCCCATTTCAAGTAATTGAAGGACAGTAGCTGAGCCGGTATGGCCGGCGGCGGCGGTAACTAGAATTTTTGACTGTGTCATGGTCTTTCTCCTGGTAAACGAAAAACCCATAAACCTGTATATACATATTTATGGGTAAATTTTTTAACTGTGGACGTCGCAAGCGGTTTCGATCTTGGCAAGCTGTTCGGCCATTACTGCCCAAGGTTCCGGTTCAAGCGCTTTGAGCACACGGCGTTGTGCTGTGCGCCACAGTGGAACCGCTTCCTTGAACTTTTGATGGCCAAGGTCTGTAAGTCGGACGTAGCGAACGCGCCCGTCCTCGGCCTCAACGTTTTCAATCAGCCCCCGACGAACCAGAATTTCAAGATTTCGGGTCAAGGTCGTTGCATCAGTTGCCAGCGTTTCCGCCAGATCACCAATATTTGTTTCCCCGAGCCGCTTGAGTGAAGCGATCAGTGTGAACTGAGTGTTGCGCAATCCGCTTGGTTTTAGTGCATTGTCATAAAATTTTGCGGCAATTCTCCCAGCCCTACGAAGCCGGTAGCTAACGCAACTGGTAGACTGCATATTTTCGGCCGATGACAGGTTGAGGTCGTTCATTTGATCGTTCCGTGTTGCTAGTCTACAAGGGTCATTATCTGTATATACAGTTATTGACCCTTGTCAACTCCGATATTCTCGCCGAATTGATTTAGGCTGAATAATAATTCCGCTTAGGCCTATTAGCGGACGTCTTGCCGACACACCTATTTTGTCCGCTTTGCGTGGGTGAAAGCGGACTCAAAATGATGTCAGAAAAGTCAGAAAAATGGCATCCCCTAGGGGAAGGGATGCCATGCCAATGATTTCAAAAGGTTAGCGTCTCTGCATTGCATAGACTGTAGCAGTTGATTGTAGCAGTTTGCAGCAGGAAATGTGACCCCAGGGTCAGAAAAGTGACCACCTGACTCTCAATCTATCAACGCCGGAGTAAAATTACACCGCTGGCCGGAGTAAAAACCCACCACTGGACCGATGGAGAACCGGTCTGGTTTGTGTGATGACCGAGGGGCTGAAAGAGCTTGGCCTTAATGTCGGTCACCGTCGTGTTGGCCGTTTGTTGCGCCAGAACGCCATATCTGTTGTGCGAACCCGCAAGTACAAGGTGACAACGGACAGCAATCACAACTTCAATATCGCGCCCAACCTGTTGAACCGCAACTTCATGGCGGATGCACCGGACCGGAAATGGGTCGGCGATATCAGTTATATCTGGACGCGGGAGGCTGGTTGTATCTCGCAGTGATGCTGGATCTGCATTCGCGGCGTATCATCGGTTGGGCCGTCAGCAATCGACTGAAGAAAGACCTGGCAATCAGGGCTTTGGATATGGCTGTAGCCCTGCGCAAGCCGATGCCGGGCTGCATCCATCATACGGATCGGGGCAGTCAGTATTGCTCTCACGATTATCAAAATCGGTTGCGGCAACACGGCTTCAAGGTCTCGATGAGCGGCAAGGGCAATTGCTATGAGAATGCAGCGGTCGAAACTTTCTTCAAAACGGTGAAGGCAGAACTGATCTGGCGGCATCAATGGCAGACCCGACGGCAGGCCGAAGCCGCACTCCTTAAATATATCATCGGCTTTTACAACCCACGCAGACGCACTCAACTTTAGGTGGAAAAAGTCCATTGGCCTTCGAACAAAAAGCAGCTTAAATGACTAATGGACCCGGAATCAATCCGGGACAAGACCAGAGGTCGCCGAAAAAGCAAGAGAGCTGCGCCGGGGCCTCAGAACATTAATTACCTCGGGGTATACGCTAAAGAGCACGATCACTACGCAATTGGTCGACGGTGATTTTGATTGGATAGATAAACCCTATGAGAATAAAGCACTCGCCCTGAAGATCCACGAACTTCTGAATGCATAGATACAATACGCCTCCAGTATTTTTTGCTGCCCCCATCCCTTCCAATAATATAACGGAGTTCCGAGGACAGTCATTATGTCCACTTTCGGCCCCTACGGCGACTGAAAGAAGCAGATTGCCGCCGGGCCCGCAGACAGTGATGGCCTTACCCCCATTAATATTGGGAGAAGGGCCGTTTCAAACCCTCCAAAGCAGGAATAGGGTTTTGAGGTGGGGAGAGGGCGAGCGCCGGTGTCCCGGCTTTCTACTTCGGCTGCGCTGAAAAGCGGCCTCGGCTTCGATGCATGCACCATCTCAACTTTAAACGCCATCGATTTTCACCCGATATCGTTCGTCATTCGGTTTGGCTATACGCCAAGTTCACTCTCAGCTTTCGGGATGTTGAAGAATTACTGTCGGAACGCGGTCTCGATATTTCATACGAGACCGTTAGGCGCTGGTTTACGAAATTTGGCGTGCCGATTGCCCACAATCTTCGGCGATCGCGACCAACGCCCAGTAACCACTGGCATCTTGACGAGATGGCCATTGTGATCCGCCGCAGACGACATTGGCTATGGCGTGCCGTGGACAACGAGGGCGAGGTTCTCGAGTTTCTAGTTCAACGGAGACGTAATGCCAGAGCGGCACTGAAGCTGATGCGGAAACTCATGAAGCGACAGGGCTTCGCACCAACCCGGATTGTGACCGATAAGCTACGATCCTATCACATTGCCTTTCAATTTATTGGCCTGACGGCTGAACACGTTGATAGTAAGCGATCAAATAACGGGGCGGAGAATTCGCACCACCCAGTTCGGCGAAGAGAACGAAAGCAGCAACGATTCAAGCCACCAGGTTCCGCCCAACGATTCCTGAACATCCGATCTGCCGTCTACAACAATTTTTACCTTCAACGCCGTCTCATCAAGCGAATTACGTTCAAGCGGTATCGTGCCAGGGCATTCGATATGTGGGACAGCCCACGTGCGGCGGCCTGAAAAGTGATAGCCGGGAATTCTTACGCTCGCGGTCGGTTAATGTGACAGTGCCCATGACAGTGCCGTCGCGGGCGTCGATATCGCCGGTAAAATAAGCGGCTTGAGGAACATAATAGCGATCCCCTCCTGCATTACTATTGATCTGAAGATTGATGCCTGCGAAGAATAGGGTGACTCAAAGCCCACGCCATTTGTTCGCACATATTGCATTGGAGCAGGCGAAATATTGATTGATCTGGATCCTTGCAATTGTGGTGACAGCCGATTGGTCCGGTGGTGCCGCGATAATTCGCCGGTGAGCGGGCTTCGTCTCCCATTGTTTGTTGGAGGCGCCGAGCCGGGCCATACAGGGGTTGGTGCGCCATGTTGAGCACCGTCAGCGTCCCGCTCATCGTACTTTTGATACTGACGGTTCTTTCTGCCACCGCCGTCTACCGCCACCTGTTGCCACCGACCCTCGGTTGGATGATACGACGGCGTTCTCAGCGGGTTGTCGATGAGGTCAATTCGCGTCTTCAGCTTCAGGTGTCGCAATTTTCGCTGACGCGTCGGCGAATATTAGCAGATCGCCTCGCCTACGACGCGGAGGTCAGCGATTATATCAAGGAGCTCGCCGGCGAAACACGACAGCCGGTCGCCACCCTGCGCAAGCAAGTCACAAGAATTGCCTACGAAATCGTGCCGGCATTCAGCCCCTATTTCTATTTCAGGGTTGGTTATTGGTCAGCGCGGGCCCTTTTGAGGTTCATGTACAAGGTGCGATTGGGGTACATGGATAGTGACGGCCTTGCGAAGGTCTCCGATGACAGCGCGGTCGTGTTCTTCATGAACCACCGGACCAATATCGACTACGTGCTTGCCACCTACATGACGGCAACTCGCAGCACAATGTCCTATGGGATTGGCGAATGGGCAAAGGTTTGGCCTATTCAGCCACTAATGCGGGCGGCAGGTGGGTATTTTCTGCGGCGTGATTCCGGGGATCCGCTCTATCGCAAAGTGCTGGAGCGATTTGTACAAATGTTAACTCAAGAGCGGGTCCCGCACGCACTGTTTGTTGAAGGCGCGCTATCGCGTGACGGTTACTTGCAGAAACCGAAATTGGGTATGCTGACCTATATCACCCGCGATTTCGATCCAAACGCCAGCCCGGATATTGTATTTATACCGATTGGAACCAATTACGAGCGCATTCCGGAAGAACGAACGCTCATCGCCCGGGCGTCCGACAGTTTTGTGAATGCGGGAAATTTTTTCATATTGCGCTCTGCTGGGGCCTTCATTCGGCGTGTCATTGGACATCGGTTGCGCGGCCGTGGCCAGCCCTATGGATATGCTTGCGCCAATTATGGTTCGCCGGTCTCTTTTACCGAATGGCTCAGGCAGAATTCGCTAAATTGGCCGCTCTTGGATCGCACCGAAAAGTTCGAATGGATTGGGGAGCTGGCCGACGAGTTACAGGATAACGTTCGGCATTTGGTGCCAGTTCTGCCAACGTCAATTTTGTGCGCGATTTTCCAACATTGTGTCGACGCAGAGTACACCGAGGCGGAATTGCGCCGGAAATTTGATGCGGCATCTACGGAGGCGCAATCCAATGGGGGCCATGTGCTATTTCCAAACAAACAGTCCGTACCTCTATTTGAGGACGCTTTGGAAATGCTGCTTGGCCGAAAATTATTGCAGCGGAATACAAACGGGGCGATCTGTTTGAATTTTGCGGAACGGCCATTGATTGGCTATTACTCCAATTCCATCATCCATTTTATTCCGAGCCTTGAAATCACTCATGCCTGATCAAAACAAGTCACAGCTGGCGGCGGCGGGCCATCGATTACCTGCCGAGCGCGGTGTTGGCGCGATACTACGCAAACCGATAGGGGCCCCCCTTGCACAGCCCTGGTTTGATAAATTCACCCTGATGACATTGCGTAAATGGTTTTTTCCGACCTCGAGGCTTTGGGCGGCAGCGCGTGCCGCCGAAGGGTCGCCGGAGCGATTTTACGATGCCGTGCCGATGTCTCCGCGAGCGAGCGAGCGTGCGCGCCTGATGCAGGCTCTTGGCAAATTTGAGGCAGCCCGCGCATCGGTCAACGCGCTGGAGGCGGAATGGGACAAATCGTTTTTTGGGAAGGCCGAGGTCTCTCCGGATTATTTGGTCGCGGTCGAGAGCGGCCGGCGTGATCGCCGCAACGACTATAATGCAACTCGGCGGCTCTTTCGTTTTCTTTTGGCAGGACGCAAAGTGCCTCTGATCAAGCTCGCTATTCCGCATGCGGATGACGTCCGGGCCGTTTATGGACCGTTGGTCAATGATCCCGTCGCTGCATTTTCGGTGCCATCTCCGATGCCGGAAATTGAAGTTTCAAGAAAGGTTGCCGGTGAAGTCGGTACGCATTATTGGCTGCGCTTTCCGTCACCGTCTCAACGTGTCGGGGATACCGTCTATGCCCGTGTTCAGGAACCCGAAAATGTTGAAAATCCGCCGACACTTCTCTTCGGGCACGGTGTCTGTGTCGAATTTGATCATTGGCATGGGTTGGTCGACGAAGTTGAGACTCTCGTAAAATTCGGATTCAGGGTCGTTCGACCCGAAGCACCGTGGCACGGCCGCCGGGTGCTTCCAGGTCAATTCGGTGGCGAGCAATTTGTCGGGACATCGCCGTTCGGGCCGCTCGACCTCTTCACGGCAGGTTTGCGCGAGTGGTCCGTCATCATGAATTGGTGTCGGCAAAATACCAATGCGCCAGTGGCGATGGGTGGCTCGAGTCTCGGCGCCATGATGGCCCAGCTAGCGGCCGACGTAAGCCAACATTGGGCCGGTCACCTGCGGCCAGATGCCTTGCTGCTGATTACCCATTGCCATCATCACGAGGATGCCGTTCTCAACGGCGCTCTGGCGTCGATCTGGGGAATTCGACGGGCCGCGGTCGAAATCGGTTGGAACCTGGATTTGCTTCATGAGTTTCTACCTCTGCTTGATCCGGGACCGGAGTTACAGGTACAGCCGGAACATATTGTTTCGGTACTCGGGCGCCGCGATGTCGTCACACCGTTTAATGGGGGCTTGTTTTCGCTGGACACCTGGGGGGTGCCGTCGGAAAATCGCTTTATTCTGGACCGCGGCCATTTTTCCGTTCCGCTGACAATGATGCGGGATCAACGTCCACTTATCAGATTCAAGCAAATCATGGACGATATTTATCAGGGCAGCTCGCTTTAATTGATGTGGCTGCGAATAAGTCGCCACGGCATTGACACGTTAACTAGTGCGGTAGCCAGAAGTCGATGGTGATCCGCATCAGATAGCATGCCAACCTCGATTCCAGACAGCGAACGTCGCGGCTCGAAACGCCTTGAATATATGTCGAGATAGAAGATGGCGTTAGACGTCAAAGGCGTTGTATATGGCAGCATGGATCGACAGAAACCGTTGGGTCGATCCCGGCGACTTGAACCGCTGTTGTTTTTGTTCGCGTCGACGAATCGGCTGGTGTGAGTTCCCAGCGCGATTGTTTGCTCGTAATCCCTGATCGTGAACAGCGGCAAGTCGCTCTTTGC
>JAJFIX010000036.1 GCA_021774575.1 Alphaproteobacteria bacterium | reverse complement strand
GTACAGAGAGACTATTATAAGGCCATTGAGGTCGTTCTGATGAGGAGTCAAGAAACCGCAGAAGATGGATTGGGAATGAACAATTTTATCCCAATCGCAATAAACAACTGAACCAAAAGCAGGATATGTTACGTATAGCTTTTTGAAGCGCAGCAAAGTGCACGTCGTCTTCAATGAGCAGAATACTGTTCTTTTTCATTTTGGATTTTTTGATTTCCTGTCGATGGTATTGGGTTGAAAGGCAGTGGCATTTTCACACGGACCTCAGTCCCTGTAGCAGAGGACTCAATTTCGATTTGGCCTGGGTGGTTTGTTTCGAGAATCCTTTTGCTCACCCACAGCCCCAGCCCCGTGCCATGCGCTTTGTTCGTTCGAAAGGGTTTGAAGAGTTCTTCTTGCATCTCTGATGCGATGCCCGGCCCCCAATCACGGATTGAAACCACATTATTTTGTTGGTCCTCTGAGAAAACGCTTATCCCTACCCGCCCTCCGTCTGCTTGTGCTTCAAGGGCATTTTGGATCAAGTTTGCAAAAGCCATCGCCAGTTGCTTCTGATCCCCCATGATAGGTTTGAGGCCCTGTTCGTAGCGTTTTTCGAGTTGGTATTTTGAAACTGGAAAACGCGTGAATTGTTCGGCAAGGACTTGATCCAGGAGTGCAGAAAGGTCAATCGCTACGACCTCTGGTGCGCTAAAATCCGTCCGCTTTAGCGAGTCAATAAAGCGTGAGATGGTGGCGGCCGATTCGTCAATCCCGAGTAGGCGTTGTCGGGCCGTCGACACATTCGAGCCCTCCAGGGCTTCCTGCACCCATTTGACGTAGTTTCGGATGACCACAACCGGACTCTTCAAGGCATGCACAATGGCGCTGGCGGAGGTCGCGATGAGGTCGGTTTCGGTCAGTTTTCGATTTGCGATGTCTCGCTCATCGCGAATGCGCCGCATACGGAGCAGTGCGGTGATTCTCAATAAGAGTTCCTCAGGGTTGCAGGGTTTTGCAATGTAGTCATCGGCCCCCATTTGTATGCCAAAGATCATGTCTCCGAAATTGTTCCTGCCTGTGATCATAATGATGGGAATGGAAGCGGTTGTTGGGTCACGTTTTAAGAGGCGACACAGCTCGGATCCGGATATCCGAGGCATCATCATGTCGGTCAGGATGAGGTCCGGAGGCTCTAATAAACAAAGCTGGTGGCCTTCTTTCCCGTCACCCGCGGTTTGGACCTCGTATCCCTGTTTTTGCAGATAGCTTTGGATGGGGGTTCGATCCGCTTCAGAATCATCAATGACCAAGATCCGTTCGCCACTCCCCCGGAAGCTTTCAAGCTGTGGCGCATTTTTCTTTTGCTCTACAACTTTGCTTGTTCTAATCAACGGATGATAGGTTGCGGGATTTGTATGAATAGGCGGCTCGCTTGTTGCCGAAAGGTAGAAGGTGAATTCACTTCCAACCTCAAGCTTGCTTTCAAGCGTGATGCGCCCGCCATGGGCGACGATGATTTCTTGGGTCAGGGCGAGCCCCAGGCCACTCCCCTCGATCTCATGGGTCTTCTGTCCGCGTTGATAGCGCTTAAAAGCCATTTCCATCTCGTCGGGAGACATGCCTCTTCCGGTATCCCTCACCTTGACGAAAACTTCATCATCTTGGCGCTGGCAAAGCACATGAATTTTGCCAAAATCCGTGTACTTGATGGCATTTGTGATGAGGTTGGACACACATTGACGGAGCCGCGCTTTGTCGCCCACGATCTCCGGAAATGGCGTGTCGTATTCGAAATCAAGATCAAGGTTTTTACGTCGGGCCGCCGGCCGAGCGAGATCAATCGCCGTTTGAACGACCGTTGCCAGATCTGTTTTTTGAAAATGATAGGTCATTGCGCCAATTTCGACCTTGCTGAGGTCCAAAAGATTGTCGACGAGATCCTTCATTTCCGCCGCCGTCACTCGAATGCTCTCGATGTTTCGCATCTCATCCGACAGCACCGCTGTTGAAGCTTCATCCCGTTTTCCCAATAGACCTTCGGCAATGCTCGTCATACCCGATAAGGGTCCGCTGAGTTCATGTGCGACTTCTGTGAGGAACTTTGTTTTTTGCTGATCCAATTCCCGTAGCCGTTCGTATAAGAGAGAATTGGAAAGGGCAATCGTCATCGCAGTATTGACCTGTTTAAGAAACGCGGTCTCCCTTTTGCTGAAGTGACGTAAATTTCTCTTACGCCCCAGCAGAAGAACGCCCAGCAGTTCTTGGTTTTGGACGAAAGCCAAGCTAAGGGCGAATCCATGACGCTGGACCCAGGCTTGAACCGTCGTATCACTTTCACCCTCAACACTTTTTGTTAGTGCCACTGACAATTGAGGCGCCAGGGCTATGGTGTCGTCAATTGTGATGCCCTGAGTAAAGACGCGCTGGAGTTTCGCCTGGGTAGACTCCGTCACGAAGACACTTCCGCCGACAAGAGACAAGACGTTGCTTACGCGCGTGACGATATTTTCCGACATCGGCCGGAGTTCCTGCAGCACGGCCAAGTCCGAAATAATGTGATCCAGGGCTTTCTGTAGATCGTACTTGCGACGGTCAAAGAGTTGGTCGATATAGGGCTGGGCGAGGTAGAGATAGAGACCAATCAGAGATCCGATTCCGCCAATAGACAAGCCCATTTGCCAAGACGACAGCGCGCTTATTCTTGATTTGAGGACAAAACCGGAAGTGACGCCAATGGCCAGTGGCCCGCAGGAGAGCAGAGCCCAACTCAAGGTTTTATGCACGACGGTTTCGATATCGAAAGCTCTGTACTGCACAATGGAAAAGAAAACCGTTGTAGAACCAATGACAAAGGCTAAAGAAAGAAAATAAAAAAAGCGAATTTCACTAAAGAGGACAGGCATAACGTATGTCACAAAAAATGCGACTATGGTCGATAAGAAAAACCCGATGATGATGACACGCAATCCCTTGCTCTCTGGGGTGTCTTCTCCCTTTGGTTTTAGAACGGTGTAATTTTTGTAAAGGACCCCGATTGTGGCGATCATCGTGCTCAGAATGTAGACCAGATAGATATAGTAGAAACCCGTCGGCGCGATAATATGGACTTTGTCAACGACCCTATGTTTTGAAAATAGAGCCCCGTTTGCGGCAAAAACGGCGACCACAGCCGCGACACCGCCAACGAGGAGGAGTATTTTCTTGAACTGGGGTCGTGGTGAGGGGTAGGAAAGTGAAAAAGAAAAAGCGGTAAAGGCCTGCAGGGCCAATCCGGCGTCGAAAAAGTTATTCCAGGGAAGTGGGACTCGGTTTTGGTCTATGAGCCACTCGCGACGAAGCAAAAGAAAAGTAACTGTCGCATTCATCATACACAGAAGAAAGCCCATGATGTGGGGTAAGGTTTTGCGGTGGCTGATGACGAACACACCGAGCAAAAACGTGAGAAATACAGAGGAACCTAGTAATCCATACTTGAACGCTATATTCATTGCAAGTCAACATTACATTACAATTTTTATTGTCGCGTTGCGGTAAGCAACGCGGTGCCGGGACCGACTTTCAAACCCTTGAAACTAAACGCTGAAAATCCACTATTCTTAAGATGACTTTTGACGTCGTCAAGGCGATTGCTGCCCGCATTACTGGTCACAAGAAAAAGAAGCTGAGTTAATGCGGCACCATAAGAGTCTTTACGGGACGTTTGTTTAAACTGATCCAATATGACAAAAGTTCCGCCCGGGTTCATCGCCCCATGAATCTTTTTGAAGACGGCCTCGATTTCACTGTTATTGATATGGTGAAGTACGTTGAAAAGAAAGACGACATCGTAGCCTGAGCCTAAGTCTTCTTTTAGCAAGCTTCCAGAAACAAAATCGATTTGTCCGCTGACGTCTGAGTAATACTTTTCGATCACTTCTTTCCCGACCTCTATTGCTGGAGGTAAATCAAAAAGTGTCGCCTTGAGGGTCGCGTCGTTTCGACAGAAGGCCGCCGCGTAAGCACCATGACCACCACCGATATCAAGCAAGCGTTTACCGGATCCTTTTATTTTAAATCGAAAAAGGATCTCTTTCGCTGCCATCCGAGACAAGTCGTGAAGACCGAACAGATAGCGCCGCCAGCCTTCTGAATCGAGTAAATTGTCGTGTAAATCAATGATCGCCCCTGTCTTGACACTGCTTTCGAGTTGAGAGATCCAGTCCCAGTTGTCGTTATTAAAATCGATGAACCGGTTCATCGAAAACGGCATGTCCGGATCCATCCATTTTTTTGCCTGTCGCGACAAGGCATACTTGCCGTTCTTTTCGGTGACGTAACGAGAGCATTCCAGGGCTTCAAGAAGGGTTTTGATGCCCTTATGTTGGCAAGAAAGTGCGATCGCAAGCTCCTCCGAGGAAGAGGGAGTCTTGGCTAAGTGATCAAAGACCCCTAGCCGGGCTCCAGCCAACACGGCGCGCGCTTGAAACATCGCGATAAAAGTATCGGCTACCGGGAACGGGAGAAAATTGAATTTCGAAAGAATCCATTCAAGTATATTTTCGGGAATCATTCCGACACGCACTGCTTAAACCCTCCACCATCTAAAAAAAACAAACCCTATCACAAGCAGAAAACCTGCTCAATATTAGAATTAGAAAGAATAGCTCACCGAAATTCCACCCCCGTGCGCGAAGGCTTTGTATTCGCCTGCGTGTGACGGAAGCCCTGATACTGAATTATTCACGCGCCTTGATTTTCCAAAAATAAAGCCATAGAAGACATCCAGGCTCCATTGATTGACCGAATACCCGACTCCGCTTTCAATAATATGTTTATCGAGTTCCGGCAGAAGCGGGCTCATCGTATCACTTGGAACCGCAGAAGGATCATAGACGTATCCCAGGCGAAGGACGGTTGATTCATTTAGCTCGTAGTGTCCCCCCATTCTCAAGGTCCAAGTATCGTCCCAGTTCAAAGTCGTTGAGATGTCTTGAACAGCTGCGGTTTTATTGTCAAACGTGAGTGTCTGTTTGTCGAAGCTCCCCCAGTTGGTCCACTGCAGATCGACTTCCACCGTTAAACCTTTGAAGGGCTCGTTTGCAATCCCAAAGACGAGCATTTGTGGAAATTTCTGTGTTGTGTGCGCATTTCCGTTTGGAAATAAAGGGCGAACAGGATCGGGCACTTGAAATTCTGCATCTCCTTTAAATTCAATGCGTGTCGGGCTCTTGTACACGAGACCTACACTCCATTTATCGACCGACGCCTTTGCGCTCAATACACCGCCGATGCCAAAACCATCAAGATCCGTTGAACTTGCCCCTTCCACCGAAGGACCAAGCAGGAGGGACAAATCGAGTTGATTCGATTGCTTGAGTGTTGCATAGGTCACAACAGCACTCACCCCGATGGAAAGATTCTCCGAGAGCTGATAGGCGACCGTCGGCGCAAAATTATATTGTTTCAGATCCGAAGAAGTCAGGGAAAAGCGCCCCTCCCAATTGCTGGGATACGCGATCTTATTTCCAATTGCAGAAAAAACACCGAATCCGATGCTGAGTGATTTACTCAATTTTTGCGTCATGAACAAATAACTGGGGAGGAAAGGGCCAGGTTTCGTTTCCGTCTCCTGGTTTGTGATGTCACTTTGAAACGTGACCTTGGGCACAAGGACAGAAGTTCCGAATTTGAGCTGGGTTCCGTCTAGGCCGGTAATTGCCGCAGGATTGTAAAAGACGGCAGAAGGACTATCAACCTGGGCAGCGACGGCATTGCCTTGGGCCTGCTCTTCAGCCCCGAAATCATAAATCGTAAACCCCGAGGCAAAACTCGAACCGGGAACGATAGAAATAAGCAACAATACAACGACAAGAATCCTGCAAATAGAAACCATCTTTCCTCCTTCAGGGGATTAATATCTCTAAACGCCATTCTTGCTGATCCTTCAGCCAGTTTGCATATTTCACCGGAAGTCGGCATGTGATTTCACACGAAGCCGACACCCGATTTCACTCGAAGTCGGCACCTGATTTCAGTGCGATTCCGGCGGTTTTTTGAAGTCGTGTTGAAACGACCTAGCCGAATCGGACTGAC
>JAJFIX010000035.1 GCA_021774575.1 Alphaproteobacteria bacterium | reverse complement strand
AGTCGCGATCTCAGGCAAGATTTATGCTAGTGGATTGATTCCAACATTTGGAACCCTCTGTTTCTTGCCGCGATGATGTCGTTTGGATCGGCCTTCCAGATGAATGGCTTTGCATCGCGGACGTTATATTCGGAGATGAATCGTTTGATGGCGCCCTGAAGATCTACTACGGAATGGAAGACACCGTGCTTGAGCCGTCGGCGGGTCAATTTGGCGAAGAACCCCTCGACAGCGTTCAGCCAAGAGGATGAGGTTGGCGTGAAGTGGAATGTCCAACGCGGGTGGCGGGCGAGCCAGGAGCGAACTTTGGCGTGCTTGTGCGCTGCGTAGTTGTCGAGAATGACATGGATGATTTTCCCTGCCGGAATGTCGCGCTCGATGCGGTTGAGAAAGCGGATGAACTCCTGGTGGCGATGGCGCGTCATGTTCTGCCCGATCACCGTCCCGTCCAGAACATTGAGCGAAGCGAAGAGGGTTGTTGTGCCGTGTCTTTTGTAATCGTGGGTCATTGTCGCGCCGCGCCCCTTCTTCAACGGCAGCCCGGGTTGGGTGCGGTCCAGCGCCTGGATCTGCGATTTTTCATCTATAGACAGCACCACCGCATGGGCAGGCGGCGCAACATAAAGGCCGATAATATCGGTGAGCTTATCGACGAAGGCCGGATCGTTGGAGAGTTTGAAACTTTTCCACCGGTGCGGCGCGAGACCGTGCGCCTTCCAGATCGACTGCACCGTCGATGCGGCAACGTCAGCCGTCTTCGCCATCGCGCGCAACGTCCAGTGGGTCGCCTCGTGCGGTGTTGGCTCAAGGGTCATGCGGACAATCTCTGCAACGCGATCCGGCGAGATCGGCGCTGTGCCGGGAGGACGCGACTTGTCATGCAGAAGCCCTTCCACACCGTCACTCATAAACCGTTCCTGCCAGCGCCAGACACAGGTCTTGGATTTACCGGTCTCGGCCATGATTGCCGAAGTCCCACGACCATCGTCGCTCAACAAGACAATTCGGGCACGCCAAACATGTTTCTGGGGGCTCTTGGGGTCGGCGACGATCGCGCGCAATCGCTCGCGGACGCCGCCGGATAGTTCAAATGATATTCCATTGCGCATACATCAGAATCGCACGGAAACAATCAAAAGGGAATCCTAAATCGGACTCTTTTGTTCCGATCAATCCACTAGGTAGTGCACCCTAGACGAATTTTGGCGGCACCACGTTCAACAGCACGCAGAAAATCCATTTTATGGCCGTCTTCGAATTTTGAAAATGAAGTAAATTTATGGGCAGTGGCGCGGTCGGTGGCACGAGCTTCCTGGCTCTCCTGCCCGCCAGTCCCCCAACTGGCTTCCGTATAAAATCAGCGCCCTAAACAGACCCGACCGCTTGCCCCCGCTGCTTGCGGAATTTTGCCCGCTACCTGCGGGCCCACGCTACATGCGTGGTCGTCTCGTCGTCCGCCGTCAAAAAACCATTTGTGTCGACAGAGTAAAAACAGTTGCCTTGTTATCGGCCTTTCCCAGGGCGTCAACCGTGGCGTCGGCAAATGTGGAGAAATCCCCAGTGCCAATATCCCAATGTGTGACGCCGCCCATCAGGGCCAACCCCGGTGCCATCCGGTAGTTAAAAGTCGCCGATAAGGCCAATATCGTCGTATCGATAACCCGCAGATCTGGCAGCAATAGAACCAGCTCATCGACCAGATAAGCCCCGCCGATTGCAACCGCCCAAGGGTCGGCACTGAATGAAAGACCAGTATCGACCCAATATCGATTTTCGTGATGTGCCGTCACGGTGCTCAATATGTCGTTATGATTCCAACCGCCTGCAACACCGAAAACCATGCCCTCCCCACGCACCAAATACCCAGCAGACGCGTATCGTTGATCTTCCAACGCCCCGCCAAGGGCTGCATTATTGCTGGTTTCGAAACCAGCATAATAGGTAGTGGTGTAATTCCCGTATGAGGTCGTAAGCTGCCCGGCAAAGGACAATACGTCCTCGCTAAAAGTCGGCGTATTCGTGCCGTCGATCATATCGTTATCGGTCTCTTCGGTGTAGCTGATCGCCACCGTGAGACCGCCAAAATTTGGCGACGTATAACGCACTGTGCCAAACCCAAAATCCGCGCTGAGACCAGCGGTGGAATTGGCGTTATTTTGCGCACTGACGAAACCGAGACCGCTGATGCCACCGGTATTGACGCCCTTGCCGCCCCCCAAAGACCAACTACCGCGCCCGACCATGGCGTCGTCGCCCCTAACTTCTAGAGCCTCGGTCGCCGTATCGGCATTTCCCATTTCGACCCGACCGTAATATCCCGACGAAAGATGGAGCCGAGCCCGGTCTGCATCGATGTCATATTCAAAACCGTAAACCAGACCCCGGCGGGTGGTCGCCTCGCCAAAAACAGCCAGATCGCGCCGGTTATCGAAATAAGAATAGGACTGTGCACCCCCCTTAATTTTCTGACGTATCGCTTGCCCGTCGGTACGAAAAACACCTGCCAACTCAATCCTGAAATCCACCGATTGCTCTATAACTGGTGAGAGACGTTCGCGAGTATCCTGGGCGATACTATAGGCTTCGCCAGCATCGACAGTTACGTCCTGCGCATCAACCGGGCGAACCGTTATCGACACGGCACCCAATTGCATAAGAATTGCAACACCGGTGAGAACAGTCGTCCGATTCAATTTATTGCGCATCCCCCCCCCAATATCCACGGCGCAGTATATTTTCGCCGCGTAATTACGCTGTTTGCCAGACTCGCCACGGACCTAACCCGCTATGCGGTGTTCCAGCGCTTCGGCCGGTGTTGGTCATGACTAAATTCGCCGCTAAGCCAGATCCTCAATCGCGCCGCCTTGCCAGAGGCCAAAAACATCCACAATTCTGTGCACATATTATCCTTAATCACCGCAATCTCTTGTGTTTCCACAGGAATAACTTCGTATTACAGCAATTTCGACCAGCCTACTTGTGGACAAAATGAGATATCTGTGGAAAACCCGGCCTGGGTTGTGTCTAACCCGGCAAATGTTGCTGTTTTGCAACAAAGCCATGCCCGGACAAGCCGACACCAGCGGCGACTTGAGACAAAACCAACAAAAAAGGTATCGACCGCAATCGGTCACCACGGGTTAGCGATTTTTTAACGAATATTTGGTCATTATGAAGACGCGATATTTCAAACGCCAAGTCTGATCGATATGGCGGTCCCGACCCTGGCAAAACTTCGGAACCGTGCACATGACTTGGCGCTGGACGTCGCACTGGCATTATTTGTCGCGTTTGTACCGGCGAGGACTATTATCGATGAAACAGCTATCCCAACATGGGATCGTCGTTCTATTTGCGACGTTGATCTTTGTTTTCGGGCCATCAGTTCATTCAAACGGGGCCCAAGCACAATTTCTCGACGCGCGGACCCACGACTATCAGCATGACTATCAATATGACTATCAGCGAGAATTTGCGCGAACCACCGGTGCCCAGGCCCAAACGAACAGCGCGCAGACCCATGATTATCAGAGCGAACTCGCCCAGATTCCTGCCGATCAGGCCAATCACATGGCATGTTCCGCATCTGGATTTGAGCAATTCGGCAATATCAACGCATTTATAAGTAGGTTGATTTTTTCCGGGATAGACATTGAGGCCTGCGCCCGGCACTTGCAGATGGCTATTGTCGGTAATTTCCTCGTGCTTAATTTCGAAGAATTTGACACCCTGCTGGCTGCGGCAGAGTTGCAACAAAGTGTTGCCACGCAGATACCATTATTTTCCGGCCCGTTTATTTCCCAACCAAATGTCACGGCATCCATGTCTTCGGCGTCGACGCCGCAATATCCATCACCCGATACCGCCGATCACCGCCACGGTGCAGGGTCGGGGCTCGAGTATCTGCTGTTCCCGTTGCTATTCCTTGCCCATTGAGATCAATTTTTATGGGAGATCAATTTTTATGGGAGATCAGTTTTTATGGGAGATCAGTTTTTATGGGTATCGACTTAATGCCGAAAATGCCGCATTCCGGTAAACACCATGGCAATACCAGCGTCATTTGCCGCGGCGATCACTTCGTTGTCGCGCACCGAGCCGCCTGGCTGAATAACCGCGACTGCGCCAGCCTCAATCGCCGCCGTTAACCCGTCTGCGAAAGGGAAAAAGGCGTCCGAGGCAACTGCCGAACCAACGGTTCCAGGTTGTTCGGACCCGGCCTTCTCAGCGGCATCAATGGCCTTTGTCGCGGCGATGCGAGCAGAGTCGACGCGGCTCATTTGGCCTGCACCGATACCGACCGTCGCCAAATTCTTGGCATAAACAATTGCATTTGATTTGACATGCTTTGCCACCCGGAAGGCAAAATCCATGTCCGCCAGCTCGACCGAGCTAGGAGAACGATCCGACACGACTTGAAGCTCGGCCGGCATACCATCGTCGAAATCTTGCACAAGAAACCCATCGGCTAGCTGGCTGACGCGGCGCGCCGGGCCTTGGTTCACTTCTGTCGCTCCGGTCAACAGGAGCCGCAGGTTTTTCTTGGCTGCAAAGACAGCGATTGCCGCGTCATCGGCGGCCGGTGCAATCACCACCTCGGTGAAGATCGCGGTGATAGCCTGCGCCAGCTCTTCGTCCAACACCCGGTTCACCGCCACCACACCACCAAATGCGCTCACCGGATCACAGGCAAGAGCAGCTTCATATGCCTTCATCAGGCCCGCCTCGGCTTTGTCGGCGTCCGGCACCCGGGCAACACCGCAGGGATTTGCATGTTTGATAATGGCGACAGCCGGGGCCTCAAATTCACACACCAACGCCCAAGCGGCGTCGGCATCGTTCAAATTATTGTAGCTCAGCTCCTTGCCTTGAACTTGCTGCGCCTGCGCGACGCCGCCCTGCCCGTTGGGACTGACCGGCAAATAAAGGGCGGCGCGCTGATGGGGGTTTTCGCCGTATCGCAATTCCCGCGACAGGGTTCCGGCAATCGTCATCCGATGGGGAAAGTCTAGACCTGCCTGGGCGCTTAGCCATTCATTGATCAAGCCATCATAGGCTGCAGTATGACCAAATGCCTTGGCAGCCAACCGCCGGGTTAAGGCGGCAGGCAAGTTGCCGCCATGGGCGCTCAAAGCCGCTATGACCTCCTGATAATCTGCCGGATCGGTGACCACCCCGACATGGGCATGGTTTTTTGCGGCAGCGCGAATGAGGGCCGGGCCACCGATATCAATATTCTCGATCGCCTCGTCGAAGTCGGTGCCTCCTGTTCCAGAGTTTTTCGCGCCCGGCTGTTTTGCAATCGTCTCGGCAAAGGGATAAAGATTGACCACAACCAGATCGATCGGCGGGATGGTGTGCTCCTCCATCGCGGCGCGGTCACCCGGCTCGTTGCGCCGTCCGAGAATTCCACCATGAATTTTTGGATGCAGGGTTTTTACCCGCCCGCCCATTATCTCGGGAAAGCCCGTATGCTCGGACACATCAATTACCTCGACGCCCGCCTGACGAAGGAAAGCGGCGGACCCACCGGTCGACAGGATTTCAATGTCGAACGCACTCAATGCCGCCGCAAGTTCGGCCAAGCCATCCTTGTTGGAAACGGAAATGAGCGCCCGAGATACCACCGCCGGGTCGACAGCTATCTGGTCGGTCAATGGACGCCTCTTTTCATTATATGTGTTGGAGGAGCTGCATAGCAGGGACCATCCGATTCGGGCTCCGGTTTGGTCAAATTCCAGCAAACATGAAGCGACTAGTCGTTCGACACTGCCATGCGAATTGAGGGCACGCCAAAATCCAATTGCGGACTGAATTCGGGCACAATTTCGCGCAAAATACCGATCGCCGGCTCAGCCTCGCCGCGCCGGACAATTTCGGCGAGATCAGCCACCAAATTTCGAAGGACTTTCAGATCAGCAGCCCGAGGCGCAGCCAGCAATACGCCATCGGCGCCGGTCGGCTGTAATTCCTCTTCTTCGTGAAATAAATGTTCGTGCAATTTTTCACCCTGACGCAAACCGGTAATTTGGATTTCCACATCTTCACCGGGACGGCGCCCAGCCAACCGGATCATCTGGCGAGCGAGATCGATAATCTTTACCGGTTCGCCCATATCAAGCACATGTACATGGCCGGCATTTGAGTGATGCAAAGTCGACGCCTGCAAAACCAACTCGACCGCCTCTCGAATGGTCATAAAGTAGCGGCTGACGTCGGGATGGGTCACGGTTATTGGTCCGCCCGCCGCCAATTGCTTTTGAAATAACGGGACAACCGAACCCGTGGACCCCAGCACATTTCCAAACCGAACAATCACATACCGTGTTGACTGGCCCGCGGTTGCCGCTGCGGAGTCTAAATCCAAAGCTTGGCAATAGGCTTCCGCTGCTCGTTTTGTTGCACCCATCACGTTTGACGGATTGACTGCCTTGTCGGTCGAAATCAGCACCATCGCCTTTACGCCGGCCTTGCGGCAGGCCTCGGCAACATTTGCGGTACCGATGACATTCGTCAGCATGCCTTCGCAAGGATTGGTCTCAACGAGGGGGACGTGCTTGAGTGCTGCGGCGTGAAAGACAAGGTCGGGCTGCACCTCGCTCATCACCCGATCAATATGATCTTTGTCGCGGACATCAAGCAAGATGGAAACCCGGTCAAGGTCCGGTGCCAGACCCGACAATTCCATATCGATCGTATAGAGATTGAATTCGGAATTATCGAGGAGCACGATATGCGCTGGCTTTAAGGCCGAAATTTGGCGCACCAGCTCTGAGCCTATCGACCCGCCCGCACCGGTCACCAAAACCGCCTGCCCTTTGACCAATTCGCGCATTGCAGCTCTGTCTAGGCGGGCTTGGGCGCGACCAAGTAAATCTTCGACATCAATCGGCCGCACATCAAATTTGTCGATTTCGCCGGTTTTGAAATCGGTTAGCTCCGGCAACCTAGCCAATGTAATGCCGAGACGGTCAGCCCGGTCAAGCAAATCCCTGATGCGCTCGCCACCAAGCTCCTGCTTGGTGACAATTAACCTCTGCGGCTGGCGCTGCTTGGTGCTCAACTCGGCGACAACCTCCTCGAGCTGATCCAGCTTCCCCAATATCGGCACATCGTGAATACGTCGCCCAACGCGGCTACCTTTTTCGTCGAGTACGCCAACAATTCTATAATCCGCATTAACCGTACGCTGGATGGCGCGAATGAATGTCTCCGCCGCATCTCCGGCACCGATTAACATAACGGGGACCGCGGCCGCCTGGGCTTGAGCGGCGACAGTACTGGCACGGCCATCGCGAAATTGACGATAGGCAAAACGGGGCGCGCCGAGCATTATCATCAGCACGAACCAATTTATCAGAGGCAGCGACCGGGGCAATAATTCAGCCCTGGAAATCATGAACATGATCGGCACAAACAGAATGCAGACGACCGTTACAGCCTTGGTTATCTGTTTGAGATCGTTCATCGACGCATAGCGCCAGATGCCCCGGTAAAGCCCCATCGGCCCATAGGTCACCAGGGCAAGACCGCCAAATGTTGCGGCGCTCAACAAAATGAAATTCAACGGTAAATCGAATATCGCCTCACCGAGCCGCAGGTAAAGCGCCACCAGCACCGATGCCGCCGTCATGGCGACATCATGAGTGTAAGCGAAATAGCTGTGGTTCAGTCTACGCATTTCCAGATAGGTTCCCCCCTCGAACGTCGATCAGACGAGGTGCCAAGCCAAGTACAAAATTATGCCCTGAAACCTATACCATAGGCCGCCAGGGCATCAACCTATCACAAACTGCCGTTTTACCGTCCCGCCAAAGCAATCGTAACTCGCCGAAAATACCTAAAAATAGGACATTACCGGCGCTTGCATAGGCTCGGTGCCACCATTATAGTTTGCGCTGATATTGTTGACAGATAGCGGCCTCCGACCAGATCGGTAACGGTTCGCTAGATATGCATAGGTAATAGGTAAGTTTGAGATGTTGCGGTTCTGCGTTATACGCTGATACAGGCGCAGATGTTGGCTTGGACGTGAATGAACAGTACGTGGAGTAGGTAAATTGAACGATATAGGCGCGCTGGCCCAACTGACGATTATCCGGCAGGATAGAGGCACGGCAAAACTGGCAAAGCAAATTTTTGACGCGCAGATCTCGTTACATAATATCTCGTAGTGCAAGTGTACATGTAACCTCGGAACGCAGCAGTTTCGCAACGCAATAGTAACGTACATATGGAGCCCTCAATGTACCTTAAAGTTCTGACCATTTTTGCCGCTGCTATCTTATTTACCGCTTGCTCTAGCAGCCAACCGGACACCGTTGGCAGAACCCAGGTCGGCGGCAATAATAGTGATCGGAGCAGTGATCGGTCCACGGCTGGCCGCGATGGTGTTTCCATTGGCGACCTGGATCCGCGAACCGATGCCTATATCGAACAAAAATACGGATATGTATATTTCGGCTATGACAGTATCGACCTAGTGCCCCAGGCGCGCACGGTTGTTGAAGGCTGGGCCGAATATGCTGGTGATTTCCCTCAAATGGTATTCAGTGTCGAGGGTCACGCCGATGAGCGTGGCACCCGCGAATATAACCTCGCCCTGGGCGAGCGGCGGGCCAATTCGATCAAGGAATACTTAACTGCACTGGGTGTTGCGCCCAACCGAATTTCGACCGTTACCTACGGCAAAGAACGACCTGTTGCGGTGGGATCTATCGAAGAATCCTATGCCAAAAACAGACGAGGGGTTTTGCGTCCCAGATAAGTTTGGGTGCGTATCATCCGAGACCTAACAAAATAAGTTCACCAAGGAGTTATCAATGTATTTAAAATTTCTCGGCGTCATCGCCACTGCCTTCATTCTCTCCGCTTGCGCGAGTAACGACCCCAGCTCAAGCGGTAGCACGGCCGGCGGCGCTAACACCGACAACGGTGGAATCAATCCCCAGTCTCAAGAGCATATCGTCAGGAATTACGGGGACGTTGTGCTCTTTGGCTATGATCGGTACGACCTGTCGCCCAAGACCCGCGCAGTGATCGAGGGTTGGGCAACTTATGCCGAAGAATTTCCGCAGACGGAATTCACCATCGAAGGTCATGCCGACGAGCGCGGCACCCGCGAATATAACCTTGCTCTCGGCGAGCGTCGGGCCAATGCCACCAAGGAATATTTGAGCGCCCTTGGCATCGCATCCGACCGTCTTTCAACCGTTTCCTTTGGCAAAGAGCAACCGGCGGTTATGGGCTCATCGGAAGAAGCCTATGCGCAAAACCGGCGCGGCGTTCTCGTCCTTAACTAGCGACGCCTCAGATTTGGCTCGGATTTGGCGGCGGTCGCTTTGAGCGGCCGCCGTTTTTGCGTTTTAACACAAAATTCGCCCTGATTTTAACACGGGCCGCACCATATATGAATCACACCGTAATTGAGCGTTAACTGAGCGTTTGTTTGAAGGGATATCGCCGTGCAACCGATCCGACTCATTTGCAGAACTTCCGCTCGTAGGCCTGAATCCTATCAGTTTCTCGGAGTGCTTCTACTCGCTGCCCTCATTGCCGTATTTGCGGCACCGCGCCAAGCAGAAGCACAGTCGATTGAAGTGCAAAGGCTCATCGAAAATGTCCGACGACTTGAACTGCAGTTAGCGGCGGTGGAACGCGATGTCTATCAAGGTCGCACCAGTACGGTAGAGCTCGCGCAAGCCAATGCAGGGACGCCAAATAATGCAGCCCTTCTACTCATTCGGATCAACGAACTTGAATTAGAATTACGTGGAATTACCGGTCGCCTCGAGACTTTGGAAAATGCCTTAAACAGGCAAAATGATTTCATCGACCGCACGCTCGGCGATCTCGATTTCCGACTCAAAACAATTGAAGAAAACAGCCAAACTGCGTTACCGGGTCCAGTTGGCCAAGGCCCGACCCAACCCGACGAAACCACACCACAAGTTGCGTCAGCCGGCCCCCTAACGGTCTTGCCTGACGGAGGTCCACAGATTCAGTACAATTTTGCCTATAATTTTGTGCTCAACGGGTTGTTTCCCGAAGCTCAGTCGGCATTTGAAGCCTTTATTGAGGCCCACCCGGACGACCCGCTGGCCGGTAACAGTCAATATTGGATTGGCGAAACTTTTTTTGCACGGGGGCAGTTTGAATCCGCTTCGCGAGCATTTGCGCGCGGTTTCGAGCGTTATCCCGACAGCAGCAAGGTAACCGACAATCTGCTAAAACTGGGTATATCACTGGCCCGGCTCGACCGGGACCAAAATGCCTGCGATACATTTAATATGCTTTTGGACGATTTTCCCCAGGCCCCCAACAGCGTTCGCGAACGAGCCACTCGCGAAAGATCGCTTCTGCCCTGCTAACCAAAAACCCGATAAAAACTGTCTCCGCTGCTAGGTTCGACCAGGCGATGGCTCCTTTTTTACCGTTCGAGCCAAACCCCGAAATTGCCGTCGCTGTTTCCGGCGGCCCCGACTCCCTAGCACTGGCATTGCTTGCCGCGCGCTGGGCGACCCGCCGAGGCGGCCGTGTGATTGGACTGACCGTAGACCATGGCCTGCGCGTCGGGTCGGCCAAAGAGGCGCGCCAGGTTGGCAACTGGCTCAGCTCACACAGTATCGACCATCACATTCTAAAATTAAATTGGCCGGGTCGGGCGCCGCACACCGACATTCAAAATCAAGCCCGTACCGGTCGTTATCAATGCCTTGGCGATTGGTGTCGAACCAGGGGCGTCCTACACCTCCTGGTCGGTCACCATCTGGATGATCAGGTCGAGACATTTCTCCTTCGGCTCGGGCGAGGCAGCGGCGTCGACGGTCTATCTTCCATGTCGGCAATTTCCGAGCGCGCCAACTACCGCATTCTTCGCCCTCTGTTGGAGGTGTCCAAATTACGCCTGGAGGCCACCTTAAAGCGCGCCGACCAGTTATGGGTAAAGGATCCAAGCAACATGGACCCGCGCTATAGCCGGGTAAAACTGCGCACGGCTTTAACGACCATTGAAGATGAGAAATTGGCAACACACAGACTTGGACGCACCGCGACCGCCATGGCTCGTACCCGCCATGCTCTAGACCTGAATGTTGCGGCAATTCTGGCCCGCGGCGCAATTTGCGATACTGGCGGGTTTATTCGCCTATCACGCGCCATCATTTCCAGGCAGCCCGACGAACTTGCCCTACGCATAATGGCGCGATGCTTAACCACTGTTTCAGGACAACCCTACGCGCCGCGCCTGGATGCGTTGGCACGGCTTCTGGAAGCTTGGCAAAAACCGGCAACGTCTGGCGGACGAACGCTGGCCGGCTGTAGTGTGACCGCTTCGGGACCGAAGGGGGCAACGCTCCTCATCATCCGGGAGCTTTCCGCCACAGCTCCCCCAATTGACGTTACGCCGGGACAAAATCAAACTTGGGATCATCGGTTCGAAATACGGCCCCTTAAAAATCTGCCCGCCAATCTCCGCATGGGAGCACTTGGTGCGCTAGCACCAGGCAACAGCAAAACAGCCCGCAAAATTCTGCGCCCCGATCTGCCGGCCCGGGCCATTTCCACACTGCCGGTTTTAGCAAATGGCAATTCGGTATATATCCCCCGCATTTTTCGCTCGGCAACCAATCTGAACGGACAACTATCGGGCTCCGTCAACAGAGCCGTTCAGCAGGCTGCAGACAATCTAACTATCACCTTCAGGCCAACCCGGCCATTGACCGAAATATTTCCCGAACCGGAGATTTCGTAAATGGCGCATTGCCATACCCCCCTTTCGTGCCTATGTCTTCGTCAACCGAATTGAAAGGACCGGGCTCTATGCTGGTATTTCGGTCAAAAACGGGATATTCTCTTGGGTTTGCCTAACTTGGTGTTATATGAAATCTGATTTTGAAGGCGGGCAAGCTCCCGCCCCGTTCCTAGCGGAGGCATTCATTGAATAAGATCAGCCGCAACATCGTTCTTTGGGTCATCATGGCTTTGCTGATCGGCGTTTTATTTAACGTCTTTCAGGAAACGGGCCGGAATACCGGTGAGGAGGAAATTTCCTTCTCCGATTTTATGAACCGGGTTGAGTCCGGCGATATTGTCGATGTCACCATCAAAGGTCCCAATATCACTGGACATTCGCGTGACCGGACCGGCGCCTTTGCGACTTACGCCCCGAATGACCCAAGGCTGATCGATAATTTGCGGGCGGGCGATGTGCATATCACCGCGGCACCGCCGGACAGCAACCGTAATATTTTTGCCTTCCTTATCGGCTGGCTCCCGTTCTTCGTCATTATCGGCGTGTGGATATTTTTCATGCGCCAAATGCAGGGTGGCGGCCGTGGCGCCATGGGCTTTGGTAAATCCAAAGCCAAATTGCTCAACCAGACAGCCGAACGAAAAACCTTTGAGGATGTCGCTGGCATCGACGAGGCCAAGCAAGAGCTCGAAGAAGTCGTCGAATTCCTGCGTGACCCGCAAAAATTTCAACGCCTAGGTGGTAAAATTCCCAAGGGCGTGTTGCTCGTCGGTCCGCCAGGCACTGGCAAAACTTTGTTAGCGCGGGCGATTGCCGGCGAGGCCAATGTGCCGTTCTTTTCGATCTCGGGTTCTGATTTTGTCGAAATGTTTGTCGGTGTCGGTGCCAGCCGGGTCCGCGACATGTTCGAGCAGGGGAAAAAAAATGCGCCCTGCATAATATTCCTTGACGAAATTGACGCTGTTGGACGGTCTCGCGGCTCCGGTTTTGGCGGCGGCGGCAGCAATGATGAGCGCGAGCAGACGCTAAATCAGCTACTGGTCGAAATGGACGGCTTCGAGACCAATGAAGGCATCATTATGATTGCCGCCACCAACCGGCCCGATGTGCTTGACCCGGCTCTGTTGCGGCCCGGCCGGTTTGATCGCCAGGTTGACGTGCCCAATCCCGATATCCTTGGACGCGAGAAAATTCTCAAGGTCCATATGCGGCCAGTGCCGTTGGCGCCGGATGTCGATGCCCGCGTGATTGCCCGCGGCACTCCGGGATTTTCCGGCGCCGATCTTGCCAACTTGATTAATGAAGCAGCATTAATGGCTGCCCGCGCCAACAAGCGTCTCGTAACCATGTCCGATTTCGAGAACGCCAAAGATAAGGTCATGATGGGCCCGGAACGGCGGTCGATGGTCATGAGCGAGGACGAGAAAAAAGCGACGGCCTATCACGAAGCGGGTCACGCCCTGGTCAACATTCATGTCGACGGCACAAATCCGCTGCACAAGGTCACGATCATCCCGCGCGGTCGCGCCCTCGGCGTGACCTGGAGCCTGCCCGAGCAGGACGAAATTTCCCAATCGCAAAAGCAGCTTGAAGCGGGTATCGCCATGGCCTTTGGCGGCCGTGTCGCCGAAGAACTGGTTTTTGGTGAAGAAAACATCTCGACCGGGGCCCACAACGATATCATTCAGGCAACGACAACCGCCCGCGCAATGGTTACGGAGTATGGGTTTTCCAAGAAACTGGGGCCCCTTAACTTCCGCAAGAACCAGCAAGATGCCGTGATGAATGGCGGCGTTCAGGTTTCGGGAGCGACGGCAAAAATCATCGATGAGGAAATTCGACGTATCGTCGAAGAGGGCGAGACAAAAGCCCGCGAAGTGCTTTCCGCCCACCTTGACGAGCTGCACCTTTTGGCCCAGGGGTTACTCGAATATGAGCTGCTTTCGGGCGATGAGGTCGATCTTATTATTGCCGGCAAACCGATAGAGCGGCCCGACCCCGACGACGAGACGCCATCGGCGCAAGGTCCGCGTTCTTCGGTACCGCCCAGTGGCGCCGCGCCGAGCAAGAGCCCGCAGCAACCGAGCGGCCTCGATCCAGAGCCACAGGGCAGCTGATATTGCCGCCGCTTTTTCCGGCGCTAAATTTGCCGGATATTGCAGTGATGGGCATCGTCAATGTTACTCCGGATAGCTTTTCCGACGGCGGCAATTTTCTGGATACCGCAGCGGCCATCTCCCATGGCGAGGCGTTGGCCGACGCTGGTGCACACATTCTCGATATTGGCGGCGAATCCACCCGCCCTGGCGCCCGTAGTCCAAGCGTTGAGGAAGAATGTGCCCGCACCATCCCGGTTGTTGCCGCCCTTGCGGCCAAAGGCCATACGATCTCTATTGATACGCGCCGAGCTGCCGTCATGCGCGCCGGAATGGAGGCGGGCGCGGCAATCATCAATGACGTTACCGCACTCACCGGCGATGGCGCTGCCCTCGACACGGTTATTGAATTTGGCGCCCATGTCATCTTGATGCATATGCAGGGCGATCCGCTGACCATGCAGGACGCGCCGACCTATGTGAATATTACCGACGAAATTATGGAATTTTTCGCCGGGCGCATTCAAGCTTGTGAAACTGCCGGTGTTTCTCGCAGGTCGATCGCCATTGATCCGGGCATTGGGTTTGGCAAAAGTCCGAACCACAATCTCGACATCATCGCGAATTTGACCACCCTCCAAAAACTCGACTTACCAATTGCCATCGGTGTGTCGCGCAAGAGCTTCATTTCGGCGATATCGGGTGAAAACGAACCAAGAAACAGGCTTGCAGGCTCAATTTCGGCCGGACTGGCCGCCCTCGATAATGGGGCACAAATTTTGCGGGTTCACGATGTGGCGGAAACGGTCCAAGCGATTACCATGTGGCGGGCAATCAGAGACCGATGACACTTTAACCTCATCAGCCCGTTCAATTTTATACCGGATGTTGGTATATAGGGCGCATCGAAACCGGCGGGAAAACGGAATGCGTAAACTTTTCGGCACTGATGGCATTCGCGGCACGGCAAATATCGAGCCGATGACGGCAGAAACCGCCCTGCGTGTGGCGATGGCGGCCGGGCGCTATTTCAAAAACGGAGATCACCGTCACAAGGTGATCATCGGTAAGGACACCCGGCTTTCCAATTATATGCTGGAGCCGGCGATGCAGGCAGGGTTTGCCTCAATGGGTATGGATGTGGTCCTGGTTGGGCCGATGCCGACGCCGGGCGTCGCCATGCTGACCCGGTCCTTGCGGGCCGATCTCGGTGTCGTGCTATCGGCGTCTCATAATTCATTTGAAGATAACGGCATTAAACTATTCGGCCCCGACGGGTACAAGCTTTCAGATGCGGTCGAACTCGAAATAGAAGCATTGATGGAAGCCGAGGAGAAACCGAGCGCGATGCGCGCCGATCTGGCGAAGTCGGCAGACCTTGGCCGGGCGTGGCGTGTCGACGACGCGCCCGGTCGCTATATCGAATACGTGAAACAGACCTTTCCTCGGGGCGCGCGCCTTGACGGGCTGAAGATCGTTCTCGATTGCGCCCATGGTGCCGCTTACAAGGTTGCCCCCGCCGTACTTTCAGAATTGGGCGCGACCCTTGAACTCATTGGCATTTCGCCCAACGGCACGAATATCAACGCCGATTGCGGCGCCACGGCGACAACTACCATGCAGCAAAAAGTCGTCGAGACCGGTGCCGATCTCGGCATTGCACTCGATGGCGACGCCGACCGGATCATTGTCGCCGACGATACGGGAAAAATAATTGACGGCGACCAGTTGATGGCGGTCATTTCAGGCCATTGGCAGGCTGGAAACAAGTTGCGCGGTGACGGCGTGGTCGCCACGGTAATGTCCAATCTCGGCCTCGAACGCCACCTTGCAGGTCAAGGTATAACCCTGCACAGAACGCAAGTCGGTGACCGTTACGTGCTTGAACACATGCGCCGAGGCGGATTCAACATAGGCGGCGAGCAATCGGGCCATATCATTCTGACCGATTTTTCGACAACCGGCGACGGGTTGATCGCAGCCTTGCAGGTCCTGGCTGTGTTAGTTCAGTCAGACAAACCGATGCATGAAATCGGTCAAGTTTTCACCCCCTATCCGCAAATTTTGCGCAATATCCGCGTCAATAACGGCGATATCGCCCAGACATTGGACAATGGCGAGGTGAAAGCTGCAATCATCGCAGCCGAAGAACAGCTCGGCAAAGACGGGCGATTGCTGATCCGCAAATCGGGAACCGAGCCAATCATCCGGGTCATGGCCGAAGGGCTCGATAGCGAAATTATCGGCACGATCACCGAAGAGCTTGCCGGGACAATTGCCCGCATTTCGGGCTGAGGCCCGCGCAACAATGCAAGGACGCGTGCTCATAGTTGCCGGATCCGATTCAGGGGGCGGCGCCGGTATTCAGGCCGACATCAAAACCGTGACCGCCTTGGAAGGATACGCGGCAACAGCCATAACCGCCCTGACCGCCCAAAACACGCTTGGGGTTGAAGCCATCCAGCCCGTTGACCCGAGTTTTATCGCCCAGCAAATGAAAGTGGTTCTTGCCGATATTGGTGCCGATTGCATTAAAACCGGCATGTTGCATTCAACAGCTGTGATCCAGACCGTTGCCGACTGTCTCGCTGAATTTGCGCCGTTTACGCCCCTGGTTGTCGACCCAGTAATGATCGCCAAAGGCGGCGCACCATTGCTTGAAGACGACGCCGTTTCTACCTCCGCGCAAACATTGATCCCAATGGCAGCACTGGTAACGCCGAATGCGCCGGAAGCGATGGCCTTGACCGGGATTGACGTGCAAGACCCCGAAAGCCAACACGCCGCCGGTATCGCGCTCCTAAAAATGGGGGCCGGTGCGGCGCTGATAAAAGGTGGGCATATTGATGGATCGACGATTCGCGACGTTTTAGTGACATCGGACGGGAAATTTATCTTCGAAAGCCCGCGCATCGACACCCAAAACACCCACGGAACCGGTTGCACCCTGGCGTCGGCGATTGCCGTCGGGTTGGCCCAAAAATTGAGCCTCCGCGACGCGGTAGCACGGGCCCATAAATATGTCGCCGCAGCGATAGCCCAGGCGCCCGATATTGGCAACGGGCACGGGCCGCTAAATCACGCCGTTCATATCTAGAGCATCGGTTAAATGGCTTGACGTCCGGGGTACCGCTGGGCTTTATCGAGGCGCTCGGACTCCTCAAAAAAGTATAAATTCATGCGTGTACCGCTTTACCAAATTGATGCCTTTACTGACACGCGTTTCGGCGGCAATCCGGCTGCGGTTTGCCCGCTGGATGACTGGCTATCCGACGAAACAATGCAGCAAATTGCCGCCGAGAATAATCTGCCGGAGACGGCCTTTTTTGTCGCTGAGGGTGCCGCCGGTCACAGTTACGCGCTGCGCTGGTTCACCCCGACGACCGAGGTCAATCTCTGCGGTCATGCAACATTGGCCAGCGCATATGTGATCTTCAACCATCTTGAGCCCGGTCGGGCGAAAGTGCAGTTCCGCACTCAGTCGGGCGAACTCGTCGTGACCCGCGACGGGGATCGGCTGGTGCTTGATTTTCCCGCATGGCGGCCATCAAAAATCGAAGCCCCCGACGGCCTCGCCGACGCGTTGGGCGCGGTGCCCGACGAAATACTTTCGCCGGGCCGCGACCTTTTAGCTGTTTTTTCCGACGAAAAATCTTTGCTGGATCTTACGCCGGATTTTAGACGCTTGGAGCAGGTAGACACATTCGGTGTCATCGCGACGGCCCCCGGCGACACCGATGATTTTGTCACCAGGTTCTTTGCCCCCCGGATGGGTATCGATGAGGACCCGGTCACTGGGTCCGCCTATTGCACAGCCATTCCCTATTGGTCCGAGCGCCTTGGCAAGACGGAGATGGTTGCCCGCCAGATTTCGCGACGGGGTGGCACCATTTACTGCCGCGCCAACGGTGAACGTGTCGATATCGGCGGTAATGCCGTTGAAGTGCTGATCGGCCAAATTAGCCTGTAAAGCAAGAATCGGGTGGCCTGGCCCCATCAGAGCTCGATAAGGTCCCAATATGGACCAAAATCAGACCTATCAAATAATTGGTGAAACCCTTGCTTGGCTGGCCGAGAATTATCAAGACCAACCCAGTCTCGACGATGTTGCCGCACGGGCAGGCATGAGTCCCCATCATTTTCAGCGGGTATTTTCAGCCCATGTCGGCGTCAGCCCGAAAAAATTTCTGGCCAAACTAGCTATTGACCGGGCCAAGGAAAGCCTCGCCCGCGAAGATAGCGTGCTCGACGCCAGTTTCGACGCCGGCCTATCGGGCCCCGGTCGCCTACATGACCTATTTGTCACCCATGAGGCAATGACGCCAGGCCAATGGAAAACCGAGGCGGCCGGAATGGCCCTGCAGTATGGCTGGCACCAGAGCCCATTTGGCGATTGCCTCATCATTGCCGCCGATCGGGGGGTTTGCGCCCTGGGGTTCGCCGGGTTCAACCACGACACGATCCAGCGCGAAGCGACCTTCGCCGATTTGGCCGGGCCATTCGGTGAGGCACACATTGAATTGGACCAACAAGCGACCGCGCCACACGCCGCTGCGGCATTCGGACGCGCGACGGAGAATTTGCACCTCGTCCTCAAAGGGACGCCGTTCCAGCTCAAAATATGGGAAGCGCTGCTGCGCATTCCGCCCGGCGCCGTCACCAGCTATAGCGGACTGGCGGCACATCTGGGGCAACCAAGCGCGGCGCGTGCCGTTGCCTCAGCAGTTGCCCGAAATCCCGTTTCCTGGCTGATCCCATGCCACCGGGTTTTGCGCGCCGGCGGCGCCATCAGCGGCTATCGCTGGGGGCCAAACCGCAAACGCTTAATGCTCGCCTGGGAAGCGACGCGCCAAGATGAAGCGGCCTAGATAACGCCGTCTTCGCGCAACTGGTCTAGCTCGGCGCCGGGTAAATCAAGCAATTCTTGCAAGATCTCATCAGTATGTTGACCGAGCATCGGCGGCGGATGGCGGTAGCTTACCGGTGTCGCCGAATAATTGATCGGATTGCCGACCAGCGGCACAACACCGGCCGCCTCATGTGGCATTTCAATTTTCATGCCCCGCGCTGCTATTTGCGGGTCATCAAAGACTTGGGCTAGATCGCGCACCGGCCCACAAGGAACCCCAGCGATTTCCAGGCCCGCAATCCATTCATCAGCGCTTTTAGTCCTCATGGCGTCTTCGAGCATCGGCACGAGGATGTCCCGATTAACAATGCGCCCGCGCATGGTCGAAAAACGCTCGTCTTCGGCCAAATCCGGCCGACCGGCAAAATTACAGTAACGGGCAAACTGCCCATCGTTTCCGACCGCCACCACGATGTCATCGTCGCTGGTCGAAAATACCTGGTAAGGCACTAAATTGGGGTGGGTGTTGCCCATGCGGTGCGGCACTTTGCCGGAGGTAAAATAGTTTAAAGCCTCGTTGGCCAGCCAACCAACCTGGGTGTCCATCAAACCAAGGTCGATATGCTGGCCGACGCCGGATTGGTTGCGATGAAAAAGCGCGCCCAATATCGCAACCGACGCATACATTCCGCACATGATATCGGCAATCGCCACCCCGACTTTGGTCGGTGGACCATCGGGGTCGCCGGTTAAGCTCATGATACCGCCCATGCCCTGGATCATAAAATCGTAACCCGGAGCAGCCGCCCGAGGTCCGGTTTGGCCGAACCCGCTGATCGAACAGTAAACGAGTTCGGGCTGGGCATCGCAGATTGCCTGATGATCGAGACCGTATTTGGCCAACCCGCCAACCTTGAAGTTCTCGACCAAAACATCACATTGCGACGCCAATTGCCGGATCAGATCCTGACCCTGCGGCAGGGCGAGATCAATCGTCACCGAACGCTTATTACGGTTGGTGCTGAGATAATAGGCGGCCTCGGAAGTATCGTTGCCGTCTCCATCTTTCAGATAGGGCGGCCCCCAGCCTCTTGTGTCATCGCCGCGTCCGGGCCGCTCGACTTTGATCACATCGGCACCGAGATCACCAAGAACTTGGGTGCAAGACGGCCCGGCTAGGACGCGACTAAGATCAAGCACCGTTATGCCTGCAAGCGGCCCGCTATTTTCGTTCAAATCTCATTCCCTTCGACCCGATCCTTGCCCGTTACCCGCTATGTCGCGAGATTTGGGCTTATTCCAACCTTGCGAGGGTCCGCCCCCCAGCCTAGCATTGACCCAAAATAAACTCAGGAGTGCGTCATGGGCAATGCCGAGCGTACACGGTTTTACGAGACAATCGGTAAAGAGCAGCTCGCGCCGCTGTGGGAAGTGCTTCACAAATTGGTCGCCCGTGAACCAGCACCTCGTGCGGCGCCGCACCTTTGGGCCTGGGACGCGGTATCGCCCCACGTCTTGGCCAGTGGCGACCTTATATCTGCCGAAGAAGCCGAACGGCGGGTGCTGATTTTGGAAAACCCGGCAATGCCGGGGCAGGCAAAGGCTGTTGACACGCTTTACGCCGGTTTGCAGCTCATCTTACCCGGCGAGGTCGCCCGGGCCCATCGTCACACGGCATCTGCATTGCGTTTTTTGATTCAAGGCAGCGGCGCTTATACCGCCGTCGACGGCGAAAAAACCTATATGGAGCCCGGCGATTTCGTCATCACGCCGAGCTGGGGCTGGCATGATCACGGCCATGAAGGCAGTGAGCCGGTAATTTGGCTGGACGGGCTGGACGTCCCGATGATCCAGTTTTACGGCGCATCTTTTGCCGAGACCTATGCGCAACAGAAATTTGCGACCAACAAACCCTCCGGCTACACCCGGGCCCGTTATGGCGCCAATATGAAACCCTTTGGCGACGATATCGAGGGCGCGACATCACCGATATTCAGCTACCCTTATTCTGCGAGCCGCGAGGCCCTGGCCCAGATGCATGCCGCGCAAGACCTCGACGCGCATCACGGAATAAAGCTGGAATATATCAATCCGTTGACCGGAAAATCGGCCATGTCGACCATTTCGACTTTCCTGCAATTTTTGCCCAAGGGGTTTACCTCCCGACCCTACCGGGCGACCGATCATACGGTCTATTCAGTGGTTGAGGGACGTGGGACGGTGACCGTCGGTGAGACCGACGCGACGGTCATGGAATGGGGGCCAAAGGACCATTTCGCCATCCCCGGCTGGGCCGAACACAAGTTCGAGGCCCATGAAGATGCGGTCATTTTCAGCTTTTCGGACCAAATCGTGCAGCATAAACTGGGGATTTGGCGCGAAATACGGAGCTAAAAACGAAAAAGGCGCGCCAAGAAACGGCGCGCCTTTTAGGAGATTTGACGAAAAATCAGCTCTCGACGATTTCCCAGCTACCGTCAGGACGCTGGCAGGCGGTTCCGTAACCTTGTTCGATTTTTCCACCGACAATGATTTCGGTCTGATATTCGCGGCAATAGTCACCGGATTTATCGGATGTACCCTCGTTAATCGCCGTGATCGTGCCGTGATTGCCACTTTCCGGGTTTTCCCAGGTAATCGGCTCGCCAATCGGTGCACTATGGGCTTGGGTTTCGGCGCCCTGATAGGCCGCCCGGTCCGCCGAATCCAGCGATGCGCCCATTTCGTTACCAATTGCCGCGCCAAGTAGGGTGCCGACAGCAATCGCCGCCAGCTGTCCCCGGCCGGAGCCAATTTGCGAGCCGGCAAGCGCGCCGAGGCCCGCGCCAATAACCGTACCTGCGCCCTGCTTCGCGCCGGTATTGGCACACCCCGTTACCATCAAGCCAACGGCAAAGATCGGGGCTACATATTTCATGCTGATATTCATCGCTCAATTACCTCTCTTAGATCTTCAAAATCTGATAGACCGCAGTTTACACTACAAACTATGACCGGGACCACCAGCAATAATAGCTGCGGCATAACACCTAATTGTAGACAAGCAAAATGAATGAGACCTGAAGATGATGGACCAATCCGACCCGTTTGATTTTTTCAATAGCTGGATGAAAGAGGCGATCAAGGCCGAACCCAATATGCCCGAGGCAATGTGTCTGTCGACAGTGGCCAAAAACGGTACCGTCTCCTCACGCATGGTGTTGCTAAAGGATTATAATCGGCAAGGGTTCGTTTTCTATACCAATTTGGAGAGCCGCAAGGGCCGGGACCTTACCTTGTCGGGCCGAGCCTCGCTTTGCCTGCATTGGAAAGCCCTGGAACGCCAAATCACCATTCAGGGCAACGCCGAACCTGTCGATGCGGCAACCGCCGATGCCTATTTCGCCAGCCGCCCCCGCGGCTCGCAAATTGGCGCTTGGGCATCACGGCAATCGGACGCCATGACCCCTCCGGACGCCCTGGAAATTCGAGTTGGCGAATTTACCAAAAAATTTGCCGACGGGCCGGTTCCCCGGCCGCCCCATTGGTCGGGATTTTGTGTCGTTCCAGATCGCATCGAATTCTGGCAGGGGCATGAAAGCCGTTTGCACGACCGCCTGGTTTTTACCGGAGGCGGCAATGACTGGACCAAGGAAACGCTTTTTCCATGAGCCTGTTGCGCCATTTTTTGCCCGGTCACGCCCATGTCGCGCCTGCGGCAGATCGAACGCTAGATCGCGGTGAACATGCAAAATTGCTGGCGGGCGCGACATATGCCTCGGTCGCGGTGGCGATTTTCCTCGTCGTTATCAAACTCGGCGCCTGGTTATCGATGGACAGTGTGGCCATGCTGTCTTCGATGGTCGATTCGATGCTCGACCTGGTGGCCTCCCTGATTACGTTATTTGCTGTTCGCCACGCCTTGACGCCAGCGGATCGGGAGCATCGATTTGGTCACGGCAAGGCCGAAGCAATTGCCGGTCTCGGCCAAGCGACGTTCGTTGCCGGTTCTTCAACCCTGATCCTGATTGAAGCCGCACGACGCCTCATCCGCCCGACGCCGATCGAAAACACCGAAATCGGATTGATCGTTATCGCCATCGCAATCATCGCGACCCTGGGTCTGGTGATATTCCAACGCTATGTGGTCAAGCGGACGGGATCCCTGGCCATTGCCGGCGACAGCGTCCATTACGCCGGTGACCTATTGACCAATATCGGCGTTGTCATCAGTCTGCTCCTGACCGCATCCCTCGGATGGACCGTGATCGACCCGCTATTCGGCGCAGCGATTGGGTTGTTCCTTTTTTATAATGCTTGGGGCATTGGCCAAAGAGCATTGGCAATGTTGATGGACCGAGAACTCTCGGACGCTGACCGAGAGCTGATCATCAAGACAGCTCGAACTCACGGCGAGGTCAGCAATGTTCATGAGCTGCGAACGCGGGAGTCCGGTCCCGACCGTTTCATCCAATTCCACCTAGAGATGGATGGCGCAATGACGTTGCAACATGCCCATGAAATCGCCGATGATGTTGAAGCCAAGTTAATCGCGGTTTTTCCAGGCGCCGAAATCATAATTCACCAAGACCCCGAAGGGCTCGAAGAAAACCACCCGGTCCTAAAAGAGCATTAGTGCGACGAAATTTTAAGGCTTATTCTATATATTGATAACGTCCTATTGGAGGCGGCTATGCTTTATCAGATCAAGCTTGAAATGGCCCGTACCCCCGATCATCCGATTGGCGATAGCGGACATGGATACGATTTCATTGCCCCGCTGGACGGTCAAGGAATGCTGGATTCTGAGGCCTGGCGTGATGTCCGCAACAAGTGCACCGTGCGTCGACACGCCCCCGGCGAGCCGGCTGAAATCGGCCACCTTGTCCATACCCAAGGTCGCCAATGGGCCTTTCATTATGATCTCGATAAAACGGAGCCCGACGACGAATCGGGGTTCAAGTTCTCGAGCCATGCCTTCAGCCAGGGAGAATATGTCTCGATCACCGAACATGACGGCGAGACGCGGCCTTTTCGCGTGACCAGTTGCCGCCCCGCCAAAATTTAGATCAGGCGGCTTTTTTTAGCTCAAGCCGGTTCCAGACATCTAAAAGTGCATCGATCAGCTCGTCCATCGCCCCATCATCGTGAATCGGTGACGGGGTCAAACGGAGCCGTTCGGTGCCTTTCGGTACTGTGGGATAATTGATCGGCTGCACATAAATATTGTGATGTTCGAGCAGCAAATCGGTCGCCTCTTTGCACAAACGGGCGTCGCCGACGAGTATTGGCACAATATGGCACTCGGACGGCATCACTGGCAGGCCGGTCTCCGCAAGGCGGCGTTTTAGGGTTGCTGCGCGCTCTTGATGGCGGGCCCTCAGATCATTATCGGGTCGAACCAAACGAATGCTGGTCAAAGCACCAGCTGCCAAGGCTGGCGGCAAAGCCGTGGTAAAGATGAAACCGGCCCCATTGGAGCGGACAAAATCCACCAGCTGACGGGACGCCGAAATATAGCCGCCCATTATGCCAAAGGCCTTGGCCAATGTGCCCTGCACAATATCAACGCGGTCCATAACCCCATCGCGTTCGGCAACACCACCGCCCCGATTCCCATACATGCCAACGGCGTGCACTTCGTCGAGAAATGTCAGAGCGCCATGGGCTTGCGCCACGTCGCACATCTCACCGATTGGGGCGATATCGCCATCCATTGAATAAACGGATTCAAAAGCGACGATCTTAGGCCTCGAACGATCGAAACCGGAAAGCAGTTCATCCAAATGTTTCGGGTCGTTATGGCGGAAGATGAGTTTTTCCGACCGTCCGGCACGAATACCCTCGATCATCGAATTATGGTTGAGAGCATCCGACAGGATGACACAATCGGGCAATTGAGAGCCCAAGGTCGATAAAGTCGTCAGATTTGCCACATAGCCGGAGGTGAATAAAAGCGCGGCTTCCTTATTGTGCAGGTCCGCTAATTCATTTTCCAGCAGCACATGCAAATGTGTCGTTCCGGCGATATTGCGCGTACCACCGGCCCCAGCGCCACATTCGGCGATTGCGTCTTGCATTGCTGACAGAACACGGGGGTCCTGGCCCATGCCCAAATAATCGTTGGAACACCAGACGGTTACCGCATCGGTCGTATCGCCGTGATAATGGGTCGCATGGGGGAAATCACCCGCGTGGCGCTCCAGCTCGGCAAAAATACGGTATCGGCCTTCGGCTTTGAGGCCACTCAGTGTATCTGCAAAAAAATTTTCGTAATCCATCGATCCGCTTTCAAATAACGCCCCGTATAGTAAGCGAGGCCTTTTGCCGGTCACAACCTAAACCCGAGACATAATACAGGTCGGAAAACCTTCTCGAATTACCCTGTTCATGCACGGTCGGAAAACTTGGTACAAACATACTATGCGCGGCGCAAAGTCGCAGCATTCAAGTGTTCTTCCCCCAAAACATCATTTACGTCACCATGTTGCTGCGGCCTTATCATCGCAAGAGCTATTCCGAAAATATGGCGAAATAGGGGTCGATAATAGGGCAAAAATCACCTAAATCAGCTCTACACGAAATGACCCAGGTCAAATACTCGGGGATCATGTACACCCAATTTAGGAATAGGCCAATAATTCATGACAGATTTCGACTATGACCTCTATGTGATCGGCGCCGGGTCCGGCGGTGTTCGGGCCAGCCGGATGGCCGCCTCCTATGGCGCGCGGGTGGCTGTTGCCGAAGAACGGTATCTGGGCGGAACATGCGTCAATGTCGGCTGCATTCCGAAAAAACTGTTTTCCTATGGCGCCCACTATGCCGAGGATTTCGAAGATGCACGGTCCTATGGCTGGAAAGTCACGCCGGACGGTTTCGATTGGCCGACCCTCGTCGCCAATAAAGATAAAGAGATTGAACGGCTGAACGGCATATACGACAGACTTCTAACCAATGCCGGGGTCGAAATTCACGCCGCGAGGGCAACCATTGTCGGACCGCACCAGGTCAAGGTAGGCGACAAGGAATATTCCTGTAAATATATTCTGGTGGCAACCGGTAGCTGGCCGACGGTGCCCGATTTTGCCGGAAAAGAACATGCGATTACGTCGAACGAGGCCTTTTATCTCGATCAGCTGCCAAAACAAGCAATCGTGGTCGGCGGCGGCTATATTGCAGTTGAATTTGCCGGTATTTTCTCCGGGCTCGGTGTGGAAACAACCTTGGTTTATCGCGGCCCCCTTTTCATGCGAGGCTTCGACGATGACATTCGCCACCATTTGGTCGATGAGCTGACCAAGAAGGGTATCAATCTCGTTTTCGACGCGACTATATCGGAAATGGCCGAAGCGGCCGACGGCGATTCAAGATACACGGTCAAACTGAGCAATGGCGACACCATGGACGCCGACGTCGCCCTGTTTGCAACCGGGCGCCACCCGAATAGCTACGAGCTGGGTTTAGAAACTGCCGGTGTTGAAACCGATGAACGCGGCGCCATCAAGGTCGACGATTATTTTCAGACCTCCCAGCCCTCTATTTATGCTTTGGGCGATGTCATTGACCGCATGCAACTGACACCAGTGGCGCTGGCCGAAGGCATGGCAGTTGCCCGCACCTTGTTTCTCAACGAGCCAACCAGTGTCGATTACTCTGATATCGCCACCGCAGTCTTCAGTCACCCAAATGTCGCCACGGTCGGCCTAACCGAAACCGAGGCGCGCGAGCGCTATGCGGCAATCGATGTCTATAAAAGCGCCTTCCGCGAATTAAAACTGACCCTGACCGACCGTCAGGAGCGGACGTTCATGAAGCTAATTGTCGATCGGGAAACCGATCGGGTGATCGGTATTCATATGGCTGGCGCCCATGCCGGGGAAATCGTACAGGGTCTTGCCATCGCCATACGGGCTGGCGCGACCAAGGCCGATTTCGACCGGACTATTGGCATTCATCCAACCGCCGCTGAGGAATTTGTCACGATGCGCACCGCCGAACCGGCCCCATGATCGAGGCAAATGGACCATTTGGGGCTCAAATGCCCTCATTTGCGCGCCAACACCATGATATTCCTTTGAAAGTCGTTATAGTAAGGCCACAATTGGCGACGACATCCATAACTGGATACCGGTAATCGGGGACGTGGAGACGATGGCTAAGGACGAGAATAAAGACCGGATTGAACCGCCGGCGAAACGACGCGCAAAATCGCTGAACCGAAGTGATATTGTCACCCGCGAGCCTATTCCCAGACGCTCCGCGCTTGGTGTAATTGGCGGCCTCGTCGGTGGCGGCATTGCTGGGGGAATCACCCCTAAATTGGCGCGGGGGCAAACTATTGATGCCAACGATGTAACGCGCCCCGGCGATCCACTAGCCGACGCCGATACCGGGGCCGGGGCCGACCGGGCGGCTGATACAGATATCAGCGTGGCCAGCGACCTGCCCGCAGGCTTTGACGACGACATTACCACCGTCGGCGATCTTGCCGATGAGGATGTCGGACCGTTCGCCGACCCCGGCGATACGGATACGCCGGCCATTGCCGACCGAAAAACAAGCGGCGCCTCCGACAGCGCCGACATTGATATATCTCAACGCGGCGATCCTGTGCCTCGTGTAGACATCGATCCTACCGACACCGGCGGCGATGCCGATCTCTCCAGGCGTGCCGATACTGCAGATCAAGACTGACAAACATTGGGCTCATGATTTTTGCGAGGGGATATGGCCAAGGCGACGACTTCGACCGCATCGAAGAAGACAAAAAAAGCTCCAAAAGCTAGCGCAGCGGCAGCCGCCAAAAAAGCACCAAAGAAGAAATCAGCGCGTCTGAACGGTAAGGCACCAAAATCAGCCGGCGGTAGAGCCAGTGGTAAAACGCTCTTTGCCACCCGTGGTACTGATTTTCGCCTCGAACAGGTTATCAGCCCAATTTCACCGAAAGTTTTTTTTCGCAGTTATTGGGAAAAGAAGCCGCTGGTGATCAACCGACGCAATCCAAATTACTATAAAGAATTGCTGACCCTGGAAGATATCGATCAAGTTATCACCTCGATGAACTTGCCGTTTCCGGAAATCGAGTTGACCAATGCGAAAGAAGCGATTTCTCGCAACCAATATACCAGGGGCAATAACCGTATCGACGTCGCCAAGCTCTATGACCTGTTTGCCAACGGCGCGACTGTCATCCTACCCCATTTGCACCGACGCCTGCCCGGCCTGGCTGCGTTCTGCCGCGGTATGGAGCATGATTTTTCCATGCCCTACCAGACCAATATTTACCTGACGCCGGAAAATGCCCAAGGGTTTCGCACCCATTACGACACCCATGATGTTTTCGTGCTGCAAATCGCGGGCACAAAAAGCTGGCGGATCTATAATACGCCGGTTGATCTGCCGCATCGTGGCCAGCGTTTTGTCGCCGAAGACACGCCTAAGGGCGAAGTTACCCAGACGTTCAAACTCAAACCCGGCGATATGGTTTATATCCCGCGCGGTATTATGCACGATGCCGATGCGCAAAAACAAAAAGGCACGTCATTGCATATTACCGTTGGCGCCCTCGCCTACACCTGGACGGATTTGATGCTAGAGGCAATGTCGACGGTCAGCCTCAAGAATTCGGATTTCCGGCGATCTCTGCCTATCGGCTATGCCAAACCCGGTTATCGGCGCACCAAAGCCAAGGAAGAGTTCAAATCCCTGGTCCGAAAATTTGCCACCTCGGCAGATTTCGAAGAAGCGCTGGATCAATTTGCCGACCGCATCACCGCTGGCCATCGGCCGGTGCTCAGCGGTCAAATGGCGCAAGTCGAGCAGCTTGCGGCCCTTTCGGTCAAAAGTGTCATCCAGCCGCGTCCAGCACTGATCTACAATATGCTGCGCGGAAATGGGCAGTTTGTCATCAGTATCTCGGGCAAAGAGATAGCCTTTCCCAGTTTTGCCGGGTCGGCGGTGCGCTATGCGCTGTCGACAAAGCGCTACCGGATTGGTGACTTGCCAGGCGATTTGGACGATGAGGGCAAGGTGACGCTGATCACCCGATTGGTGCGCGAAGGATTGGTCATGGCTGGGCCCAATTAGATGCTCTAGTCCAGGTCCCGCATCATCCGAGCGATGATCTGCGCCTGACTGTCGGTGCTCTCGGCCAGCCCCCTTTCAACGCCCGTGCGATCAGCAGCAGTCCTATTCTGACTGAGTTTCTTGACCCCTTCGAGACGATCTATCTCGATTTCAAAACCGATGATCCCTTTCAACTGTGCCTCAATGAAAGCGGGCGGCGCATCGGCTACCTGCCAGGGGTCCGGTCGCCCGGCCTCATGCAAATCCGTTAAGCCGCTGACGATCGCCCATAATTGGGCCGGATCATCGGTCCAGTTGATGGATCCGTGTGCCTGAACGGCAACGTAATTCCAGGTTGGCACTACCTTCCCATGTTCGGCTTTTGACGGATACCAGGCCGGCGATATGTAGGCGCCCGGACCGTTGAATATCGCCAGGGCCGGACTGTCGGGATCGCTACCACGCCATTGCCCGTTTGCTTTGGCAATATGACCGCGCAAGACGCCCTTTGAACCCGACCGCCGCTCCAAGATCATCGGAACGTGGCTCGCAATAATCTCTTTGCCAGTCAGGGTCACCAGTGTGCCGAAGGCGATCTTTTCGATATCGGCGTGTAGCGCCGCTATCTCATTCTCCTGAAAAGCTTGTGGCTTATGCATATTAATCCTTCTAATCGCACCGAATTTTGCGCGATAAACCGCTTTTTGCTTACAAATTCCTTGATTTGGGAGTATACCGCCTCCCGCAATTGGACACACCATATGCAGCCGAGACAAGGAACGAAAATGGCCAACGACTGGACTCCGAAAAGCTGGCGCGATCTCCCGATTCAACAGTTGCCGGATTACCCCGACACCCAACATTTGAATGAGGTCGAAGCACGTTTGAGCAATTACCCGCCATTGGTCTTTGCCGGCGAGGCCCGACGCCTGCGCGACGCGCTGGGCAAGGCGGCGGTCGGCGAGGCATTTCTCCTGCAGGGTGGCGATTGCGCCGAGAGTTTTAAAGAGTTCCACCCCGACAATATTCGCGACACGTTTAAGGTGCTGCTGCAGATGTCGCTGGTCTTGACCTTCGCCGGAAGCGTCCCGGTGGTTAAAGTCGGGCGGCTCGCTGGCCAATTTGCCAAACCGCGCTCGTCCGACACCGAAACGATAGACGGCGTCGAATTGGCGAGCTATCGCGGTGATATCATCAACGGAATTGAGTTCACCGAGGCTGAACGGGTGCCCGACCCCGAACGCATGGTTCAGGCTTATAACCAGGCCGCTTCAACGCTCAACCTCCTCCGGGCCTTTGCCCAGGGTGGGTTTGCCGACCTTCATAAGACTCATCGCTGGAACCTCGATTTTGTCGCCGAAAGCGCCCAAGGGGCACAATATTCGGAGATTTCCGATCGCCTTGACGAGGCCCTGCGGTTCATGGCGGCATGCGGCATAACGCCGGACTCGACACCGCAGCTTGCCGAGACCGATTTCTATACATCCCATGAAGCCCTGCTTTTACCCTACGAGGAGGCACTGACGCGCCAAGACAGTCTGACCGGACGTTGGTACGATGTCAGCGCCCATATGCTGTGGATCGGCGACCGGACGCGCCAGGCCGACGGTGGCCATGTTGAATTCCTCCGAGGTGTCGAAAACCCCATCGGCCTTAAGGCCGGACCGACCATGGACGTCGACGATTTGTTGCGTTTGATGGATACGCTTGATCCGGAAAACGATCCCGGTCGCCTGACCATTATCGCCCGTATGGGCGCCGACGATGTCGGTGACAAACTGCCACCGCTGATCCGGGCAGTAACAAAAGCCGGGCGCACCCCGGTCTGGTCGTGCGACCCGATGCACGCCAATATTATCAAGACATCGAACGGCTATAAAACACGGCCCTTTGACCGCATTTTGTCCGAGGTCAAATCGTTCTTTGAAATTCACCAGGCCGAGGGCAGCCATCCCGGCGGCGTGCATTTTGAAATGACCGGCCAGGATGTGACCGAATGTATTGGCGGGGCGCAAGAAATCACCGAGGAACGTCTATCGGACCGGTATCACACTCATTGCGATCCGCGCCTGAATGCTAGCCAGTCGCTGGAATTATCGTTCCTGATTTCCGACAGCTTGCGCAATATTCGTGACCGCAATACGGATATATTTGGGGGTATTGCCGCTGCGTCCTAACACTTAGGCCTCGGCTGGGAGTTCTAAACGATATGAGCCAAAGCCTTAGAATTGCGCTGGCACAACTAAATCCGCATGTCGGCGACCTCGATGGAAATGTCGAGAAGATCAAGACTGCCCGAACGGATGCCGCTTCCCAAGGCGCCAATCTCGTGGTCGCTGGCGAATTGGGGATTTCGGGGTATCCCCCAGAAGACCTGGTGTTAAAACCCAGCTTCGTTGCGGCTGTCGCCAGGCGCATAGAAAAATTGGCGCAAGAGACCACAGATGGCGGACCGGCGTTAATCATCGGTGCCCCGTGGCAGGGGGAAGAGCTGAATGAAAAACCGGTCAACGCCGCCTTGCTGCTCGATAACGGCAAGATTTCGGCCATTGTCGCCAAACAGCAACTGCCCAATTACGGGGTGTTTGACGAACAACGTGTTTTTCATTCGGGCACCGATTGCCCGCCGATTAATTTTCGCGGCATCAAATTGGGCCTATGTATTTGCGAAGACATTTGGGTGCCATCTGTTTGCAAGGGACTCAAAAATGGCGGCGCCGATCTGCTGATCGTCGTTAATGCGAGCCCCTTCGATCACGAGAAGGCCGATCAGCGGCGCGCCATTGCCATGGACCGGGTTGGCGAGACGGCCTTGCCGCTCATTTATGTGAACCAAGTCGGCGGTCAGGACGAGCTGGTTTTTGACGGCGGGTCCTTTGTACTCAATGGCGATGGCAGGCTGGCGGCAGCGGCACCGTTTTTTACCCAAGATTTATTGATCACGAGTTGGGTAACCGGCGATGATGGTGCGCCTTTGTGTGAGGCTGGCCCGATTGCGCCGATGAGCCAAGGCTATCCTGCGATCTATAACGCGATGATTTTGGGCCTTCGCGACTATGTCGAGAAAAATGGATTTCCCGGTGTCATCCTCGGCCTTTCGGGCGGAATTGATTCAGCCCTGACCGCCGCCGTCGCCGTCGATGCACTGGGCGCCGACCGGGTTCACACCGTGTTGTTGCCGTCACCCTACACCAGCATCGAAAGTTTAGAAGATGCGAAAGACGCGGCGTCGCGCATGGGCGCGCGCCTTGATACAATGGCTATTGATCCGGCGATGGCAGCGTTCGATAAAATGCTGACATCGACTTTCAATGAGCCGGTTGAAGGCGTCACGGCCGAAAACATTCAGGCCCGTTCCAGGGGCCTTGCCCTGATGGCAATCAGCAATAAGACCGGTGCGATGTTACTCACCACGGGCAATAAATCGGAAATGTCGGTCGGTTACGCAACCATATACGGCGATATGAATGGCGGTTTTTCGGTTTTGAAAGATATCTATAAAACAGATGTCTTTGGCCTATCGCGCTGGCGCAATGAAAATATCCCAAGCCTCGCATTAAACCCGGTGGCCGCCCCCATTCCACAGCGTACCATCGACAAACCGCCATCTGCAGAACTGCGGCCCGATCAAAAAGACGAAGACTCGTTGCCCTCCTACGATGAACTCGACCAGATGCTCAAGGGCCTTATAGAAGAAGATCTCGGCGTCGACGATCTTGTCGCCCGTGGTCATGACGCGACCGAAACGGCCCGGATTTGGCGGATGCTGGAATTAGCCGAATATAAACGCCGTCAGGCACCACCCGGCGTTAAACTCACCGGCCGGGCCTTTGGCCGCGACCGGCGTTATCCGATCACCAATGCTTACCGGACGAAAACATGACCTCCGTAGAAATTTCCCTTTATGACACCGCCGCCCGCACCAAGCGCTCCTTTGAACCATTGGAGCCAGGCCGGGTTCGCATGTATGCCTGCGGGCCAACAGTCTATGACCGCATTCATATCGGCAATGGGCGGATGTTTGTTGTTTTTGATATCCTCTATCGCCTGTTGCGCGCGGTCTATCCGGAGGTGGTTTATGTCCGCAACATCACCGATGTCGATGACAAAATTAATGCCAGGGCCGCCGAACGCGGCGTACCGATCGGCGAACTAACCAAGCAAACGACGGAATTTTTCCAGCAAGATGCGGCGGCCCTTGGCAATTTGGTGCCCACAATTGAGCCACGGGCTACCGACCATATCGCCGAGATGGTCCAGCTAATTAAAGACCTGATTGCCAAAGGCCATGCTTATGAGGCCGAGGGGCATGTGCTGTTCGATGTTCCGACAATGCCCAATTATGGAAGCCTATCGGGCCTTGATCGCGACGCGCTGGTTGCCGGGGCAAGGGTTGAAGTTGCGCCCTATAAAAATGACCCCGCCGATTTTATTTTGTGGAAACCCTCGACCGACAGCCAACCGGGATGGGACAGTCCGTGGGGGCATGGTCGCCCGGGCTGGCATCTGGAATGCTCGGCAATGAGCGTCAAATATCTCGGGCCCGATTTTGACATTCACGGTGGCGGGTTGGATCTCGTCTTCCCCCACCATGAAAACGAGATCGCCCAGAGCCGCTGCGGCGATCCCGATCACGGATTCGCCCGCTACTGGGTGCATAACGGCTACCTCACCTCCGAAGGTGAGAAAATGTCGAAATCCATCGGCAATTTCTATCTGGTCTGCGACCTGCTTGAAGAATTTCCCGGTGAGGCCCTGCGTTTGGCACTGCTGAAAACCCATTACCGCCAACCGATTGATTTTACCAAGGCCGGATTGACTGCGGCAAAATCCGAACTCGATAGTTTTTATGGCACATTGCATAAATTTGCTGATGTCACCGCCGCGACAGTCACGGCAGATGAGGTGCTCGCGGCCGTTGCCGACGACCTCAACACGCCGTCTGCCCTGACCCACCTCCATCAATTGCGCACCAAGCTCAATAGCTGCGATCCCAACAATCCAAACGAAGAAATCGCCGAACTAAAAGGTCAGCTGATTTCCGGCGGTGCCCTTTTGGGTCTGCTGACCCAGGACCCCGAGGCCTGGCGCCGTGGCTCTGCACCCAGCAAGGACGATACGGCAATCGAGACGATGATTGCCGAGCGTATTGCGGCGCGGAGCGCTAAAAACTTTGCCGAAGCCGACCGAATTCGCGATAGTCTCGTCGAGCAAGGCATCATTTTGGAGGACCGGCCAGACGGCACCACGGATTGGCGGCGCAGGGCTTAATCATCATGGCACGACGGATCTATCTGTTCGACACGACGCTGCGCGATGGCGCGCAGACCCAAGGTGTGGATTTTTCAGCCAGCGATAAAATTGCTATTGCCCGCGCCCTGGATGACCTCGGTCTCGACTATGTCGAAGGCGGGTGGCCCGGTGCAAATCCGACCGACGATGATTTTTTCGCCAATCCGCCGTCACTCAAAACCGCGGCCCTAACCGCCTTTGGCATGACCCGGCGAGCCGGACGTAGTGCGGCCAACGATCCCGGCCTGACAGGTGTTCTATCCGGTGGGACCAATACAGTCTGCTTATTCGGCAAATGCTGGGATTTTCAAGTCGATGTCGCACTAGAAATCCCCCACGAAGAAAATATCGCGATGATCGGCGATAGCGTCGCCCACGGTGTGGGCCTCGGCAAAGAAATCGTCTTTGACGCGGAACATTTTTTCGACGGGTATAAGTCCAACTCCGATTACGCAGTCGCTTGCATTACCGCTGCCCATGACGCGGGGGCACGCTGGATTACCCTCTGCGATACAAATGGTGGCACCCTGCCCAGTGAAGTCTTTGCCATCGTAACCGAAATTGCCAAGGCCATCCCCGGCGACAAGTTGGGCATCCACGCGCATAACGATACGGGCAATGCCGTTGCCATTTCATTGGCGGCGATTGAGGCCGGGGCAGCTCAAATCCAAGGCACCATCAATGGGGTTGGCGAGCGATGCGGCAACACCAATCTCATTTCGGTTATTCCGACCCTGGCCCATAAATATCAGGGCGCATATGAGACAGGTATCGATGCCGATAGGCTCACGCACCTGACCGGCGTATCCCGACTGCTGGACGAAATTCTCAATCGGGCGCCCGACAGCCATGCGGCTTATGTCGGCGACGCCGCGTTCAGTCACAAGGGCGGCGTCCATGTTTCGGCGGTGCAAAAAGACCCGCGCACCTATGAGCATATCGAGCCCGAACTCATCGGTAATCGCCGTCGCATCGTTGTCTCCGATCAGGCCGGGCGAGCCAATGTCGTCGCTCAACTTGAGGCGATCGGCCTGACCATTGACCCCAAAGATAAGCGCATCACTCGGCTGGTCGAGGATGTGAAATCCAAGGAGCATCAGGGTTATACTTATGACGGCGCCGAGGCGAGTTTCGAGCTCATGGCACACCGCGCCCTGGGCGACGTGCCGAATTTCTACGATGTCACCAGTTTGCGGGTCGAGGTTGAACGGCGCCACAATGCCAAAGGTGAACTGGTTTCGGTTTCACAGGCGGTCATCAAAATAAATGTTGCCGGCACCGAGATCATGAAAGTCGCCGAAGGAAATGGCCCCGTCGACGCTTTGGACGCCGCTTTGCGCGCCGCGTTACTGCCCGCCTATCCCGAACTTGACCGGGTTCGACTTTCTGATTTCAAGGTCCGCATTCTCACACCCCAGCGTGCAACGGCGGCAATAACCCGGGTGATGATAGAAAGCGCCGATGACCAGGGTCAGCGTTGGACAACGGTCGGTATTTCACCCAATATTATCGATGCAGCCTATGAGGCATTGAGCGACGCCATCACCCATAAGCTCTACCGAGCCCGGGTCAGCGATCGCGCCGTCGCGTGACAGGATAAATCACCCACGTGGCCGGAACCAACCGCAGTCAGGAAGTTAAAACAGGTGGACCGAGGATCATCCTGGTTGAGCCGCAGCTCGGGCAAAATATCGGGGCCAGTGCCCGCGCCATGCTGAATTGCGGCATGACGGAAATGGCGCTGGTTAATCCTCGCGAAATCTGGCCGAACGAGCGGGCAGTGGCGATGGCAGCCGGGGCAACCCAAGTGCTCGATGCTGCGACGTTGCACGATACCGTCGATACCGCGGTCGGCGATTTGGAACGGGTCTATGCGGCAACCGCCCGACCGCGCGATATGATATTACGGACGCTAACCGCCCGGGACGCGGCGGCTGAAATTCGCGCGGCAATGGACCAAGGGGTTAAAACAGGTATTTTGTTCGGCCCGGAACGGTCGGGTCTGACCAATGATCATTTGACCCATATCGACACGGTGATCTCGATCCCCCTCAATCCCGCCTATGCGTCTCTCAACCTTGCCCAGGCGGTCCTGCTGGTCGGTTATGAACTGGCCTTTGCCGATTTCGATCAGGCCGGTCGCGCTGCCTTTATCGAAGATACTCCGCCGCCATCGAGCAAAGCTGAGCTCGATGCATTTATTTTACGCCTGGAATCGGAGCTTGAAACCCGTGGCTATTTCCCCAATGAAGCCCTACGCGGCTCCATGGCGCGCTCACTCCGCACAATTTTTCAGCGCGGCCGATACACAACCCCGGAACTGCAAACCCTGCACGGCATCGTCTCGACCCTGATCAATCCGCGAGACCGGGGCAAGCCGTAAGCCTGAGCAAAACCGAGCTTAAATCGGATATCCGGGCATCCGTGCCCCCAACCCGTCATAAAGGTCTAGACAGCGGGCAAACCAGGCGTGTACCGGATCGCCAGCTTCCAAAAGTTTGAACGGACTTATCACCCGGGCCCATTGAAAGGCGCCGGCAACAATATAATCGGCGAATACTGGCTCACTGCCACCGAGAAAATCGTTCGTTTCAAAGGTGGCGCGGAGCGGCCCGAGGGATGCCCGAAACGCCTCGATCTTCTCTTCGCGATCCGCCTGAACCTGATCCAGTGGCATGCCGAAACGCTTTTCCCGCGTCTCTCTAAAAAAGGGTTGATCCTCCGGGGTCAGATGATCGTGAATGTCATTTACCACCATGGGAACCAAGTTGGGATGAATGGTCGCCTGGCTCCAATTTTCGATGAATTTGGTTTGCGCGAGCGGACCGGGGATTAGCGTCGGCGCTTCGGGGTAAGCCTTATCGAGATAGAGGGCAATATCCATGCTGTTGGCGACAATCTTGCCTCCATCGTCGATCACTGGCACAAGGCTATGACCGCCACCGCAAATATCCTTGATCTCGGTAAACCGGGTCGGGCGGCACTCGACATCCAGCCCCTTATGGGCCAATGCCCAACGGATGCGCCAACAAAAGGGGCTAAAATACCGGTCTTGAGCACCAACAAGATCGTAAAGGGTAATCGCCATACCGTCTCTCCATCATTAAGCTGAGCGGCAAATATATAGCATAGAGGAAACAAGATGCAGCGGATAAGAACACTGCAACCAGATGAAATGACGCAAGATCAGAAATCGGTGGTGGAGAGCATCACGTCGGGACCGCGCGGCGAAGTGCCGGTGCTGTTTCAGCCCTGGCTACGCGCGCCGGATCTCGCCGACAGGGCCCAAAAACTCGGCGAATATGTGCGCTATAAAACATCGCTAGGGCCGCGCCTGTCGGAGCTGGCCATTCTCATCGTTGCCCGCCACTGGACGGCCCAATTTGAATGGTATTCCCATGAAGGACCAGCCAGGGAGGCTGGGCTAGCCAACCATGTCATCGCCGATCTTGCCGCCGACGTCACACCGGTATTCGACAATGACGACGAAAGCGTCTTATTTGATTTCGTCACAGAACTTCACCGCTGGCGCGAGGTCAGCGACGACACCTATGCCCGCGCATTGGCGGCGTTTGGCGAAGCCGGTGTTGCGGAGCTAACCTGCATTGTCGGCTATTATACGATGGCGGCGATGACCCTGAACGTCTTTCGCCTGCCCGTGCCCGAGGGTCACCCCGATCCTCTAACTTAAGCAGCGGGATCCGAATTCATACAGTCCGTAAACTGGGCCCAGTTTCACTGTTTTTTTCATTTTTAGCGATTTAATTGAACCGCTCGATATTTATGGTCATTGGCTGGAAATATGAGCGGGAAACGTCGGAAAAGACAAAGGGCTCACATTACGAGCTCGAAATCTCGTACGCCCTTCGACACGCCATTAATGAAAACTTCCAATTTATGAGGTCCAGGATAATAGGTCCGAGTGGTAATTTTTCTAAAGAAGTGATTACGCTTCGCCTTGTGAGTTTCCTTCGGCCCAAGCTGGATCGATTTCCACTTGAATACTTTGGGGGATGTTTTCCCATTGGCTTTGCGATGATGGATCGCATAGTCGATAATCAATGGCTGGGGATCCTCGCCGGTTGAAACCAGGGCCAAATCAAACTCCAGTGCCTCACCAAAATCGACCTTCGGCGTCAAGATTTCAAGGCGCTCCATATCGACTTTCGGTCTATCATACCCCAAGACTTTCAGCGCGCCGGTATGGCCTTGTTTGACCAAGGTCCGGCACGCGTGTCGAACTAACCTCTCCCTATTCCGGCCACCCTCGGCGATCCAACGCCCGGCGATACTAGCGACCAAATTCGGGTGGTCCTTGGCAATGTCGTTGAGGTTATTTGCGACTGAGCGACGTACATATTCTTCGTCGTCATCCTTGAGGACATCCAGAAGCGGCAAGATGGGAGACGGGTCGGCAATAAATCCGGGCAACCGCTGTGCCCAAGGCAGGCGCGGGCGCGTACCTTCGGATACAAGGCGCCGAACATGCCGGTTCGGATCATATGCCCATTCAGTAAGAATCTCCAATGTACGATCCGGATCGCACAATAGGAAAAACCGAATTCCAAATTCCGAGCTAAATCGTTTTGTCATTTCTCGCAGAAGCGCCATCGACTGACAAAAATTATTGAGTCCAAACAGGCCCACATAGTAAGTCATTGGCATGATTGCCCAACCAGCAATCCCGTCGGCCATAAACTCCGACCCAGTGACACCGGCATCTTCATTTTGAGATAGGCTCGCCATTAATATGGCGCCGGCGATCTCAAAATCCTTTGGCAGATACTCCGCCATCGCAGTCGCGATTTGTGCCGACCTATCTTTGAGTTCCAGTTTTTCCAATCCAACCGACGCTCGCGCGGTAAATCCTTTTTGGTCAAAATTTGGGTATGCCTTGTGAAAATGTAGGCCCATAGATTGGATAAGCGCTTCATTAAAGGCATTCTTAAAAGGCTCAGCCATATTCTCGCATATCCATCATTTCCTTGATAAATTAGCTCTGGCAGGGTCGGAAAACTGAGGCCGGTGGACAAGGACAATGCTCAGAAACCGCAATGCCTGACCTCCTAAACTAATCTAACGTCCGGCGATAACGAAGCATCGCTAGGGTCGACGCAACAATCAAGAAGAGCGCCATATAGCCAGTTTCGGCGGCGATATCAGCGACCCCATTGCCCTTCAATAAAATTCCGCGCACGACCCGCAGGAAATGGGTGAGAGGGAAAACTTCACCGAGCCATTGGGCCCATAGGGGCATGCCGCGAAACGGAAACATAAAACCCGATAGGAGAAGGGACGGCAGGAAGAAAAAGAACGCCATCTGCATGGCCTGCAATTGGTTGCCGGCAAGTGTCGAAAAGGTAAATCCAACAGCTAAATTTGCCGCTACAAAAACGATCAGCACCAAAGAGAGAAGGAGCAAGCTCCCCTCCATAGGTACACCGAAGATAAATTTGGCTGCAATGAGGATCAGCGCCACCTGGACATAACCGACCAAAATATAAGGCACGATCTTGCCTATCATTACCTCCAGCGGTGTGACCGGTGTTGCGAGCAGGGACTCCATCGTCCCCCGCTCGGTCTCACGGGTGACGGCGAGCGACGTCATAATCACCATCGTCATGGTCAAGACGACCCCCATCAGGCCGGGGACGATATTATATTGCGTAATACCTTCCTCGTTATAGCGCCGATGAACGACCAGCTCGAAGGGCGGCGGCGTCGCACGCAAATCCTGAAGCGGGCCATCGAGATCATGGTTTAGCGCCCGGTTGCCAAGCACTTGTAAGGTGGCCAGCGCATTCGAAGCTGCCGCCGGGTCGGTCGCATCAACTTCCACCAGCAGGCTAGGCCGGGCACCGCGCATTAATTCGCGCGAAAAATCTTCTGGGATATTGATGACAAACTGAACCGCGCCGACCCGCAACAATCGGTCGGCCTCGACTTCGGTTTCGGGATAATTGGCGATACGGAAATACTCGGAATTTTCCAACGCCGCGACAAAACTGCGCGAGAATTCGCTCTGATCGGCGCTCATTACCGCGACCGGCAAACCACGGGGGTCAGCGTTGATCGCAAAGCCAAACAGCAACAATTGCATCACCGGAACGCCGACCATCATGGCAAATGTCAGCCGGTCGCGGCGCATCTGGATGAACTCCTTGCTCATCATGGCGGCAAGTCGATTAATCGATATCAGTCGCATCGGTCCCTGCCAAATTCAAAAATTCTGATAACGCCTGCGCATCACCGCTAAATATGTTCAAGTCAACCGGACCGGCAATGCCGTCAATTCGGCCCCTGTTTGTGAATTGCCAGAACGCCCAGCTGCGCCCATCCGGCAAACGTGGTTGATGAAAGATATTACGAACCCAAAGCGGGTTTGTCGGCACTTGGCCCAGCAAATAATCCTGATAAAACGGCTCGGTGACGTAGAGCAAAACGGGCCGCCCAACCATCGCCTCGACCGGTGAGAGAAACGCACCAAGTTCGGCCAGAAAATCCGCCTTGTCCGGTCGCGCCGAGCAATTGCCGCCATACTCTAAATCGACGACGGGCGGCATTTTGCTATCCGCGATCGGCGCAACCTGCAAAAAATTGGCTACCTGTTCAGCGCCGGAACGACACAAGGTAAAAAAGTGATAAGCTCCAACCAGGAGGCCATTGGACTTTGCATGATGCCAGTTATCGGCAAACCGGGGGTCGACAAAATCACCACCTTCGCTCGCCTTGATAAATACGAATTCAATTTCGGTGGCGGCGACGGACCGCCAGTCAATCTGCCCCTGGTGATGAGAGATATCTATTCCACGTATCGGAAATTGCACGCGATCGGGATAGTTAAAGCGCAGTAAACCGATGTTGAGAGCAAAATAGAGACCAACGGCCAGTATAAAAGCGACCGAAAGACCGGCGCCAATCGGCTGCAACCAAATTTTGGGCACACTCATTGTATATTGTCCGTTGCCTGGCTCATCAAATGGATGAATACATCCTCCAAACTGGTTTCGCCCCGAGTCCAAGTTAGACCAGGGCGGATTTGGTAAGGCGCAATAGCCGTCTCTAACGCGGCCGCATCAATGCCGCTAACATGCAAGCTCCGGCCAAACGCGGTCACCCGGTCCACACCGGTGAGGTGCCGTAACTCCGATGCCAAACTGATTTGATCCTTGCCCTCGACCGACCATGTAGCGATACCCGATCCAGCGACAATTTCGCCCACCGGCCCATGAACCAGGAGTTCGCCATAGGCGATATAGGCGATTTGGTGGCAGCGCTCGGCCTCGTCCATATAGTGTGTGCTGACCAAAATAGTGAGCCCCTGATCGGCAAGAATATGGATCTGATCCCAGAAATCGCGCCGGGCCTGCGGATCTACACCGGCAGTCGGCTCGTCAAGGAGCAGCAATTTTGGTGCATGCATGATGCAAGACGCAAGGGCCAGACGTTGCTTCCAGCCACCTGAAAGAGTTCCCGCCAATTGTTTGCGCCGGGCAACCAGGCCCAACCGCTCCAAGGTATCGGTGACCTTGGCCGCTCGATCGGCCATGCCATACATACGCCCTACAAAGGTCAGGTTTTCCTCAATCGATAGATCGTCATAAAGGCTGAAGCGCTGGGTCATATAGCCAACCTGGCGCTTGATCAGATCGGTCTCGTGAATAACGTCATAACCGAGGCACGTGCCCGAGCCCGCGTCCGGAGTGAGCAATCCGCAGAGCAACCTAATCGTTGTCGTCTTGCCGCTGCCGTTGGGGCCGAGAAATCCGTAGATGCAGCCTTTCGGCACCTGGATGCCAAAATTATTTACTACCTTGTGAGGGCCGAAACTTTTCGACATCCCCTCGACGTCAATAACTAGTTCCCCATTCATGGCACGAGATACACATCGATGGGCTGACCGGGGCGCATGCGCAGTCCTTGGGTCGGGTCGTCGGGGTGGGCCTCGATCAGAAATACGAGTTTCGCCCGACTGTCGCGGCTATAAATGACCGGGGGCGTGTATTCGGCCTCGCCGGAGATAAAGGTGACATGACCGGAAATATCGGCCGGGCAGCCATCGCAGCGCAAAATCACGGCGTCGCCATGGGCGATACCGCCGAGAACCGTTTCGGACACGAAAAACCGCGCCAGCACATTTTCTGGCGGCAGTAATGTGACCACAGGGCTGCCCGCCGGGACAAATTCGCCGGGTCGATAGAGCGTATCTTGCACTCTTGCAGCGCCTAAAGCTTGGGGCCGGCGGCGCTCCAATCGCCAATCGGTTTGCGCCAGGGCGGCTTGACCGGCGGCAAGAACCGCCTCGGTGGCGATAATCTCATCGGCTCGCCCGCCCAATTCGGCAAATTCTATGCGTGATCGAATTTCAGCTACCCGAGCTTCCCAGCGACCGACAGTGGTCCGGGCCTCATCGACGGACCGAGTGCTGGCAAAATTCCGCGCGGCCAGGTCATGCTGCCGCCCGAGATTAATTTGCGCCAATTCCAAGTCGGCCTGGGCGCCGCTTAACTCAGCCACCAGCATATCAATTTCGGGATCGCGACTGCCCTTGGCAATATTTTCAACGTTGGCCTGTGCTTGTGCGACCCGCGCCACCGCTTCGTCTTGTGCAGCTTGTTCGCGTCCGCTTTCGAGGGAAAATAGTATGTCACCGACATCGACAAGCTGCCCTCTTGTCACAAAAAGGTCTTCAAGGATGCCAGGTTCGGGCACCCCAACCCGGACAAATTCGCCTTCCACATAGCCTTGATAGAACGCAGGCTCGGTATCATCGCAAGCGGTCAGCGTCAACGCGAACAGGGCCGTCGCTAATCTCAATTTCGTCATGCCGCCTCACCTTCGTTCGGGCGCCGCAATGCCGCCAGGGCCAGATCGACATGGGCCCGGGAAAACGCCTTAACATCCAAGGGCGCATCATCGTGAATTTCAAACGCCGTGCGCCACTGGGCCAAAAACAAAATCGGCGCCATCAAAACTTTGACCGCCTGGGGCACGTCAACGACCCGGAATTCGCCGGTTTCGACACCGCGGCCAATGACGCGGCCGAGAATGCTCGTGCCCCGCTTAATGACATTATCAAAATAGAATTGCGCCAAATCGGGGAAATTGCCGGATTCGGCGATGACCATTTTTGGAATGGCGGCGATTTCCTTACGGCTCACCAAAGTTGCGACTTGGGTGAATATCATCGCGAGAAGATCACTGGGAGACCCCGAATAACCCTCAACCATTCGCTCCATTCGGTCGATTTCCGGACCAAGTTTCTCGCGCACAACAGCTTCGAATAGGGCCTCTTTATTCCGGTAATAGAGATAGAGTGTGCCTTTGCTAACCCCCGCCTTGGCGGCCACCTCATCGAGCTTGGCGGCGGCAAAGCCTCGGGCGGCAAAAATATCCAGTGCCGCCGCGAGTATTTCGGCGGGCCGCGCTTCTTTGCGCCGCGCGCGCGCACTTTGTTGATGCCGGGAGCCAATTTGGGGCGCATGTCGGAGCTCAAGTCGTTGCTCACGGCGGGCCCCCGACTTCCGGCCACTTTTCACATCAACCGCACGCGCCATTCCAAATGTCCCCCAATTGGGCGTTTTTATAATGACTGACTAGTCAGTAAGTAATATGCCCCGCTATGTCAAGGAACTTGGTGGTTGACGTGTATCAATGCGGGACGCGTACCAAATGCCGACAATTAGATACGGATAGGACGAAAAGTACCGTCCGGACAGAACCGATGGAGAGGTTCGATGTTGAGAATAGCGCCGGAAAAAATCTGTTTTATCGTGCTTAAAGCCCGTGAGTTCGACGCCAAGGTCGAAGTTGTCGAGCCTAATCCCGGATCCAACCCTTCGGACGAGGATATGCGTGAAGTGCTGGAAGATTATGACGACGACGCCGTCTATGACGAACTCAAGGAATTTATCGGCGCACAGAACGAAGACGAGCAGGTTGAGTTGGTTGCACTCACCTGGATCGGCCGCGGTGATTTCGAGAAAAGCGAAGTTGCCGAAGCACGCGAGCAAGCGCGCCAGGCCCGCAGCGGCCCCACAGCAGACTATCTCCTCGGCATTCCGCTGTTATCGGATTATTTGGAAATGGGCCTCGACCAGCTTGGCGAATCTTGCGAGGAATTCAAACTCGGACATCTCTAGTTTAGTGTGTGGTCTAGGTTAGCGCGTGGCGGACATAAAAAAACCGGCCTATCGGAGCCCCCGATAAGCCGGTTTCATTTTAACTGAAGCAAGAAAACTATTCGGCTGCTTCGCGATACATGCTGGTGTCCCATTTGGCGGGCTCATAGGCTTCGTTCAGCGGCGTCTTAACAATGTGGTTTGTATAGTTGGTCAATGTCTTCATGGTGATGCCAACATTGACGTCGAGGATATTCTGCTGGGTATAGCCGGCATCAATTACTGCCTGCACTTCAGCGTCCGACGCCCAGCCACGCTTTTCGACCATGATTTTGGTGAAGGTGTGTAAAGCCTCAAGTTTGGCGTCCTCAATGACACCACCGGTCCGTACGGCTTCAAGAGCTTGGTCGCTCATTCTGGCTTTTTTCGCTGCCATCGAATGAGATGCGACGCAATAGGCGCAACCATTATAGGCGCTCACCGAAATTGCCACGACCTGCTGCTCAACCGGGCTCAGGGATCCCTTGCCAAAATTCATCGCCAGAGCCATCAAAGAACCGATCATCGACGGTGATTCCGCCATCACGCCACCCAGATTAGGAATAAAGCCGTAGGCCCCTTCCATTTTCTCGAGCAATTCTTTCGAGGCTTCGGGTGCGGTATCCTTGGTGTGGATCGTGAAATCTACCATTGGTCTATCTATCCTAAATTTAGTTCATCATTCGGCCCCTTGCCGGGGCGCCTCCTCTTACGGTGATCGGACCGATGGGTCAACAGAATGGTTCGACTATCGCACGGTTATTACTCCAGCCCCAACCGTGAGCGCTCACCGACTTTACAGAGAGTCCCAGGGACAGTACCTTAACGGCCTCAACATGCAATGCTGACTGGCTCCGGCGCGACAAGTTGGCATAGAATAATTTCGTGCCGAATTAACTTAGCAATGTAGCTGGAAGACTGGCGAGCTCAACAAGGGTAACGTTTTGGCGAATTGGCGACTCAACAATGGGCGGCAACGCGTTCATTGTGAAACATGGCAATGTGGGACGGAACTGGCTTCGGCGGTGCCGCGGAATATTTTACGAAATTACAGGGCCCGAAACAGACGACCATTCGGTCGGCATTTGGGTGTCGTTCTACTATGCGCCTGTGCGATTTCCGTGTCGGGATGCGCGCAGCAGGACCCGAGCAACCCGTCTCTGGCCAGCCGTGCCGTCTCCGGTGCGAAATCACTTGTCGACCGCCTGCCCTTTTTCGGCGCCGAAGAAGACCCCAATTTACCAATGCCCGGCGAACCGGGCTTTGCCGCCGATCCGGTCCAATTTGGCGGCCCCAACCCAGCGCCAATTGCCCAACCGGATATATTGCGCCCCGATTTGCAGTCGCCAGAAGACAAGGCCAGTTTCCTTGCAGAGCAATCACTGACGCTCACCCATAACGGCGATTCGGTCACCGGCGCCCTGCTGGCACTCGAAGCCCTGTCCGGACGCGTCGGCGCGCCGCCAATCGACCAGGCTCAAAACGCTCTATATCAAGCTCTTCATCTCCGCCGGGAACAGCTCGTCTTGCGAAGGCATGAGGCAACAGTGCGGTCTGGCTCTTTTTCCGAGACCGGCGCATTTGTCGTCACCGCATCCGACGACACAACTGTGCGCATCTGGGATTCGGTGACCGGCCAAATGGTTAGGACCATAGACACCCATGAAGCACCGGTTACGCAGGCGCTTTTCAGCCCCGTCGGCAGTCGTTTTGTGACCGTCTCCGACGACACCTCGGCGCGCCTCTGGGACGCCGCATCGGGCCGCCAAATTCGCGTCTTGAGCGGCCACAGAAACGCCATTCACCAAGCCGCCTTCAGCCCCGACGGCAGCCGCATCGTCACCGCTGGCGCCGATGGCGTGGCAATATTATGGAATGCCACCAACGGGCAAACGATGGAGGTTTTACGCGGCCATGACGGACAGGTCTGGGATGCCGCTTTCAGCGCCGACGGATCGCGCATCGTCACCGCGTCCGGGGACGGCACAGCCCGGATCTGGGATGGATTGACCGGGGAGCCGGTCGGCATTCTGCGCGGCCATCGAGGGCCGGTTCTTGCGGCCGCCTTTAGTCCCGACAATGATTTCGTCGTCACCGGATCCGCCGACGATACGGCGCGTATCTGGAGCGCCCAGGATGGCGCAGAGATCGGGGTGCTAGACGGCCATAGTGACGATATCTGGCACGTCGCCTTCAGCCCAACGACAACAATCGTTCTGACCGGCTCCGACGACGGTACGGCACGCATGTGGGACGCCGCCAATGGCGGCACGATCAATGTCCTTGGCGGTCATATGCAGGGCATCACCAGCGCCGCTTTTTCCGCCGACGGCCGGGCCGCCCTGACCGCATCGCGCGATGGGACGGCTAAAATTTGGGACGCCGAAACCGGTGACGAAATCGCCACCCTGCGGGGCCACGAAGCCGGACTTGCCAGCGCAACATTTAGCGCCGATGGCAGCCGTATAATAACCACATCCTTCGACAACACCGCGCGCATCTGGAAAGCCACGGCCGGTGAAGCGAGCGCCGTGCTACGCGGCCACACTGACGCGGTGCGGGACGTATTTTTCAACCCCGCCGGGGATCAGGTTCTCACCACGTCTTACGATGGTTCGTCGAGCCTATGGACCGCCGCCGACGGCCGTCCCGGGGCGCTCCTGACCGGGCACGAGGGCACGGTCTGGGACGCCGAGTTCGATCCCGAGGGACGACGCATCGTCACCGGGTCCGAGGACGGCACCGTGCGTATCTGGAATGGCCTTGATGGGCGTGAAATTTTTGTCATGCAGGGCCACGAGGGCGGCATCAACGCCGTCGCATTCGATATCCGCGGACAACGGCTCGCCAGCGGTTCATCCGATGGCAAGGCCGCGTTGTGGGACCCCAATAGCGGCAATCTTGCTTTTCTCTATGAAGGCCATCAAGCCCCTGTCCTAGATGTCATCTTTAGTCCGAACGGCGCCCTGCTATTGACCGCATCCCAGGACAATACAGCCCGCATGTGGGACACCACCTTGGGGCATCAGGTTGCGGTTTTGTCGGGCCACACGGACTATGTCAGCCATATCGATATTAGCCCCGATGGTGGCCTGATTGCGACCTCGTCGAATGACGGCACAGGGCGCATATGGCGCGGTGCCGACGGCTCTGCGATGGCGGTCCTGTCTGGCCACACCAAGGGTCTCAGTCACATTGCCTTCGACCCGAGCGGCAGCCGCGTCATCACCGCGTCAAACGACGGAACTGCGGCAATATGGGATGCGATTTCGGGTAACCGGCTGGCGGTAATGACCGGCCATGCCGGCGAAGTTTGGCATGCTGCCTTCAGCCCCAACGGCCGCTATGCAGCGACGGTATCGGAAGACGGCACGGCGCGCATTTGGCTGGCCCAGACCGGCGCCCAACTCTCCATCCTCACCGGCCACACCGCACCGGTCGGCCATGTCACCTTCGACCCCAGCGGCACCCGCATCGTCACCGCCGCCAACGACGGCACCGCCCGCATTTTCCCGGTGTTCGGCGACCTCGAAACCGCCATTTCCGCCGGTGAACAGATCCGGCGAAACGTGCGCGATTTCACCCCAGGCCAAAGACAACGCTTCTTCCTCGACGAGTGAAGTGTCGTTGACGGTTACGGCATCGGAAACGGGGCCATGCCTAGAATTCGGTCACTCCCCCGCCCTTGGCCAGTGAAGCGTCATCGAGACCGAGCATCCGCATGACCTCGCTGTTGCTTGACGTCGGGCGGAGACCCGGCCTCGCCGGGGCATTGGTTGACGATGTGAGTTCGGTTGCGGCTGCGAAATGCGCCGATGATTGACGAGGTTTGGCCAGCCTCCTCGTCGGCGGCGACGTCAACCCGAACGTGCATCTCTGGGTCCAGCGCAAAAGGACGGCCCGCCGGGTCCATGACCACACCGGGCAGGGTTTCCATGTGGCGCAGTTCGGGGAACTTATTGCGCACAAAGCCCTCCATGACCGTCTGAGGCAAGGCGTGCTGCATGGCCTCGCGCTCGGTCGGATTGGTGGTGGCGCGGATCGTCTCGGTCTCGGAGGCGACTTGGGTGATCGCCCGGCAGGTGAGATCGTCGCGGTCGACCCCATTGGCAAAACTGGTGCCGTCGATGCGCCGCTCGATCTCGCGCAGGCAATGGGTGTAGGGGTCGTTGACGTCGGTGAAGCCGGGGCGGTTAGGGCCGTCGGTGCTGGCCTCAATTGCCGCCCGCTTGGCGGGCAGGACAGTTTGCATGATCAAGTTTTCGACGTCGGGTTCGAGGCCGGCCCGCAGGGTCTGGAGCTGCTGCTTATTTAGCGCCCGCATTTTTTTGACCCGTTCGGTCGGAGGGCGCGGCGGGGTTGCCGACGCTGATGCCGGGGTGGGCTCTGGGGGTGCGAGCGATGTCAGTTTGATATTCGGCGTGGGTAGGATATTTCTCTTGCCGGAAACAAGATCATACAACTATATACTGAAGATACCTTCTTTGGCTCTTGCTCCACATCCGTTTCAATGGGATGGTCAAACCCGAATGTTTCGTACTGAAAAAACTCCCGAACAGGTCTGGCCAAGTTTTTCGAATTGGCCGAAATTGATGAAGGTGGCCTTAATCACCGCCATTTTACTCCTTAGCTTTAAACTACTGACCGATGGTTTGTTTTTGGTCTCGAATCTATCTACGAAGACATATCAAGTTGATGTTTTCTATTGGACAGCCCGGCTCCTAATCTCCGCCGTCACAGTCAGGTTAGCGATTTTGGGAATTGGCCGGAAGACCGATTTTATCGGCGTGGCCCTCAATTATTTTCTCGGTAATCTTCTTTTAGACTTTTTGTGGATGCGCGACCCAACTGATGAGATCTATGGCACCTTTGCGGAGATAATATCTGTTGATCAGTCAGTATCTGGCTATATATATATTTCTTTTTTTGTCGGTATTGGCATTTCTTTGATCTACTGTGAATTAGCCTCCTTAAAATTGGCGAAATCCAAAAAAAATAACGCCGGAATGCCGCCATAAAAGGCTGGCAATCCGGCGCAATGCTCCAGCAATGTTCCACTGCTACAGGAGGGAAAGAACCTATATCCTTACTGTGTAGCGCCCATTTATAACCTGCTCTGACGCCGTTCAATTTCCTCAACTACCTCTAGCCTGATCTCAAGTCTTTCAATTTCCACAGCCAACCGCTCTATTCTACCATCGATGGTCTCGCCAAACTTATCCTCAAGCATCGGGCTATTGCGGATCGACTCCCGGAAATTTTCAAGCTCCTGTTGAATCCCCCGAAAAAGGCCCAACTGGCCTTCGGATCGAACTTGCTCAAACATGGTTTGGCTTAAGATCTGAGCCGTTACACTTTCGAAACTTCCCGCATAATCGATGACCAGTTCGTTCATATCCTCGAACGCCTCGCCCGGTCGCAAGTCCTGTCCTGGATCGAGACGGGCATCACGATCGATAATACCGGCGTCAATCAAGGTGTTGAAATAGTCCCGCTGGCCGGCCGGTGACAGTCCGTCGAGAAAGGTTTGAAAGGGGCCCTCTATTTCAAAACCGTCTGGCAAACTCCCATCGTTTTGTGCTTGCCACATCTCGTAAGCGTGCTCAAGGTTGGCCAACTCTTCTCTCCGGCGACCTGCGTTGCGACGCGTAAAGAAAGCCGCAACGCCGAGACCTAATGCAGCAACCCCAAGGGCAATCCCGACAGGCCCCCCGAGCGCGGCAGCACCCACCCTTGCTATAGCAGAGGAAATTATTTGCCTCGATGACAGAGCAGCCAATACAGTGGGGGTTCGTTGTGCGGTCGTTAGGGCACCGAATCCCAGGCCAAGAATAGTAGCAAGCCGCTCGAGTTCATCCGGTCGCAATTTTGGAAAATTAGTCGCCCCCAGGAAAGTCAGCTCCGTAACCCTCGCCTCGTTGCGGCCGTCATTAAAGCGACGCAGCACCTCCAACTCAGACTGGTTCTCGGTAATATTTTCCCGTTCGTTTTCCGTCAATTCCGATCCACTTGGATCCCCCGTATCAGTTGGTCCCAAGTTCGGATCAGAGTCAGGCGTTGGCTGGAGAGCAGGGTCTGGGTCAGTGCCCGGATCGGAGCTGGGGTCGTTATCCGGGTTCGGACTAAGAATTGTGTCACGATCAGGGTCTGGATTAAGATCCGGGTTGAGGGTGAAATCTCGTCCAGTGCCAGGGTCAAAACCTGGACTGAGAATCGTGTCGGGATCAGAGCCAGTCCCCGCCTCCGGAACTGAGTCCGGCACAGCCACCGGCGGCGTTACCAACTCTTCCCCCACCCCCTCCGGCCGCCGATCTAGCAGGATCAGGCGGTCCTGGGGCCCAGCGACGGCACCGCCCCCAGCCTCGGCCAGCGCCGCGCCATCAAGACCCAGCATGCGCATGACCTCACTGTTGCTTGGCATCGGGATGGTCACCGGATCCTCGCCGGGCCGTTGGATGGTGATGTGGGTTGGGTTCCGCGTGTCGGG
>JAJFIX010000034.1 GCA_021774575.1 Alphaproteobacteria bacterium | reverse complement strand
GTCAGGGTCTGGCGCCAACTCTTTGGGATATGCTGGAGAGACCGGATGGCCTTGTCGGTGAGTGTGGTGGCATTTCTGTCTTGTAACTTGGTCATCACCAGGTAGCGGCTCTTGCGTTCAACCAGGCTGGCCAGCGCGCCTCTGCCCTTGCCGCCTTGAAGAAACGGGGACAGAAGAAACGGGGACATGTTACTTAATTTCTCAGAAGAAACGGGGACATGTTACTTAATTTCTCAGAAGCGGAAGAAACGGGGACATGTTACTTAATTTCTGCCTATTTATGGGTCTCCACGCGCCGGAAGAAACGGGGACATGTTACTTAATTTCTGCCTATTTATGGGTCTCCACGCGCCGCTTGCTCGCCCCGCCTCAATGCCCCATCAGGACCGGGATTGAGGCCGATGTTAAAATGTCGCTGGTGGCATTGCCGAGGACGAGTTGGCGCAAGCCCGATAGTTTGTAGGCGCCCATGACCAGCAGGTCGGCGTTGATTTTTTTACATTCGTCGAGCAGGGTTTGGCCGCGCAGGAATTTTTCGCCGAGATCGGCGAGGATCTTTGTTTCCACTTTAACCTGGTGGCGGGCGAGATAATGTTGCAGCTCGGCAACCACCGAGACCGGGGTGCGCTCGCTTTGGGCGGTCAGGATAGTGACGGTTTCGGCGTGGGCGAAAAAGTTGCTGGCGCCGCCCAGGGCCCGGGCGCATTCGGCCGAGCCATTCCAGGCGATGGCGATTTTGCGGCCGATAGTTTTGGGGGTTGATTGGGGGACGGTCAGCACCGGGCGGCCGGAGCCGAACAGGGCCTGGACGGTGGCGCTATGTTCCATATCCTTGGGGGCGGTTGGGTGGCCGAGGACGATCAGGTCGTGAACCCGGCCCAGTCGCGGCAGATGGTCTTGCTTAGTGCCGGTCCGCTCCAGCCAGCTGGCCGAAATGCCGGCGGCGAATTGATCGCCGGTCACCACATCTATATCGAGCCGGGTGCAGGTCTCGTCGAAAATGCGCTTGGCTTGGTTGGCGCGGGTTGTGGCGTGGTCTTGGGCGCGGCTGGTAATCGTGTCGACCAGCCCCGCCGTCATGCCGTCGCCGATGGCTGGGACCTGGGTTAATATATCGGGCCGGATATGCAAGACATCGACATGAACACCAAAGGTGCGGGCGACGCGAAAGGCGGCGTCGAGAGTGGCGCCGCTGGTCTGGGTTCCGTCGATTGAAACCAGGATTGTCCTGACGGTCATGGTTGTTTGGCTCCGCTATTGCCTGTTGCGATGATAGTGCACTCATGGTCAACTTAACAAGGATCCCCGCGTTAAATTTAATCGCAGATAAACGAGCACCGAACAATGACCCAAGCGCGCATTATGAATAGATGGCTGGTGGTTGTCGGCGCGGTGCTGATCCAACTCAGCCTCGGGGCGATTTACGCTTGGTCGGTGTTTACCCCGGCCTTGCGCGCCGAGGGCTGGTCCAAACTCGATACCCAGCTGGTGTTTGCCGTTGGCTTGGCCTCGTTTGCCGGGGTGATGGTCTGGGCCGGGCGCAAGATGCTGGTCTGGGGACCGCGCCGCCTGGCGGCGACCGGCGGGCTGGTCCTGGGCAGTGGCTATGTGTTCGCCGGGCTAAGCGGCGGGACGAATTTTTGGGCGGTGGCGGTTGGTGTCGGACTGATCGGTGGGGCCGGTATTGGGCTTGGCTATGTCGTGCCGATTGCCGTCGGCATGCGCTGGTTTCCCGACCGCAAGGGCATGATCACCGGGCTGGCGGTTGCCGGGTTCGGCTTTGGGGCGATGGGCTGGGTCAAACTTGCCGGGGCATGGGGCCATTTGATTGAGCAACTCGGCCTGGGGCCGACTTTTATTCTTTATGGGCTGGCCTTTGCGGCGATGGTCGGGCTCGGTAGTTTCTGGATGGTGATGCCGCCCGGCGGCTGGCTGCCCGAAGGCTATGCGCCGCCCGCAGCGAAAGCGGGCGCCGGGGGCGCCGATTTCAGTGTTGGGGAGATGCTGCGCACCCGCCAGTTTTATCTGATCTTCCTGACCTTTGCGGTGAGCGCCGGGGCCGGCTTGATGTCGATCGGACTGATGAAGCTCTATCCGATGGAGGCCTTGCAACAGGCCGGGCTGACGGCGGTCGAGGCCAATGCGGTGTCGGGCACGGCGATGGCGGTATTTTTCAGCCTGGCCAACGGGGCCGGGCGGGTGGTCTGGGGCACCTTGAGCGATAAGCTCGGGCGCCGCACATCGGTGATTATTATGGCGGCGTCCCAGGGCGCGTTCTTGCTGGCTTTCAGCTCGATGGCGGGTCAGGAATATCTGCTCTATCTCGGGGCGACGCTGATTGGCTTTAACTTCGGCGGTAATTTCGCGCTGTTTCCGACCCTGACCGCCGACACGTTCGGCACGACCAATGTCGGGCTGAATTATCCGTATGTGTTTTTAAGCTATGGCGCTGGGGGAATTGCCTTTCCCATTCTGGGTGGGGTGCTCGGCGATATGGGCAATTTCCCCTTGGCCTTTACTATTTGCGGCGGTGCCTGTTTAGCCGGAGCGCTGGCGACATTTTTCCTGACGCCGCCAAAGCGCGGCAGCTAGCTGACTTTTTCGTAGACGCCTTTGTCCGGGTCCCATATTTCCAGGGTGCCGCCGAATATATTGAGATACCAGCCATGTATGTGCAGGGTCCCAGCCGCCACGGCAGCGCCAATAAACGGAAAAGTCGCCAGATTTTCGAGAGAGACCAGCACCGATTGGCGTTCCGACGCCGCCAGCAGCGCGTCGCCGGTCAGGGCGGGATTGTCGGCCAGGGCGCGGGCGCGGGCGGCGCGCAGTAAATCGGTCCAGCCGGTCAAAAACGTGCCACCGGTCTGATTGCCTTCTTCTTTGTGCACCATATTGGCGACCCCGCCGCATTGGGCATGGCCGATGATGATGACATGGGAGACCCCAAGTTCGGTGACGGCAAATTCCAGCGCGGCGCTGGTGCCGTGATATTGGCCATGCTGTTCATAGGGCGGGACCAGGGCGGCGACATTGCGCACGGCAAATATATCGCCGGGCTCGGTCTGTAAAACAATTGCCGGGTCGACCCGGCTATCGGAACAGGCGACCACGGCAAAGCGCGGCGACTGACCCTGGGCCAGCAGGTCGCGATAGACCTCCGGATGCTTGGCAAAATACCGTTCCCGGTATTTGCGAAACCCGTCGAGTAGTATTTCGGTTTCCGCCATCGTCCCTGTCCTCTGTTGGCGCCTGCCGGTGATACCCAGCACGTCTAGGCATCACCGGTATTATAGGCCAGAGAGGCTTATGGCAAAATCAATCGGGAACAAAATTAATGCGGGCCGAGGCCATGATCGGGATCGAGAGGTCGGTGCTCCAATCGTTCAAATCCTGGGCGCCACCGCCCAACCCAGAATCATCGGCCGATAGCCCGCCGCTATAATGCAGTCCGGTTTCCAGCCCAATGGAGAGATGGTCGTTGACGTCGTAGAGAAAACCCGCCCCCAGCCCCAAAGTGTAGGTCGTGCTTTGATTGAAAAAATTGGCATAGGCGTTATCGTCATTGCCGATCATTTTATCATTGAGGCTCAAGCTAAGATCGATCGGATTGACGAACTTCACGCCAAACGAGGCCGAGACAAAAGGGGTGAGCTGCTTTTCAGGGTTGATAAATCGCCGCGCCCCGGCGCCGATATAAAATGAGTGATAATCGGAGAATTGGCCCCGGATCTCGTCACTACTGCCGAGCATTCCATAACTACCGCTAGGGGTGGTTAGCCCCGCCGGGCCACTGAAGGAAAAAGCGTCAAAGGATCGGCTTTGGGCAAGGCTATAGGAGAGCCCGCCATAAATTTCCGTCTTGCGCGATAGGCCATAGCCGAATTCCCCGCCAAACGAGATTTTGGGGTAATAGGCATCGCCGAAATTCTGGGCGTTGGAGGTGATCCTGGTATTGAGCTGCGGGCTGATGGTTATTTCGCCGATGCGGATCGGCCCGTCAAACTGGGCTTCTTCGAACGCCATGCCATAGACCGAAAATCCAGTGCCGACATAGGGCGAAAAGGAAAATTGCCCTCGGGACGGTCGCGCTCGCTGGCCAAAGGTCAGCCGGTCGCGTGCGTCTTCTTCGGCCATAAAATCCAAATAGTCTAAATAATCCTCGTAGTCCTCATCGTCTTCAAATTCTTCTTCGGTCGCGTAGCGTTCGATATTGTCTCTCAGGTTAAGCAGAGGGTTTCGTCTCAACAAGCGACGCGGAATAGGACGATCCTGCCCGTCGAACAAATTCGACCCATTGATGCCGTTATCAGGGGGCACTTGGGCAAAAACCGGTGTGGAGAAAAATACCGAAACAACGCAAAGAACTATGCCGGAATATAGGCCGTTTTTCATAGCGCAGCTCCAAGTAGAATGTTACCAGGAGCTATTCAGTTGCACTATCCAACGATTCGACGCAAGGGCCGCGCTTATTCGGGCGGCGGTCGCGTCGTTTCGGTTGCAGTTCTTTGTGTGTTTTCGCCGTTGGGTTAGCTCATCACGAAGAGCGAGAAAACGCAGAGCGGGCCGACGAGTACGGCAATTCGTCTGTCTGGGCTGGCCATTATATTTTCTACGATATAGCGCATGACGGTTCTCTTTTCTGGGTAAGTCTTCTTCCCACCCAGTAAACGACCGAACCGGTTAAGAAAGCATTTAAACGGCCGGTTTCGCGTTAATAAATTCCGATCCCTACATGAGCAGCCGGTGCCTAGCTTTCCATTTTTGACCCATAATAATGCGTCTCGGGATAATGGGTTTTGGGGTCGCGGATGCTCCAGCAATTCCACCGAGGGGCAAGGCAATCCAGTCTCGGGTTATTTCGACCAGTTCGGTGCCTTGGGTGATGGGCTGCCGGAACGCCGGGGAATAGAAACTATCTTTGCCGGCGCACGGTTGGCCGTGTGTCGCCACCAGCGACAAAATAGCAATATCGGCGGCGGCTTTGGCGATCCCTTGATACCCTGTCATATCACTGTCATTGGCCAAGCAAAGGGCGTGACCGGTAAAGCCGACATGAAACCGCAACGGTTGGTGCGCGACATCGATCAGGGCGATATGGGGCAGCAAAAGATCGATCGATGCCGGGTCGATATCGTCGCTGTCGGGCATGTCGCGTCCGGCGCGCAAATTCTGCCAATAGGCTAATAGAGCCCGCAAATCATGACTGTCGGTTTGGTCGACGGACGGATAGGTGACCGGTGTCGGTGACGGCGTATTCGGGCGCATGATTTCTGCTCCTCCGTTAGGTGGATTGGACGGGCAAGAACCTGGAGCTGAGTCGACACAAATGCTGGCAACAGGATCAGGTTGGTCGGGAATTTGGGCGGCGAAAGGTCGCGATTAAGGTTCTTTGCTGCCGAAATATTGGCGATATTGCGGCGCCATCCACATATTGATTTAAGGCGGGTGAATGATGGGGACATCTGCCTCCCCTCTTGAACCAAAGTGCATTTACCCTTGATCCAATGGCTACTCCCTGGCACCAAAGTCCGACAAATGTGGCGCCGGGGTTTTCCCCGCGCCGGGGAGATAATCGCGACATGGCATTTTTCCGTCCCGAAGCCGTATCCAACCCGCCCGATGAGCCGGCGACCCTGTTTGAGAAAATATGGCACGATCATCTTGTTCGCGAGGATGCCGGGGCCAGCCGGCTACGCATTGACCATATTTATGACGGACCTGATCTGCCCCTCGCTGTGCGGCCGGGCGAGATCATTGCCTGCGTCACCGATGATGTGGCCGGGCTGGCCGGGGCCGGGGCGTTTGGTGCCCTGGCGATCCGGGTCGATGGGCGCCAAGCCGATCAGATCCGCGCCGATAGGGCGCTGGCCTGCGCGCCGGTACGTCCGGTACGGGTCATGGCCGACGGAATTCTGGCATCGCACCGGGCGCCGGGAGTGGGCGCGGTCGATCTGGCGCTGTCGGTCATTCGCGATTTCGGCACCGGTGGTGCAGACGGGCTGGCCGTTGAATTCTGGGGCCAGGCGGTGCGCAATCTCACCCAGGAAGGGCGGATGACCGTCACCGGCTTGATTGGGGCGGCCGGGGCCGCGTTCAGCCTGATCGGCCCCGACGAGCGCAGCTTTTCCTATATGCGCAGCCGGGGTTTCTCCCAGGCCCGGGCCGACCGGGCCGATGCGGCGGCCCGCAGTCATGCCTTGACCAGTGATCGCGGCGCAAGTTGGGCTGGGACGATTAGCCTCGATGCCAACGAATTATTCCCCATGGTGAGTTTCGGTCCCGAGCTTGCCTCGGCCTTACCAATTGCCGCCCGCTTGCCAGCACAAATTTGCGCGGCCTATGGGCTCGACGACGGAGTCCGGGTCACCGATCTCGATATTGTCCGGGTGACTGTGGGCGGGCAGGCCGATGGGCGGCTCGACGATTTACGCTCGGCGGCGGCAATTGTTGCCCGGGCTGGGCCGGTCGCGCCGGGTGTCGCCGCCAGGGTCGTTCCGGCAAATAGCGATGCGGCAGCCCGGGCGGTCGAAGAAGGGCTCGATCAGGTTTTTATTAAATCCGGTTTTAGCTGGGGCGGCGCGCCGAGCGTTCATGTCTTGAGTAGTGCCGAGGGCACAAATACCGCTGGCACCTACTTAATGAGCCCGGCGATGGCCGCCGGGGCGGCGGTCGCGGGTCGGCTTGTCGATATCAGAAAGCTGGCTTAGCTGCGGTCGATAAACCGCGCGTCGAGCAATTCGGTTTCATTGGTGGCGCAGGTGCCGACGGTCAGAATCTGGCCCGCCGGAATATTGACGCTGAAATAGTCGACCGCGCCGTTGGTGGCTGGGCGGGCGAAATTGGCCTGGATGGCCCGGACCGGATGGGTGTTCCAGGCCCTGGTATTCATCTGACTGGCGTCGCATCCATCGGTTTGCCCAGGAAATGTCTCGACATAGCCGATCGGAATTTCTTGAGACGGGGGCGGTGCCATCGCGTCGATCCGGTTGGCGATCGGGCTATTTGCCGCGCAGGCAGTCATCAAAAACGACCCGATAATGACTGCTGTTGGGCCGGCAAATGGCGCCGAAATTAGGCTGGTATCGCTGAATAAGCGTGAAAACACGTAGAATTAACCTCCAGAGCGGGCCGCTCAGATCAAAACAATGCTCAGGAGTCTTAAATATCCGGAGCCAGGGATTTGCGCGCAACCCGATATGTACAACGCATCCCCTGTACAGACAAGTGGTAACAGGCTGGCGATAACAGAACGGTGATACAGGCTAAGAAATTCCTGGTACGACTAGGTATTTTCTGGCACCAGTGCCGAGTCGCGAAAGATGTTTTGGTCCATATCGCAAAAAGAGTGGCGTCCGGACTGCAATAAGCTGGCGCCCGCGCCGGGAAAGGCACTGATGAATGCCCAATTTTGAAGCTGTTATTTTCGATCTCGACGGGCTGCTGATAGATAGCGAGAAGGTCTATATGCGTGCCTGGACCGGTGGCGCGGCGCGGGTCGGGGTGGAACTGACCCTGGAATATTATCAGACAATTGTCGGGATGCCTTACCAAGACTGCCTGGCCCGGCTGGTTACCGATTTCGGCCCCGACTTTGCCGTCGATGAATTTGTCGCCGCGTCGGAGGAAATTCGGCTCGATATTCTGGCTGACGGGATGACGCTCAAACCCGGCGCAAGGGACCTGCTGGATTATTTGGTTGAACGGGGCCTGGCTCGTGGCTTGGCCAGCTCGTCGAAACGAGAATATGTCGATGGGCATTTGCGCGACCTGGAGATCGCAGACTATTTCGACGCCGTGGTTTCGCGTACCGATGTCGAACGGGGCAAGCCCCATCCCGACCCCTATCTGGCCGCGGCCAAAGGGGTGTCGACGGCGCCGGATTTGTGCCTCGCCCTAGAAGATTCCCGGCACGGCATTCACTCGGCGCTGGCCGCCGGCATGTCGGTGGTGATGGTCCCGGACCTGCTGCCCCCCGATGCCGAACTGCGCGACACCTGCCTGGCCATTGTCGACGATTTGTACGCGGTGCGCGGGATGCTGGCCGCTGAAACGGCGGCGTAAGGCGCCCGTCATCAAGCCTGCCCAGGTGCGCTATCAATTTCCCTCCATAATATGCCTCACAATATGACTATGGAGACAGGCTAAGCGCAAATGCGGATGGTCGCTGATCAATTACCCGGATAGGCTGGATAAACTTGTCTTAGCGCCATCCGTGGGCGCAGTAATTGTAGGGGCTCTGAAATGACCGATCAGCCAAACCTGGGAGAATTTGATGCCCTGGCCGACATTTTAGCGTCGGTCCTGCTGGTTCCGGCCCGCACCGACCCGTTGGCGGCGGCAGGGGGTGAGGCCGCGTCATCGCAGGTCATCGCGCTTGATATTGACGGGGTCGCGACCATTCCGATGTTTTCGAGTATCGGTGCTGCCGAGGCATGGAGCGGCGATCAGGATGTGCGGTTTCTTGAACTTCGGGGCGACCAGATCGTATCGTTGTTTCGCGACGGGCAGCAATTTGCCCATAATCCCGGCCAGGATAATTTTCAGCTGATCACCCCCGCCGGTGCGGCCCAGGCCTTGGCGATGACCAGGACCGAAAAACCCAAAATTGAGGCCGGTCAGACCCTGCGCTTACGCGCCGTGGCGGCGGTCAATGGTGAGCTTAAAACGGCGATCATGGATGTGTTGGCGCAAAATGACGGCGTTGTGCAGTCGATCTATTTCGCCCTGAAGGACTATCATGGGGAAAAGAAGCCCGAGCCGGTGTTTGGCTTTTTGCTGGTACCGGGCTATCGCGGTGCGGCGGATCATGTGATCGAATATGTTGCGTCACGGATTGGCGCTGTCCCCGGCATGCCCGAAAGCGTGCTTGCCATTCACCTCGAAGAGGGCAGCCAGATGCACCGAGCCCTGGCCGAAGCGGGCCAAGTCTTCACTGGCCAACCGGTTAATCGGTCAATCGGCGCGCGGTTGCGCCGGTTTTTTGGCGCCTAGTCCTGCCCCCATTCGGCGCGCACTTCCGGGTCGGGCTCATCGGGCAGGTGGGCGGCCCGCAGGGCGGCAAAATCTTGCGGCGTGTGTAGTTGATCGAGGGCCCAGACCGCCGCACCCCGCACCAGGGCCGATCCGTCATCCAGCAGCACCTCGGCCACCTTGATTAATCCTGGCGCATCGGAATTACCGATGGCGATCGCCACATTGCGGATAAACCGGTCGCGCCCCAGCCGCTTGATCGGTGAGCTGGAAAAAAGAGTGCGAAATTCCGCATCGTCCAGGGTTGCCAGCTCGGCCAGCCGGGGGGCGGTCAATTCGGCCCGGGGCAGGAAGTCGGGCTCGGTGGTCGGGGTGGCGAATTTATTCCATGGACAGACCGCCAGACAATCGTCGCAACCATAAATCCGATTGCCCATTAGCGGGCGCAATTGCCGGTCAATCGGCCCTTGATGCTCGATGGTGAGATAGGAAATGCAGCGCCTCGCATCGATCTTATAGGGTGCCGGAAAAGCGCCGGTCGGGCAGATATCCTGACAAGCACGGCAGGCGCCGCAGTGTTCAGTTTCAGGCTGATCGACCGGTCGATCCGGCGCCAATTCAAGATCCGTATAAATCTCACCGAGAAACAGCCAGGACCCGTGGCGGCGCGACACCAGATTGGTGTGCTTGCCCTGCCAGCCGATCCCGGCGGCCTGGGCCAGTGGTTTTTCCATCACCGGGGCGGTATCGACAAAGACTTTGACCTCGCAGTCGAATGACCGATGCATCCACCCGGCCAGCTCCTTCAGCCGCTTCTTGACCACCAGATGATAATCACGCCCCTGGGCATAAACCGAAATCACCCCCCGATGCCGGTCGGCCAGCCCGGCCCGAGGATCGGTCTTGGGCGTATAGGCCAGCCCCAATGAAATGACGCTGCGCGTCCCCGCCCAGAGCGCGCGGGGCCCAAGCCGCCGGTCGCGCTTTTCCACCAGCCACCCCATATCCCCTTGATGCCCAGCCGCCAAAAAGGCGTCAAACCCATCCCCGGTTTCGGTATTCAATTCCGCCGGAGCAAATCCAACAACATCGAACCCGATTTCGCGGCCCCTTGCCCTGATTTGATCCTCGATGCCCATCGCGCTAAGGCCCGGCGAGCCGGTTAGCCACGGCCGCGATATCCGGCGACGCCTTGGTCGGGCAGCCAGACCCCGGCGGGCAGGTCGCCGGTCTGATAGAAAACATCGATCGGCATGCCGCCGCGGGGATACCAATAGCCGCCGATGCGCAAATATTTCGGCGCCATCAGGTCGCAAAGACGCCGGGCGATGGCCACGGTGCAGTCCTCGTGAAACGCTCCATGATTGCGAAACGCCCCGAGATAGAGTTTCAACGATTTACTTTCAACCAGCCAGTCGCCGGGCACATAATCGATCACCAGATGAGCAAAATCCGGCTGCCCCGTCACCGGACAGAGCGAGGTAAATTCCGGGCAGGTAAACCGCACCGCATAATCCACCCCGATCTGGGGGTTATCCACCCGCTCCAACATCGCCGCTTCCGGCGAGGCCGGCAACGCCACATGTTTTCCCAACTGTGTTGCCTGCTCGGATGTGTCCTGGTCACTGCTCATCGCTCTCGCCTCGTATTTTCAATTTGCCCGCTCGCCCAATCGTGCCGCACGCGGCCCGGCCCTAAGCGCTCCCGGCGATTATGCCTAGCCCCCGCCGTCCCCCGCAACCCCATCCCCAATGATCGTTGAAAAAATATCTTGATCTGAAATCATTATTGCGATAAAAACAACATTTAAATAGTCTTTTAATAACAAGGGATTTACCCATGCACCGTATTACCGTACCCGGCCGCCGCGTCAAGCCGGCCCAGGATCAGACCCCGTTCCAGCAATTGGCGACCAACCCCGGCCAGTTCGGTGCAGAGCGGGCCGCCCAGGTGCAAGCCTTCGGCGGTGCGGTCAAGAGCCTGGCGACGGCGTTTAGGGGTGGCACCCCGCTGCCGGACACAAATTCGGCACCAGACCAATCCGTGCGCCCCGTGGCCGAGCGAACCTTGCTCACCGGTGCCGGTCCCGACGACGTGCCCACCTTGGCAAAGCCTGCACCGGCACCCAAACCCGCATCCCCCGCCGACCCCCTGTTCCAACAGCAAGTCCGCACCACCGACGCCATGGCCAAAAAAGCCGCGTCTGAGTTTGCCGCCCAGGAGCGGGCGGAGGTGACCGCGTTCCAGGCAACCGAGGATCGTCTCGGCCTGCCTGGCGAGGAACGGATTGCGAGCCTGACTCAGGCCCGTGAGAAAATCGGTGCCGCCCTGCCGCCCGCCGCCCGGTTGGTCT
>JAJFIX010000033.1 GCA_021774575.1 Alphaproteobacteria bacterium | reverse complement strand
AGACCAACCGGGCGGCGGGCGGCAGGGCGGCACCGATTTTCTCACGGGCCTGAGTCAGGCTCGCAATCCGTTCCTCGCCAGGCAGGCCGAGACGATCCTCGGTTGCCTGGAACGCGGTCACCTCCGCCCGCTCCTGGGCGGGCAGCGAAGGTTGAGGCGGCTTGGTTCGGCAGGGCGGGCGGCCAGAATCCGTTAAAACTGAAAACAAACCCTTGACCAGGCACATACATCGAGCCAAAATAATGACGGGTACATGCATGTTTTTTAACTACTTATACGGCACTTAAATGCCCAATAAACTGAAAAATGACGGGCGACGAAGAAAACGCCGCCCCCTCACGCGGGGTGAAGTTTGGGTATTAGTCATCAGTTTTTTGATTTTACTGGCGATGCAAGCCTTGGTGTTGATCTCGTCTTGGCTAGAGAATTTCGCCCACAGACACTCCCTTTATGTGGTTATTGTCGGCATGAACTTATCTCTATTGGCATATAGAAAATATCGATCGAAAAAAGGGGCCATACCACTACGGACGTTTTTGCTCGTTTTTTTCGGCTACGGAATCCAAGCGGCAATATTGTACACAACGATTTGAACTCACTGATCATCATCTCGCTCTCCGGCAATCCTGTTTTCATTTATCTGTTCGAAGAACCCGATATTTCTGCCAAATCGCGCCCGAGCGACGATCAGTCGGTTCGACACCTCTTGCCTTACGTCTGAAAATTGCTCCTGAACAGCCTGCCTCAACAGCTCATTTTCCGGGAATGACTGTTCCATCAGGTTTAGCTGCCGGTCCAATTCTTCCAGAGTGCCTATGACCTGCGGTAAAGACCTAACGCGCACCAGCCGATCGAGATCACCCATGAACCCATCAAATGAATTGAGATAGGCCGAGGCAAAATCACCCAGCAAACCATTCATCTCGCCAAAGGCAGCGTCGAGTTCTTCCGGGGTAATCGTAATTACCGGGTTGTCCGGGCTTAATCTAAAGTTCTCGGTAAATTCCGGATCAACCAATACGTTTCCTGCGGCCGCATTGACGAGGTCGGATTGAGCACCACTGCTGATATCATTTACAAATCGGCCAAAGTTCCCGGACCGCGCGAGCATCTGATCGTAGGAAATGAGCACGCCATCGCCGATATCAAATTGTACTATATCGCGCAAATCCATTCCGTCATCGGAGACAATGCCGCGCCAAAACGTGACCGCAGTGTCAAGCCGCTCTCGCTCCTCCGCGCTTTTTTCCGCTAAGGCGTCGAGCCTAGCGTTTCCGATGATTAGTGTTGCGCCAAGGGAAAAAAGGATCACCGACCCCGCGATCAACCCGCCCACTGGACCACCAAATAGCATGCCAGCACCTACCGCGGCGGTAATTCCAAGACCCGCTACTTTCAACCTATCATTCAGCGCATCGAGTTCCTCCGGCGTCTGACGCGGATTGTCGAGGGTATTGAGAAAGACGAACGTATCCCTCTCTCCTTGGCGCAATATCTCGAAATCCTCGAATGATGTTCTGAGGTCTTCATCCAAATTTTCACTATCAAATACAGCAAGTGGATTATCAAGATTTTCAACAAGGGCACGCGGATCGATACGGTCGTCATTGGCCACCTCAAGTGCCTCACGAACAGCAGTCATGCCTTCAGCCATCCCTCGCCCCAAATTCTCCACCGGTTCAATCACATTTTCTCGGATCACTTGCCCAACGTCCTTGGTCGTCAGAGTCGGATGGAAAGGATTACCCCCGGCATCATCCAAAGGCCCCAAACTATCCTGTGGCCGCTGCGCCGAAGGCGGCAGCCCGGCCAGGATGCCGAGCTCGGCCTGGGTGGCTGGTCTTGTTTTCCGACCAAACACCTTCTGATCAACCGGCGATAGATTAATCACCGGCTCTCCCATCTCATTAAAACCGAGAGTACCGGTAATCGAGGGTGCCGGCACGGCCCCAGACAGGTCACCGAATTCCAGTTCGAAATTATTTGCATCAACCCGCGAGATCGGTACCAGGATCGGCCCTCGAGTACCCGGCAGATTGATGATGATAAAGTCCTGGCCGTTTTCCCCCCGAGTGATCCCGGCAAAGCCGGGAAAGCGTGGCCCGGTTTCGGGGGCTTCATCAAAACCCACGGTCATAATACCGCCAGTGTTTTGTCCGAGTATATCCGAAGCGGTTCCACCTTCGTCTTCGCCCACCACCCCATCATCGCGTTCGGCGAATATCTTGAGGGTTTCTGGGTTGCATTTTCCGTAGCACATGGCGACCATTGATGCGGTCAGTTTGCCGTCTTTCTGGTTGATGTGGAGCTGCTTGGAGACGTCGTTTTCCTGGGTCACGGCGGCGAGCTCGGCGGCGGCGGCGCGTTTGGCGATTTTGGCCTGGGCGCGGGCGCTGATGGCGGCGCGGCTTGGCTCATCCAGGTTGAGGCCGGTTAACTCGGAGCCCATGTCGGTCCCGACCCGTTCGAGGAGGCCCTCGGGCGCGATGTCGAGCAGCTCGGCGGTGGCGATCCGGCGGGCGGTGCTTATTCGCGTATTGAGGGTCGCGTCGAACTCTTTGGCCGGGATCAAACCGGTGGCGACGGCGTTGACCAGCTCGGCGGTGATTTCGGTCTCGATGGTTTCCAGGCGACCGGGCGTGTCGATGGCGTCCCGGCCAAGGTCGGTCATTCTACTGTCGAGTTGTTTGCGCTGAAACCCAACG
>JAJFIX010000032.1 GCA_021774575.1 Alphaproteobacteria bacterium | reverse complement strand
GTGAACCGGGTAAGTTGTAATGCATGGTGTTCTTGCTCGCTGATACTTAGGCTTTCTGGCGGTTGTCAGTCAAGCAAAAGGATAATCTCTGGCCAACCAAGCCGCCTCGACTTTCGCTGGCCGCGAGCTCTCCGCCGCGGTCGCCTCGGGCCTGCTGCTGGCGCAAGACTTCGATCGAACCCTCAACAGCCGGATCTCGGCGGTGCGCCGGGCCGCGGCCTTTGGGTTGCTCGACACCGCACCCGAAGAACTACTGGAACGGGTCGGTAGCGACATGAGCTCTGTATTCACCGGACTCCACCTAGACGAGCCGAGCCGCACCGCCATCGCCGCCCGGGCCCGGGCAATCCTCGCCAGCCGCGCCGACGCCGAGGCGCTGACCAATGCGACCCAGGAATATGATTTCGCCAAGGCGCTCCACACCAGCCAGAACGAGGGCCGGCTGACCGCTGGCCAGGTCGGCATGTGCGTCGGGCGCTGCGACCCGGAGACGATTGGTATTTTTGCCGGGCGCAATGACGGTGGGGTGGGGGCATCTGGCGGGATAGTTCTTGCCGGATCGACCCAGACCGAAACCCCAGACACGCCGCCGGTATTGGCGCCGGGGCAGGTGATCCCGGCGGGCGATGAGCGAGGCGCCCTGTCACCCATACTCGGTGATGAAGCGCCGGGGTCCGACATTGAAACCGACGGTAGCGGACGGGCGCCCCAAAACCCGGCCCAAATTCCGACCATTGATCCGAACCAACCGGCTCTGGCCGAAAACTTCGGCGGTATGGCCGTCATCGCCCAATTGGATCGATTGAGCAAAGCCGCAACCGGTGTACCGGTCGGTGTTAATGGGGCAGGAGAAATCGTGCTCCTCGGTCCCGACGGGTCCGAGACGGTGTTGAGCCAGGCGGACGTCACCGACCTCGCCGGTCAGTTGAGCGAAGGCGAATTGGAGTTCGATGAGCAAGGCAAGGCGTTCATCCGCAGCACCGATGGCCGCGTGCGTGAGGCGACGGGTGAGGAGGTCGCGCAACGGCGAAGTGATGGAGACGCAAATATTGTGCGGGCCCCGGATAGCGATACTCCCCTACCTCTGCAAGGTATCGGAGGCAACGAAGTGGCCAATGCCCTAGTAACCGCCGCGCAAGAGCTTGACATCGATATTAGAATTGACAGCGCCGACCAACTCATCATCCGTGACTCGGATGGCATCGAGCGACCCGCAAATATTGCCGATGTTGCCGACGCTATCGGTGTGCCCAGGCCGAGCCCGGGAGATGAGCCCGGTTTGGCGCTAGGGGGGCAGGTTCTGTTTCAAGGCGACGGGACGGCCATCATTGTCGATGATGAAGATACTGGCACGGTTGAACGTGAGCGGGGCGGTGCCGTTCTCAGAACTGCGCAGTTTGATGGTGTAGAGCCGTCCATAGTATTGGCTCAAACGCCTACTAGTTTCAGACCGACAATATGGGAGGATTTGCGCGGTATAGACCGTGAAGGTGCCGGAGTTGAGCTGAATAGCGAGAGTGGCGGGGTCAAAGTGACACCCGGGCGGAGCGTCGTCCCGCCATTTGAATTGCCAAACAACGACGTGGACGCCAAGGGATTTAATCGTAGCGACGTGGATGCCCACCAATATCTTGTTGAAACAGAGGTTATTGGGCGTTTTACAGCGTTGGAATTGAGTGCTTTCTCAGATGCATTGGTGGCAGACCCAACGCTGCATGCGACGGATATGCCAGCGAGCCCGAACGGAACGCGTAATAACGCCAATCCACCAGAATGGTATGGCCGAATCAACCCACTAAACAAGGTTCTTAGTTATGTAATTCCGTCGCCGGATCCAAGTCGATATTCGGATTTGGTCGTCAACTATACAATCGCTGGGGAGCACATTCTAAACGAAGGATATGTCGTTCGCTTTGCTGAACTAGATGGTACTGGGGCGGTAACGTTGAGAACTTACGGCGAAGGGGCAGGCTATTTACAGAGTCCTACATTCCTGGCAAACACAATATTATTTGACACGCATTTAACAAAAAATTGGAGAAGGACCCACGACGATATTATTGGTGAGGCTAATGCGCTAATCAGGCAAGCCCCTTGAAGCCAAGATAGTAGGATGTGGGCCCGCTCAAAGGTCGGTCTGTAAGGGGTGAGCGATCAATGCTGACGGGTTAAGGTCTATGAAGGAACAATCAAATAGGGTACTGTCTAGCCATGACGTTGGAACGCATATTCCTGTATTACTCGAATGCAAGAGTGGCTTTCGCAGTTTCGCCCGCTGTTCCGGCCATATTGACGGGATTATTTCTTCTGGCGGAGGAATATCCCTATGCCCTGGGCGACATAATTTACGTGCTCAAAACATTTATAGGAATGGTTATAGTTTTTCTTTACGTGTCCTATTCCATGGCACTTTTTGTTGCGGTGCCGTTGTTTCTGTTATTGCGGCGATTCGGTCTGGTTAATTTCTATACAATAATCTTGTCGTCCATATTTGTCGGCGGCTTAGGGGGCGCATTGATTGGGCGATTCCAGAGTATTGAAACGCAATTGCTCTTGACCGGCTGCGGCTTTACTTCTGGCCTCGCATTTTGGCTTATCTATCGTTGCCGGAGTCCGATTGTCGGACCTGGTGAGGTGTCTGATGGTTGAGGCATTTTCTGGACTATGAGTTCGGACCGTTAGCGCAGCCCTTGTTCTTCCAGTCCGACCAGGGCTTCTTGCAGCCTTTGGGTGGCGACTTGGAAGATACGGGGAAGATACGCTGAACTCAGTTTGCAACCGCACCAGTTAGAGCATTTCGTCGCCGCCGGTGACGGGGTCGAGCGATTTGATCTCATGTTCAATGGTTTTGTTTTGATCGGCCCCACCGCCGACCCCGCTCAAATCGCCGGGCTGAGCCCGACCCGGGCCCTGGCAAAAATCGCCCAGGCAAACGCCTCCTTCGCGTCGCGAGGCGACGATAGCGGCACCCACAAAAAAGAAATGGA